>DASZPS010000042.1:0-131514 GCA_035549955.1 Lacunisphaera sp. | reverse complement strand
TCGCGCTCGCTGAAGTCCCCGAGGTGCGGATGCACGATGAGGCGAAGCGAGCTCTTGCGCTCGGTCTTGGGCAGCGCGGTTTCGAACACGCCCTTGATCCGCAGGTCGTCATCCGTGGCCCGGCTGTCCGCCGCCCGGATCGATGGGGAGAGGAGGGAGACAGCCGCCAGGACGACGAGGGCCTTTTTCATCGGGGGAAACGGGACGAGCGCCCAACTACTGGCTGGCGACAGCCTTCTTCTCCGCGTGCTTCTCCTCGCCGAGGTGCGAATAGCGCTTGTACTCCTCGGCACTCAGCGCGCGGTACAGGTTGTGTTCGTAGAGGTAACTCGCGCCCTGGTAGAAACTGATCGCTTCCATGCTGCCGTAAGCGGTTTCCGCTGCCGGCGTCATCGTATCGGCGCCCAGCTTGTACTGATAGGTGGATTCGCCGCGTGGCCGGAGGATGACAAACTCCCCCTTCTCCAGATGGCCCAGTTTCTGGTAGTTGCCGATGAGCGCGTGCGCCTCGTCCGGTTCGATTTTGCGAACATCATGGCCGAAGAACCGCGAAGGATAGCTCCAGTTGAGGAGGCCCAGCAGGGTGGGCGCGTAGTCGATTTGACTCGTTAGCGTCTTGATGTGGCCGGGGGCAATGTGCCCGCCGGGCGAATAAATGATCAACGGGATATGGTAATTCTGCACCGGCAGCTCGGTCTTGCCCGCGCTGGACGCGCAGTGGTCGGCAACAATGACGAACACCGTGTCTTTGTACCACGGCTTCTTTTCCGCCTCGCGAAGAAATTCACCGATCGCATAATCCGTGTATTTTACTGCGCCCGGTCGCCCGGAGATCTTCGGCGGCAGATCGATCTTTCCCTCCGGATAAACATAGGGCCGGTGGTTCGACGTCGTCATTACGAAATAGTGGAAGGGCTTGCCTGTCGCGGCGCTCGCATCGGCTTCGCGCAAGGTCCAGCGGAACAAGTCCCCATCGCACGCGCCCCAGATCGTGGAGACGGTCACATCTTTTTCCCCCACCGCCTGGCGGTCGACCACGCGATAGCCATTGTGACCGAAGAAATAATTCATGTTGTCGAAGTAACCGAAGCCACCGTAGATGAAGGCCGTGTCGTAGCCCTTGGCCCGGAAGACGGACCCGAGAGTGAACATGTCCTCATTGCGCGGGCGCTTGATCATCGAGCGGCCCGGGGTCGGCGGCAGGGACAGCGTAAGCGCTTCCATGCCGCGGTCGGTGCGGGTGCCGGTCGCATAGAAATTGTCGAAGACCAAGCTCTTGCCCGCGATCTCCGTCAGGTTCGGCGTGACGTTCATCGCATGGTTGAAAATACTCAGGAAATCCGCGCTCAGGCTTTCGACCGTGATCTGGATGACGTTTGGCCGCAGCTCAGGACCGGGGTTGCGGACATAGCGGAGCGTGTCGTACTCGGTCGGCCGGAGGATCACCGCGCCGTCCTCCGCAAGCTCTTCGCGCAGCTTGGCGAAAACCTGCTCGATCGGCTTCGTCGGGTAGAACTCCTGGTAATCGAGCACGTTGTTGCGGAAGGCGGCAAAGAGCGACCACAGGCCGTTCTTGGCCAGCTCGCGGTTGAAGTTGTTCTTGAAGGCCGGGAGCCAGTCGGCATTCAGCGCGATGCCCAGCGCCAGCCCGCCGGCGAACCACAGCGCGCCATTGCGGTACCGCTGGGGCCAGCGCTCGACGGCCGCATCCACCCAGGCGTGCGGCAGGCGGCTGCGCCAGATCATCCAACCGAAGAAAGCCGCTAAGGTGAACAGCCCGCCCATGATCAACGGCAGCGGGTAGGACTCCCGAATGTTGCCGACGACTTCCTTGGTGTAGACGAGATAGTCCACGGCGATGAAATTGAAGCGCACGCCAAACTCGTCCCAGAAGGTCCATTCCGCCGCCGCGCCAAAGAGCAGCGCGAACAAGATGACAAAGCCGAAGCCGGCGACCAGCCACCGCATCCATCCCCTGCGCAGGGCGCCCGACGGCAGCACCGTCAACATCACGATCAAGGGCAGTGACGCGAAACACGCGGCCCCCAGGTCGTAGAGCAGGCCCCAGCCAAACGCCGCCAGCAGGCTCAGCGTCCATGTCACGTCATGCGCCGCCTTGATGAGGAGAGCCACGCGCGTGAGAAACGAGATGCCGAGGAATACCGCAAAAAACAGCACGATCCCGCCGTGGCGACGGGCGAGCAACTTGGAGAGGAGACCTGAGGGAATAGTCAAGGAGGCTTGGGGCTGGGGCGACGGCTGCCGCAGCTCCAGTGAAGTCCCTTTTTTCCCCCGCATGCAAGCCCCCTAAGTGCAGGTTTCGCCGCCTTAATTTTGAACGGCAGCCGTGGGGCTGGCCGTCCGTTGTCACAATTTGTGTTCGGCGAAAGCTGCCCGAGGTCCCGGGGCGCGGTGCTTGGGGCACACGTGTTTACATCGTTCCCTTGCCGCCGTCGTGTGCCCCACGCCGAGAAAAAACTTGCCCCGCGCGGTTTTCCCGGCCTTTTTCGCGGCCTGCCCATGGTCCTCAACCATCATCATCACCACGCATAACGCCTTCCCGGCGCGGGAAGGCCTCGATGTGCCTTCCCGGGTGATGAACCGAATTTCCAAACCCCGGCTGGCATGTCCCGCCGGGGTTTTTATTTTCCCGGCATAAAGCCCGCCCCGCGCTTGGCTCGCCCGCCCCGTTCCGCTTCACTCTTCCATTCAATACCCAAGTTCCCAGAGCCCAGACCCTAGACCCGATCCCATGCCTCCCGCCAACCTCCCCAAGGACCGCCTCCGTCTCGCCATCCAGAAGAGCGGCCGACTCTCCACGGACTCCCTCGACCTGCTCAACCGCTGCGGCATCAAGGTCAAGGCTCCCAAGGAAAAGCTCCTGCTCCACGCCGACAACTTCCCCGTCGACATCCTGTTCGTGCGCGACGACGACATCCCGCAGCTCGTCATGGACGGGGTTTGCGACCTGGGCATCGTCGGCCAGAACGTCCTCGAGGAAGCCGCGCTCGAGCGCCGCTTCGCGGGCTCCGGCCACGCCTATTCGGTGGATCGCGTCCTCGACTACGGCGGTTGCCGCCTGGCCATCGCGCTGCCCGAGGAGCGGCCTTATTCCGGCCCCGACGACCTCGCCGGTCTGCGCGTTGCCACCACCTACCCGCAGTTGACCAAGCGCTTCTTTGAGGAACGCAAGATCAAGGCCGAGATCGTCATGCTTAGCGGCTCGGTCGAGGTCGCCCCGCGGCTCGGGCTGGCCGAGGCCATTTGCGACCTCGTCGCCACCGGCTCCACCCTCGAGGCCAACCGCCTGCGCGCGGTGGAAACCATCTTCAAGAGCAAGGCGGCCCTGATCCGCGGCGACTACCCGCTCACCGCGGAAAAGGCGCACGCCCTCGAAATCCTGCTGCGCCGCATCGACGGCGTGCAACTCGCCGCCGAGGCGAAGTACATCATGCTCCATGCCCCGAAGGCCGCGCTGGCGGAAATCAAGAAACTCCTGCCCGGCTCGGAAAATCCCACCGTCCTCCCGCTGGCCGGCGACGACACCAAGGTCGCCCTGCACGCCGTCTGCCAGGAAGCCGTCTTCTGGGAAACCATGGAGGCGCTCAAGCAAGCCGGCGCGAGCAGCATCCTGGTCCTGCCGATCGAGAAGATGATGCTCTGAACATGAGTCTTTCTTCTTCCTCTTAATCTTTTTCTTTCTCCCTCCGGCCATTCGACGGTCAGTTGAAGAGAAAGATAAAGAGTAAGAGAAAGAAACCAATCCCTTGAACCCCCTCACCTGGAAATCCCTGTCCGCCCCCGCCCGCCGCGCCGCGCTCCAGCGCCCGGCGCAGCAGGCGCAGAAGCGGACCGCCGTGATCGTCGCGGGCATCCTCGCCCTCGTGCGGCGGAAGGGCGACGCCGCGCTGCGCCAGCTCACCGCGAAGCTCGATGGCGCGCGACTTTCCTCGCTGCGGGTGAGCGCTGCCGAATTCGCGGCCGCCCGGCGGGCCCTGTCCGCCGCCGATCGGGCCGCCCTGCGCCGCGCCTATCGCAACCTGCGAAAATTTCACCTCGCGCAGCGGCCGCCGGCGGTCCGCGTCGAAACGACGGCGGGCATCGTTTGCGAAAAGGTCTCCCGTCCCATCGAGCGCGTCGGCCTATACGTGCCCGGCGGCAGCGCGCCGCTGTTTTCCACGGCGCTGATGCTGGGCGTGCCGTCGCAAATTGCCGGCGCGTCCGTGCGGGTGCTCTGCACGCCCCCGGGCCGGGACGGCAGGGTCAGCCCCTGGATCCTGGCCGCCGCGCAGCTCTGCGGCATCACCGGGGTTTTCAAACTGGGCGGCGCGCAAGCCATCGCCGCCATGGCCTATGGCACCGCCAGCGTGCCGAAGTGCGACAAGCTCTTCGGGCCCGGCAACAGCTTCGTCACCGAGGCCAAGCTCCAGGTCTCGCGCGAGGCCGCGGCCATCGACCTGCCCGCCGGTCCATCCGAGGTGATGGTCATCGCCGACCACGCCGCGAATCCCGCCTTCATCGCCGCGGACCTGCTGTCGCAGGCGGAGCACGGCCCGGATTCGCAGGTCGTGCTCGTCGCCCTTTCCGGAAAGTTCGCAGCGCGGGTGCAAGCCGAACTCGAGCTCCAACTCCGGTTGCTCCCACGCGGCGCCATCGCCCGCGAAGCGCTGAAGAAAAGCCGCATCCTCCTCGCCGCCTCGCCGGGCGAGGCGGTCGAAATCGCCAACCGCTATGCGCCCGAACACCTGATCCTCCAGGTCAGGAAACCCCGCGCGCTCCTGTCGAAGATCACCACCTCGGGATCCGTCTTTCTCGGCGCGTGGACGCCCGAGTCGCTCGGCGACTACGCCAGCGGCACGAATCATGTGCTGCCGACCTATGGCTGGGCGCGCGCGTGCTCGGGCCTGGGCCTGTCGGATTTCATGCGCAGCATGACCGTGCAGGAGGCCACGCCCCCCGGCCTCCGGCGGCTCGGCCCCGTGGTCGAGCGTCTCGCCACGGCCGAAAACCTCATCGCTCACCGCCGCGCGGTGACGGTGCGATTGGAGGAATTGGCACGATGAGCACCGCGACCATCCCAATCCCGGTAGGGGCGCAGTCTTGCTGCGCCCAATGCCCGCAGGGCATTCCCTTTGAATTCGGCTGCGCCGAATTGGGCGCAGCCTTTCGACCAACTCAAGGCCCTGAGCCTGTCGAACGGGCAAGACTGCGCCCCTACCGGCAATGAAACCCGTCGATTCAGTCCTCGCCCTCGTGCGGCCCGACATCCTCGCGCTCGCGCCCTACAGCTCCGCCCGCAAGGAGGCGAAGGGCGGGCGCATCTGGCTCGACGCGAACGAAAATCCCGAGACCCCCGCCGCGGGCCGGCCGCTTTTCAACCGCTACCCCGACCCGCAGCCGCCCGACCTCGTCGCCCGGCTGGCGGCGCTCTACGGCGTCGCCCCGGCCCAGTGTCTCGTCACCCGCGGCTCCGACGAGGGCATCGATCTCCTCCTGCGCACGTTCTGCCGGGCGGGACAGGATGCCATCCTGATTACGCCGCCCACTTACGGCATGTACGTCGTGGCCGCCGGCATCCAGGGCGCCCAGGTCGTCGCGGTGCCCCTGATCCGCGAACGGAATTTCGCCCTCGATGTCGAGGCGTTGCTCCAGGCCGTCACGCCGGCCGTCAAGCTGGTCTTCCTCTGTTCGCCCAACAACCCGACCGGCGGCCTGCTGGAACGAACCGCCGTACTCCAGGTCCTGCGTGCGCTCGCGGGGCGGGCCGTCGTCGTCGTCGACGAGGCTTACGTGGACTTTGCCGACCAGCCGAGCCTCGCCGCGGAAATTTCCGCCCATCCCAACCTCGTGATCCTGCGCACGCTCTCGAAGGCCTTCGGCCTGGCGGGGGCTCGCGTCGGCACAACCATCGCGGACCCGGCGGTCATCGCCGTGCTCCAGAAGGTGATCGCACCCTACCCGGTGCCGGTGCCCGTCGTGCTCGCCGCGCGGGCGGCCCTCTCCGACGAGGGCCTCACCGCCGCACAATCCTCCGTCGCCACGCTCCTCGCGGAACGGGCCCGCCTCGCCGCGGCGCTGCCCGGGCTGCCGGCCGTGAGGAAAGTCTGGCCGAGCGACACCAATTACCTGCTCGTCGAGGTCGCCGATGCGGCGAAGGCCATGGCCCTCGCCCGCGGCACCGGCGTCATCTGGCGCGACCGCAGCAAGGACGTCCCCAATTCCATCCGCATCACCGTCGGCACCGCCGCCGAGAACAACGAAACCCTGGAGGTCATGGGCCGTGTGTGAGGATGCAGCAATTCCCGGACTCCGTAGGGGCGCAGTCTTGCTGCGCCCAAGGACGGGCTTCGCTCGTCCTTCCCTCCTCACGGGCGAAGATTCCTCGCGGCGCTTGGAATGGGCGCAGCCTTTCGACCAACTCAAGGCCCTGAGCCTGTCGAACGGGCAAGACTGCGCCCCTACCTCCCAATCCGCGAACCCATGAAAAAAATCCTCTTCCTCGACCGCGATGGCACGCTCATCACCGAGCCGGCCGACATGCAGATCGATCGCCTCGACAAGTTCGCGCTCGAGCCCGAGGTCGTGCCCGCGCTGCGCCGGCTGCGCGATGCCGGGTACACTTTCGTGATGGTGACCAACCAGGACGGGCTCGGCACGCCGAGCTTCCGGGAGGAGGAATTCCGGCCGCTGCAAAACCTCCTGATCAACATCCTGAAATCCCAGGGGATCGCCTTCGAAGCCGTGCGCATCTGCCCGCACACGGTCGCGGACCGCTGCGACTGCCGCAAGCCCAAGGTCGCGCTCCTGCTCGACTACCTCAAGGACCCGTCGTGGTCGCGGCAATCGTCCTTCGTCATCGGCGACCGCGAGACCGACCTCCAACTCGCCACGGCGCTCGGCGTGAAGGGCCTGCGCTACCATCCGAAGACGCTCGGCTGGACGGAAATCGCGCGCCAGATCGCGGACGCGCCGCGCCGCGCCCTCATCGCCCGCGAGACGAAGGAGACGAAGATTTCCGTCAGCGTGGACCTCGACGCGACCGCACCGGCGAAATTCGCCACGGGCCTCGGCTTCTTCGACCACATGCTCGACCAGATCGCGCGCAACGCCGGCATCAGCCTCGTGATTTCCTGCGAGGGTGACCTGCACATCGACGAGCACCACACCGTCGAGGATGTCGGCCTCGCGCTCGGCCAGGCCCTCAAGGACGCGCTTGGTGACAAACGCGGCATCGGCCGCTACGGCTTCACGATGCCGATGGATGAGGCGCGGGCCGATGTCGCCCTCGACCTGAGCGGCCGGCCGTACTTTGTCTTCGAGGGAAAGTTTCCCCGGGAAAACGTCGGCCAGTTGCCCAGCGAGCTGGTGCCGCATTTTTTCCAGTCGCTGGCCACCACGCTCGGCGCGACTCTCCACATGTCGGTGAAGGGCGACAACACCCACCACATGATCGAGGCCCTGTTCAAGGGTTTCGGCCGCGCCCTGCGGCCGGCCGTGGCGCGCGGAGCCGGCAGCGAGATTCCGTCAACGAAGGGGGTCCTGTGAATACGGCAACTGCTTATCGGGTCGTGACACGGGCGCAGTCTTGCCCGTTCGACAGGCTCAAGGCCTTGAGTTGGTCGAATGGCTGCGCCCATTTCGACCGAAGCGAGGAATCGAAGAAAATTTCATTCCACGGGGAAGGACGGGCGACGCCTGTCCTTGGGCGCAGCAAGACTGCGCCCCTACAGGAGGAGAAGTGCCCATGCTAGCCATCGTCGACAGCGGTGGCGCCAACATCGCCTCGGTGCGCTTCGCGCTCGAACGGCTGGGGGTCGCCAGTGAACTCACGGCCGACCCAGAGGTTATCCGCGGCGCGGCGCGCGTCATCCTGCCGGGCGTGGGCTCGGCGCAGGAGGGCATGAAGCGCCTGCAGGGCAAGGGGCTCGTCGATTGCGTGCGCCGCTTGCAGCAACCCGTGCTCGGCATCTGCCTCGGCATGCAATTGCTCTTCGAATCTTCCGAGGAAGGCGACACGCCGTCACTCGGCCTCATTCCCGGCAAGGTCGCGCGGCTGCCTGAATCGCCCGGCGTCACCGTGCCGCACATGGGCTGGAATACCCTGACCATGCGACCCGACACGCCGTTGCTCCAGGGCTTCGATGCGGCGACGCGCTTTTATTTCGTCCACAGCTTCGCCGGCCCGGTCAATGCGTTCACCCTCGCCAGCTGCGAGCATGGCACGCCCTTTGCCGCCGTCGTGCAGCGGGGCAATTTTTCCGGCGTGCAGTTCCACCCGGAGCGCTCCGGCGCCGCCGGCGCGCAATTGCTGAGGAATTTCCTGGAGCTGCCTGCATGAGCGCGTTGACCCGATCGACTTGGTGTAGGGGCGCAGTCTTGCTGCGCCCAAGGCCGGGCGTCGCCCGGCCTTCCCCGTGTCCTGGATCTTTCCTGGATTCCACGCTTCGCTCGGAATGGGCGCAGCCTTTCGGCCAACTCAAGGCCATGAGCCTGTCGAACGGGCAAGACTGCACCCCTACCCGAACGTTTCTGTCATGATCATCTACCCCGCCATCGACCTGCGCGGCGGCCGCGTCGTGCGCCTGACCGAGGGCAAATTCGACCAGGAGAAATCCTACGGCGACGATCCCCTCGCGGTCGCGCAGGGTTTCCGGGCCGCCGGCGCGACGTGGCTGCATGTCGTCGACCTCGATGGCGCGAAGGACCCCGCGAAGCGGCAGGCGCCGCTCGTGGAAAAACTCGCCCGGGAAAGCGGGCTGCGCGTCCAGTCGGGCGGCGGCATTCGCGACGAAGCCCAGGTGGCTGCCTTGCTCGGTGCCGGCGTCCAGCGCGTGATCGTCGGCAGCCTCGCCGTGCGTTCGCCCGACCTGGTGCGCGGCTGGCTCAAGCAGTTTGGCCCCGAAAGGATCATCCTGTCGCCCGATGTCCGCCTCGACCATGCCGGGGTGCCGCGGATCGCGGCGGCCGGCTGGCAGGAATCAACCGGTGTCGCGCTCGACGATTTCCTGGCTGGCTACCTGTCGTCCGGCCTCGTCCACATTCTCTGCACCGACATCAGCCGCGATGGGAAACTCACCGGCCCGAACGCGGCGCTCTACGGCTCGCTGGTGAAGAAATTCCCGTCGCTGCAGGTCCAGGCCTCGGGCGGGGTGTCTTCGCTCGAAGACCTGCGCGGGCTCCAGGCCACCGGCGCCGCCGGGGCGATCGTGGGCCGGGCGCTGTACGAGAACAAATTCACGCTGAAGGAGGCGTTGGCATGCTGACCAAGCCCACAACGCCCATGGACTCTGATTTCGTAGGGGCGCAGTCTTGCCCGTTAGACAGGCTCAGGGCCTTGAGTTGGCCGAAAGGCTGCGCCCATTCTGAGCGAAGCGAAGAATCCAGGAGCGGCCCGTGTCGCGGGGAATGCCGGGCACTGCCCGTCCTTGGGCGCAGCAAGACTGCGCCCCTACCCGAAATCCACCACCGCTTGTCGTTAAGCGTTTGGAATATTTCCCCATGCTAGCCCGCCGCCTCATTCCCTGCCTCGACGTGCGCGACGGCCGCGTCGTCAAGGGCGTCCAGTTCCGCAACCACGTGGACATGGGCGACATCATCGAACTCGCCCAACGCTACCGGGACGAAGGCGCCGACGAGCTCGTGTTCTACGACATCACGGCCAGCAGCGATGGCCGCACGGTTTCCGCGGACTGGGTGACGCGGGTGGCCAGGGTCATCGACATCCCCTTCTGCGTGGCCGGCGGCATCCGCTCGCTCGACGATGCCCGGCGCCTGCTCCACAGCGGCGCGGACAAGGTTTCGCTCAACTCCCCTGCCATCGAGAATCCCGCGCTGCTCGGCCAGCTCGCGGCGGAGTTCGGTTCCCAATGCGTGGTGGTGGGCATCGACAGTCGCCAGGAGAACGGCGACTACTTCGTGAAGGCGTACACGGGCAATCCCGACAAGACGCAGTCCACCCGCTGGCGCACCATTGATTGGGCCCGCGAGGCGCAGAAGCTCGGCGCCGGCGAGATTGTGCTCAACTGCATGAACCAGGACGGCGAGCGGAAGGGCTACGACCTGCCGCAGCTCAAGCGGGTGCGCGCCGTGCTGACGATTCCGCTCGTCGCCTCGGGCGGCGCGGGAGCCCCGGAGCACTTCCGCGACGTGTTCCGCGAGGCCGGCGTCGACGCCGCGCTCGCCGCGTCCGTCTTCCACAGCGGCGCGATTCCCATTCCAAAACTAAAGCAATACCTCGCCACCGAAGGCGTGATCGTGCGCCCCTGACTTGAAACCACGAATGAACACGCAGGCACACGAATTCACCGGGCTGCGAATCTTCATTCGTGTCTCTTCGTGTCCCTTCGTGGTTAACACCCTCCCATGAAACTCCCCAAAATCGACTGGAAGAAGACCAACGGCCTCGTGCCCGCCATCGTGCAGGATGCCGCCACCGCGCAGGTGCTCATGCTCGGTTACATGGACGCCGCGGCGCTGAAGAAGACGCTCGCGTCGAAAAAGGTCACTTTCTTCAGCCGCACCAAGGGCCGCCTCTGGACCAAGGGCGAGTCGTCCGGCAATTTTCTCCGCGTCGCCCGCATCGAGGTCGACTGCGACAACGACACGCTGCTCATCCAGGCGACGCCCGACGGCCCGACCTGCCACCGCGGCACCGTGAGCTGCTTCGGCGACGGCGCGCTGGCCGGCGGCACGGGTTTCCTCGCGCATCTTGACCAGGTGGTGGCCGCACGCATCAAGTCGGGCGACAAATCCAGCTACACCGTCCGCCTGGTGAAGGAGGGCGTCGCCCGCTGCGCCCAGAAGGTCGGCGAGGAAGGCGTCGAGACCGCGCTCGCCGCGCTGCAGAAGGACGACAAGGAATTCGCCGGCGAGGCCGCCGACCTGCTCTACCACCTGATCGTCCTGCTTCACGCGAAAAAACTTTCGCTTGCCGACGCGATCGCGGTGCTGGAGAGGCGCCACGCGCCGAAGAAGTAAGGCCGGTCTTCGGCCGGCTCCGATGCCCTGGTCCCGTCCGGCCGGGGGCTCAAACCACCTGCCGCCGGAGGGCGGCCAAGGCGAGGAGCGTCGCGCCGAGCAGGCCGAGCGTCCCGGCGGCATCGGGCACATTGCTGCTCGGCACGGGAGAGAAAGTGTAGACCTCCAGGGAGGCAATAAAGTACGAGGACGTTCCAAGACCGCTGCCCAAGGTGATCGAATCATTGGTGCCACCCGAAAAGTACGATCCATTGCTGGCGTAACCATTCTCCAAGCCGAAATATGTCGTGATATCCCCCAAGTGGCCGAACGTCGGCCCCCAAGCGAAATGATTGTAGGTCCCTCCTCCGATTTGCGCCCTGAACTCGCTGCTGGTGAGGTTGAATATGAATCCGGTCTGGCCGGCATCGCTCATATCGAGCCCGTTGGTTGACCAGCTCAGCGGATCGTAGCCTCCGATGATCTGGCTGGGGAGGTCCGGCCGGCTGGCCACCCCGCCATCACCGTAGACGCTCATCAGCACGAACGTCGGCCCCTTGTTATCGACCGCACCGTGAAAGTTGGTGGCATTTTGCCCGTCGCCAAGGACCTTGGTGAATATGTTCGTAAAATCCAAATCTCCCTGACCGAGCCATGACTCCAGCTGGGTCTCATTGGCCGACGAAAGGAGATTCGCCTTCAGGGCGGGAACAAGCAGCAGTGAAGCAGCCACCCCAACGGCGGCGAACAGACGGGTGGGCGGGAATTTCATCGGGACGTGCGGGCGTGTAGGTTGAGAGGCGTTGAACCGGCCAGGCCGGGCGCGAAACCCAGCATAACGGCTGCCATCCCCTACTCCGGGAAGAGACAATTTTCCCAATCCCTTCGGCCCACGCAGGTTAATGTTGGAAGTTTTCCCCGGTTTCCGAAGGCACCGGCAGTTCCTCCCGGCAGTTCGCGGAGAAAGCCCAGGAAACCGTAAAGGGCTCCGACGCAACTCATTCGCCCCGGGGACGACCCGTGCCGCCTACTTCGCCGCGCCGCCGGCCTTCACTTCCGCCGCCTGCAGGTGCAGCAGGCGCACCTCGCCGGTGTGGTAGTTGTGGCACTGCTGGCAGCTCGCGCCGGCCAGCGTGGGTTGGTGGCAGGCGATGCAGGAGTTCTTCGTGATCGGTGCGAAATTACTGTGGAAAACCGTGCTGTCACGGCTGGCGCCGAAATCGGCCGCGTAGTTTGCCTTGGGGTCCATGACGTGGCACGCGAGGCAGCCCTGCACGCCCATGAGGCTGAAATGCGGTGCGTGTTTGAAGGTCGTGAACGGGCGGTTGAGCGGCTGCGGCCGGGAGGTCAGCCAGTTGACCACGCTGGTGTTCCCGACGCGGTCGGTGGTGTGGCACTTCATGCAAACCCCGGGGGCGCGCGGCGAGGCCAGCTCGTCGTAAATCGCCTGGGACGCGGGCTGCGCATCCCGCGCCGTGGTTTCGAGCCAAGCCGTCAGGAACTCATCGGCGTGCCCGGTGGGCCGGTAGTAGAGCGTATAGGTCTCGTCCCGGCGGTACCAGCCGCCTTCCGCCACGCGCGCCTCCGCGTCGTCGTATTCGAGCGTCAACGGCCGGGCCGGCTCCGGCCTGGCGGTGGCGGCCGAGGCGGGCGCAGGCGCCGGGGGTTCGGCCGCGAGCAAATCATCGTCGGCCGCCTTCGGGGGGGGCGCGGGATCGCCCAACAAATCATCGGGATCCGCGGCGGGCTTGGCTGGCGCCGGCGCGACCCCCGCGGCCGGGCCGGCTCCGGCGTTGGTGGACCGGGGCGGCCGCGGCGCGGGCTTCTCCCCGCGGCGATGCGCGGCAACCTCCGCGAGCAGGCCGGGCAGCCACGCGCGCTGGGCCGCCTCGAGGCTGTCGGCGGAAAAATTCCCGGTGTGGCGCGTGGAACCGCGGGCGCCGGCGTAGGCATCGAGGCGCCGCATCATCACCTGCTGGCCCTGGGTGATGAGGTCGGCCATCAATCCCTTGATACTCCACACGATCTCCGCCGCGGCCGCTTTCTGCGCGGGAGTGGCGTCGCCCAGGTCGGCGAGCCGCGCCGGGCCGAGGGCGGCCATGGCCTTCCGCGCGGTGGCGTCGCCCTCGAGCATCCAGGCCATGAAGGAGGTGATTTCTCCCTCGCAGAATTCGGGCCATTCGCCCACCGGCCGGCCCGCCGCCTCCAGCGCCGCGATGTCGATCTCCGGGAGGCGGAGGAAAACCAGGCCCTTGGCCCCCGCGCGGCCCTCGCCCTCGATCTGGCCGGCGTGGCACTGGGCGCAGCTTTGCTCGAAGCCCTTGACGAGCATCTTGCCGCCATCGGGCGCATGTTCATGGCAGTAGGCGCAGGACGTGGGCGCGATCTTCGCCCAACGCGGATCCACAAAATGCTTCTGCCAATGGGTGATATGGTCGAACTGCAGCCGCGTGCGGCGGGAAGCCGGATAGCTGGTGAACTCCGGGTGGCCGGCGGTGAAACCGTCGAACGGCGCTTGGTGACACACCTGGCACTGCTGGTCGCTCAGGTGCCGGATCGACGCCTCGCGACCGTGATGCTCCCGGTGACAGGTGGCGCAGGCCAGCTCCGTGGGGTGGCCGGCCGCCAGCGGCCGGGCCGCCCGCTGCACCAGCGGGGACGGGGTCAAGGCGGGCGGCATTTTTTGCGCCATCGCGATAAGCTGGGCCCCGGTCACGCCGTGCGCCAGGCGGCCGTGGTTGCCGAGGTCGTGGCATTTGAGGCAGAGCTGGTTGTGCTCCTGCGTGCGCCGGGTGCGCTCAGCGGCCGTGAACGCAACGCCGCCGGACTGGACGTGGCAGTCGGCGCAACGTTGCGCCGACATCGCGTGGGACGCGGTGACGGGCCCCGGGCTGATCCAATCCGGGCCGGTCCAGCCCCACAACGCCAGCGTCACGAGGCCGGCGGCGAGACAAGTGGCCAGCCACGTCACCTGCCGGCGATATCCGCGCAGGCTGCGCACCGGCACGCATGGCGGCACCGGGCAGCCGCAGGCGCCTTCGGGCTGGGGTCCATGCGCGCAGGGACCGCCGAGGGAAATCGGCCGGGTGCAAACCCAGCGATCGCCCTTTTTGGCCGGCAGGCACTGGCTGGTGGCCCGGCATTCCCCTTTGTGGTCGGGACCGAAGACACACGGGCAGCCTTCCGCCGCGCGGCCGCAGGTCCATTCGTCCTGGGGACGGTCGTAGAGCTTGCGGTTATGAATGATGCTCTGCAGCAGGCGGCGCATGGGCGGTCCGGGTCAGAGCCGGTGCGAATACTGCAGCGCAACCCACACGTGGGCGGCGATCAGCACGAGCATGGCGTAGGTCAGCGGGAGGTGGAGGAAAAGCCAGAGCTTCAGCAGGCGCTGGCCGGCCAGCTGCGTGTCGAGGTTGCGCTTCGCCTCGACCAGTTCGTCCAGTTCGCCGGCCAGGTTCAGCTCGGCCGGATTGAGGTAGCGGCGGGCGGATTCCAGCTCCTGCCGCACGTGGTGGGCGGCGCGGGCATCACCGGTCAGCGGCGCCAGCAGCGGAGGGACGCGCAGGAAATAGGGGTGCAGCACGCGAAGGTACAGGTCCGGCAGCGTGGATGACTGGGCTTCAACCTCGGCGCGGCGCACCACCTCCTTCACCTCATTCGCCAGCTGGTGACGCAAGCTCGGGATGCGCTCGTAGACCAGGCTTTCGCCCGAGCGAACGAGGCGGGGCGGCAGCCAGCGGCTCAACCAGAGGCCAAACGCCCCGCTGGCCGCGACCACGCCGAACACGGCGGCGAGCACCACTTCCAGCCGGCCGTCCGGCATCCGCCCTCCGGTGTGCAGGACAAAAACAAAACAGCCAAGCCAGCCCAGGTAGATGTGGGCCTGCATCCACGCGCTGGCGCTCAGCAGCGGCAAAAAGGGCAGCTTCTTGCGGGCGTTGAAGAACGTGAGGACCAGCACCAGGGCCATCAGCAGCCAACCCGAATAAATGGCCATGGGCCGCAGGGCGATCACGCCGAGCTGCCAGCCGAACACGATGCCCGCGCCCACGGCGAGGGTGACCAGGGCCAGCAGCCAGCGGCGCGCGAGGAAGGTTTTCATCGCCGCAGCCAGTCGGCCAGCTTGTCGCCCGCCCGCATGTCGACCCGCACAAGCGCGTCATGGGGGCACGCGTTCACGCATGCCGGGCCGCCGGGCTGGTCGATGCACAGGTCGCACTTCGTGGCGCGGCGGATTGGCGCGCCCGTTTCCTCGGTCACGACGGGGAGTCCCTCCTCGTCGTGCAGCGCCACCATCTGGATCGTGCCGTAGGGACAGCTGTTGGCGCAGATACTGCAACCGATGCAGGTGTTCGCGTCGATGCCCACGAGGCCCTCGATGTTCTCGCGGTAGATCGCCCCGGTCGGGCAGCCAATCATGCAGACCGGGTCCACGCAGTGCATGCAGGCGCTGGCCACCATCACGCCGCCCGCCTCGGGCCCGTGGCGGATGAACCGCGGGTTGTTGTCGTGCGTGGCGGCGCAGGCCCGGACGCAGTCGTCGCACCGCGTGCAGCGGTCCAGGTCGATCAGCATGGTCGCGCGGCCGTTGATGAAGCGCTGGGCCACCATGAACTCCAGCAGTTCGTCCGCCCCCGCGCCGCCCGCGGCCGACGGCGTGTCCGGCAGGGTGAACGCGGCGAGCTGTTCCGCCGGGAGCGCCGGCAGGACATGCTGCTCGATCACCGCGGTCGGGATGAACAGCAGGTCCACGTACCCAAGCGCCCGCAGGCTGTGGCGCAGCGGGACATGCGCCCCGCTGCGCCAGCCGGTGACAATCTCCTGGAGGCCGAAGACCTGGCCCTTGCCGAGGTAGCTTTCGGTGCGTTCGCCGTGGTTGTACCGCCGGCTGACGCGCGCGAAGCCGCTCCGCACCAGCAGCAGGCCGTTCGGATAGTCGCCCTCGCGCGCGATCAGCGGCTCCTTTTCCATCAGCTCGCGGGCGCTGGCCTCGCGCATCCGCTGGTAGGAACTGTGCCAGTCGAACTCCCCGAAGGTCTCGAAGCGCGTGGCGTCGGCCACGAGTTGCAGGGTGACGTCCGAAAGGTTCCACATCTGCAGCGTCTCCGATAGATGGCGCTTGAGGCTGCGTTCCCGGTAGCGCCCGTCGATGCGTTCCTTCCAGGCTGGCGAGTATTTGCGGATTTCGCGCAGGCCCTGCCAGCGGATCTCGAGCAGCAGCGCCTCGCCCTCGGCCACGACGGTGGCCGTGCGCGGCGTGCGGCCGAGGGCCGCGATCTCGCCAAACAACTCGCCTTCGCGCAGGATGATCGTCTGGTCGGGATCGAGCACCCCGGGGACGTCCTGCAGGAAAATCCGGGTTTCCCCGCCGCGGTCCGTCTGCAGCCCCGGCGGCGCGCCGCGCCGGCTGGCGGTCTCGGCGTATCGGGGCCGGTGCAGCCAGCGCTTGAAGTTTCCCCAGACCGAGGGGCGCACGCTGGGCTGGCGGCCGAGCAACTGCGCGGGCGGCTCGCGGGTGAGGACCTTGACCGCGCCGTCGAGGATGATGAAGGCCGAATGCCCGTAGTCACCGCGGCGGACGATGATCTCGCCCGACATGTACTGGTGCAGCCGCGTGTCGTTCCGCAGGATGCCGCGCAGCGGGATCCCCGCGGGGAATTTGTCCGGCGCCGTGTTGTAGAACGTCGGGTGCGCCATGATGAGGTCGACGTCGACCTCCTTCATGTCTGGGCTGAAGGGCTTGTCCCAACGCTCGGGGCCCGCCTGCCGCGTCGCCTGGGCGTAGGGGGATTGGGATCCGGCCGGAATCGTCGGGCGCGTGGTGCTCTTGGCCATGGCGGGGCGGCCGGTCAGGGCGCGCCAAGGAGGTAGGGCTTGCCGCGATAGTGCGAAGCGTCCGGCACGAGGGCATCGACGGCGGCCAGTTGTTCCCCCGTGACCTTGGCGGCGAAATCGCGCCCGAGCGCGGCGATCCGGTCGGCGGCCTGGTTGAGTTCGGCCGCGTGGTTCAGGCGCGGGACCGTGGCATTGGCGACGCTGACAATGGCGGCCAGTTCCGGCGTCGGCGCCAGACCCTGGATCTTTTCCAGCAGCTTGCGCGCGGCATCGGTCTGGCGCGCCAGGGTCACGCCGAATTTCGCCTTCTCGGTGGCGCGGGCCACCGCGCGGAAGCCGTACTCGGTCTCGAGGATGACGCCGAGCACGTACAGCTGGCGGCGCCGGGCGGGCGACGCCTCTGGGTTCGACTGGTTGTTCGTGCTGAACATGCTGTGCCGCACCTCGCCCTGCGACCAGGTGAGGAAGTTGAACTCCGGGCTGGCCACCGAATGCCCGCCCACGTTCACGATCTTCTCGTCGTTCATCAGGTGGCAGCTGTAACAGGCGGAGCCCAGGGCATACAGGTTGTCGGCGCGAACCATGCCGGCGTCGATCGATTGGGCGATGCGGGCGGCCCGGTGTTCCGCGGATTCGGCATCCTTCTTCACGCCCTTGCCATAATCACCGTGGGTTTGGGCCCAATCCTGGCCGGCGCCGTGGCAGGATTCACAAGCCACGCCCGAGGTCGGGGTCAGCTTTTGCTCCACCAGCCGGTTCAGGTAGTGGCAGTCCATGCATTGCTGCTGCTGGCGCATCGGGCCGAGCCCGAGTTTCTCCAGGATGGCGGCGGCCTCCGGGCGCCGGTGCACCTCGTTGAAGGACCGGAAATGGGCGCTCAGCTTCCAGACTTCGATCTCCTGGATATGGCATTCCGCGCAGGACTCCGGCCCGCCGACCTTGTCCGGTCGCGGCCGCGCGGCGAAGGCCGGAAGCGCCGACAACCCGATCGCCAGCACGAGGGCAGGAATGAGGCGGAAGCCGCTGGAGCAAGACCTGATGGCCATGAATACGCCGGGATGGTGGGATAATTTTTTCCGTCGCCTCAGGATGAGGATTATGTCACGAAACAGGCGCGCAAGCTGAAACTCCAAGCCACCCAACCAGTGCCGCGGCGAAACCTCCCGCATCGATTCGTGCCTCCTGATTTCGTGGCGTGCCGCCCGCAGCCCGGCTGCCTTCCCGCTGTGTCCACCCCTCACTCCCCCTGCCCCGCCCCGGGCTGCTAACGTCCGCCCCGCCTTTCCCGATGTTCTGGACCTACCTGGGCGTTGCCGTGATCCTGCTGGTAATCGTCCAGCTTATCCTCGGCGTGCTGTCCAACGTCCGGCGGAACCGGACGATCGCGGAACGCTCGGCCCTTGACCTGGCCCGCTTCACCGAGGAACTGGCCGCCGTGCGCGACGCGCGCCGGAAACAGGCCCAGGAGCCGCTCCCGTGGAATGGGTTTCGCAAGTTCGTCGTCCGGCGCAAGGTCGAGGAAAGCCCGCTGGTGCGCTCCTTTTACCTCGAGCCGCATGACGCGAAACCCCTGCCGCCGTTCCGGCCCGGCCAGTATCTCACGTTCCGCCTGCCGAGCCTCAATCGCTTCGGCCAGCTCATCCGCTGTTACAGCCTCAGCGACAGCCCGCGGCCCACGCACTACCGCGTCACGATCAAGCGCGCCCTGCCGCCCGTGAACAATCCCGCGGTGACCGCCGGCCTCGGCTCGGCCTTTTTCCACGACCAGCTCGAGGTCAACGACCTCCTGGACGTGCGCGCTCCGGCAGGCAACTTCATCCTCGACCCGAATGAACCCGAGGCGGTCGTGCTCATCGGCTGCGGCATCGGCCTGACGCCGATCTACAGCATGCTCGCAACGCTCATCCAGGAGAAGAGCCGCCGGACGGTGTGGTTCTACTACGGGGTGCGCAACGGCACCGAACAGCTCTTCCGGCCGGAGCTGGCCGCCATCGCGCGGGAGCAGCCGCAAATTCGCATCCGCCTTTGCTACTCCCAACCCGGGCCGGACGATCGCCTCGGCGAGGACTACCACGTCCACGGCCGCGTCACGCCCGAGTTGCTGCGCAGCGAACTCCCCTCGAGCAATTTTCATTTCTACTACTGCGGGCCGGGGCAGATGATGGAATCGATGACCAGCGGGCTGAAGGAATGGGGCGTGCCGTCGTCCCACCTGCATTTCGAGGCTTTCGGCCCGCTCAGCGTCCAGCGGGTCAACAAGGCCGTGGTGGGCGCGCCGCCGTTCATCACCCAGCAGAAATTCGTCACCTTCCGCAAAAGCGGCACGGCCGTGCCGTGGGATGGTTCGCACGCCACGCTCCTCGACCTCGCGGAGCAGGCCGGCGTGCTCATCGCCTCGGGCTGCCGCGCGGGCAACTGCGGGACCTGCGTCGTGGCGCTGCAAGAGGGCGACGTCACCTACATCCAGCCGCCGGGCACGCCACCGGAAGCGCGCACATGCCTCACCTGCATCGCGCAGCCCAAGGGCGACCTGGTGCTGGATGCGTGAGGCGCGGCGCAGGAACTGCGATCGCGGCCAACCAGCGCGCGGTTGGTTGGGATTCGGGCCCGGATTGGATTTTTCGTCACCGTCATCCCGGGCGCCGCGGCGACGAGCCCGCCCCGCGCGTACAAAAAAAAGCGCGCCGGGTTCGGCGCGCTTCATCCCCACTTCGGCTTGCCCGCCTTACTTTTTCTCCGGCGGGACCAGCGTGACGCGGATGACGCCGCGCCATTCCTGGGCCGCGTAGTCGACGGCCTTGTCCTGCGGATAGAGATTGTCGAGCGCCTCCTTCACCCCGGGGCTGAACTTGGCCGGGTCGCCATGGCAGGCGAGGCAGGAGTTGGACGCGGCGATCGGGCGATAAACGCGCCATTCCAACGGCTGGCCCGGCATTTCGATTTTTTGGACGATGACCTTGTCGGGGGCCTCGCCGGCGAGCAGCTGGTCGCGAATCCGCTTGAGGGCCGCGGCGTCAGCTCCATCCGGCGCGTTGCGCGGGTCGCGGAGCATCAGGCTGGTGCGCTTGACCGCGGTGACCTTGGGGCGGTTGGGCGAGTCCTTGGGGAGTTCCAGGCCCTTGAGGTGGAGCGTGCTCACGGCCTGGCGGGTTTCCTTCGTGGCCAGTTCGCGGGTCGTTTCAGCGATCAGCTGCTGGCCGACGCTCTCGATGACGCTCGCGCCATAGTTGGCCAGACCCACCACGGAAGGGTCCGTGCGATCAACAAAGGTATAGATGGCGCCGTCGGGACGCGGACCGGCGGGCAGCGCCTGGCTGTCGAAAAAATCCAGGATTTTCACCGGGGCCATCGGCGCGGCGGCCGGGGCGGTGTCTGCTGCAAACGCGGTCGAACTCAGCAAAAATAGCGCAAGGGTAAGGCCGGCAGATGGTTTGGTGGCATGCATTCTCGAAGCCCAGTCTGCCGCGCAGATTTTGCAAGCCTGCAATGTGGCGCGCACGGGGACTTTCCGGGATTACCGCGCGGTCTAACATTTTGCGGACGGAATGGAGGCAAAGCGCATGGCACGCCGGCGCAAAAAACCCCCGGGGCGAGCCCCTAAACTCAGGGTTGCGCCGATGCGGGACACGGGCACGTTCGAGATTCGCCCACTGCCATGTTGTCCCCGATCCGCCGTTTGTCCGTCCCTTGCCTGATCGCCGGCTTGCTGGTTACCGTGGCCGCGGCGTCGCAAGCGGTGACCGGACCCCGCTCCGGCCACTGGGCCCACGAGGGCACGAATCTCAAGCCCGACAGCCGCGTCCTCTGGGGCCGGCTGGAAAACGGCCTGCGCTACGCCCTCCTCCCCCACCAGGGCGTGCCCGGCCGGGTGGTGATGAAACTCGCCGTCCTGGTCGGATCGGTCGATGAAGAGGAGAATGAACAGGGCATCGCCCACTTCACCGAACACATGGCGTTCCATGGCAGCGGCGACCTCGACGAGGCCGGCCTGCTGTCGCTGTTCCGCCGCCTCGGCGCGGAATACGGGAGCGATGTGAACGCGTTCACGACCTTCGATTCCACCACCTTCAGCCTCGAGTTCCGCGAAAACGACCTTCAACTCCTGGCCCAGGGTTTCCGCATGTTCAAGGGCGTCGCCGGCAGCACGACCTTTGACCAGGCCGCGATCGACCGGGAGCGCCGCGTCATCTTTGCCGAGAAACGCAACCGCAACAGCCTGTCCGACCGGCAGCTCCAGGCCTCCTACCCGGTGATATTCCGCGGCGCGAACTTCGCCCACCATTCCCCCATCGGGATCGACGAGACGTTGAATTCGTTCCACCGGGAGAACTTCCTCAACTTCTATCACCGCAATTACCGGCCGGACCTCATGGTGGTGGTGGTGGCCGGCGATTTTGAGGTGGGAGCGCTGGAGAAATTGGTTCGCGACACCTTCGAGGATCTGCCCAAGCCCACCACGCCGCCACCGGCCCGCCCGGAAGGACGGCCCGACATCCGCAACCTGCGCGCCGGCGTGTTTCGCATCCCCGGCGTCGGCTCGGCGGAAACCACCGTCGCCAGCGTGGTGCCGACGCCGGCCAAGCTCGATCCGCGGGAGGCCATCGTCCGGTCGCAACGCAATGCCTTCGTCATGGAGCTGTTTGAGAACCGGCTCCGCGACCTGATCCCCGGCGCCGGTTCGCCCCAGGCCACCTACGAGGCGGTGATGAACTACGAAGCCGCCATCGCGTCGGTGCGCGTCCCCGGCGAAGGCTGGACGCAGGGCCTGCTGGCCGTGGACCAGGTGATTCGCGACACCCTGCGGCGCGGCTTTGAGGCTTCGGAAATCAAGGAGCTGCGCGAGCGTTACCTGCGCAACCTCGGTTTCCACACCAGCCAGCTGCCGGTCATGGATCCCGCCGAACTCTGCGAGGAGCTGACCAATTCCATCATCGACCACTCGGTCTTCGTCGGCCCCGCCACCTCCATCGCCTGGATGACGGACTGGCTGACCAAGCTGACCCCGGATGAGGTCAACCGCAGCTTCCGCGCGATGTGGGCGCCCGACACGATGGCTTTTAACATCGCCGGCGACGTGGACCTGCAGCTCAAGCCCGACGATGTGGTCAAGTCGGTGCAGAAGCACCGCCGCGGCGAATCCACCTACCAGCTGCCGCCGCCGCCGAAGCAGGAGAACTTCACCCTCAAGAAACCCGGCCCCGTCTCGCCGCTGGCGGAATCCCGGCCCGTGCCGTCCCTGGGCGTCGAGCTCATGCGGTTTGGCAACAATGTGCGGGTGAATTTCATTCCCACGCGATATGAGCCGGGCGTGGTCAACGCCGTGGTGCGGATCGGCGACGGGCTGCTCACCTTGCCCGGCAAGCGGCCGGCGTTGAAGGAATTCGGCCTGAACACGCTCATTGGCAGCGGCACGGTCTTCTACCAGACCGACCAGATCGCCCGGATCATCGACCAGCGCTTCCTCGATTTCAGTTTCGACCTCTCGGACAACGACGCCTTCACCTTCCGCGGCCTCGTGAACGTGCCCAACCTGGAGACGTTCCTCGGGGTGGTGACCGAGATCATCCGCAGCCCGAAGTTCAATCCCTACGCGCACCGCGACGAGCGCCTCCGCGCCGCCATGGGCCGCTCGGCGGGCGCCATGGGCTTCTCGGAAGGCCAGCGGGATTTGATGGATTACCTCTTCCAGGGTGACGCCCGCTTCATGTCGGGCACGGTGATCGACTACGTTTCCCTCAGCGTGAACGACGTGCGGCAGTGGATGGAAGGGCCGCTCACCTCGGGCTACATCGAGGTGACGCTGGTCGGCGACCTTTCGCGGGAGCAGGCGCTGGCGGCCCTCAGTCGCACGCTCGGGACCCTCGGCCCCCGCGCCGCGAACAAGACGCGGGCCGTGCCGCCGGCGCCGGTAAAGGTGGCCGCGCCCGCCGGCTTCAAGCGCATCGAGTTCGTCGGCGAGATGAACATGGGCATGGTGCGCGGCAACTGGCCGGTCAACGCCCACATCGACGCCCGCACCAATGTGGCCCTGCAGATCCTCAGCAAGCTGCTCGAATTCCGGATCCGCACCGAGGCCCGCGACCTGAAGGGTTACGCCTATTCCCCGCAGGCGGCCTTTGACCCGTTCGGCGGTTTCGAGGATTTCGGCCTGATGCAGGCGACGGTGGATTGCACGCCGGTCGACGCCCAGGCCGTCGCCCAGATCGTCCAGGACACGGCCGCCAAGCTCGCCGCGGAAGGCGCGACCGCCGAGGAATTCGAAGCCGGGCGCAACATCATCCGCAACCAGCTGCGCCACGGCTTCCAGACCAACGGCTTCCTCGTGGGCATCTTCAAGCGCGTGCAGGAAAAGCCCGGCCGCCTTGAGCAGATCCAGTCGCTCCACGACGGCCTGGCCGACCAGGTGACGCTCGAGGAGGTCAACAAATGGGCGAAACAGCTCCTGCCCGCCGCGAATGCCCGCACCGCGATGATCGTGCCCAAGGCCTTCGTCGGGATATTCGAGGGCGTGAAGCAGTAGGGTGCCCGATTCGCAGGGGTCGGGCAGGCTCGGGTTGGATTCCCGTCACGACCTTCAAGCCACGACCAACGTCGGCTCCCTCGCGTCCGTCCGTTCGATTCATTTCCGGGGTGCCGCCATTCCGCCTTTCACCCAGCCCCCCAGCTTTTCGACCATTCCCGATGGGACGACGATCTGCCATCCTGACGGGCCGTACTGCATCGGAATCTTCTGCGGCTGGTCGGCGAGTCCGCGCACCCGAACCACGGCGTTGCGGGCATCCGGAAACGATACCTCCAGGACCTCGGCCGAAGGCTGGGCGGTCAGCGCGTCGGCAAAAAACAGGGCGGCCAGCTTTTCCGGCGTCGGATACTTCGCCCGAACCTCGTCCGACAAGCCCGCGAGCATGACCATCCCCCGGGCGCGCGCCTGGTCGTCCAGCGTGATCATGTCCGCCAGCACGCCGTCCTCTCCTCTCATCGCCGCCCACACGAAGGTCTGGAAGGCACCCGCTGGCGTCGCCCGCCCTTTGTTTTCAAAATATTCCAACCGCACCAAACCTCTTTCCGGATCCCGGTTGGCGGCCAGGTTCTGCGCATCGCGCGCCGCAATTGCCTGCGTTTGGATGTAGTCCTCCCGGGCCTTGCGCTCCAGTTCCTGAACCTCCACCCGGGCGCGTGGCAGGTCGGCACGAATCGCCGGTACGCCGGCGGCGGTGCCCGTCCCGGACCCGGAGATGATCGCCTGCAACTCGCGATTGTCCGCGCGCAGGCGCTCAGCTTCCGCCCGCTGGCTTTTCAACCGGTCGATTCGCGGGCGCAGGCGGGCATTGTCGAGGTGCAGGGCCACCACGCCGACGCCAAGGGCCACGACGGTCACCGTGCCGGCGATAATCTTGAAGGTCGTCGAGGCCATGGCAGGCGATCACTTTGCCAGCGGACTTTCACCGGGTTTGGGCGGCGGCAGCCGGTCCCCGGTGGCTGGGTCGAACGCCGGCACGGCGTACTTCCATTCCCTGGCCAGCGTGAAAGCCGCGGGCAGCCAGCCGCCGGGCGTCTCCTGCCAGCGAGTCGAACCCTCGAATTCGCGGCCCGACGCCAGCCGGTACCACACGCGGACGCGCTTTTGGCCGAAACGGCTGCCGTTGCCGCCGACATGGTCGTCCACGGCGAGAAATTGGAAGGCGTCATCCGGTGACTGGGCCGCGTTGGTGCCGGCCCCGTAAGCCGCCGCCGCCATGATCCGCTCCGGAGTGCGGTATTTCGCGCGTACCGCGGGACTGAAGTGCGCCATGAACGCCTCGCGGTTTTCCGGCGTGTCATCGTCGAAGATCACGAACCCTGCCACGGTATCGAGGTCGCGCGTGAACATCGCCCGATGGAAAGTCATGTTCGCGGCTTGGGGCGTCGCGCGCCCGACATCCCGCCAGTTCGCCGCCACCACCATCTGTTCGTCGAGCACCCCGGGCGGGCGGGCCCGCAGCGCGCTGGCGCGCTGGCGCAGCCGGGCCAGTTCGGCCGCCTCGGGGTTGCTCGCGCCGAGCTTTTCCACCGCAGTGCGCAGGCGCTCGCGCTCCCTCGCCAGCGAACCCGGGTCAAGCGGGACGGCCTGCAGGGCACGCATCTCGGCCCGCAACCCGCGATTGGACTGCACCTCCACCGCCACCGTCGCCAACCCCGCCAGGAGGAGGGCGCCAACCACGCCGGTTTTAAGGTTATTCATGGTAAAAATCGCCAGCCATGCCGCCCCGATTCCAGCGCTCCCGGCGGCGGCCAGCGCCGCACCCGTAGCGCTCGCCGCCACGCTCGCCGGCACCGCCGCCGTCGCCTGGTTCGCCAGCGCCAGGCCCAGCGCCGCGGCGGTCGAGGTGATGCCGCGGCGACCGAGGGCGGCCCGCAGTTTTTCCAGGGCGCGCTCGACGCGCATGCGCGCGGCGTCCTCGGTTAACGACAGCATCGCGCCCACTTCCCGGAAGGGCCGCGCCTCGATGCAACGCAGGATCACCGCATCGCGGTCGCGTTCGGGCAGTTCGCTGATCGCCAGGTGGAGCACGGGGGCGAGCTTCTGCCATTCGGCCTCGCCGACGGCGGGAAGGGATGTTGCTTGCATGGCATGGGCCTCCTGCTCCCGGCGGCGGCGCCGGTGGTCGGCCCGCACGATGTCCGATGCCACAAATTGCGCGCGGCGATAGAGCCACCCGCCCAGCACCGAATAGTCCGAAAGCGAGCCCGCCCGCCGGGCGAGATCCGTGAACACCCGCTGCGTTACGTCCTCCGCGAGATGCGCGTCCCCGCCACACTGCCGCAGCGCCACGGAATAGACGAGGCGCACCTGCCGACGCACCAGCTCCCCGAAAGCCGCCTCCGACTCCTGCCGGGCGTAGGCCTGCAACAACTCCGCGTCGGTTACCATGGTTGCAACATAGAAGGCGCCGATGCCAAAACCGAACAACGTTTTTGCCCGACCCGCCCTCTCCCGCGCCGGAACCACCCCCCATTCAGCCAATTCCGGTGGCGGTCAGACCTGCCCGGCTGCTCCCAACCATGGGAGAACCGAAGGGGCCCAGCCCCACCGGAAGTCCGCCCGCATCACTTCGCCGGCGCCGCCTCGATCGCCTCGCCGGTGAACTTGAAACGCACCTTCACGAAGGGATCGACTTTCAGCACGCCCATGGAGCGGATGACCTTCAGCTTCCAGCTGCGGTAGTCCACCAGCGCCTCGCCGGTGATGGTGTAGGTTTCGCCGGCCTTGGATACATTGACCGGGAACTCGATCAGCGTGGTGGCGCCGTGGAAGGTGAGGTTGCCGTTGGCCTGGCCCTGCCCGTCCGGCGTCAACGCCAGGATCCCGAGCTCGAATTTCCCCGCGGGATCGTCCCCGCCCAGCCACTCCAGCATCTTGTGGTCGCGCTCCTCCTTGCCCGTCTTGAGGTCGGCAAACTTGAAGGTCATTGCCGCGCCGGTCTTGATCTTGCCCTTGTCATCCACCACGGCCCGCAGCGCGTAGGCGTCGAGGTGCGCCGTGAAGTCGTCCACCGTGGACTTGACGTCGACGTCCACGTAGGAGCGGGACGGGTCGATTTTGATGGCACGTTCCGCCGCGGACAACGCCACGGGCAGGAACAGCAGGGCGGCAAACAGGCTTTTCATGGCGGCAACATTGTGGACTCGCCACCGGGACCGCAAATTCGCATTTTTGTGCCGCTCCCACCCCATGAGCGCCCCGCGGAAGACGGCCGACCAATGGTTTGCCGAATACGGCGAAAGCCACCAGGACGACACCAACGAACTGATCCATTGGATCTGCGTGCCGGTCATCTTTTGCTGCGTGCTGGGCCTGGTCTGGTCCATCCCCGTGCCGGCCGCGCTGGCGGAGCGTGCGCCCTGGTTCAACTGGACCCAGCCAGTCGCCCTGGCGGTGCTGCTTTTTTACCTGCGCCTTTCCATGCCGTTGGCGGTGGGCATGTTCCTGTTCATGGGCGTGTGCTATGGCTTGATCGAATGGCACGCCGCCGCCTGCCCTTTCGCCGCCTGGAAAAGCTGCCTGGGCCTGTTCGTGCTCGCCTGGATTGGGCAGTTCATCGGCCACAAGATTGAGGGGAAGAAACCCTCGTTCCTCCATGACCTGGTTTTCCTCCTGATCGGCCCGGCCTGGCTGATGCACTTCGTCTATAAGAAGCTGGGCGTGTCGTATTGAACCGCCCTCGCGGAACGCCCGCCATCTGCGCCTGTCTGCGCGGGGATGACTACCCCGCGCGCCCGGTTGATCGGCGCGGCGCTCATCGGCAGCGCCGCTTTGTTTGTTGGTGCCTCCCAACCCGCTTCGGACCATCCCGACTTGGGACCGGGCGGAGAATGGATAGCCCTGTCCGCCGACGCCGGGGTCGTGCTGGATGCCACCGCCCAGCAGTCGGTGGGGCGCCATCAAGACCAGCTCATGGGCGTGCTGTACGTGCGGCGCGACGGCAACTGGCGTCGCGTGATGCTGATCAACCAGCCTGCCGCCCTCAAGGTGGGGCGGTAAAGCCTGGAAGCTATCCGAAAGCGGCGATCGTGGCGTAGGGCGCAGTCTTGCTGCGCCCAATCCCGCGGCCGCGGGATTCCATCGCGGGAAAGGCCGGAACTGAAGGATTCTTCGCTGCGCGAAGAATGGGCGCAGCAAGACTGCGCCCCTACGCTCGATCCGCTTTTTCGCCCGGAACGGTTTTCCGGATGGCTTCTAGCCTTTCCCCCCCCGCAACAGGAACACGTGCGCGAGATCGTTTTTTTCGAACTCCTTCCAGTACCGGTCCTCGATCTTCTTCAATTGCTCGTCGCGGGAGGGCGGTGGTTCGACGCCCGGCGTTTCCATGGCGCGCTTTGCCTGTTCGCCCGCGAGATCGCGGTCGGCCAGCCGCGCCACGAGTTCGTGCCAGAAGGCGTCGTTCTGGAATTCACTCTGTAGCTCGCGCACGCGCTCGTCCTCGGCCAGCTTCGGGCCGGGCTGCAGCGTGCCGTCCTCGCGCTCCTCGACCAGGTCCGCGCAACCCATGTCGGTCGCCAGCCCGAGCAGGCGCTGGTCGAGGGCGAAGTAGCGCTTGGCCGCGGCCGTGTCCTCGCCCTGGTAACCCGTGACGGTCCACATGCCCAAGTGCACCAGTTCGAGGAGCTGGCGGTATTCCTTCGCGGTGAACGAGACTTTCATGACCCGCCACCGTTGCCCCGCCGGCGAGCCCCGCAAGCGCGAAGTGGGCGCGGCGGAGCCTCAGTTTTCCGGCTGCGTGAATGTGACGGGGACCCGGACAATCACGTCGACGGGTTCTCCCCCTTTCGTGGGCTGCTCGAACACCCACTGGCTGATGGCCGTGGCCGCCGCCCAGCCGAAGGCTTCGTCACTCGCCGACACCGCCCGGGGAACCCGCGCGCGCCCTTCGCGATCGATCACAAATTCAATGTCCGCGCGGCCGGCCAGGCCGGAAGCACGGAGCGCCTGGGGGTAAACCGGAAATCCCCGCCACAAGGGCTTCAGTTGCCGGTCCAGTCCCTTCGCCGGCGGAATCCCGGCGCCACCGGGCCGCAGCAAGGTCGCCAGCCGGCTTTCCGCAATCTGCCCGCCGGCGGTGAAGGCCTGGGTCACCTGCATCCGCACCCTCACGACGTCGGTTTCGCTCTTCGCGGGTTTGAAGGCCCATGCTTCCACCGCGGCCACCAGGGCGGCGCCAAATTCCGGGTGGTCGGCCGAGATCAGGTTGATTTCGCGCGTCTGCCCCTTCTCGTCGATCGTGAACTCGGCCACCGCCTTCCCATCCTCGCCCGCCAGCAGGCGTTCGCGGGGATAGACCGGCCGGATCAGCATGCGCGGCTCCGGCAGGATCAGCGGCGCGGCCGAAACGAATGTGAGCCCGTTGGCCGCCAGGATCTCCGGCGGCTTGGCGTTCAGGCTCCAAAACGCGACCGGGTATTTGACGAATGAACGCTTGGTGAGCTGTCCCTTCCGTGCCGGGCTGAAATTGGCGCGCCGGATCGCGCGCAGCGAGATCTCCACAAACGCGGGGTGCGTCGCCCAGATCACCTGCGGTTGTTCCACCTGGCCGTCCGCGCCCACGTAGAATTCCAGGTCCACCGCGCCGGGCAGCTTGCTTTCCTCGAGTTCGTCCGGATAGCCCGGGTCAATCCCGAGGCTGGGCTTGGCGGGAACCAGGCGCAGGGCTTGCGGCATGTACCGCTCGCCCGGCGGAAAAACCGGCGCGGGCTTCTGGCCCAGCAACCGCAGGATAAACGGCACCTCGACCTGCATGGCGTCCGCCGCCGGCTGGCCGTCCTCGATCGCGGGCCTGAATTTCCATTGCTGCACCGCCGCCAGCGCGGCGGCGCTGAAGGCTTCGTCGGCCCCGGCCTTCACCAGGGTGCGCGTCACGCTGCCATCCGCTTCGACGACAAACTCGACCCGCACGCTGCCCTCGCGTTTCGCCCGCACCGCTTCGGCCGGATATTCCGGCTGGACCCAGCCGCGCAGGACGGGCGGGCCGTCCACCACCACAGGCACGGCCGGCTCCGCGGCGGGGAGCGCCGCCGTCAGGCATCCGACCAGGGCCAGTCCGATTCCCGTTTTCATAGGAATTCCCCTAGCCCGCATGTTTCACACGCAGAGGTGTGAAACATGCGCCCTGTCGGGCCGGCCTTGTCGGGGCGCGCCGCGACAAAGTCGCTCCGCCCGGAGGGCGGACGGACATTTTGCTGATTGGATGGCTCATGAGTGTGAAATGTCCGGGCTAGCCCGCATTGCCCCCGGCCGGCAGGTTGAATTCCATCGGAATCCGCACCTGGACGGGGACCGGCTTGCCCCCCTTCAGCGGTGCTTCGAAGCGCCAGGTGGCAATCGCCTGCACCGCGGCGTAGCCGAACTCGGGTTCGGTGCTCGAGACGATGTGCGGCAGCTGCGCGTCGCCCTGGCGGTCGACATAAAACTCGATGACCGCCTGGCCGGACTTGCCCGACTTGAGCAGCGTGGTCGGGTAGACCGGCGGGCGGCGGGAAAGCGGCTTGAGCGGGCCGTCGAGCTCACCGGCCTTCGCGATTTTCTCCGGACTTTTCTCCAGCAGCTTCAGGATTTGGCGGGCCTCGTCAGAAACCGGGGCGTCGCTGTCAGCGCCGCGTTTGAAATCGTGTTTCATCGTGAGAGCCGCGTGGCACGGGACGCCATCCTTGTCCTTGGGCGGGGTGAATTTCCAGGTGTCGATCATCGCCAGGACCGCCTGACCCATCTCGGGCGTGCTGGCGGAAACCAGTTCGCTGCCGACGATCCTGCCCTCGGGGCCGACGATGAATTTGATCTCCGTCGAGCCGGAGACGCCCGCCTGCAGCGCGGCAAAAGGATAGACTGGAAACGCGGTGTTGACGGGCCGCGGGGCGGTTTTCCAGCGCAGCATCGGCGGCAGCTTTTCCGGGTCTTTCAGCGGCGGCACCGACCAAAGTCCCTCGTCGCCATTTCGCGACTCGTCGCGGGTCCCGCCCAAATCCGACCCGCCGCCGCCCATGATATACAGCCCCCGGGTGGTCGTGATGCCAAACTCCAGGTCCTGGCGGCTCCGCGTGTTCACCTTCCGGCCGTTGATTTCGGCGGGGGCGAATTTCCACTTGAGGATGGCGTCGATCGCCGGACGCTCAAACCAGGGATTGTTGGAACTCACGACGACAGGATTCTGGACGTCCCCGTGCGAATCGATGACGAACTCCACCCGGACCTTTCCGGTCAGGCCGGCGCGCCGCATGTTGTGGGGATATTGCGGCGCCTCGCGCTTGATGGGCTTGGGCGGCGTCTTGTTCTGGGCACCGGGGCCCGGTACGTCCGCGTCAGCCCCCCACAGGCTGGCGAACAGCAACGGAAGCAGCGCGCAGCGGAGCAAGGGGCGGGCAATGGTCATGACAGTCATGCTTTTTTCGGGGCCCGTACGTGCAATGTGCCGCACCTGCTGACGGCGAGGCAAGCCCGGAGGCCCCCCTTTCGGCCGGTGGGGCGGCCGGCGATTGACTGGTCGATGGCCCGCCGCAGACTGCTTCCATGCCTGAGGAAACGCCGGCCCCCGCGGCCGCTTCCAATCCTGCGCCGGAGCCGCCGCCGGGTTTCACCCTGCCCCTTTCCGCCTGGCTGGCGTGGGGTCTGTGCACGGCGCTGTTCGTCCTGCACGCCCTGTCGTACCAGAATAATCCCACGCCGTACCAACAGGGCGGGATGATCGGCCAGGCCATCGTGCTTTTCCTGGTTCCTTCCGTCGTTGCCTGGATCGTGTGGCGGGCGAGCGGACGCTCGACCCGTGCCGGACGCAACGGATTCCTCATCACCTTGGGACTCGTGGCGCTGAACCAGATTCCGGAAGCGCTGCGCGAGGCGCATCGCTACCACAACGCCGACGTGATTGCGGAACTGGCCCGGGAATCCAAGACAGACCTGCGCGCTTCGCTGGAGCGGGACGGCGTCGTCTCCGGCGAAGCGGCGGGCCGCATCCTGGATAAGGCGAGCAAGACATTCGCGGAGCAGGTGGCCGCCAACACCGGCGAGGACCGCGAAATCGCGCTCTGCATGCAGGAATTCATGTCGCGCGGCAGCGCTGTTCGGCAACGGCAGCTGGCAGCGGTGAAGGCGGCGGATATGTCCACCTTCTTCGACCTGGACAGTCTCGCCACCGCCAGCCTGCGCTCCGCGCGCCGGGATGCCTTGCGACAACTGCAGGAAAGCAACGCGGCGCTGCGTGAGTATCTTGAGCAAGGCAGCTCTTGGGTGGAGGCGGAATTGACCCGCCGCCAGGTCAGTCCCGATCGAATCCGCAAGATGATGGCCGGTTATGCCGCTGGGGCGGCCCGAAACATGCCCACGGCGCTCGCCATTCGCGGCACGGATGAGGACTTGGTCGGACTGATGCTCGATTTCCTGGCCTTTGCCGAGGAGTTCGAAGGCAAGTGGTCCAAGGATGCCAAGAGCGGTGACCTCGTGCTTCCGACCAATGCCGCGAGCGAACGTTACAACAACCTGATCAAGCAGGTGAATGACGTCAGCCAGAAGCAGCTGGAACTGCAGAAAACCTTGCTTGCCCCGCGTCCGGCCGGGAATTGACCGGGCGAAAGCACGGTGGGGGCAATGCCTCCGGCCGCGACGATTCCCAGCTATTTCTTTTCCGCCGGGGCGGCGGCGGGCTGTTCCGGCGTCGGCGGGGCCAGCGGGGCGACGTCCGCGTTGGTGGTCGCCGGGGGATTCCGGCCGACAATGAATCCGCCGATCGCCGGCCGCGGGGCCAGGCGCCATTTCAATTCGAGCGGGCGGCCGTTGGTCGTGAACCCAATCGCCGCGCGCCAACGCCTTTCGGCCGGCGCGCCAGGACGCTCGTCGGGCAGGAAGGTCCATTGGGCCAGGGCCTCTTCCGCCGCCTGTGCAAATTCCGGATGGGAGGCGCGCAAGGTGCGGACGGATTTCACGGTGCCGTCCGTTTTGATCAACAATTCGATGATCGCCCCGCCGATCTCATCCTTGGCCGCCAGGCTTTCGGGATAAACCGGGATTTTCTGGTCGCCGGCGCGCAGCACGGGACGGTGGTCGTTCGCCGCCTCGCCCTCGTCGTCCTCCACCGGGAAGTTGAACGGCCGGCGGGCCTTGAACTTCACCGCCTTGCCTTCCTTGATCCGCGGGGCCTGCTTGTCCTGCCGGGAGAAATTGATGGCCATCTGCTCCAGCGCATGGTCGCCCGTCGGGTCGTCGCTGCGGACGATCGACGCCTCCACGGGTACTCCCTCCTCGTTGAAGGAGATCTCGGTGACCACCGTGTAGCCAGGTTTGACCACCGCTGGCGGGGTTTGAGCAGGACCGGTGGTGGCACTGAGCAGCAAAAGGAGAAGGAACAGGAGGCGAAGAGGGGTCTTCATGAGGTGAAACCAGACAGGTAAAGCGCCGCCGGACGCTGGCAAACGGATACTTGGTCGAACATAGCGGATATCGCCGGTGGCGCCGCGCGTCTCCGCGCCTTCGCTCGGTTTTTCCCCGGCGGACATCATGCATGGCGGCCATGCTCGCGATCGGTGGACCGCGCTTCGGGCGAGATACCGCCCGGCCGGTGTGGAGCCGGGCCACCGACGAGTTCAAGCCCAACGTCCGGCTCGGCGAGCTCAAGCTGCTCGGCGACCTGGGGACGACCCGGCGGAGCCGAATCCGGCGCCGCCCGCAAAGGGTAAGAAGCCCTGAGGCTACTCGCGGCGCTGCAGGCAAGGTGGAACGCACTGCTCCCCAGTGCGTTGGTTTGGAAGGACAGCGGACACGGGAACAGCGCGTTGGGGAGCAACGCGCTCCACCGAATTGAGCGAGACCAAACCCCGGCATTGACCGGCTCACGGGGGGCGGCTTCACTCGCCAACCCTGTTTTTACACATTCGCTGGCTCTCAGCTCTCAATCTCCACCCATGCCCGACTCCGCCGAAAATCCGAATCTTATGGAAGCGCTCGTGTCGCTCGCGAAGCGCCGCGGCTTCATCTACGCGTCGTCCGAAATCTACGGCGGGCTCAACGGGTTTTTCGACTACGGCCCCCTCGGCGCCGAGCTCAAGCGCAACATCCGCGAATGCTGGTGGCGCGACATGGTGCACCGCCGCGAAGACGTCGTGGGCATCGAGACTTCCATCATCATGCACCCCAAAGTCTGGGAGGCCTCGGGCCACGTCGCCGGGTTCACGGACCCGCTCGTCGACTGCAAGGAAACGAAACAGCGCTATCGCGCCGATCAATTGTATTTCGCGAAGGTTGTCGCCACCTACATTTCCCCTGAAGGTCAGACCACAAAGGAAACCCTTGGGTACGTTGCGGTCGTCGAAGATAGTCATGAAGTGATGCGTGACGAAGCCCACAAACGGGCCAAAGTCCTTCGCGATATTCGAAAAGGGCCCAAGCCCTTTGGCGTGATGTTGGAGGCTGTGCCAAACACCGCTGTGTTTCTTCGTCCCTATGAAGAGGCGTCGTCTGAAGAGCGAAGCCAAACCCTAGCTCCTGCAGCGAAGGAATCGATCGGTACACTAACCGAGCCCCGCGCGTTCAACATGATGTTCGAAACGAATGTCGGCGCACTGAAGGATGCCTCGTCCGTCGCCTACCTGCGGCCCGAGACCGCGCAGGGCATGTTCGTGGACTTCAAGAACGTCGTCGACACCACCCGCGTGAAACTGCCCTTCGGCATCGCGCAAATCGGCAAGTCGTTCCGCAACGAGATCACGCCGCGCAACTTCATCTTCCGCTCGCGCGAGTTCGAGCAGATGGAGATGGAATATTTCATCCATGAGGACGCCGACTGGGCCAAGGCTCACGAGGAATGGATCGTCTGGTGCGAGAACTGGCTGAAGAGCATCGGCCTGCCCGCGTCCCACCTCTCGCGCTACACCCACCCGAAGGAGAAACTCGCGTTCTACTCGCGCGGGACGGTGGACATCATGTTCAAGTACCCGTTTGGCGTGCAGGAGCTGTGGGGCATCGCCGCCCGCGGCAGCTACGACCTCACGCAGCACGCCAACGCCAGCGGCAAACCGCAGGAGCTGTTCGACGAGGCCACAAAGAAGAAGTTCGTGCCACACGTGATCGAGCCCGCCGTCGGCGTGGATCGCATCTTCCTCGCCGTGCTGGCCGCCGGCTACGCCGAGGAGGACGTGAAGGACGAGAAGGGCAACGTCGAGAAGCGCACCGTGCTCCGGCTTTCCCCGCGCATCGCCCCGGTGAAGGTCGCCGTGCTGCCGCTGCTCAAGAACAAGGAAGTGCTCACGAACCGCGCCCGCGCCCTCTACACGAAGCTCCAGAAGCGCTACGCCGTGCAATACGACGACGGCGGCGCCATCGGCAAACGCTACCGCCGCCAGGACGAGGCCGGCACGCCTTGGTGCGTGACCATCGACTTCGACACGATCGAGAAACCCGGCGACACCTTCACCCTCCGCGAGCGCGACTCGATGGCGCAAAAGCGCATCACCGAGTCCGAACTCTTCGCGTTGCTCGAGGAGCAGGTGTACTAGCGTCATGAAGCCGGAGGTGGTCCCGACGTTCGTCCAGAACTCGCGGATACACCGGACAATTTACCAGATTCGCGGCAACGAACTCGCGATCAGCGTGCTGAATCCGCGGGGAAACGGCTTCTCGGAATTCCTCGTCGACTTGCGGACGGTCGATTCGAACTACCAGCCGCGCGCGGTGCGCTTGTACTTGTTGGTGCTCATTCCGGGAGCGGTGGCCGTATTGTCCGGCCTCGTGATCTGGGGGCTGATGCAGGCCTGGGGTTTGAAACAGCTGGCCGTCGTGCCCCGCGAGGTGATGGTTCACTTCCTCCTCTGGCCCGCGATCATCTTTGCCATGTCACTGGCGTTCGCGATTCGCGGCACCCGCCGCGTGGAATACTACCAGTTCTTGAACCAATGGAAGCGTCCCGCCTTCCAGATAATCTGTGAACGCGAGCAGCGGGCGGAATGCGCCGCGTTCATTTCCGCCCTCGTGGCCCATATCGAGTTGGCGCAATCCGACCTGCCGGAGGCCGAACGCCGGAGCTTGCTCGAGCGCGTGGCCGCGGAGACCCATGAGCAGCCGGCCCCAGCGACAAACGGGTGGCGGTGGAAACTATCCCTTGGCTGCGGGGCGCTTGCCGCCGGCTTGCCCTTATGGCCCGGGTCGGCGGGGGATACCTCGCTGGTCGTCATCCTGTTTCCGCTCTGCGCCCTCGGCCTGATCGCAACCTGGCTGTCATTCGCCAAGCGCGAGCCCGGCCGGTGGTGGAGCCTGGCCGGCGCCGCCCTCGCCCTTTTCCCACCCTTTTTCTACTGAAAAGCGCTATTTGTCCAACAACGCCTCCGGGAAGATCATCTTCGCCGGCTTGCGGGGGTCGTAGAGCACGAATACGGGCTGCTTCTGTTCCAAGTGCCGGCGGGCCAGCTCAAGGTCCCGGAAATCGGTGCGTCGGATCGCGACCGATCCGCTCCCGGCCCGGCCCGGGGCCGAGACCGTGAGGCGGTAAACGGTTCGGTCGTTCACCGTCATGTTGGTTCGCTCGATCGACAGCACGTCGACTTCCGCCATGAGTCCTTCGCGCAACAGGCGGCCAGGATCGCTCCGAAACAGCAGCACCCCGGCCACCAAGCCGTAGCCAATCAGCGGAAAGATGATCGTGAACGCGCCGGTCAACCCGCCCTGGTTCAAGTTGGCGCCGTCGATCAGGGCAACCTGGGGCTTGCCCGGGAGATAGCGGACGGCCACCTCACTGCCCGGCGACCAGTTTTGGCGAATCGCATAGCACACCGCCTCCCGGGCCGGCCCGCCTTCCGGCGTGTAGGAAAAACGATATTCGACCACCCGGGCCTTGTTGACCGACATGCCCGTCTCCTTCGCCTCCCGCACAATTCCCGGAACCTGGGGGATGCTGGCCCCGCCCAACCGCAGCTCGTCGACGAAATTCCACGGGAAAAACAGCCAGACAAACAGCATCCCGAAGGTGCCGAAGAACAGCCCGAACAACACGAGGACCCAGATGCCTTTCCCGCCCTTGGCGGCCTTCAGGACATGGTCCGGCACTTGTCGCGGGGGTCGGCTGGCCAGCAGCCGCGCGATGTCGTCCGCCGTGACTTGCATGGGGCGATGCTGGCGGAAGAGCCCAGCACTGCAAGGGCTTCTTGCCTGTAGGGTCGCCGCTTGTGGCAACCTCGCGCATGAGGTCGGCGCAAGCGCCGACCCTGCATCTGGCCGCTACCGCGAGCGGGCGGCGCCGCCGTCGGGCGTGAAATCGAAGGCGAGATCGAATTCCGTCGCCACCGCCTCCCGCTTCGCCACCCGGGCATAGGTGAAACCGTCCTGCTGCACTTGTTCGACTTCGACGGTTTCCGCGGGTCGGAACCGCCACTGGCGCAGGGCGGCCTCCACCGCGGCGCGGAAATCCTCGGCGAACGGCCCCGGGAAACTCACCACCCAGATGCTCGCCCGAATGTCCGTGATCGCGCCGTGTTCATCCACGGAGAGGTGGACGCCGACGGTCGTGGCCCCGGCCTTCGCCGCCAGGGCGCGGGCGGGATAGACCGGCATAACGACTGGCTCGATCGGCCGCGCTTCGTGAAATTGCAGCCGGCGCCCCGACTCGGTTACCGCGTCGCCCGATCCCGTCGAGGGCGCCGCGGGCGGCGGTTCCACAAACCGCAGCGTGCTCTTTCCGGCTGCTCCCGGCCCGGGCGTGTGCTGGCACCCGGCCGCTACGGTAAGCGTCACCATCCCAGCAATCACCCGGGCAAACCTGCCTGGCATCGTTCTCACCTGCGGATTCAGCAGTCGGAAGGATGCAGCGTGAGGTCGAGCGACCTGCTCTCCACGGCGCTTCCTCCGCAGCGGGTATCTTTGGCGCGTTGGGGAGCAACGCGCTCCACCATGCGATGTGCCGGCTTCATGGCACCGCCATCGGGGCCAACGCGACCGACGGCCGGCGCACCGAGTCGGAAAACCGGTCAATCGCCTCGGGCGGCACCACCAGCTGCCACTGGTCGCCACGGGGGCGCGCCGTGATTTGCAGTTCGCGCATGGCCCCCTTGGCATCGGTCAACTGGGTGATGAGCGTCGTTTGCTCGTCCTGATCCAGTTTTACCGGGATCCGCGCGCTGCCGAGCGGGACGGCCTGCGCGGTGAAAAGAGCGACGAGTTTAATGGGCGTGCCCAATTCCCGCCGCATTGCCTCCGGCAGCCGGCCAAAGAAGGCCGTCGCGGCGGCCTGGGCCTTTTCGTCCAGCGCGAGCAATCCCGCCAGGGTGTCCAAATCGCCGCCGGCCGCCGCCCAGAGCGCGGTTTCCACGGCGGCCACCGGGTCGCGGGCCCCGCGATTCCTCCAAGCGTCTGCCGCCACGTCCTGCTTCCGGATCAACGATTCAGTCCCTCCCGCTGGCTCGGTGGCTGGCTTTGGCTCCGGTCCGGCTTTGGCCCGGCGACGGATGCCCTCCACCTCGGCCAGCAGTCGGGTCATCGCCGCCCTTTCGTCAGCGCGCGCGGCCAATTCCGCCGCGGGCACCTGGGCGGCTTCGAGGCTCTTTTGCTTTTCCACCAGCCGGCGCGCCTGCCCTTCCAGTTCGTGGCGCTGGGCGAGCTGGCTGCGCAGCTCCGCCGTCTCCTGCCGCTGCCATTTCAAGCCGACTGCTGTCGCCAGCATTGCGGCCAGGAATCCGGTGATCGCCAGCGAGCGCATGGTCAAAACCAGTTGGGGCGGGTCGGTGCCTGCCCGGTGGGATCGTACTGAAACACCTGGCTGACCCGCGTGTTGACGACCTTGCCCCTCATCTTGCCCGGCGCGAACGTCCACTTGGCAATGGCCGTGAGCGTCGGCGCCTCGAACTCCGCGTGGGTGGAACGCACAACTTTCGCGTCCCGAACCACCCCTTCGCCGTCGATCACGAATTCCACCAGGACCGAACCCCCCACTTTTGCCTCCCTCAGTTCGTACGGATAGGTCGGTGCCGTCCGACTCAGGGCGCGCGGCTGGGAGTCGAGCTTGCCGATCGGTACGGCCTCCCGGACGGCTCGTTGGCGCGCCTCGGCGGCCGCCTGGCGTGCCTTCTGCGCGTCCAGTTCCAGTTGATCCTGCAAGGCGACCGCTTCCGCCCGCAAGCGGGTCCACTCGGCCTCGCTGACCTGCAGGGATTGCGCCTGCTCGGCCGCCCGCGCCAGATCCGCGTTTCTCTCACGGAGCTGGTTGATCGTCGCCGCGACTTTTGCCGGGGGCAAGGCGGCCAGGTCCGCCCGCAACCGCGCGTTCACTTGTTCCTGCCGGAGGGCGGCCCCGCCGGCGGCCACGACGATCGCACTGGCGATCCCGATTTGAAGTTTGGTCAGGCTCATAAAGGTCGTTGCAGCCACCGCCGCGCCGCCGGAGGCCAGGGCGGCGCTGGTCACGGCGGTGGCGAGGCCCGCCGGCGCCGCCACGGCGGCCTTGGTGGCCAGCGCGGCCGCGAGGGCCGCGGAGGAGGATTTTACCCCGCGCCGGGCGAGCACCGCGTGCAGTTTGTCCAGGGCGCGGTCCACGCACATGCGCGCGGCATTGTCGGACAGCGCCAGCCGGGCGCCAATCGCGGCGTAGTCGCGGTCCTGCAGGAAGCGCAGAAGCACGGCCTCGCGGTCGCGGTCGTTGAGTTCCTCCAAGGCCTCGTCCAACACCGGCCGGACCCGCTCCCAATCGAGATCATCGGCCGGACCCGGGCCGTTCATGGTTTCCATAAGCTGGGCCGCCTGCTCGCGCGCCTGCCGGCGGCGCGTGCCCCGCACGAGATTGGCGGCGGCATAACGCGCGCTGTTGAACAACCACCCGGCCAGCAGGCGGTGGCCGGCCAGACGGTCGGCCTTGCGCGCCAGGTCCACGAACACCAACTGGGTGGCGTCCTGCGCGAGGTGCACATCCCCGTTCAATTCGCGCAAAGCCACGCCATAGACCAGATCAACGTGGCGGCGGACCAGTTCGGCGAAGTCTGCCTCGGAGCGTTGGTGCGCATAAGCCTGGAGCAGGGTCGCGTCGTCTTTCATGGCGGATTTATACCCAGCACCCGCCGAAATGAAAACCGCACAATCTTTCTGGCGGCCGGCCGGGGGACGGCGCCTTTGCAGCATGGAATCGATCCGTTTTTGACCACGAATGCTTCGCCAACCGGCTCCGCTACTTGGTGCGCTGCGCCTGATCGGCTCCGCACTGGGCTTCGGGGGTCGGCTAATCGCCGACGGGCAACCGGGTCTTACTGCTCCCAGCGGCGATCAGCCGCTCCCCGGAACCAAATCCGGAGCCGATTATTGAGTTTCGCCGATTGGGCTGACGGCGAAATCTTCGCCGCCACTTCAGACCCTATACACACCCCGCCCTCCGGGCACCCCTCTCAAGAGGGGACCATCGTTTCCGGAGGCTTGGTTCCCCTCTCGAGAGGGGTGGCGCGAAGCGACGGGGTGTGTAGGGCTATTGCGCGAAACTCAATAGGCGGAGGGGCTTTCCAAGCGGAGCCGTAAGGCGAAGCATTAGTGGTTAAAACCTTCCAGAGGTTTGGAAACGGTCCATCACCCCAGGTTTCGCAGGGCTTGGACCTGTTAACTTCACCTGTTGGTGTGCAACACGGTATCGATCCGTTTTTGAGCACGAATGCTTCGCCTAACGGTTCCGCTACTTGGTGCGCTGCGCCTGATCGGCTCCGCACTGGGCGTCGGGGGTCGGCTAATCGCCGACGGGCAACCGGGTCTTACTGCTCCCAGCGGCGATCAGCCGCTCCCCGAAACCAAGACCGGAGCCGATTAGGCGGAGCATTAGTGGTAAATCCCTCTGACGGTTCGAAAACACGCCCTGGTGGTTAAAACCTTCCGGAGGTTTGGGGACCGTCGATCACCCCAGGTTTCGCAGGGCATGAGCCTGTCAACTTCCTCTGTTGGCGGGTTGCGCTTCGGGTGAAGGGGGTCTATCGGTCAGGGATGTTCTCCACGCTCACTCCCCGCACGAATTTCTTGCTGCGCCTGGCCCTCGCCTTCGGCTTTGGGCTGACCATGGCCGCGTTGTTGTGAGGCGATTCCGGTACGTTTTCGATCCCCTGTGCCTGCTGGCGGCGGTCGCCTATCTGGTGGACCGCGCATGGTTGCGGACACACTTGTCCGGCGTTTTCTGGCACGATCAGGCGGCCGATTGCCTGCTGATCCCGGCCGCATTGCCGGTCTTGCTCTGGATTTACCGCGGCCTCGGCTTGCGCGCCCATGACGCTTGGCCGTCGTGGCGCGAGGTGGGATTGGCCCTCGTGGTATGGTCGATCGCGGCCGAGGGCGTGGCGCCGCTGATCTTTCCTGCCGCAACCGGCGACTGGGTTGACATCCTCGCCTATGCCGCCGGCGCCGCCATCGCGCTGGCGTGGTGGACGTTCGACGCGCGCCGCGGGTTCGACCTGCTCGCCCCTTGCTATCCCCTGATGGAACGCTTGCTCGCTGGTCGGCGGCTGCAGCGTTGCCGCACCGCTTGGATCGGCGAACTTGCCGGCGCCCGCCGCTTGCTCATCGCGGGCGTGGGACACGGCCCCGCGCTGGCGACTGTCCTGCGCCGCCATCCCCGCCTGCAGGTTACCTGCGTGGACTCGAGCGCGCGGATGCTGGCAGTGGCCCGTCAACAAGCCCGCCGGGCGGGCCTCGACCTGGACCGCCTGGAGTTCGTGCACGCCGCGCTCCCCGACTGGCAGCCGCCGGCCGGACGCTTCGATGCCATCGCGACGCACTTTTTCCTCGACTGCTTCACCCCCGAACAACTCGGTCCGATTGTGGGCACCCTCGCGCGGGCGGCGGCCCCCGGCGCCCGCTGGATCGTGTCCGACTTCACCCTGCCGGCCCGCGGACCCGCCCGCTGGCGCGCACTCGCCGTCCATCGGCTGATGTACTTTTTCTTCCGACTAACCACCCGGCTCCCGGCCCGACGCCTGACTCCGCCCGACACCGTGCTGGCCGCGCATGGCTTCCGTTTGCTGCAACGCCAGACCCACGACTGGGGCCTGTTGCACGCCGACCTCTGGCACCGCGCGGCCTGACCGCCCGGGCTTTGCTCTTCCGTTCGCCTCCGGGGACGGGCATCATGCCCGCATGAAGCCGTTTCTCCTCCTGCCCCTGCTGGCCGTCGTCCTGCAAGCCGCCGAGCCGGTCCCCGTATTGTTCGACACGGACATTGGGACGGACATCGACGACGCCTATGCGCTCGCGCAGATCGTGCGCAGCCCCGAGTTGAAACTACTGGGGGTGACCACCGTATCGGGCGATGCCGTGGCCCGGGCGCGGCTTGCAGCCAAGCTGCTGGCCGTGGCGGAGCGCAAGGACGTGCCGGTCTACGCCGGCACGAGCACGGCCACCCAATACATGTCGCAGGTCGAATGGGCGAAGGGCTTCACGTCGTCAGCGCTGCACGAATCGGGCGGCGTGCAGTTCATGCGCGACCAGATCAAGGCTCATCCGGGCGAAATTGCCGTGATCGCCGTCGGCGAGCTCACGAATGTCGCCGCGCTGCTGGAGTCCGAGCCCGGGATCGGGAAAAAGATCAAGGCCATCGCCCTGATGGGCGGATCGATTCGCCGGGGTTATGCCCCCGGCTCGAAGCCGGAGCCGGAATGGAACATCAAGTCCGCCGCCAAGGCCGCGCAGGTGGTTTTTGCCTCGGGGGTGCCGTTGCTCGTCGCCCCGCTCGATTCCACCGCCGACTTGAAGCTGACACCCGAAGGCCGCGTCACGCTGTTTTCCCGCGGCGTGCCCCTGAATGACGCCCTCGCCGCGCTGAATTCCATCTGGCGGCATACCAACACCTGGAAGGGCGAAAACCCGACGCTGTTCGACAATCTCGCCGTCGCACTGGTCGCCACGCCCGGCGTCGCCCCGCTGACTCCCATGCACCTCGTCGTCGACGACAACGGCCTGACGCGGGAGATCACGGGCGCGCCGGCCAACGCGCAGGTGGCGCTGACGTGCGACCCGCATCGTTTCCTGGAATACATCACCGACCGGCTGAGCCGGTGAGCCCGGTGGGTGTTTGGCAGCAAGACGGGATCGCCGGTCCCGCCGGTTTGCGCCGCTTGCGATACACGCGTGGCGGGAGCAGCGATCCCGCCCCACCCTTTCAAGCCCGCCTCAATCCGTGCCGCGCTCCAGCTTGGCCCGGAGCTCGGCGATGAGCTCGTCGGTTTCGCGGATGAAGTCCACCAGTTCGACCACGATCGGGCCCAATCGCTCCGGCTTGATGAGCATGTCTTCGCTGCACGATTCCGTGGCGCGCAGCGCGTCCTCGAGGTACCCGCGGGCGCGTTTCAGCCGGACAATGGTGTGGGCGCACCACTCCACTCCGGGCGGCCAGTCCCGGCCATTGAGCGCCCCGGCCAGCTTCGGCCCGGCGATCATCGTGGCCGCGAGCAGCTCGGCGACCGGGTGTTCCGGGGTGGCGTCCTCCGGCTGCCATCCCTCGGTTTCAGCGGTCTCGCGCAACTGGAGTGAAAACTCCATCACCCGCTCGACGAGCGGGTGCTCGAAACCCAATTCCTTCTCCAGCTCCGGATCAGGGTCGGCCAGCGCCTCCTCGCCCGCCCGGTTGATTTCCTCCATCCATTCCGCGTTGCGGGCGAGTTGCTCGGGCGTGGGTTCCGGGTCACCGCATTCCTGGCGCATGCGTTCAATCTCCTCATCCAGGATCCTTTCGTAAGCGTCCTCCCCCTCGCGCCGGAGCCGCGCCTCGACCCGTTCCGCCAGCCGGTCGCTCCGCGCCTGTCTCGCCTCGGCCTCCGCCTCGGTCTCGGGTCTTTCGTCCCACTCCTCCGGTTCCTGCTCCTGCCCGCGGTCCCGGGCAACCGCTTCTCCCGCGCGCTCCAGGAATGCGCCCATGGCTCCGGCATTCGCCCGGCGCTGTTCCTCCTCCTCGGTGTCGGACATCTCCCAGGCGGGGTCCCCGACGATCTTCAGCTCAAAATCGGCCGACTCGATGACCACGCGCCCGTTGCGTTCGCTGAACCATTCCAGGTACAGGCAATTGCCCCAGTGCCACGGCCACGGTTTCTTCGCGGCGTAATAGGCGCCGATCTCATCGAGCGGAATATCGGGCACCTTCACCTTCCGCGAGGCGGTGATGTCACCCACGGTTCCCTGCTGCAGTCCGGCCAGTTGGTCCAGGTCGCCGGGCTTGGCTTGCCGATGGGTGAATTCCAGGCACCGGCCGGCCAGGTCACGCCAGCAATTGCCGGTCAGCTCGAGTTCCACCGGTTCCGACCGGCCGATGAACCAGATTCTCCCGTTCACCCGGCCGCGAACGCGATTGTCGATGTGGCCCCGGATGACTGCTTCATCGATGCGCCAATCCATGCGCCAGCAGCTTGGCCGCCGCGCCCACCTGACGCCAGCGCAACTTTTGGCCTTCTCCCGCCGCGGCGCGCCTGCAAGACTCGGCGGGCTCTCTCCCACTGCAAATCGCCTATCGTAAATCATCCATGCCGCTGTTCTCGACGACATCCCGGGCCCTGCGCGGTCTCCTCCCTTTCTTGATCGCGGCCGAAATTTCCGCCCAGTCGCCCGTGACCGCCCAGCCGGTCAACAATGCCGAGGGCGTCTTCCGTTTCGCCATCGTGCCGGACCGCAACGGCGGCAACCGCGGCGAGGTTTTCGAGACCGCGATCGCGAAGCTCAACCTGCTGCAGCCGGAGTTCGTGATGTGCACGGGCGACCTGATCGACGGCTACACGACGGATCCCAAGGTCGCGGCCGCGCAGTGGGACCAGTTCGACGCGTTGGTGAAGCGGCTCGACATGCCGTTCCACTACGTCCCCGGCAACCACGACATCGGCAACCCGCTCCTCCTCGAAGTCTGGAAGCAGCGCCATGGCCCGCCGTGGTCGAGCTTCGTCTACCAAAACGTGCTCTTCCTCACGCTGCACACCGAGGACCGCCCGCTGGGCGGCCTCGGCGAGGAACAGATCGCGTGGGCGAAGAAAACCCTCGCGGAAAATTCCGGGGTGCGCTGGACGATGGTGTTTTTCCACCGCCCGCTCTGGCGCGACCAAAACCAAGCGGGTTTCGAGCAGGTCCGCGCGGCGCTCAAGGGTCGGAATTACACGGTCTTTGCCTCGCATTACCACCACTACGTCAAGGGCACCGTCGACGGCATGAATTATTACGTGCTCGCGACCGCGGGCGGCGCCTCGCCGTTGCGCGGGACCGAGGTCGGGGAGTTCGACCACGTCATGTGGGTGACGATGAAACCGGATGGCCCGGTGGTCGTGAACCTGCCGCTCAACGGCATCCTCCCCGATGATCTCGTCACCGAGGACACGTACGGTCGCATCGCGGCGCTGCGCACCGGCAGCTGGTTGAAGATCGACCCCATCGTCCAGCCCGCGCCCGATTTCACGCGCCAGGAGGTTGCGCTGCAGCTCGTGAACTCCGCGGACCAGCCGCTGCGCGTCCGGGGCTCGCTCAGCCGGACCGCCGGCATCGACTTCCTGCCTTCCCGCGTCGACCGCGTGGTGCCACCGCAACAAACCCTTTCCGTGCCGGTGCAACTCAAGCCCGCCAGCGGCGCCGCCTCCCTGCACGCGCTGAACGAGGCCCCCCTTCAGGTGACGTTGACCGGGGCCTACGATATGAGCGGCAATGCCGTCATGCTCCCCGCCACCCAGAACCTGCGCTTTGACTGGCAGCATACCGCCGCGGCCGCCCCGGCGCCCATCAAGGTTGATGGCGACCTCGCCGACTGGCCGGCGGAACTTTTCACCGAAGTGACGCGTCCGATGCTCATCCGCGAAGACTGGGATTGGTCCGGGCCCAACGACGGCCGTTTCCGCTTCGCGGTCGCCCACCAGGACGGAAAGATCGTGGTGGCCTTTGAAACCTTCGACGATCGCTTGATCACGGCGGCCGATGCATCCGCGCTGCAGGACCGGTTGATCGTGAAATTCCACGCCGCCAGCGGCACGACGACCGTGGAGGCCGTCGCCGGCCGGTCCGACCCGTCGGTCGTGGTGAAAGCCACGCCCACGGGCCTCGCGGGCGAATTCGCGTTCACCCTGCCCGAAGGCGAAAAAACTTTCCGGCTGAACCTCGGTTGGATGGACCACGATCGTCCCGAAAGCACGAAAGCGTCCGTGCTCTGGTGGCGCGAGGATCGCCCGGAATTCGGCGCGTTCACAGTGGGGCCGTGAGCCAGTTTCTCTTGCAGGGTCGTCGCTTGCGACGACCTCACCTGCGAGGTCGGCCCAAGGGGCGACCCGACAAAGTGGTCCCGCTATTCCTAAGCCACGAATAGCCAATAGGGTGCAAGGGTCCTCCGACACGATTTCCCCGCAACCGTCGGCGTGCTCCATGGTCAAAAAGGATGCGTGTCCCGCGGGTTGAAAATCCTTCTCCTTGTGCTGGTCGTCGCGGGGGCCGGATTGGTCTCGCTCCCGTGGTGGCTTGGCGCGCTGTTGCGTCCGGTGCTCGGAGCCAGGGGCATCGCGTTTGAGCGCTACGAGCGGGACGGATATTCCCGCTTCCGGCTGCAGGGGGTCAGCTTCGCCACCACCAGCGTCGAGCTCACCGCGCAACAGCTCACGGCACCCACCCCGCTGGTTTGGGCAGGGCGCCGGCTGCGCGGCAGCGATCCGGTCATTTCGGTGGAGGGTTGGGAGGTTCGTCGGCGCTCGTCTTCCGCTCCCCAGGTCGGAAAGAAAACCGTGGCCGGCCTGCCGGACCTGCAGCGCGTGTTCCAACGCGTCGGCCCGAAGGTGGCGTATTGGTTGCCCGAGGCTCATTTCTCCAACGGCAAGATCCAAGGCTATGGTCCGCCGGTGACGATTGGCCGCGCCGACTGGAAAAATGCCGCGCTGGAAGTGAAGGCGCTGCACGTCGCGAACCAGGAAATCGCCCTGGCCTTATCACCCGCGCCCGACGGATCCCTCAAGCTCGTCGCGCAGGCCGCCGCAAACGAAGCCCGGCTGGAGCTGGCGTGGTCGGGCGCGGACGTCCGGGGCGAAGCCGTGCTGTGGGGGCAAAAGGCGCAATGGTCGGCGCGTTTCCCCGCCGAAGGCTGGCTGCCGGCGGAAGCCAGCCTCACGGCGGAAAACTGGCAGCTCCCGGCGAGCCGGGTGAAGCTGGGCGCGCCCTATGCGCGCGTGCTGGGCACCGGCCGGCTGCGCTGGCGCGACGGCGCGTTCGAGGGCGACATCGCGGCCCGCGCCGAACCCGCGCCCGCGGGGAAGGCGCCGCCGTTTGCCGCCAACGCGGCCATCAAAGGCAATCCGCGCGAAATCACCGTCACCGCGCTGGAGGTGACCGCGCCGTTCGCCACCGCGACGCTGAGTTCACCGATTACGTTCAGCACGGCCCATCCCCCCACCGGCCAATCCGCCGAACTCAACCTGCATGCCGATCTCGCCAAGATGCCCTGGTTCCAGGCCAAGGGCCGGGCGGAAGGCCGCGTGATCGTGGCGGCGAACAGCGCCGCGACCCGGCAGGAATTCGGAATCAACCTCGCCGACGTATCCGTCCACGGCTTCACCCTGAAATCCGCCCAGGCGCGCGGCGCCCTGCACTGGCCGCTGCTCGAGCTCAATGAACTCAAGGTCCAGCTGGACGACACTTCATCGCTGGACGCGAAAGGTGGAATCGACTGGCGGACGCGGGAGTTTGCCGCAACCACGGTCAAGGCCCGGCTCGCCCCGGGCTGGTTGAAACCCTGGCTCCCGCCCGGTACCTCATGGAACGTGGCCGAGCTCTCCGCCACCGTGGACGGCCCGCTGGACGCGCCGCGGCACCGGGGCGCCGTCAAGGTCGACGCCGTGCAACGGCCGCCGCTGAAGCCCGTCGCCCTCGACGCGTCGTGGCAGGGCACGGGAAGCCGCCTGGATTTTTCCGCGACGGCGCGGGCGGCAGAGTCATCGCTGGAGGCCGCCGGCACGCTCGACCCGCACCGAGTGCAACTCGCCAAACTGGTGTTCTCACCCCAAGGCCAGGTCGCGTGGGAGCTCTCCTCGCCCGCCAGCCTGACCTGGTCGCCCACCCTGGAAGCGGGGCGCTTCACCGCCACCGGCCCCGGCGGCCGGCTGGCCTTCAGCGGGCGCGGCGGTCGTGAGGGGATTTTTGAAATTTCCGCCGACAACTTCTCGTCCGCCTGGCTGCAGGATTGGATTCCCCTTTCCGGTCCTGCCTGGCAGCTGCGCTCGCTCCGGGCTTCCGGACACGTGGCGGACCGCTCGCTCGTTTTCGACGCCACGCTCGCCGCACTGATCGACATGTCTCCCCGCGCCGCGAATGTCAGCCTCGTCGCGCGCGGCGACGGGCATGGCATCGAGCTCAAGGAATTCCGCGTCCTCGAGGGCGAGCGCGTGCTCACCCAGGCCGCCGGCCGCCTGCCCGTCTCGATTGTGGCCGCGCCGGCGCCGCATCCGCTCGTGGATGAAAACGCGCCGCTCGAATTGACCGCTTCGACCGAACCGGACTCGCCCCTGTGGGCCACGCTCACGGCGTTCACCGGCCTGCAACTGGAAGCGCCTTCCGCCCAGGCCAGCCTGCGGGGCACGTTGCGCCAACCAGTGGGCGAACTGCAGCTGAGCGCATCCCGGCTCAACCTCGCCCCCGGGCGCCTCAAGTTTGCCCTGCCCGATTTCACCGAACTCGCGCTCGCTTTGCGCTTCGACCGCGACGCGGCGACGCTGGGCGGTTTTTCCGCCAAGCTCGACGGCCAGGCCGTGACGGCCACCGGGCGGTTCCCGATGGGCGACGCCGGCTGGCAGCAGTTGTGGCGCGCGCCGAAGTCGCTCGATTGGAAGAAGGCCGAGGCCAGCGTGGAAATCCCGCAGGCTGACCTGGCTCCCCTCGCCCGGCGGTTTCCCGCGCTGGTGACGTCACAGGGCCGGCTGCGCGCCCGCGTCGGGCTTGCGCCCGGCGGCAAAATCTCCGGCGAACTGCACCTCACCGGGGCGGCGTCGCGGCCGCTGCCGGCGCTGGGTTCGCTGCAGGACGTCACCGCCGATCTTTCGCTCAACGATCGCGTCGTCACGGTGCAATCGCTCAGCGCCACGCTCGGGGGCGAGCCGGTGTCGCTCGGCGGCACCGTCACGTTGGCCCCCGACGGTGAACCCCGGCTCGCCCTGGCGCTCAAGGGCACCAATCTTCCGCTCGTCCGGAATCCGGGCTTCCTCCTGCGCAGTGACGTGGATCTTCGCGCGGACACCGATGATGCCGGCCTGACCCGGCTTACCGGCGGGCTCACCATTCGCGACTGCCTCGTGCTGGCCAATCTCAACCTGCGGACCCTCCTGCCGGGAGGGCCGCGCGGGATCACCCGCCAGCCGCCTTACTTCGCCGTCCCCGTCGATCCCTTCCGCGCGTGGAGCCTGGCCGTGGACATTCGCGCCCCGCGCGCGGTCCGGGTCCGCACCACCGTGTACAATGGCAGCGCTTCCGGGCTGTTTCACCTCGGCGGGACGCTCGGCGATCCACGGGCGGTCGGGCAGCTCACGGTCGACCAAGGCCAGGTCCTTTTCCCGTTTGCCACGTTCCAAGTCCACCAAGGCGCCGTGCGCTTGCGCGAGTCCGATCCCCATCGCGCGGTGGTCAACCTCAACGCCACGTCGCAGCGCCGCGACTACCAGCTGCGCCTGGAGATGACGGGCGAATTGCCCACGCCCATCGTCACGATGACGTCGACGCCCGCGCTCGAGGCGGCCGATGTGCTGCTGATGGTGATGACGGGGCAGCCGCCGGCGGGTGACACCGCCGCCGCGAAATCCTCCAGCCAGCGTTTCGCCCTCCTCGGCGCCTACTTCAGCCGCGGCCTGTTCCAAGACCTCGGGTTCAACGGCGAGGACCGGTTGGAGATCTCCGCCGGCGAGCACATTTCCCGCCAAGGACGGGAAACCTACGAGTTCGAATACAAGCTCGGCGAACACTGGTCGCTGACCGGGGAGTATGACGAGTTCGACGCCTACAACGCCGGCCTGAGATGGCGGGTTTACACCGAGGAGGGCGCCCCGCGTGAGCAGCAGAAATAGCGGCGCGCTGGAAGGGGGTGGGCGTCGGTTTCCCCGACGCCGGTCGCCGATATGGAAATCGGCGCCCACCTTCGTCGCCCTGGCCATCGCGGCCAGCTTCGCATCGCTTTCCGCCGCCGACCTCCAGGTCGAGGGCCTGGGCTGGCTCGATAATCGCGCGGCGGAGCAGAAACTGAAATTACTCCTGGGAGGACAGACGGCCGCCACGGTGAATGCCAACACGATCGAGGATGCCGCCCTGGTGCTGATCTCAGAGCTGAATGGCGACGGCTACCTCGAGCCGGCGCTCACGGTCGAGGCGACGATGTCGGACGGGCGGGCGGAGAAGCACGCGCTCAATGCCCGGCTGGAACCGCCGCTGCCGCGTCCGTTCGACGCGCAAGCCGTGACGCTGACCATCGCCAAGGGCCGCCGCTTCACGCTCCGCGAAATCGGCTTCACGGGCTTGCTGGCGATGACGGAGAAGGAAGGCCGTTCGTTTTTCGTCGGGGAAAACACCCTGGTTCCCCTGGCCGGCGAGAGGATCTATTCGCCCGGGCGCCTCCAAAGGTCCGCGGGCAACCTGGAGGAAGCCCTGCGCCGGCTCGGGTACGCGGAAGCCCAGGTCAGCGCAGAGCAAACGTCGATCGATGCCGCCACCGGCGACGTGAAGGTGATGGTCACCGTGAAGGAGGGACCGCGCTGGATGGTCGACTCCCTGCGCTTTGAAATCGCCGATGGCAGCCCGCCCCCGGAACGGCTGGCCACCATCTCCACCGGCCTGCCTTGGACACCGCTTTGGCGCCAGGACACCCTCACCGCGATTCGCCGCGGCTATTTTCAGACAGGTCATCCCGATGTGCAGGTCAGCCTTGCCGCGCAAACCGCCCCCGCGGCGGACGGCACCGCGGCGGTAACCGCGCTGGCCCGGGTGACCCCCGGACCCGAGGTCCATGTGGGCGAAGTGCGTTTCACCGGCAACACTCACACCCGGAATGCCACGCTGAGGCGATTGGTGCGCAGCGACCCGGGCGAGTTGTTGAATCCCATCCGCTTCAACAACAGCCTGGCGCGCATTTCGCAGCTGGGCGTGTTCCGCAGTGTCGACCTCCATTTCGAACCCGCGGACGGCACCACGCGCGACGCCGTGTACGAACTCGTCGAGGGGCGCCGCCAGGAGGTGAACCTGCTGGCGGGCTACGGCAGCTATGAGCAATTGCGCGGGGGCGTCGAATGGCGGCACTACAACCTCTTCGGCCGCGCGCACACCGACAGCCTCAAGCTCATCCAGTCCATGAAAAGCACGCAGGGCGACTACACCTACACCGTCCCCGCCTTGTTCGGGACGGTGGCGGACGGGAGCCTCCGGCTCTTCGGCTGGCGGCGGGAGGAATTCTCCTTCGTCAACCAGGAGTACGGCGCGAACCTCTCGGTGCTCTGGCCGTTGCGCCGGCTGGGGCTCAGCGCGACGACGGGCTACACGTTCAAACACCTGCGCAACGCCGAAAGTGAACTCGGCGCCACGGCCACGGACCAGAACCAGGCCGACATCGCGAGCGTCGACATCGGCGTCGTGCGCGACCGCCGCGACAATCCGCTGCGCCCGCGCAAGGGCTACAAGGTGAATCTCCAAGCCGAGCTCGCCGACCGCGCGCTCGGCGGCGAGGTGGTCTACCAGCAACTGGTCCTGGGCGCCTCCTACCACACCTCGTGGGGCGAGGGGCGCTGGGTCCACGCCGGGCTGACGCACGGCATCGTGACCACGCTCGGCTCCGACGACAGTGACCTGCCCGTCAGCGTGCGTTTCCATCCGGGCGGCGACGGCTCGATCCGGGGCTACCGCAAGGGCGAAGCCGCGCCGCGCAACGCCGACGGGCTGTTCGTCGGCGCGAAAGCGTACCTGCAGTTCAACGTCGAGCTCGAGCAGGCCCTCACGCCCAAGTGGTCGATCGTGGCTTTTGCCGACGCGCTCGGAACGGCCGTGACCCTGCGGGACTACCCGTTTTCCGAAAAACTTTTCTCCGCCGGCCTCGGCGTCCGCTACCAAACCATTATCGGTCCCATCCGGCTCGAATACGGGCGCAACCTCAACCCGCGACCCCTCGATCCCGGGGGAACCACGCTGCTGTCGGTGGGTTTCCCGTTCTGAGTTGTCGGCATTGCTGCACGTCGGAGGCTTTAAGCCGCGACCGACATCACGCTGGAATCCTGTGGGGGTGCAAAGCCCCCATCTGTCGTGTCCCCGGTTGGGGCGCAGTCTTGCTGCGCCCAATCCCGGCGCGCCGGGATTCTTTTGGCAAGGCAGGGCCGAGCTCGCTCGGTCCTCTTCGTCGACTCGGGCGCGGCGGGCCCCGACAAGGTCGGCCCGACAGGGCGCATGTTTCACACCCCTTATAGAATTTCGCGCAATGCCTCACACACCCCGTCGCTTCGCGCCACCCCTCTCGAGAGGGGAGCCAAACCTCCGGAAACGATGATCCCCTCTTGGGAGGGGTGCCCGGAGGGCGGGGGTGTATAGGGTCTGAAGAGGTGGCGAGGATTTCGCCGTCAGCCCAATCGGCGAAACTCAATGGTAGGAAATATGCGCGCTAGTTCCCCGCGGTCCCGAGCGGCTGCGGTTTGCGCAGCCAGGCAAGCAACTGCTGGCCGGTGACGAAGCGCACCTCGGGCTTCGTGAGCGCATACGCGATGAATTCCTCCATCGCCTTGCGGCGGTCGGGCTTGTTCGCCGGGTAAAGGGCGGTGTGGGCACCGACCATGAATGGCGCGCGGTTGCCGGCCAGGCGCAGGTCGAGGGTGTGTTTCAAAATGGCGAGGAGTTCGGGTCCGTTGCACTTCGCGGCTTCCAGCACATTCCAGTCGAGGCCGGTGATCTTCGCGGCGGGTTCGTCGGAGGCGCTGCCGTACGCCTGCTTCAGGTTCGCGCCCATGCGCGCCTGCAGGCCGGGCGCGACGCCGAGGCGCGCGCAATCCGCGTCGGCCGGAATCATGAAGACGTGAAGCGGGATCTCCCAGAGCCCCGGATGCCGGCCGACCCGCCTGGGCGACCCCTCGGCAAACTCGGCGGCGTTGCCCGGGCTGCCTTGGTCGAGAGTGTAGGGCCAGAAGAAGTTGGTCCCGTCCTGGCCGGCTTGGTGGCCTTCCTCGATCGAGCTGTCGTAGACCTGGGCCTCCGCTGCGAGGGCCGCGAACGTGGCGGCGTTGTAGGCGAGGAAGGGGGTGCGAAAGCCGACCACGCCGGTCGCGGGTATCCCGGTCTCCGCGAAGGTCGCCTCGCAATCCGCCATTTCGCGGCGCCATTGCGCGACGGTGAAGCCGCCGCCCTGGAGGTGATTCTGGGTGTGGTTGGCGATCTCGTGGCCCTTGTTGAGGGCGCGGTGGTGAACGGTGATGAGGTCGCGGTCGTTCCAGTATTTGCCGTTGCTGAAGAAGATCGCCCGCACCGGGCCGCCATCGAAGGTCGCGGCCTGGCCCGCGCCGGCCGGGTTCCGCAAGTCCTGCACGTGGTCGATGAACCACGCCATCGGCTCGACCTGCGGGTTGTCGTCGAAACCCACGAGGATGAATTGCGGGACCTGGGCCGGGCGCAGGCCGCCGGGCGGCTGCGCGGAAGCGGCCAGTTCGTCGGCGGAAAGCAGCGGGGTCGTCATCAGGCAGGACAGCAGGGCAAGGTGCCGGGGGTTCACGCACCAAGCCAATCCTCTTTCGGCGGCGGCGCAAACCCGATGTGCCCGGAGGCACTCTACCGAACAGCATGCCCCGGCCTTGCCTTTGCGAGGGAGACCGGTCTGATGTCTGCGCCCCATAACCCCCCTGACCGAACATGGTTTCCTCCACCCCTCCCGTGCCCGCCGTCCGCAATCCCTGGCTATGGGTTCCGTCCTCCTATCTCGCCGAAGGCATCCCGTTCGCGATGGTCATCTGGGTCGCCGGCACGATGTTCAAGGACCTCGGCCACACGGATGGTCAGATCACCGTGGCGACCGCGAGCATCGGCATCGCCTGGTCGTTGAAACCTTTCTGGGCCGCGTTCCTCGACATGTACAAGACGAAGAAATTCTTCGTCCTGGCGATGGAAGTATTCATGGCGGTGTTGCTCGCGGGCATCGCGAGCTGCCTGCCCCTCCCCAATTATTTCCAGATCACCATCGCCGTGCTCTGGGTGCTGGCCTTCGCGTCGGCGACCCAGGACATCTGCGTGGACGGCGTCTACATCACATCGCTCGATGAAAAGGGCCAGGCCCGGTTCATCGGCGTGCAAGGCGTGTTCTGGAACGTCGGCCGGCTGTTCGGCACGGCGCTGATTGTCTGGACCGCCGGCACCCTCCGCGAGGATCATCACCTGTCCGCCACGGCCGCCTGGGGTTGGGCGATGGGCCTTTCCGCCGCCACGCTCGCCGTGCTCGCCGTCTACCACTGGTTCATCCTGCCCACCGGTTCGATCAGCCAGCGGCCACACAGTGTCGGCGAAGTGGCCAACACGTTTTGGGACGCCATCGTTGATTTTTTCAAGAAGGACAGCATCTTGGGCATGCTGCTGTTTGTCCTGCTTTACCGCTGCTCCGAGGGATTGCTGCTGGTGGAAGGGCCGCTTTTTCTCCAAGCCTCGCCCGACGCGGGGGGAATTGGCCTCACCCTCAAGGAAAAGGGCATCATCGACGGGACCATCAGCACCATCGTCAGCCTGGGCGCCGGCCTGCTGGGCGGGGCCTTCATGGCGAAATACGGGCTGAAGCGAAACACCCTGTTCTTCATGGCGCTCTGCCTGAACATCCCCCACCTCACTTTTGTCATCCTTTCCCAGCTGGCCGGACCCGGCCATACGCTCTCGCTCTGGACCGTCGGGTCGCTGGTGACGATCGAGAAGTTCGGCTACAGCTTCGGCATGGTGGCGAACATGCTCTACATGATGCAGCAAATCTCGCCGGGACGTCATCACATGACGCACTACGCTTTCGCCAACTCGATCATGAACCTGACGCTCGTGCCAACGCAGATGATCAGCGGGCCGCTGGCCGACCATTTCGGCTACAAGACCTATTTCATCGTCGTGATGTTCGCCGCCATCCCCTCCCTCCTGGGTGCATGGTTTGCGCCGTTCCCGCGGAAATTCGCCAACGACAAGTAGTCGGACCCGGCCGCCACGCGGCTATTTGGCCGGAGCCGGGGGGGTGGCGGGGATCGTCGCAGTCGGCGTGGCCGGGTGGCTGCGCTTGTGGAGGACTTCCAGCGCCTCCTTCGACTCGATCTTGAAGTGCAGCTCCTTCCCGGAATTCGCGCCGATGTAGTCGATGCAGGCGGTGGCAAGCGCGGGCAGGTACGCGTCGAGCGTCTTCTTCGCGTCCACGATCGTCGCCTTGATGTTCCACTTCTCCTCGCCCCGGGCGGGCAGCGTGCCCGGACGGGCGGGCCCGGTCGTGTCGGGCACTTCACGGGCACTGAGTTCGATGAACTTGTCGTATACGACGACCGCCTTGGAACTGGTGGTCGGCGCCGCCGCCATGGGCCCGAGCAGCATGTCGGTGTTGGCCTGGGTCACGATGTTGATGTGCCCGTGACCGACACCATACGTGTAGGTGATGACGGAGTCGGGTTTGACGCCGGGAGGCGCCTCATAGAGCCCGCGGGCCGCCAGGGTGTCCTTGATCGTGGCGATGGCGGCGGACTGCAGGTCCGAGTCCACGCCGCCGCTGGGATCCAGCACCTCGAGCCGGTAGGACTGCCCGATGGATTTCTTCGGGTTGCTGATGGCGTCGACCGTCACTTCGTGCACCGTCTGGCAACCGGCCCCCCACAGGGCGGCCAACAGGCCGGCCACCCACGCGAACCGGCGGACCGGCCCGGCCGCGAATCCGGAGATTTCGGTAGCGTAATGTGGCCCCATTTTTTTCACATGCCCTTCTTGATGAACTTCACCGCCTCGTCGCCTTCATGGACGGCGACGGATTGTTCCTGCTTCGTGTTCGTGTCGATATAATTCGCCGTCGCCGAGGCCAGGATCGGCAGGTATTTTCTCAATTCGTTGCTCTTGTCCACCGCGGTGACATTGACGCTCCAGACTTCGGGTGGCGGGCGGCCCTCCGTCGGCTGCTGGTTTTCGCGCGCCGAGACCTTGAGGTACTTCTCGTACACCACGATCGCCTCGTTCGTCTCGTTCCAGCCGACGACCCTCCCGTCGGCCGGCGCGACCACGCCCTGGCCGCCCGGCAGCGCCTGGCTCTGCTGGAGGACGACGACCGGGGTTTCCACGGTCTGGTACTTCATGCGGGGCGCCTCCATGCCGTAGTCCACCTCAATGATCAGGTCCGCGGCTTCCGCAGTCGGCGCTTCGTACAGGCCCTTGGCCGAGAGGGCGGTTTTGATGTAGCCCGACACCTCGCGGTAGCGGAGGCTGTCCTCGGCGATTTGGCGATTGCGCGGGCGGACCTTGAAGGACTGCGGCTCCGCGGCGGGTTTGGGCGCCACCTGCCCCGGCTGGCTGATGGCATCCACCTGCACGACATAGGTGGCGCTGCGGCAACCGCCCGCCAGCAACATTCCGGTCGCGAGCGCGAGCCGGGCAGGCGGCAGGGACAGCATTGCGCGGAACGACATCGTGTTCACGGCCGACGCAGGTTACATGCCCTTCTTGATGAACTCGACGTTCTCGTCGCCCTCGTGCACGGCGACTGATTTCTCCCGCTTGGTGTTGGTACCAATGTAGTCCGCCGTGGCCGATGCCATGATCGGAAGGTATTTTCGCAGTTCCTGGCTCTCGTCCTCGGCTGAAACATTCACACTCCAGACTTCCGGCGGCGGCCGGCCCTCGACCGATTCCTGGTTCTGGCGGGCAGATACCTTGAGGTATTTCTCGTAGACCACCACCGGCTCGGTCTCCTCCCTCCAGCCGACAATCTTGCGGACCTGCGGGCCGGGAATGCGCACGGTCTTGTAAATCACCTGGCCGCTGGCGGAGGTTCCCATCGGCACCAGTTCCCGCGTGGGCAATCCTTCCTGGAACACGATGATCGGGGTCGATACGGTCTCGTATTTCATCCGCGGGGTTTCCATGCCGTAGTCGATCTCGATGATCAGGTCCGCGGTCTCGGCAGTCGGCGCCTCATACATGCCCTTCGCTGACAGCGCCGTTTTCACGTAATCGGACACCTCGTGGTAGCGCAGGCTGTCCTCATCGACTTTCGGGTTGTGCGCCCGAACCTTGAAGGACTTCGGCTCCTTGCCCTTGGGCGCCGCCTCGCCGGTCTGGGCGACCTGGGGCGCCTGGCTGATGGCGTCCACCTGCAGGACGTAGGTGCTGGTCTTGCATCCCGCAAGGAGCAGGACGGCGGCGATGGTGGCCCCGGCGGGTTTGGCGAAGGAAGACCGGCCGGATCTTTCGCGAAGGGGTGGCATGGCTCGCGAGCGGATGTGGGCGGCTACATCCCCTTCTTGATAAACTTCACCACGTCGTCCTTTTCGTCGATGCGGACCGGCTTGGACTCCTTGGTGTTGGTGCCAATGTAGTCGGCCGTCGCGGACGCAAGGATGGGAATATATTTCCTGAGTTCCTGGCTCCGGTCCTCGGCGGAGACGTTCACGCTCCACACTTCGGCGGGGGCCTTGCCTTCGACGCCCTCCTTGTTTTCGCGGGCGGACACCTTCAGGAACTTCTCGTACACGACGATGGGCGTCACCTCCTCCCGCATGCCGAGGAACTCCTCCTTGCCCGGCACGAGGACCTGCGCTTCCACCCAGATGACCTCGATGGTCCCATCGGGCTTGCGGATGGTGCGCTGTTCCAACCGGGTTTCATACCGGCTGCCGGTGCTCATGATGATGGGCGAGCTGATCGTCTCGAATTTCACGCGCGGGGCATCCATGCCGTAGTCGATGTCGATGACCACGTCGGCGTTCTCCGGGCGCGGCGCCTCATACATGCCCTTGCCCGACAGCGCCGTTTTCACGTAGTCCGAGACTTCCTTGTAGCGCAGGCTGGTTTCGTCGAGGCGGGGATTCTTCGAGGTGATGTAATACGACTGCGGCTGGGCGCCGCCGGTTTGCGCCACCGGCTGGGAGATGGCATCAACCTGGACGGTGTAGGTGCTGGTGGAACAGCCGGCGACAAGGCCGGCGGCCGCAGCGAAAGCGACAGCCACAACGTGGCGAGACACGGCGGTCGGGTTCATGGCCGGTTCTCCTGGATGGGGCGCGGCTCAGGGCCGGGCCGAGGTGCCCGGCAGGACACCGGTGGTGTCGGCCGTGGCCTTTTCCGGGGAAGCGTTCTTCAAGCGGGCGAGCTCCTCTTCCAACCGGGCGATTTCCGCCTCGGTGGCGAGCAGTTTTTCCTGGGCCTCGTCCAGAGACTTCTTCTTGGCGAGGGCGGTGTTGCGCTCCTCCCGCAGCTTGGCGAGGCGCGCGGAGGCGTTGTCGACCTTCGCCTTGGCCTCGTTCAGCTCCATGTCGGAAATCTGGAAGCCTTGCGCGATGGCCAGCTCTTCGTCGAGCTCGGCCTTGGCCTTGGCTTCCTCGCCGCGCTTCTTGGCGAGTTCCTGCTGGTAGGCGCGTTCCTGGGCGAGGCGGTCCTGCTCCTTGCGCTCCTTGATCTCCTGGGTGAGACCCACAATGCCACCAATGATCGTACCGGCGGCCGCGCCCGCGAGGACGCCCTTGCTGGTGTTGCCGCTGGCGCCGCCCACCACGCCACCCACCACCGCACCGGCACCAAGGCCGGTGCCTGCCCCGGAGACGGTCTTGGAAGGAGCCACCTGACATCCCGTCATGAACCCGACGGTCAGCAGGCTGGTGATCTGGACGGTTCGACACGCTCGGGGAAATCTTTGAAAATATCTCATGGTTGAAGTCGGGGAGACCGTGACTAGTATTAGACCTCGGGATGCACGTTATGATGTATCCTATGATTATCAACTCGCCAATTTTTTAATCGCCACCCAGCCTCGCCCCCGGTCGGACCCGTCACCCAATCGCCCTGTCCCGCGGCCTTCGCCGCCAACCCCCTGCTGCGCAATATGCTTCCCAAAAAAGGGTTCCTGTCCCTCGACTTTCTCGTCCCGAATCTCGCCCTCATCATCGCCTTTGTCGGCGTCGAGCTATGGTACACCACCGTGGTGCGACCCCGCGCCGCCGAATTGCTGCTCGAGCGTCGGGTCAAGTCGGCGCAAGCGACGACCGGCAAGCCGGCCGACATGGAACACTACCAGCGCTCCCTGTACCTCATCATCAAGGACGAGGAACCCAAGTTTGAGATCATGTTCTGCATGTGGGGCATGATGGTCCTGGCGTACAAGATGACGCGGGTCACGCGGGAGCGCCGGTTGCTCAAGCACGACTTCGTCCAGGTCCAGGAAGGGGAGCGGATCATTCCGGAGGACGCGCTGGATCGTTATAAGGAGCTGAAGATTGTGATCGACCGCACCCCCGCCTGGCGCGACCGGTTGCTGCCGGACTGTCTGCTGGCCTCGCTGCAGCGGTTTCACGCCAGCAATTCGATCCAGGACGCGGCCACGGCGGTCAAGGAGCGCGCGGACATTGCCGCCGATTCGCTGGATTCCTCCCTGTCGCTGATCCGTTACATCGCGTGGGCGATCCCGGCGATCGGCTTCGTCGGCACCGTGCGCGGCATCGGCCACGCCCTTTCGTTCGCCGAGGAGGCGATCAAGGGCAACCTGTCGGCCGTCACGCAGAACCTCGGCCTCGCGTTCAATTCCACCTACGTGGGCCTGATCCTCTGTATCTTCCTGATGTATGCGCTGCACATCGTGCAATCGAGCCAGGAGGAGTTGATCATCGACATCCGGCACTACTGCCGCGACAAGCTGATCGAGGTCATGAAGGTCCCGACCCGCGAGCGCGAGGAACTGCACCACGCCGTGATTTGACACCATGACGGCGCTCGGCCTTGAACTGTGTGATGTGAGCTTGCAGGCCGCCGAGAACGACGGCACGCAGGCCCTCCGTACGCTGGCGGCCCCCGGCGGATCGACGGCCCTGATCAGCTGGCCCGCGTTCATCGCCCGCGAGGGCAATGACTTCATCTACGGCCGCGCGGCCGAGGGCATCTGGCACATTCATCCGCGCAACGTCTGCCATAATTTCCTGGAGCATCTCTCCCGGGAGGCCTCACCGCTCGTGCACGAGGGAAAGTTCCTCTCGTATTCGCAGCTCGGCTATTTCTTCCTCCGCGATTACGGCCGCCAGTCCTTTGCCAACCTGCCCGACAAGCTCGTCCTCGCCGTGCCCGGCACGTTTCTCAAGGACTCCGCCACGGAGGACGAAAAGATCGGCCTGCTCCTCGGCATGGCCCAGGAACTCAAGTGGCCCCTGGCCGGAGTCGTCGATCTCGCCTGCGCCGCCCTGTGCGACCCGGGCCTGCCCGGCGTGCATGCCTCGTGGCCGATCCTCGTGGTGGACGTTCACCTCGACAACGCCGAGCTCACGCTGTTCGCCACCAACCAGCAGCTCAAGCGCATCGATTTCCTGCAGCTGCCGCAAACCGGCTTCGCGCAGCTCCTGAAGCAGGCGGTTACCGCCATGGGCAACCGGTTCCTGCGGCACACGGCTTTCGACATCCTCGCCGACGGGCGGCTGGAGCAGGCGTTCTACCGCCAGGTGAAGGATTTCGCCTTCGGCGGCGTGCCGGAGTTTCACTTCCAGATCAATACGGCCAAGCGCGCTTACGAGATGAACGCCACGCGCGAGATGCTCCTCGCGGACGCGCAGGGGTTTGTCACGGGCCTCTCCTCCGCCGTCACCGGCTTCCTGCGCAAGCACGGCACCGATGTCCATGCGTGCACGCTCGCCCTGACTGAACGCGCCTCTTCCATTCCCGGCCTCGAGGCGCGCCTCCGCCAGGCCGGCTTGCACCATGTCCTGCGGCTGCCGCGCGCCGGCGCCGCGCTCGGCGCCGCCCGCCTCGCCGCGGACCTGGCCGTGCCCGCGGACGTTTCCGATGTGCCGGTGCTCACCGCCGTGGCGCTGGAGCAAGCCAACCTGCGCCGGGGCTCGGTGTGGGAATTGCACCTGCAACGGGCCGCGCTGTCCGGCGCCCGGCAGGTGCCCACGCATGTAATCATCGATGGCATCGGCCATCCCCTTCTGGGCAATGGTTCGGTGAAGATCGGCTCGCCCGGCGCAGGCCCGGTTGACGTGGCCCTGCCCGCCCCCTTCAAGGCCGCCCCGGACTGCCTGGTGCAGCTCACCCGCGATGCCGGCCGGTTGTGGCTCGATGAATCGCAACTCGCCGGCAACCGGGCGTCGGAATCGCCCCACGCGGGCCGTCTCCCGGTCGAGGCGGGCGATCGCATGATTGTGCGGGTCGGCGAAATCGGCACCGAATTGCTCTTCGCCACCTGCCGTTCCGGACGCGATGCCGGGACGTACACCTAAACCTCCTGCACCATGTCCGGCGGAATGGGCGGCGGCGGCAAGCGGCGCGAAACGGAGGTGTTCAGCCTCGCGTTCCTGGACTGCATTTGCTGCGGGTTTGGCGCCGTGCTGTTGATTTTCATCCTCACGGTCAGCCAGCAAAAATCGCGCGACACCGAAAGCCTCGAGCAGGTCGAGGACCGCGTGAAGCAGCTCGCGGCCAACGTCACCGCCAGCCAGGCCGAAATTGCGCAACTCGAGGCGCTGCTCGCCGCCTCGCAAAGTGAACTCGACCAGCTCAAGACCCGCCAGACCGGCGAACAGGTCAACCTCACCAACCGCCAGAAGGAACTGCTGCTCCTGCTGCAGCAGACCGGCGCGCTCAAGGACGCGCTCGACAAGCTGCTCGGCGAAAAGAAAAAGCTGCCGACCGAGGACGTCCAGCCGCTGCCGATTCCCAACGAGGATCGCCGGCAGTATCTCACGGGGGTGAAGTTTGACGGCACGCACGTGCTGTTCCTCGTCCGCGTCTCCGGCAGCATGCTGGGTGAAACCATCAACGACGCCATCACCCTGCTCGAGGAACCGGAGTACAAACGGCGCGAGTCCGCCAAGTGGCAGCGGGTCGTGAAATCCCTGGAGTGGATGCTGGCCAACCTCGGTCCGGAGGCGAATTTCCAGATCCTGCTGTTCAACGACGAAACGACGCCACTGGTCCCCGCCCAGGGCGACGCGTGGATTGCCCGCAGCGACAAGCAGGGCTTGCAGGATGTCCTGACCCGGCTGCACACCGTCGTGCCGGGCGGCTCCGCCAACCTCGAGCGCGCGTTCACCCATGTGCGCTACATGCAGACGCTGCCGGACTCCATCATCCTCGTGACCGACGGCCTGCCGACGACCAGCGATTCGTCGCCCAACAATGGCGACACCGACGACGCGGCGCGCATCCAATACCTGCGGCACGCCGTGCGCCAGCTGCCGCCCCGCATTCCCGTCAGCACCATCCTCTTTCCGCTGGACGGCGACCCCGGCACCGCCGCGCTTTATTGGGAGCTCGCCATCGACACGCGCGGCGCCCTCGTCAGCCCCTCCGCCAGCTGGCCCGACACATGATCCGCCGCCGCCCCACCCAGATCTTCAGCCTCGCCTTCCTCGACTGCATTTGCTGCGGCTTCGGGGCCATCATCCTGCTGTTCGTGCTCACCGTGGACAAACAGGACAAGGACACGATGGAATCGAAGGAAAAGCTCCGCGCCCTGGCGGCCAGCTACCTGGCGAGCCTGGCCGAACTGCAGCAGCGCAAGGGCGATCTCATTTCCGGCAGCAACGACGCCGCCAAGCTCGTCCTCGATGCCAAGAAGATCGAGGAGAACATGAAGGGCCTGCTCGATGACCTGGCCAACAAGATCCAGTACGAGAAACAGGGCCACAAGGCGCTCGTCGCGGACATCGATGACCTGAAGAAGGACATTGCCGCCCGGCAGAAGAAACCGGAGATCACGCTCAAGGATGTCCAGCCCACTCCGCTGGGCCTGCCGGCGGCGAGCAACTACGTCGCCTTCATCATCGACAGCTCGGGCAGCATGCGCGACGCGAACACCGAGCGCATCTGGCCGATCGTGCTCAAGAAGTTCGAGGAGGTGCTCGACGCCTACCCGCAGATCGAAGGCATGCAATTCCTCGACGCCGACGGCCGCTTCATCATGGGCAATCGCAATCCCGAACAGCAGTGGCTGCCCGACACGCCGGCCAATCGCCAGGCGATGAAACAGGCCATCCACAACTACGACGTCTTCAGCAACAGCAATCCCGTGCCCGGCATCGTGCGCGCCCTGCGCACCCTCTACCAGCCGACGAACGAAAAGATGACCATGACCATCTTCATCCTCGGCGATGAGTTCACGGGCACGGCGGATGCGGTGTTGAAGCGGCTCGACGAGCTCAACCCGAAGGACGCCGAGGGCAAGCGCAAGGTCGTGATCAACGCCATCGCCTTCCCCACGGCGATCCGGATGGGCTTCTCGATGGGCAACACCGGCGTGAAGATGGCCAACCTGATGCGCGAGGTCACCTACCAGCATGGCGGTGCGTTCATCGCGCTGCGCGAGGTCGAATCCGAGTAGGCGCAATCGCGAGCTGCTGGACGTGGGTTTCCGTTTGAGGCCGCGCCGCGGCACATTGCGACGTAGAACCCGTAACCGCGGCGCGGCGCGAATTCACGGCGCAAACCCACGCTTAATGGATCGACGCAGTTGGTGTCACCACCACGCGACGATGGAAATCCCCGGCAGCGCGGCGATTAGATCCCGAGGATCCAACGCAGCAGCTGCACGATGTTCAGGCTGCTGCCCTGCTGCTGTTGCTGCTGGGAACCGGGTTGTCCGGGCGAACCCGGTTGGCCGCCGGGCTGGCCCTGGCCGCCCTGGCTGCCGGATTGCCCGCTGCTGCTACTGCTGCTCTGCGAGCCGGATTGCCCCTGCTGGCCGCTGCGGCTTTGCGAGCGCTGGCCGGACTGGCCCTGGCTGCCTTGGCTGCCGCCCTGCTGGCCGGGCATTTGGAGTTGTTCGCCAACCGGGTCGCCCTGCTGGCCCATGCTGCCGTCCTGTCCCTGCTGGCCACCCTGGCTGCCCTGTTGCCGGCTGTTGCGTTGCAGGCGACTGTTGCGGCTTTGCTGCCCTTGGCTGCCGGACTGGCCGCTGCTGCCCTCGCTACCGGACTCGCCCATGCTGCCGGATTGGCCGGACTGGCTGTTCCGGTTTCGCGAGCGCTGACTCTGGCTCTGGCCATCCTGGCCCTGTTGACCTTGCTGGCCGCCCTGGCCGCCTTTGCCACCCCTGCCGCCGGAAGTCGCCATGCCTTGGGGCATGCCGGGTGACGGCGTGCCTTGCTGGCTGTCTTCCACGCCGTCGCCGTCCATGTCGGAATCCTGGCCATTGCCCGTGCCGTCGCCGTCCATGTCGCCGTCTTCGGCGTTCGGGATGCCGTCACCATCAATGTCGTTGTCGCGGTGATTGTTGATGCCGTCGCCATCCGTGTCGGCGCCGCCGCCGGCTTCGCCACCGTCGCCGTTCATGTCGTCACCGCCGCCGTTGTAGCGGCCGGGGTTGCGATCCGAGCCATTGGGAATGCCGTCGCCGTCCATGTCGCCGTCTTGTCCGTTGGCGACGCCGTCGCCATCCATGTCGCCGTCCTGGCTGTTGGCGATGCCGTCGCCGTCCATGTCGCCGTCCATGCTGTTCGGCCGCCCATCGCCGTCCATGTCGCCATCCTCGGCGTTGCCAATGCCGTCGCCGTCCATGTCCGGGTCCTGCGCGTTCGGGATCCCATCGCCATCCATGTCGGGGTCCTGCGCGTTGGCGATCCCGTCACCGTCCATGTCGTCGTCCTTGTAATCGGGAATGCCATCACCGTCCATGTCGCCGGTGCCACCCAGCCGCTTGCCGTCCTCGTCGGTGTCGTTCTCGCCGCGCTGGGCCCCGCCACCGCCGCCGGGCCCCCGCTGGCCGTAAACACCGGAGAAGGTGAATTTCACGATGTCCACCTTGCTGCTGGCCAGCGCCGGCCGCTTGCGGATCACTTCCTCGCGCACGGCGTCAAGATCCCAGCTCTTCTGGTTCGCCGTCTCGCGGTCCGGCAGGGGGCCGAACATGTAGGTCAGGTTCTCGTGCTGGTAGCGGACGTACCAGCCCTCGTCGGTGATGCCCAGGCCGGTGATGTTGATGCCGGCATAAAGCGCCTTGTACTCATCGTACGTCAGCTTCTCCAGATCGGTGATGGCCTCGACGGGATAAATCAGGGTCATGCCCCGCAGGAGCGGGCTGACCGCAAGCGCGAGGATGACCAGGCCGGTTTTCAGCGAAGTTTTCAAGGTGTTGGCGGGCGGGCGGTCAGAGTCCCTTGGGGATGACCTTTCCTTTCTCGACGCCCTTGTTTTGGTTTTGCGACCCCTGTCCGTTTTTGCCGCCCGGCATCGGCTTGTTGCTGCCTTGCGTGCCGCCCGGGGCGGCTTCGCGCCCGACGATGTCCTTTTCAGAATCCGGTATCGTTTCGATGCGAAGTTCCGCGGAGCCGATGCGACCCGATGAACTTCCGGCGTTCTTGCCGGCCGCCTTCGCGGCGGCGTCGGCCGCGGCGCCGCCGCCCTTCAGGTTGTCGGCTGCCATGCCTTCGGCGCTGCCTTGGGATCCGCCGGCGCCGGACTGGCCGGAATTGCTCATCGGTTTGCTCTGGTCCAGCGCGCCGCCCACGGCGCCCTGGGCCCCGGCATTTTCGACGCCGGAACTCCCGCCGGCTCCCTGGCTGGAACCTTCGGTGCCATTGGCGCCGCCTCCGCCTTGCATCCCCTGGGTGCTTTGCGCGCCTTGCGCGCCTTGGGCGCCACTACTTCCCCCGGCGGCAGCCGCCGCGGCGGCGGGATTGCTTTGGCCTCCCGCGGGGGGCGGCTGTCCTCCGCCGCCTTGCTGGGGATTTCCGCCAACCTTGTTGTCCTGGCTGTCGGCGGAACCGGGCATCTCAAATTCGCCGATCATGCCCGTCTCCGGGCGTACCTCCTTTTCAAATTTGGAGCCGTCGAAAAGATTCGGGTCCGGCGGGCGCTCGGCGCCGGCGCGGCTGGCGGATGCGCCCTGGGTGGGACGCGCGGGGGTGGACCGAGGGGGCGTCGCGGTCTGGGCCGCCGCGAGCGTGGCGAGCAGAATGGCCAGCAGGCCATGCTTGGTGTTCATGGCGAATCAGCCATCCGCCCGCAGCGAGCAGGCAACATTCACCACCGGCGGGGTGGAACCATTGCGCACCTGCAGCATGATCATGACATCCTGGTAGCCCTTGCGGCGGCTCACGATCTCGTAATCGCCCGGCAGCATCTTCACGGTGGCGGTCTTGATCTTGCCGAGCATGCGGTAATTGCTGATGGAAACCCAGCTGTTGCCGTCCGACTGGAACGTCACCTCGACGGGCTTGCTCTGGACGCTGAGGACTTCGCGCAACTGGTTCACGCGGTCGGTGAGGGCGAGGTAGGTGGGCTTGACGGCCATCGCGTCGTTGAACGCGCGGATGGCCCGCTGGAATTCGGCCTTCTGGATATGTTCCTCCGCCACTTCGACCAGCTTGTTGTACTGCATGATGGCGCGGATCATCCGGCCGGTGCGGATATAGCCTTCCTTCGCCTCCTCGAGCTTGGGATCCAGTTCCATCGTTTCGTTGTAGGCGGAACGCGACAGCTCCCACTCCTGCTTGTTTTCAAAGTCCGTGGCCTTGGCGAGGGCGTTCTTCACCGCCTCCCGGTGCGCGGTTTCGCGGGTTTCCTTCAGCGCCTTCTTCACGTCATCCTTGTCGGGATAGACCTTGAGCGCCTTCTCGTAGGCGGCGATGGCGCCGGGCCATTCACTCTTCGCCCGCAACGCGACGGCGCTCGAGAAGGCATCATTGAACTCCTTGTCCTTTTGCAGGCGTTCATTCCGCGCCTTGCCCTGCTGTGCGACGGCGGAAAGCGCGTCGAGTTCGAAGGCCCGCGCGAACGATTCCTTGGCTTGCGCGTATTCCTTTTTCTCCTCCTGGCGGGCGCCCTGCATCAGCAGCGCGTGCACGCGGTCGGCGACCTCGGCGCGCTTCATGCCCTTCGTCGCGGTCTCGTTGGCGGGATCCTTCTCCAACGCGGCCTGGAAGGAAGCGAGCGCGGCTTCCTTGTTGCCCGTGGAAACCGCCTCGAGGCCCTTGCGCACGTTTTCCTCCACGAAGCCCTGCAGGGCTTTTTGCGCCCGGTCGAGCGCGGCGTACGACAAATCGAATTGTTTCTTCGCGGTGGCGAAGCGCCCGTCCTTGAAAAACTGCTGGCCGATGCCGGCGTTCGTGAAGGCGGTCTCGAACTCCGCCGGGGCGAGGGAACGCGCGCGGTCGAGATCCTTCATCTTCACGAGGATCTCGTCGTAGGCCTTCTGCGTGACCTGTTTCAGTTTCACGTTCTCCGCAAACTCGTCGATCTCGCGCCCGAGGTCGGTCAGGTGGGCGTACGCCTTCGCATATTCGCGCGCCCCCATCAGCACGTCGCAGTTCAGGAACGCCTTTTCGATCAGGATCAGCTGCTGCATCTGGTTCGGGTGATCCTGCGGCATGCGCCGGATCTCGGCGAGGGCCTTGGCCACGTTTTCCCGCGCGAGGTTCGCCTTGGATTCACTGACGAACTGCGAGCCGGCGCTTTCCTCGGAAGCGACCGCCACGGCTGCCGGGGGGCGCAGGAATTGCGGGCTCACCAAGCGGATGCCACGGATCACCAGGCCGGCGGCGACCAACAGGGCCAGCGCACCCCCGAAGCCCCAGGCGGCAACGCGCAGGATCGTCCAACTCTTTTTGCCGCTTGATTGTCCGTGTTCGGGATCCCAATGGATGACCCGCCGTTTCTTTGTTGGGGAAGAATCCGTTTGCTCGCTCATGTGCGTGTTAGGGTTAACGCATCCGGCTGGCGGACGCGGTGGGGACGACCTCGTTGCTACGGATTTGCAAACTACGCATTAATTGGCCGGCGGCAAATCTCAAATGGCTGACACTCGCTTGCCTATCGCGTTCCGCTGGCTATGGGTTTTTCCGCGCAACGGCCATGCAAACTTCGCTGCCCCGTCCGGTATCCCACCCCTTTGTTTTGGTCGCGGTCCTGCTCGTAACTGTCCTCGCCGGCGGGTGTTATCAGGTGCCGGTGACCGGCCGCCATGCAACCAACATGGTTTCGGACAAGTCCGTGAAGGAGCTGAGCCAAAAGGCCTTCGAGCAGCTCAAGAAAACTCACAAGATCAGCCGCAACCAGGCGATGATCGATCGTGTCACGCGGGTGGGCGAAAGGCTGGCCAAGGTGGTGTTCTGGGACGTCCCGGACGCCGAGTGGGAATTCGTCGTCTTTGATGCCCCGAATGAGATCAACGCCTTCGCCATGGCCGGGGGCAAGGTGGGTGTTTTTACAGGTCTCTTCAAAATCATCCAGAATGACGACCAACTCGCGTCCGTCCTGGCCCATGAGATCGGTCACGTCTCCGCCAAGCACGTGAACGAGCGGCTGTCCCAGCAAATGCTGATCGATGGCGGCGAGCTGCTCGTTGGCGGGATCATGTCCACCACCGGCGCGGGTTCGATCACCGGCAACGCCGTGCTGCAGGCGTACGGCCTGACCTCCGGCGTTGGGGCTGTCAGTTTCGATCGTGCAAAAGAAAAGGAGGCCGACCATATAGGCATCATGTACATGGCCCGGGCCGGCTATAACCCCGAGGAGGCCGTCCGGGTGATTGAAAACCTGGAGAACGCCACCGCCGGCCTCGCCGGCCCGCCCGCCATCCTTTCGACGCACCCCTCCAATCCCGAGCGCATCCTGCAGTTGATGGACCTGATGCCCAGGGCGCTGGAGGCCTATGAAAAGAGCCGCCAGAAAACCCCCGCCAAATAAGTCCATGCCCCGCTTCGACCCCTGCCTTTCCTCCCGCGCCCTGCGCCTGCCCGGTCTGGCGGTCGCAGCCATCCTGGCCGGCGCCGCCGCCCTGCCCGCAGGCGAACCTGCCGCCCAAGCCGCCACGCCGGCTGCAACCACGTCCACCGCTGATACTCCCCCCGCTTCGAAACTGAAGCCGCCGGTGGCCACGAAACAGGTCGCACCGGTGCACCCGCCCGAGTTGATGAAGAAGCTTATCAACGGCCGCGCCGTCATCGAATGCGTGATCACGGAAACCGGTTCCGTCGAGGACATCAAGGTCGCGGCGGCTTCGGAACCGCAGTTTGGCGAAGCGGCCGTCGCGGCGCTCAAGCAATGGGAATTCCAGCCCGGCGAGCGCGCCGGCAAGCCCGTGCCCGTGCACCTCCAGATTCCCTTCGATTTCCGCCTGACCCCGGAGCAGATCATCGAGACCGCGGCCCAGCGCCAGGTCTTCAAGGAGATCACCGACACCATCATCGCCGCCAAGGAACTGCCGTCGTGGCCGCGCCCAACCAATTTCCTGCTCCCGCGCTACCCGCAAAGCCTCAAGGGCAGCGGCAAGTACGGCAAGGCGGTCGTCTCGATCATCATCAACAAGGAAGGCAAGGTGATGAACCCGCAAATCGTGAAAGCGACTTATCCCGAGTTTGTCCTGCCCGCCCTCGTCACCGCCGCCCAGCTGGAATTTCCCCCGCAGATCATGGCCAACAACGAGCGCATCAACGTCTCGATGGACATCCAGTTTGATTTCAAGGCGGACACGGAGAAGCCGAAGGAAAATCCCAAGAAGAAGTGAGCGGTCGGCCGATTTCCTGGCAGTGAAGCTTCGCCTGTCGCTATTTTTCCTGCTCTGCGCCGGCGCGGTCGCGGCCCGCCTGGCCGGGGCGAATGACACCTGGCAGGGGGTCACCTGGCAGGGTGAAAGCGCGTTGCGCTCGGAGTCTGAAGGCCGGCTGGCGGTGGTCTCGCTGGCGCGCGCCCGGCTGATGTATTTCGGCCCGGCCGGCGGCGAGGCCAACGTCATCCTCGCGCCACCGTCGCGCGAAAACCGCAATCGCCTCGGCGGGCACCGGCTATGGCTCGGGCCCCAGTCCACCTGGGCGAAAATCTGGCCGCCGCCGGATGCGTGGGAATACCTCGAGGCGGAGACGGTGAGCCAGGAGTCCGGCGTCCTGCGCCTGGGCATGGCCGCCACGGGCGACGGCTGGCCGCGGCTCATGCGCACCTACCATTGGCAAGGCGGCCGCCTCGTGTGCGGGGCGGAGTTTTCGCGCGGCGCCAGGCCCGCCCAGTTCGTGCAAATCCTCCAAGTGCCGCCGGCCATGGCCGTCGCCGCCACCGCGCAGCCCGACGCGGACCATCCCGCGGGCTACGTGCAGCTGTTTTCCACCGCCGGGTCCTTCGCGCGTCGTTTTGCCGATTCGCCCCATGTGGTGCGGACGGGGAACTCGCTTGCCCTGCGCCACACGGGCGAGGTCATCAAACTCGGTTTCCGGCCGCAGACGCTCACCGGCCGGCTGGGAAATTGGGAGCTCCAGGTCAGCCGCGGTGCATCCACCGGCGAAACGGTGGGTGAACCCGATGAAGGCTTTCACACCCAGGTCTATCTCAGCGCCGCCAGCGAGGCGTTCACGGAACTCGAGCAATTGTCCCCGCTGTTTGCGCCCGGCAAGCAAGCGCGATTCGAAATGGTGCTGACGCTCGTCCCGCGTTAACGCGTGCGAATGCCGCTTTCACGGGCCAAGTGTGGAATCTCACGAGGTTGTCCGCCCTTGGAGCGAACCTGAAGCTGCGCGGACTCAACCGAGCGGCTTCATGTGGGGCCGGCGCTTGCGCCGACCCGCGTCTCGGGTCAGCGCACGAAATTTCCACCCGGGCCCTATTTCCGAGCTTCCACTTCGGCGCGGGTCTCGAGCCGCACGGCGTCCAGCGATGCCGTGACCTCGCGGAGGAACTCGATCGTGCTCGCAATCAGCGCCAGGATGGCCAGCGAGAACAACCCAATGATGAGGGGACCGAGTTCCAGTTTGAGCAGTGCGCTGAGGAAGAGCGTCAGGATCAGCACGCTGACCAGCAGCACGGTCAGGCCGGCCAGCTTGATCGCGCGGCGCAGCATGCCCGCCCGGCGGTCGATGATCGCCAGCTGCTCCTCGGCCACCGCGCGGCGCGCGGCGTCCGACACGGCCAGCCGCTCACGATGCAGCAACCGGCTGCGATCGATCAGGCGCCCGAGGCGGTTGGTGAGGGACAGCAACAGCAGACCCACGCCGGAAATGAGGATGACGGGGCCGGTGGCGAGTTGCAGCACCGGGATCAGCTGGTTGAGGGTGATGTTCATGGTAAAAGGTGCGGGCGTCACAGTCGACGCCATGGTCTCGCCCGGCGCGAGCCGGCCGGGCGACAAGATCATCCGCGAATTGGTTGGGCCGGCCGGATCATTTTGTTGGTTGCAGCGTAGCAGGAAACACATTCCGGGCGCTGTTCATTGATTGTGTTACCGCGCTCTTCTGCCAGCCCGGCGGTTCATTGGCAGCCTTAATCTCCGTTGGATTTCCGGCGGTTTTCTGCCATGTTATGCGTATGCCCTGCCCCACACGCCGTCATACCGTCCTGCTGGCTGGATTTTTGGTTCTGCTCGCGGGGTGTGCTTCTCCCAGCTCGCCCAACGCCATCATGGACCGCGTCGATGCCAACCGGAATGAATACGAGGAATGGCCGTTATCGATCAAGGAAGCGGTACTCAACGGCCAGGTGACGAAGGGGATGAACGCCACCCAGGTTTATGTCGCCCGCGGCAAGCCCGCGGAACGAGTCGATCGCGGCAACGGGGACGAAATCTGGGTGTATCGCGTGCGCGCCGTCGAGGGTTCCTCCGGCGGCGGTGGCGGCATCCTGCCGCGTGGTACCACGGTTTCGATCGGCACCGGCGGTTATCCCAGCGCCTCGGCCGGCTATCCCTATCCCGGCACGTATCCGGGCACTTATCCCGGGACCTATCCGGGCACTTATCCGGGCACGTACCCGACCGGCAGTGGAATTTACCTTCCGCCGATCACCCTCGGCGGTGGCGGCGGCGGCGGGGAGGAAAACTACGACGAGGAAGAGATCGTGTTTCGCAACGGCGTCGTCACGCACGGCGACGGCGTCAAATGACGGCGGGCGCGCCTTACGCTCGCGCCCGGGAACTGATCGATGCGGCCCACGCGGCCGATCCCAAGTCACACGCCAGTGGGCGCCCGGCGGAGCTCGTCTACGCCGACCGGATGGAGTCCTGGGTCGCGCGTCTCGTGCCGGAAACGACCCCGCTGCTGCGCCTCGCGGCCCGCGCGCAACATCTCGAGCGCTGGCGGGTGCCGCGGACGGATTTTCCCGAGGGCAAGGCCGGTTACCTCAAATGGCGCCAGTCGCTTTACCGGATCCAGGCGGCGCGCGCCCGGGAACTGTTGCTGCAGGCCGGCGTGTCCGCGCCGGAGGCCGACGCGGTGGCCACGTGGGTTTCCAAGTCGGCGATGAAAACCAACGCCGGTTCGCAGGCCCTCGAGGACGCCGCCTGCCTGGTCTTCCTCGAGAACGAGATCGCCGCCTTCGCCGCGCAACATGCCGACTACCCGCGCGAGAAATTCGTGGATATCATTCGCAAGACCTGGAAGAAGATGAGCCCGCCCGCGCAGGACCTGGCGAAGACCATTCCGCTGGCACCGCCCATCGGCGCCCTCGTGGCCGACGCGATTGCCGGGTAGCTGCGACCATCCGCTGCCCGGCCGTGGCAGGGGCTTGATGCTCCCGACACAAGACGGACGCGTCCTGCCGGGGCACAAAGTCCCTCCCGCATTCGAAGTCTGGGACGATCAAGTTGGCGCCGGTTCCTCCCGCTGCGGGACCGGTTCATGGCGAAAATCGACAAATCCCTTCTTGATCGCCCAGCGCATGAGTTCCTCCCGGCCGTGGAGTTCGAGCTTGGCCAGGATGTTTTGCAGGTGGGTGCGCACCGTGGCGGGGCTGATCCGCAGGTGGCGGGCAATCTGCGGGTGGCTCCAACCATAACCAAAATAAGGCAGCAGCTCCGTCTCCCGATCCGAGAGGATCTTCGAGAAATGCGCCGGATCCCGCCGGGCCCCCGCCAGCAACTCCCGCGGAAAATATGTCCCGCCCGCCAAAAGCAGGCGCAGCGCGAGGATCAATTCGCCGCGCTGCGCCTGCGATTTCAGCACGCAGCCATGGACGCAGCCCTGCCGCAGCCGGTTGGCGTGGTTCTCCGTAAGGGTGCCGCTCAACAGGAGCAGACGACAGCGGGGCTGGAGCGCGGCGAGTTCGCCCGCCAACGACAATCCATCCCGGTCGGGCAGGGCGAGGTCGAGGATCGCCACGTCCAGCGGTCGTTGTCGCGCCACGCACAACCCCGCGGCGGCATTCGAAGCCTTCAGCACGATCATTTCCCCGTCGGCGGCCAGCTCCAGCTGGAGGGCCAGGAAATCCAGCAAGAGCGCATTGTCGTCGACACAAAGGACCGTGATGATGCGCGAGCCGTCGGCGCCCTTCGCCGAGGAACAGGCCGGCGACGCCATTTCGTCGGGTCTTGTCGCGTGCTGTCGCATCGGCCGCGCGCAGATCGTGGCCGATTTCCCGAATGAGTTCATTCGCTGGCAGCCTAGCCGTTGAACCCCACCTCGCTAGAATCCCCCCGCTGTAATTTTCTCGTAAGCGTGGGGCCGGTTGGTGCGCGATGTGTCGCGGCCGCTTCCCGACCCCTCCGCGTCAACCCGGACCGAAGTCCTTTCCTAACCAAATCGTTACTATTCTCCGTTCGAGGCCGCGCCGCGTTGGAACAGGATCGGGGATGCGCGGGCCGCGCTTCGTCCAGCCTCCTCTTCCCCCTGAAATTCATTCTTCCGATGATGTCCCGTCCGCGCTCTTCTTCCCGTTCCTCGCTGGTTCTCGCCGGCGCCTGCGTTGCCCTCACGAATTATTGCCCGGCGCAACAAGTCCTGGTTTTCGACAGCGGCCAGGATGACCGCGGCCAGGCCATTGCCACCGATGCCGCCGGTTCGATGATCGTCGGCGGCCGGAGCGGCAACGCCCTGGCCGATGCCTTTGCCGTCCTGAAGTACAATGCCGCCGGGACCCTCCAGTGGCTGGCCCGGGTCCAGGGCCTGCCCGATTCCTACACCGGCTATTCCGCTTCCGACGTCCTGACGGATGCGGCGGGCAACATCTACGCCGTCGGCACCGCCACCAAGGCGCTGCCCTTCTTCCAATATGAATATGGCTGGCTCGTGGCGAGTTTCACGCCGACGGGGACGCAGCGGTGGGCCCAACTGGCCAATGGCGCCGGCAATTCCATGGACCGCGCGTTTTGTGCCGCGCTCCACCCGACGCAGGGCCTGTATGTGACGGGGATCACGTCGGACGCTTTCGGCCGCGGCGACTGGCTCACGATCAAATACTCCACCGCCGGCGTGGAACTATGGCGGCGGGTCGAGCCGGGCCTCGGCAACACCGAGGACCAGCCGGTCGCGATCAAGGCCGATGCCGCGGGCAATGCGGTCGTCGTCGGCTTTCGCGAAAGTTCGCAGGGTGGGCCGCGCGATCTCCGCGTGATCAAGTACGATCCCGCGGGCAACGTGCTCTGGCGCGCGGACTATGCCGCCACGGCCACCAGCGATGACTTTCCCAACGACCTGGCGATCGATGCCGCCGGCAACATCTACGTGGTGGCTGATGTCGGCACGCTCAGCGCCGAGGATCCCACGACCTGCACCACGCTGAAGTTCGATGCGAACGGGAACCTCCTCTATGTGCTCGCTGGACCCGGCAAGGGCGGCAGCGCCATCGCGCTCGATGGCGCGGGCAACTTTGTCGTGTCCGGCACCTCGGTGGGCCCCGTCGGGTCCAACGTCGTCGAGCAAACCTCCAAGTTCACGCCCGACGGCACGATGCTGTGGAACCATCCCGTTTCCTCGCCGAACCTCGCGGTCGATGACGTCGACGGGAGCGTCTATCTTACCCGCGGCTCCAGCTATTCCGTCTTGAAACTGAATTCCGCCGGCGCGCTGCAATGGGAGCGGGCGGTTCCCCCGGGCTGGCAGGCGACCGACCTGGTGGTGGATGCCGCGACCGGTGCCCTCGTCGTCACGGGCAATACCACCTCCACTGGCGGCAACATCGTGACGGCGCGCTTCGTCGCCGGCAGCACGCCACCCCCGCCGCCCCCACCGCCGGTCCCGGCGGCGCCCTCGAATCTGACCGCGAGCGCCAAGAAGGGTTCGATTGCACTCGGCTGGACGGATAACGCCAACAATGAAACCGGCTTCCGCCTCGAGCGTGCGACCGGCAGCGGCGCCTTCGTCGAGATCGCCCAGGTCGCCGCCAATGTCCGGAACTATACCAGCTCCGGCCTGACCAAGGGCGTCAGCTACACCTTTCGCGTGCGGGCGTTCAACGCCAACGGCAACTCCGCCTACTCCAACCCCGCGACCGGCATTCCGCGCTGACCTTCCCGACCTCGGTCAACGCGGTTAGAGCCCGGACGGGCCATGTCCCGTCCGGGTTTCTATTTTTCGTGACGCAATCTTGCCGCGACGAAACGCCCGCTGGCTATTTGGCGGGTTCGGCCTCCGGGGCGGGCTTGTCTTCGGGCTTGTCGTTGAGGAATTTCGTTTCGCCCAGCCGGACCCGGCCTTCGTTGACTGCGGGCCACGCAAGCCCGTGCGTGGCCTGGCCGAAATATTTCGAGGCATCGCGGGCCATCAACGGGAGGGTTGCAACGAAATCGTTGCCTTCCCGCCGCACACTGATGCGCGTCTCCCAAAGCAGCTTCAGTTTCTTCTCCTTGTGCGCGAGCGGGAAGTCGTACGCGCGAAGGACCACGAAATAGCGCGAGGCTTCGAACTCCTTCAGCATATCCGTCCCCATCGTGGTGAAATACAGGGCGTTGGCTTGGGATACCGCTTCTTCGAATCCCAGCATCCGGATGTTGAACTTCTCGACGACATCGCGGTCGAAGACCGGCCGGCCGGTCTCACCCCGCGAACTCAGGGTCGTGCCCCAATAAACCATGATCATGAGGTCCGTCTTGTCGGGATCACGCGCCGGTCGATAGCCCGCGGCGGCCAGGGCCGGCGCCAAGGTGCCGGCCAGCTGCCGGAATGGCATTGTGTCCACACTGTCGCCGCTGGCGGTGCTGTCATAGCGCCCGCCATTGCCCACGGCGTAGGTCTCTGGCCGGACCTTGCCGTCCGCTTCGGTGGAGCGCGTGTAACCGTTGAACACCCGGCCGGCGATCGCAGTGACATCCGGTCCGGCCTGGGCCATGGCCACCACCGGCAGCAACATGGCGGGCCAGATGCCCGCCAAGGCAGACCAACCGAAAGTGCGCGGGCTCATCAGCGGCATATGCAAATCGGGAAACCCGGGGGTGCAGCGAACCTGTTTCCCTCCACCGGACTCGCAAGCGGTTTCTGCGCCAAGGGAAGGTCCGCCGGGCCACCCCCCGAGGCTTGCCACGGCGGCGGCCAGGCGGTCGAATGCGGGCCGGTTGGCTGATCCCGCACACCCCGAACTTTCCCTGCGCTGGCGCTGGCTGCTGCCGGTGGCCGCGCTGGTTATCGCCTTTCATTTCCTCGGGGTGGGCGGCGCCCTTGACCGCGCGTTCTTCGATGCGGCCAGCCGGCAGCCCCTGCGCCGGCCGCCGCTGCCGGACAACTCCGCGTTCGTCCTGGTGAACGATGAGACGATGGCGCTGTTGGGGCGCGACCCATACGTGCAGCGCTGGCCGTTCGACCGGATCTATTTCGCCGCCCTGCTGGCCGCGCTTGATCGCGCGGGCGCGGAGCGCATCATCGTCGATTTCACCTTTCTCGAACACGGGGACGCGGCGGAACAGGACGCCCTCCTGGCCGCCGTGGCGGCCGCGTCGCCGGGCGTCGTCCTGGCCCGCACGAAGGAGCGGCCGCCGGTGTTCTGGGACGATGCCTTTGTCCGGGCCCACCCGGCGCTCTTTCCCTGGCCGCGGACCGGTTTGGTGGAATTTCCCGCCGACGCGGATGGCGTGGCGCGCCGCTATTCCGTAACCAGCTCCCTGGCCGCCGGCGCGCTGCCCCAACGCACGACCGGGCCGGGCGGGCTCCTGCGGTGGCACGGCACCCTCAAGCAGGTGGCGGCCCGGCACGTGCCCGTGGTCCCGGCGGGGCATTTCTTCGTCGCGGGGCTGCCGATCGTGCAACGGCTGATGGAGGCCGACCCCAATGTGTCCCTGGAGGGTATTGCGCGCGCGCTGGGGGCCGATCCCGCCCTGGCCGGTGCGCCCGGGAGCGAGCTGGCCGAGGCGATCGCCGCCGTCCGCGGCCGTGTGGTATTCGTCGGCGCCAATGCCGCCGGCACGTTTGACCTGAAGCCTTTTCCCGTCGGCAAGGTCGAGCCGGGCGTCCTGATCCACTGGACCGCCTGGACGAACCTCGTGGCGGGCGGATTCATCACCGAACTGGGCTGGCCGTTCGTCCTGGGCGTCTCCGCGCTGGCCGGCTGTGTGGTCTTCTTCGCCGGGCGCAACCAGTCGTCGCTTCTCCCGCCCTTGGCCGGCGCGGTGGGCGCCCTCCTCATCGTGGCGGGCGGCGCCTACGCCGGTTTGTCCGCCGGCTGGTTTTTGGCGCCGGCCACGCCGGCGGTCGCCGTGGGGCTCGTGCTCCTGGGCGTCGTCGCGGAAAACTTCTGGCGCGAACAGCAGCGCAAGCGCGAGATCCAGTCCATGTTCGGCGCCTACGTGGATCCGGCGGTGGTCGATAATCTCGTCCGGAATCCCGCGGCAATCCGTCTCGGCGGCGAGCGGCGCGAGGCGACGGTGTTCTTCTCGGACTTGGTGGGATTCACCGACCTCTCGGAAACGCTGCGCGACCGCCCCGAGATGATGGTGGAGATCGTGAACGCCTACCTCGACGAAACCAGCGAGTGCCTGCACCGGCACGGCGCCTACGTCGACAAGTACATCGGGGATGCCGTCATGGCCGTGCTCGGGGCGCCGCAGGCCCTGGATGACCACGCGCTGGCCGCCTGCCGGGCTGCGCTGGAGGCGCAGCAGGCCATTCCGGGAATCAACGCGCGCTACGCCGAGCGGGTCGGCGTGCGGCTCGATGTCCGGATCGGGCTCAACACCGGCGAGATGATCGTCGGCAACCTCGGTTCCTCCCGCAAGAAACAGTACACCGTCATGGGCGATGCCGTGAACCTCGCGTCGCGCCTCGAGGGGGCGAACAAGGTTTTCGGCACCACCATCCTCATCGGCGAGGAAACGGCGCTGCGGGTGCAGGCGGTGATGGTCACGCGTCCCCTCGCCCGTTTGCGCGTCAAAGGGAAGCTGCAGGCCATCGAGGTGCACACGCTGCACGGGGCCGCCGGCACCCTCCCGGCCGCGGAAATGGAGTTTGTCGAAATCTACCGCACCGGCTACGCTGCCTTGGTTGAACGGCGCTATGCCGAGGCCGTGGCCGCGCTCACGCGCGCGCTCGCCCTGCGACCCGACGACAAAAGCACCAAGCGCTGGCACGCCCAAGCCCTCACCTTCGCCACCACCCCACCCCCGCCCGATTGGGAACCGATCATTTCCCTCGATTCCAAATGAAAACGCCCGTCCGCTCCGCGGTCCTTGCCACCGCCTTCCTCGCCGCCACCGCCTTGTTTGCCTACGAGGTCGGCGGCGCCGCTTACACGAAGCGCATCGAAACCAAACTCCTCGCCGAACCCAAACCCCTCGCCGGGGCCGCCGGCAAGCTCGGCTTCGGCCACAAGCTGAAGGTCGAGGAGGTCCAGGGCGCCTGGCTGCGCGTCAGCGAGGGCGACGTCGCGGGCTGGGTCTTCGCCGGCAATCTCTCGGACACCAAGCCGGCCGACATCAAGGGCGCCGACGGGCTCGGCCTCTCGGCCAGCACCACCACCGCGACCGCCGCCGCCCGCCCGCTCTCGCCTGCGGCCCTCGAATACGCGACCAGCCGGAACCTCGCGACGGTCAGGAGCGATTTCGACTGGATGGTCGCAACCTGCGCCGCCTTTTCGAACGACGACGTCGACGCCTATCTGAAGGAAACGAAGCGGGGCGAATACATGGAAACGAAGCCGGAGGCCGCCAAATGAGCTCCCGCACGCTTTGCCTGCTGCTCGCGGCGGCCGTGGCCGCCCCGGCGCTTTTCGCGGTCGATTTCGGCAAGATGCTCGACCCATCGAAACTCACCAAGGCGCTCGATACCATGAAGGACGCCTCCAAAATCGCCAAGGGCGCGACCGGCATCGGCCCCGAGGAGGAAAAGACCATCGGCGACAGCGTCGCCTTGGAAATCATCGCCAAGTTCGGCGGCCTCGTGCGCGATCCCGTCGCCATGCGCCGGCTCAACATCGTCGGCCTTTCCCTCGCGCGGTATTCGGCCCGGCCCGACCTGGAGTGGCGCTTCGCCCTGCTGAATTCCGACACCGTGAACGCATTCTCCGCGCCGGGCGGCCTGGTCTTCATCACCCGCGGGCTGTATGCGCTCGCTGACAGCGACGCGACCCTGGCCGGCATCCTGGGCCACGAAATCGCCCACATCACCAACCGCCACGCCCTGAAGATCGTCGAGCGGGACGAGGCCCTCAGCGGCATCACGAATATCGCCGCCGCGCGCAGCGCCGATGTCCGCAAGGCCAACGAGCAACTCGCGCAATTCGGCCTGTCGGTCAACAAGGTCACCGGCGCGTTGTTCAAGGGCTTCGACCCCCAGACCGAGTTCACCGCGGACAAGGATGGGCGCGCGCTGGCGCTGACCGCGGGCTACCAGCCCGGCGGCCTGCGGGCGGCGCTGACGCAGCTGAAAGGCCGCGGCGAAAACCGCCAGACGATGTTCTCCTCGCACCCGCCGCTGGCCGACCGGCTGCAGCGACTGCCCGACGAGGCCGCGCCGCCGGCCGACTATGTCGCTCCAACCCCCGCCGCGGTCACGGTGAGTCAGTCGGCCGGGCCAAAAATCGCGCTCGCCGAACTCCTGCCAAAATTGACGCCCGCAGCACCCTTCGCGATCGCCCGTCCCAACGGCCACCAGGTGCTGTTGCAGAGCTTCAATGGCGCGTCGGCCTGGCTGCGCGCCGACGCCGGGGATCTCGTGCTGCAGGTGGTGCGCGGCAGCGTGATGGTCGAATTCCGCTCGGGCCCGGTCGCGGTGGGCACGGGCGAATTCCTCACGATCGCCAAGGGCACGGAGTATCGCACGCTGGGGGATGCGACTGCCGCCGCGGTCGTGGTGTCGCCGTGAAAGGGCGGACAACTGGTTCATTTGCCTGATCCATAGTCCGTGTTCGAGCCAACCCACCCTGGCGCATCGCGCCACCCCCCGTCATCCGGAACGATTCCGCCCCGAGCCGCCAAACACATTGTGCTCCGGTCAGGAAGAAACGGTGTGGTTGTAGCCGGGGTCGGTGACCCCGGACCGGCCTCAGCGAGGCCGGCTACAGCGCCGCTGTTTCCTGGGAGTGGAGGCCGACTTGTCGGTTCGACTGCAAAGCTTAAATATTCACGCCCGCCCTTTCCTCCCACGCCGCATGCAAAAGATAAACCTCGCCGAAAAGCTCGGCACCTTCACCGAATATTGGCGCCCGAAGATCGTCGCCGAGCTCAACGGCCAGCACGTGAAACTGGTTAAGTTCCGGGGCGAGTTCGTGTGGCATCACCACGAACACGAGGACGAGCTCTTCCAAGTCGTGCGCGGCGGTTTTCGGATGGAATTTCGCGATCGCGCCGTTGAACTCCGCGAGGGTGAAATGATCGTCGTCCCGCGGGGCGTTGAACACCGGCCCGTCGCCGACGAGGAAGTCTGCGTGCTGCTGTTCGAGCCCGCTTCAACGGTGAACACCGGCAGCGCCGGCGGCGACCGCACCGTCGCCCGGCCAGACCGGATCTAAGCCGGCTCGTTAACGGGTTTTCCCAGCTTTTTGACCAACGCCTTGAAATTCATCGCGGCCAGACGCCGTCTCCCTCCTCAGCACAACCCCCCAACCATGAACCACTCCACCCGCCTCCCAATCCTCGCCACCCTGTTCCTGACCGCCTTCGCCCTGATCGCCGCGCCCAGCGGGCTCGCCGCCGAGAAAAAGGCGAAGACCAGGAAGAAATCCGGCACCTATTCCACCGGCAACGGCAACTCGGGAACCTATGAAGGCACCGCGACCCGCGAAAAGGGCAAGGCCACCCGCCAAGGCTCGATCACCAATGAAGAAGGCGAGACCACCACCCGGTCCGCCGAGCGCACGTGGGACAAGGACGCCGGCACCGGCACCAAGACGCGTACGACCACCGGTCCTGAAGGCAAGACTGCGAGCGTGAGCAGCTCGGCGGTGAAAAACGAGGACGGCACCGTGACCACCACGGGCACCCGCACCGGATTCAAGGGCAAGACGAGCACCTTCGAGAGCACGGCCACCAAGACCGAAAACGGCCGCACCACCACCGGCACGGTCACGGGCCAGGACGGCAAGACCGCGACCACCACCAGCGCGGTCACCCACGAGAACGGCACCACGACCAAGACGCAGACCGCCACCGGACCGAATGGAAAGACCGCGGAGCGCGTGGTCTCGTCGACGAAGAACAGCGATGGCACCGTGACCCGCACCATTGCGGTGACCAATCCCGACGGCACGACCTCGACCCGTTCGGAGACGATCAAAGCCGAGCCGGCCGCGCCGTAAGCAGGCCTTCGGCTTCAAGGTGGAGCGCACTGACCCCAGTGCGCTGGTTCGGTCGACCGTCGGTTGAGATTCCAAGCCGGGGCCCGCGGTCGCCAAGCCATGGCGAAATTAATCTTCGCTGCCTCGTGCGCCGGCCGACGCGCCGGAAGGCGCCGGGTTACGGGCCGCGTCGAAATATCGGTGGATATATCCGATCGCGTACCGAAACCGGTCGGATCTCCTCCCGTCTCGGATCGCAACCAACCGTCCAAGGTCATGAAACAAGATCCTTACTTCAAATATCTCGTGGCCATCATCCTCGCCGGGATGGTGGTGGCCGTCTTCAACGCCTCGCCCGCCCCTTCGTCCCAACCGACCAAAGTCCCCGCTGCCGTAACCACCGCCTCGCACAGCCATAAGGCCAAAGGCTGACAGCGTGAACCTGCAGCAAAGGACGATGTTCACCGGGAAATCGTGCCCAGCAAATGGTGGAGCGCGTTGACCCCGGCGCGCAGCGGACCTCCGCTGCGAAAAAAGCGCCCTGAGGTCAGGTCGCTCCACCTCGACTGCATGTTCGGGGGATTTCCTGCTGCAATCGCTGGCCTGCCGGCGGAAACAACCTCACTCGCCCTTCGCTGCCGGGGGAATGCTCCTCCATCGTTGCGCGTGTGAGGTAAACCCGCACGCTGCCCGACAACGATGGAGCCGTCCTCCCCAACCAGTTCGTGGCGCGTGTGGTCGTGGGTGCCGTCGTTGTATTTTTCGCAAGGCGTCCCGAATGCCGTCGCCGCGAGCCTGTCGGTGGTGATGTTCAAGAACCTCGGCATGTCGAACGCCGAGATCGCGCTCTACACCAGTGCCTTTTACCTGCCTTGGGTCATCAAGCCGCTGTGGTCCCCGGTCGTTGAACTCACGGGCGCCAAGCGCCGCTGGGTGGTCGTCATGCAAGCGATCCTCGCGCTGGTCCTGGCCGCCCTCGCCATGGTGATCCCTTCGCCCGATTTCCGCTGGCTCACGCTGGTCTTGCTTTGGGTGATGGCCTTTTGTTCGGCGACCCACGATATCGCCGCGGACGGCTTTTATCTCCTGGCGCTGCCGGCGCACCAGCAGGCGGCGTTTGTCGGCGTCCGCAGCACGTTCTTTCGCCTTTCCTCCATTGCAGTGAAAGGCGGGCTGGTCGGTCTCGCGGGACTGGTGATCGCCCATATCGGCGGCATTGGCCGCGCGTGGGGCATCATTTTCGCCGTGCTCGCCGGCTGGTTCGCACTCTCGACCGCCTATCACGCCTGGGCGCTGCCCCGACCGGACACCGATGTCCCGGCTGGCCGCGGGGACCGGGAGCGCCCCGGCGCGCTCGAGGTTTTCACGTCGTTCCTCGCCAAGCCGGGCATCGGCGTCATCCTTTCCTTCCTGCTGCTCTATCGGCTGGCGGAGGCGCTGGCGTTGAAGCTGGTCGAACCCTTCCTGCTGGATCCGCGTGCGGTCGGGGGACTCGGGCTGACGAATGAGCAACTGGGGCTGGCGAACGGCACGGTTGGCGTCATCTCGCTTTTGGCCGGCGGATTGCTGGGCGGCTGGCTGATCTCGCGGTACGGCCTCAAGCGCATGCTCTGGCCGCTGATCTGCGCCATGCATGCACCGCTCGTGGTCTTCCTGGTGCTGGCGTGGGCCCGCCCGGAGAGCCTGGCGCAGATTTGCGCCGCGCTGGCCATCGAGCAGTTCGGCTATGGCCTCGGCTTCACCGCGTACATGGTCTACATGATGTCCGTCGCCGCCGGCCCGCACCAAACCGCCCACTATGCGATCTGCACCGGTTTCATGGCCGCGGGCCTGCTCCTTCCCGGCATGGTGGCGGGATGGCTGCAGGAACAGCTGGGCTACGTGAACTTTTTCCTTTGCGCCTGCCTGGCCACGCTCCCGTCGTTCGTCGCGGTGGCCATGGTCAAGGTTGATCCGGCGTATGGGCGGAAGGCGACTCCCGCCTCGCCCGCGCGATGACCGGATCCCATTGGAATGCCGGGCCCGGGTCATATTTGTTGGCGTCGATGTGGAAATGGCCGAGAACCCCGCGGAAGCCGGCGAGTTGCGCGTCGGTCAGCTTGCCCGCCACCAGTCGGCCCCGCTGATCCCGCGGATAATCGAGCGCGATGCCGGGAAAGACCTGATGCAGCGCCGCGGTGAGTTTGATCAGCGCGGCGTACTGTTGCGGCGTGAAGTCGTATTGCACCAACTCCCGGGCATTGATCCGGCCGCGAATGCGCTCGGGCCGCTGCGGCCGGCCCTGAAATCCGGGCGTACGCACCGGGGCCACACCCGCCGTCCGCGGGGGCACCAGCCGGGTCTGGCCAGCGGGCCCGCGCTGGTACCACTTGTCCAGGATGCCGGCCTCGCGCGGGGCATACGCGCCGATGTTCGCGATCTCAACGCCGATGGACCGATCGTTGGCCATGCCGGCATGCCAGGCCCGCTCCTGCAGGTCGAGGGTTTGGTAGATCGTCCCATCGACATCGAGGAGGAAATGAACGCTCAGCCCGCGCTTTTGCAGCACCTCGAAGCAGATGCGGCTGAGCCCCCCGCCGTCGTAATGCAGCACGAACTGGTCGACGTGCCGCTGCAATTCCGCGAGCGTCGGATCGCGGTCTCTCCTCCCGCCGGGGGACGGCCGGCGGCCGTAGAGCGGCGTTTGGGTCACATAGGCGTTGAACCCGCCCGGCTCGAGCCAGGTGACCACGCGCGTGCCAGTGTGGAAACGCCGGCCCGCCACGATGATCTCGTCGCCAATTGGAGCCGGTGCGATGGACCTCGGAGGTGAAGGCGAATGGCAACCAGCAAGCAGGCCGATGCCCAATAGCAACCAGGTAGGGCCCGACCTCCGGGCGGGCCGGTTTTGGCTCTTCAATACTCGATTTGAAACGGCCACGGTTCATTCTCTCCGCACAACCCCGCCCGTACCGGGTTGGCCTTGATATACGCTGTTTTCTGTTCCCAACCTTCATCCCCGCGCAACCGGTGTTCAAAGAAGTTCTTCTGCCAGCGAATGCCGGCACCCGTCGCCGTGTATCGTTTCCAATCGCCGATCAGTCGGGAAAGGACTTTGTCCGGTGCCGGCGCAATCAAGGCATGCAGGTGATCGGGCATGAGGAGCATCTGACGGACAAACCAATCCTGCTTTTTGTGATAGTGGCGCGCCGCCTCAAAAAGCCGTTCGGCTGTTGCTGGATGACACAGCTGGTTGCGCGCCCGCTCCTCGCAACAGATGGTGACAAAGAAAACCGCGCCTTGGCCGACCCACGAAGGCGGTATGTGACCCATGGGTTTTCGTTCCGGCCCGCCCGGAGGTCGGGCCCTACCGATTTCACGATCACGCGGGACCATGCCGCTCATTTTGAGATGACAAGCGGAAAGCCGTGCCGGCGCAGCGCGCGGTGCAATTCGCGAATGTGGGCGTGGTCGCGCGTCTCGACGGTGCAGACGGCGTTGACCGCCGAGACATCGGGCCCGCTGAAGGCGCGATCATGGCCGATGTCCTGGATGCTGGCGCCCGCGGCGGCGATGACCCGCGTCAGTTCCGCCAGTCCGCCCGGCCGGTCGCTGATCAATGCGGTGAAGCGGGTGAGCCGGCCGTCGTGCACGAGGCCCTTTTGGATGACGCGGCTGAGCACGGCGGGGTCGATGTTGCCGCCGCAGACCGTCAGCACCACTTTCTTGCCGCGCAGTTCAGGCAGCAGGCCGGCCATGAGCGCGGCGAGCGGCGCGGCCGCGGCGCCCTCGACGACCGTTTTTTCGAGTTCGACCATGCGCAGGATGGCGAGGGCGATCCAGCTCTCGGGGACGCGCACCACGCGGTCCACGCGCTCGCGGGCCAGGGTAAAGGCGTTGTCGCCGACCCGCAGCACGGCCAAGCCGTCCGCCAGCGTCGCGCGGCGGGGAATGCTGACGGGGTGGCCGGCCCTGAGGGCCGCCGTAAAACTGGCGGTGGCGAGTGACTCGACGCCGATGATCCGGAGGCGGGGTCGCAGCGCCTTGGCCGCCACCGCGATCCCGGCGATCAGGCCGGCGCCCCCGATGGGACACACGATGGCATCGGCATCGCGGACCTGGGCGAGGATCTCCAGCGCCATGGTGCCTTGTCCAGCGATGATGTCGGGGTCGTCGAAACCGTGGATGTAGGTGAAGCCTTCGCTGGCGACCAGTTCGTCAGCCCGGGCCCGGGCCTCGCCAAAATCGCGCCCCTGGATGACAATGCGGGCGCCGAGGCGCCGGCAGGTGCTCACCTTGATCAAGGGCGCGTAGTCCGGCATGACGACCGTCACCGGGACGCCGAGGAGGCGGCCATGGTAGGCCAGGCCCAGGGCATGGTTGCCGGCCGAGGCGGCGATGACGCCGAGTTTCTTCTGGCGCGCGGACAGGCGCAGCAGGGCGTTGCGCGCCCCGCGCTCCTTGAACGAGCCGGTACGCTGCTGGTTGTCGAGTTTGCAGTAAATCCGCGCGCCCGTCATCTCGGACAACGGGATCGACACCGGACAGGGTGTCATCACGACCCCCCCGGCCAGGCGACGGCGGGCGGCGCGAATGTCGGCAAGGGTGACGCTCATGCGTATTGTCTTAGACCGCGACAAGAACCGCGCAATCCTCCAAGCGGCCAGAGTTGTTCTCCTGCCTGATCCCAATGTAGGGTCGGCGCTTGCGCCGACCTCGTGCGTTAGGTCGGCGCCAGCGCCGCCCCTGCATTCATGCCATCGCCCGGGGATAATCGTTGCTGACAGCCATCCAATTCGTGGCAAGCCTCGCCCGGTTCTCCACGTCATGTACCAAGTCACTTTTTCCGAACAGAGCATGCGCGAGCTCAACCGGCTCGACAAGCTGGCGCAGATGGAGGCGATCGATCCCATCAGCAAGATCCGCCCATCCGACCTGGCGAACCCGCGCGAGCCGCTCGGGCGTTTCAAGCGCGGCGACCGCACGTTTTACCGGCTCCGGGCGGGTGACTTCCGCTTCTATTTCGAGGTCAAGGACGACACCCTTCACACCCAGTACATCCTGCACAAGGATTCCCTCGAGGACGTGCTTTTCCGCATGAAACTGCCCGTTTCGGAGCAGCAGCTGTTCGAGCAGCATTCCAAGTTTTGGAAATACCTCGACAGCCTGACGAAGTAGCGCGCCCCATGTCGGACCTCTCGCAACGCGACAACCCCTACAACGTCACCCAGGCGAGCCGGATCTACTTCCTGCCGAATCTCATGACGGCGGGGAACCTGTTTTGCGGTTTCGCGGCGGTCATCAAGTGCATCCAGGCCCGGCTGCTCACGGACGCCGGGGAGTACGCCCAGCTGCATCCCAACCAGCAATGGATGACCCATTACACCCACGCGGTGTGGCTGATCCTGGCGGCGGTCCTGTTTGACACGCTCGACGGGCGGTTGGCCCGGATGGGCGGGCGCACCTCGCTGTTTGGCGCGGAGTTCGACTCGCTGGCGGACGTGGTTTCCTTCGGCATGACGCCGGCGCTGATGGTGTTCTTCCTCATCCTTGCCCCCCGCGGGGATTTCCAGTGGTTCCGCGAGCTTGGCTGGATCATCGCTTTCATCTACCTCCTGTGCGGCGCGGTGCGCCTCGCGCGATTCAATGTCATCACGAATCCCCTGCTGCACCGCACGGAAGCGGAATCCAGCAAGGACTTCGTGGGCCTGCCCATTCCCGCCGCGGCGGGGACCGTGGCTTCGCTGGTGCTCCTGTTGCTGAACCTGACCGCCAACGCCCGCGAACTCCGCCAATGGGCGCTGGCCCTGCCCTTCCTGCTGATGCTGGTGTCGATGTTGATGGTGAGCACCATCCGCTATCCCAGCTTCAAGCAGATCACCTGGGAGACTCGCACCCGGGTGAAGACGGTGGTCATGGTATTCATCGGACTGGTGCTCATCGGCTATCTCCAGGAGGTCGCGCTTTTCTTCCTCTTCCTCGGGTACATTTCCTACGGCCTCTTCGCGCACTACCAGCGCGGCGTGCGGCATGCCCAGATGCGCGCGCTGCGCCGAAAAGTGGTGAAAATGAAGCAGGGAGATTCCGAATAACTTTCGCGTGTGAACAACCGGCCGGTTATTTGCGGTTACTCAGACTGGCTTCACACGCCGGCCGCCCCGCTTTTTCCCTCTCAAAACCGCGGGTTGCTGGCATATTCCGGTCCCATAATAATACGGATACCTTTTCATTATTGTATCTCTCTTCAATCAGCGTTTGTTAGTTTCCCAATTTCCCCACTGTCCGCCCGATGAAATTCAAAATCAACCGCGACCACTTCAGCAATGGTCTCGCCCAGGTCCTCAATGTCGTCGGTTCCAAGGCCGCCATGCCCATCCTGAGCAACGTGCTCATCGAGGCGGAGAAAGACTGCATTTCGCTGACCACCACGAATCTCGACCTCGGCATCCGCTGCAAGATCAAGGCGGAGGTGAAGGAAGCCGGCGCCGTGACCCTGCCGGTCAAGCGTCTTTCCACCATCGTGCGCGAGCTGCCGAATGTTGACGTGTCGTTCGACTCGACCGCCAACCATCAGGTCAAGATCGCGTCGGGCGGTTCGAACTTCAAGATCATGGGCATTGGCGCCGAGGAGTTCCCCAAGCTGCCCGATTCCGGCGACGACAAAAGCCATACCCTGGACCAGGGCGAACTCGCCACGATGCTCGGCAACGTCGCCTACGCGCAGTCAACGGACGAAACGCGCTACATCCTCAACGGCGTCTATTTCAACTTCAAGGAAGGCAAGCTCACCCTCGTGGCCACCGATGGCCGGCGGCTCGCCCTGGTCGGCAAGGAGCTCGCCATCCCCGCGAACGGCGCGGGCGCCATCATCCTGCCGGCCAAGACCGTGGCCGAATTGCTCCGCCTCCTCGGCAAGGGCGAAAAGGTGAAGATCGCCTTCAATGAGCGCCGCGCGGCGTTCCAGATCGACACCGGCAACGAATCCGGCGGCCTCACGGACAGCATTTACCTCTTCTCGAAGGTCGTCGAAGGCAACTACCCGAATTACCAGCAGGTCATCCCGAAGGAGACCCACCAGCGAATCAAGCTCGAGCGCGAACTCTTCCTGCAATGCGTGCACCGCGCCGCGCTGGTGACCTCGGAGAAGTCCAATTCCGTCAAGATCAAGCTCTCCGCGAACCTGCTCGAGATCACCGCATCCTCGCCCGACTTCGGCGAAGCCCACGAGTCGATGGCGATTTCCTACAGCGGCCCTGATCTCCAGGTCGCATTCAACCCCCAGTTCGTCATGGACCCGCTCCGCGCGCTGACCAAGGACGAGGTCTTTTTCGAGCTGAAGGACGAGGTCAGTCCCGGCGTGTTCAAGACCCTGGAGAGCTTCGTCTGCGTGATCATGCCGGTCCGCCTGAGCTGAGGCCCTTCGCGGCCCCGGCAGCCCCCCTCCCATGTCCGAGGCCCTGGCACTGGTACTCGCGCCGGCGGTGGCGTTGCTGCTCCTGTTGTTCTACATCAACCTGCGGATTGCCTCGCCATTGCTCGCGATTCCGATCCGCTGGCTGCGCTGGATCCTGTTCGCGCTGGTCATCGCGCAGACCAACGACCAGCTCAAGATGGTCGACCGGCCGGCGTGGGTGGTTGCCGCGGCCGCGTTCCTGTTGTGGTTTCTCGTCGAGTCGGCTTTCAACTGGCTCAAGGTCAGCGCCATCAGCCTCAGCCCGCTGCCGCTTTTTCCCCGTTACGTGGTGAACAGCAGCGGCGACGAATGGCCGACGCAGAAGCGGCTGCTTCGGGTCCGCGACTGGCTGCGAAACAACCGCTACACACCCGTCCAGGCGCTCAAGGCCGAACTTGGCGAAGGAGTCTGGCTCCGCACGTCGGTCCACCAGAACCAGGACAATACGATCCGGCTCCACACCCTTTTCGTGCCGCAGGAAAGCGGCGCGATCACGGTGTGTTTCAGCCTCGCCAGCCGCACGGCCGACGGCCGGCGCTACGTCACGGACAATCTCTATATTCCCTTTGGCGGGTTCTATCCGGAAAGCTGGCATGTCGAGCGGACGCCCTGGCGGCGCGGATTGCCGGGATTGGTCGCACGGCATCAGGAGCGCCTGCGCCGCGCCGGCGAGGAAGTTGTGGCTTGGGACAGCAGCCCCATCGACGATATCAACCAACAGCAGCAGCAGATGGAAATGATCAACACGGAGCTCGGTTACCTGCTGCCCCATGCTGAGCGGGAGGAGTACGGCAAGATCACGCCCGAGGGCCGATTCCGGGTGTGGAAGGAGGCGTGGTTGCTCGACTATCTCGGGGTGGCCCAGCGCTATTGAAACCCCCTGCCGAAACACAGAGGCGACTTTGCGCCAATCGTTTGTGAAAATCCTGACATGCTGGAAAAAGGCTCGTTTCCACCTAGCGTGTGCAGTAGTTGAAAACCCATGATCCTGCTCGCCGTCAGTGCCATGGAGAGAATGAAGACGCTGCCTCCCAGCGTCTGGGTGAAGGTGGGCATCGGCGTGGCCATCTTCGTGGCGGTGATCTTCCTTTTCCGCCGGATTATGAGGATGAACAAGATCATCGCCGGGATCATTGTCTTCGTGGGTGGCAGCGTGGTCTTCTTTTCCTGGGTCTATAACCGCAACGAGCCCAAGTTCTTGACGCCCTTGGTCGAAAAAATCGCCCCGTTCTTCCCGAGCGCCGGCGCATACAATTCGAAGCAGGCCAGTACGCCCAAATAAGGTAATGGGCTCCGGCAGGCGGGGTTATTACGCGATCGCCCGCCAAAATCAGGTTGGTCTTTCGAGGTCTCCGGCCTAGATAGGAGGTTCCTTATGGCCAAACCGCATTCAGACATCGGACTCATCGGCCTCGCCGTGATGGGTCAGAATCTCGCCCTCAATATCGCCGACCACGGCTTTCAGATCTCGGTCTACAACCGCACCGTCGAGAAGACGGACAAGTTCGTCGCGGAAAACCCCAATACGCCCGGCGGTCTCGTCGGCACGAAGACGCTCGAGGAATTTGCCGCGTCCCTCGCCAAACCGCGCAAGGCCATCATCCTCGTCCAGGCCGGCAAGGCCACGGACGCCGTGATCGACGGCCTCGCGGCAGTGTTTGAACAGGGTGACATCATCATCGACGGCGGCAATGCGCTGTGGACCGACACCATTCGCCGGGAAAAAGCACTGAAGGAAAAAGGCCTGCGTTTCATCGGCTCGGGCGTGTCCGGCGGCGAGGAAGGCGCGCGTTTTGGCCCGGCCCTGATGCCGGGTGGCGATCCCGCGGCGTACAAGGAGCTGGAGCCCGTGTGGAACGCCGTCGCGGCGAAGGTTGACGCGAAGACCGGCCGCCCGCTCACCGGCGCGAAGCCTGGCCAGCCAATCGAGGGCGGCGTGCCCTGCGCCACTTATATCGGAGAGAACGGCGCCGGCCACTACGTGAAGATGGTCCACAACGGCATCGAGTACGGCGACATGCAGATGATCTGCGAGGCTTACGCGCTGATGAAGGGACTGCTTGGTCTCAAACCCGCCGAAATGGGCGCGATTTTCTCCGAGTGGAACGAGGGCATGCTGGGCTCCTTCCTCATCGAGATCACCGCCGACATCCTCAAGCAGAAGGATCCGGTCACGAAGAAACCCTTCGTTGACATCGTCCTCGACACCGCCGGCCAGAAAGGCACGGGCAAGTGGACGTCGGTCAACGCGCTCGACATGGGCGTGCCCGCCCCGACGATCGCCGAGTCCGTGTTCGCCCGCTGCATCTCCGCCGTGAAGGAGGAGCGCGTCGCCGCCTCGAAAATCCTCAAGGGCCCCTCCAAGAAATACCGCGGTTCCAAGAAGGCCCTCATCCAGGCCATCCATGACGCGCTCTACTGCTCGAAGATCTGCTCCTATGCCCAGGGCTTCCAGCTCATGCGCGAGGCGCAGAAGGAATACAAGTGGACGCTGAACTTCGGCGAGATCGCCCAGATCTGGCGCGGCGGTTGCATCATCCGCGCGGTATTCCTCCAGAAGATCACCGAGGCGTATGGCCGGAAGCCGGACCTCGCGAACCTGCTGCTCGACCCGTATTTCAACAAGACCGTCAAGAAGGCACAGGAGAATTGGCGCAAAGTCGTCGCCCTCGCTGCCGAGTGCGGCGTCCCGGCGCCGACGTTCAGCTCGGCCCTCGCCTACTACGACAGCTACCGCTCGGCCCGGCTGCCGGCCAACCTGCTCCAAGGTCAGCGCGACTTCTTCGGCGCTCACACCTATGAGCGTACCGACAAACCCCGCGGCAAGTTCTTCCACATCGACTGGCCGGAGCCGACGCGGCCGCAGATCGAGGCTTGAATTACATCGTAGGGTGTCCCCGGATAATTCAAAACGTCACTGGTGATAATCAAAACGTCACCAGTGACTATTGAATCGTCACCGGGCTAATTGAATACGCTTCAGCCGAGATCAAACAGGGCAGATGCGGTCAATAATCTACCCGTCAACGACTTGTGCAGATGTAGTGAGTTGTAGGGGTTATAGCAGTTTTTACCTATAACTCGCTACAAGTTCGCACCCGTCAGAACTAGGCCCAGAAGCGTTTCACGGTCTTTGGAGCGGCCATCGGCTCTTGACCAGCCCGCAAAACTCGAGAGCCTCGCCGGGACATGCGGCGCCTGCTTTCACTGCTGAGTCTCTTTACGTTAGCCACCTGGCTGACGGCGACCCAGCACTGCGCGTTGGAACAGGTCGGTCTGCTGAAAAGCACCTGTTTGGATCACTGCGCCTCGGACCAAGGGTCCCACAAAGATGGCTGTAGCACGGTGGAAGACGCCTCCTACAAACTTCCAGGCAACAGCCTGACAGTCGCTGCTCCGGCCTTGGTTCAGTGCATGTGCTTCTTGTGCCTGCATCAGGCATCGTTGGCGCGGCCGATTGAGCAGTCGTTTTCGATTGGAGACTCCAGCCGGGAAGACCGAGACTGGATAGCGAGCTGGCATTTTGTCAGACGTGGCGCGCCGTTGCCCGGAGCCCCGTCCCTTTTTCTCGCCTGATTAGTCCCTGCGCGGACTAACGGGCGTTTTCTCAAGCCACGCAGGCGCCGCGCGCGCCGCGATTACCCGGGATTCGGCATGTCCGTTCCCGACCACCGCAACTCTACGCCAATCCATGACTGTTTCCAAATTTCCCGTCCTCCTTCTGTCGATTCTCGCCCTCGCCTCCGAAGTCCGGCTTTGCGCCAGCGAATCCGCGCCGCCGGCGGACGAGAAGCTCCCGCTCCAATCCGCCATAGTCGAAGCCATCGCCCAAAGCCCGGCGTTGCGGGTGATCGACGCCGAGATCGAATCCGCTCGCGGTGAAGTCCAGACCGCCGGTATCAAACCCAGCCCTGAACTGACGTTTGCCCCCGGCATCAAGCACGTGCGGGAGGGCGACGGGTCCCACAACGAGTTCAAGGGCACGGTCGAGCTGAGCCGCACCTTCCTCTTTCCCGGCAAGCAGGAGCTGCTGGTCTCGATCGCCGAGCGCAATGTCGAGTTGCGCAGACTGGGCGTCGAGGGCCTGCGCTTCCAGCTCTCGGCCGCGGTGCGCCGGGTCTTCTCTGAACTCCTCGCCGCCCAGAACATCGTTGGTCTCCGGCGCCAGCAGTTGGAGTCAGCCCAGACCTTCCAACAGGCCGCCGACAAACGCGCCGAGGCGGGCTATGCCTCGGACTTCGAGGCGGTGAAGGCCAAAGGGGAAGTCATCAACGCCCGCAAACTGCTTCAGGCGGCCGAGAACCAGATCGCTGCCGCGAGGGTTGAACTTAACGGCCTGCTGGGCCGCGACCCGTCGGCCCCGCTGGAGGTGGCTGGATCGCTGGAGGACACAGTCCCGGCCCGCCCCATTCCAGACCTCGTTGCGCTGGCGCTTTCCACCAACCCAAGCCTGCGCGTGCAGGCAATGCAGGCGGACCTCGCCGGGTTGAATGTCCGCAAGGCCCGGCTCGCCCGCAAACCAGACATCACGGTTGGTCCTTCCTTGGAATACAGTAAATCGGAGCAGATCCTCGGATTCAGCGCGACGGTCCCCTTGGCCGGCAAGAACTACGGCCAAGGCGAAGTCCTGACCGCCACCGCCGAGCAACGCAAGGTGCTCGCGGAAACCGACGCCCTTCGGCGCGAGATCACGGGTGCGGTCGCCAAGGCAGCCACCCAACTGAGTGGAGCCCGGGCCCAACTCGCCCTCTATTCGCCGGCATACCTCAACCAGCTCAAGTCGGTCGTCGAGCAAGCCGAGCGAAGCTACGCCCAGAACGCGACTTCGCTCCTCATCTACCTCGACGCGAAACGCACGTATTTCGACACCTTGGCCGACTACCATGAAGCCATCGCCGATGTTGCCGCCGCCCGGGCGGAACTCGAATCAGCCGTCGGCGCCCCCCTCCTTTAACCCACGCCTCACCTTACGATCATGAAAGCCCCCTTTGCCCATCAACTCGCCCTCCTGGCCCTCCTCGCCGCCCTCGCTGGCTGCAGCAAAAAAGAAACGCCGGCCCAGCCGGAAGCCGAGGCGCCCGCGAGCCACGAGGATAATATCGTCAACCTGACAAAGGAGAATCTCTCCCGCGTCACCATCGCGTCCGAGGCCGTTACCCGCGGCGACCTGGGAACCACGCTCCGGGCTGTCGGGCGGGTGTCTGAGAATCTTAACAAGACAGCCAAGGTCACCAGCACGCTCGAAGGCCGGCTCAGCAAGCTGAACGCCGACCTCAATGATCGGGTCAAGGCCGGCGACGTGCTTGGCCAGGTGCAGACACCGGAACTGCTGGGCAGGCCCTTGGACCTGAAGGCTCCGATCGACGGTGTCATCACCGAGCGCAAGAGCACGACTGGTGAGCTAATCGGCAAGGAAACCGAGGTCTATACGATCAGCGATCCAACCGATCTCTGGGTCTTAGCCGAGATCAAGGAGCGCGACATCGCGGCGGTCCATGTGGGCCAGGACGCCCTGTTCACGGTCCTCGCCTACCCCGGGGAAACGTTTCACGGCAAGGTCGTGCTGCTCGGCAACCGTGTAGAATCGAATTCGCGCACCTTGGAGGTCCGGATTGAGGTGGGCAACGCCGACGGCCGCCTGAAGCCGGGCATGTTTGCTGATGTGGAGATCGCCACGACCGCCCTGAACGACGTGCTGATGATCTCAGACCAGGCACTCCAGACGCTTGGCGACGAACAAATCGTGTTCGTGGCTCTCAGTGAGACGAAGTTTGAGAAGCGCGTGGTGAAGATCGGCCTGGAGCACCGTGGCCGCCTGCAAGTGCTCGAGGGCCTGAAGGAGGGTGAGCGTGTCGTCACCCAAGGCAGCTTCATCCTGAAATCAGAACTGCTCAAGGGAGAGCTCGGAGAAGAGGGCTGAGCCATGATCAACGCGATCCTCAACTTCTCTGTCCGCCAGCGAATGCTGGTAATCTTGGCGACGATTGCCCTCGCCGGGTTTGGCTTCCTGGCGGTCAAGCAGATCCCCATCGACGCGTTCCCCGACGTGACGAATGTGCAGGTCCTGGTGCTGGCGACCGCCGGCGGCATGTCACCGCCGGAAGTCGAAAAGCTGGTCACGCGCCCCATCGAATGGGGTGTCGCGGGCCTACCGCGACTGACCGAAACCCGCTCGGTCTCGAAGATAGGACTCTCGGCCATCACCATTGTCTTTGAGGACGGGGTGGACGACTACTTCGCCCGTCAGCTGGTCAGCGAGCGGTTGCAAAGCGTGCGCGAAAGCCTGCCCGCCGGGGTGGATGTCCAACTGGGCCCGATCACCAGCGGTCTCGGCGAGGTTTTTCAATATACCCTCGTCAGCAAAGACCCGAAGCAGGACGCCACCGAGCTGCGCACCATCCAGGACTACATCGTGCGCCCCATCCTGCGCACGGTTCCCGGGGTCACCGATGTGAACTCCTTCGGTGGCCTGGTGAAGCAATACCAGGTGGAGGTGAATCCCGATCGCCTGACCTCGTTTGGTCTCACGCTGGCCCAAGTGTTCGAGGCGCTGGAGAAGAACAACGCCAACGCGAGCGGCAACTACATCGAGCACAAGTCCGAGCAATACATCGTGCGAGGGCTGGGCTTGGTGAAGGACGTGCGCGACATCGGGAATATCATCGTGTCCGCCCAGAACCACACCCCGATCTACATCCGGGATGTCGCCGAGGTGAAGATTGGGGCAGAGCTGCGGCAAGGAGCCGTTACGGCGAATGGCAAAGGTGAAGCTGTCGCCGGCATTGTGCTCATGCTCAAGGGCGCGAGCGGGCGCGATGTGGTCAACGCCGTGAAAGCCCGCTTGCCAGCCATCCAAAAGGCCCTGCCCAAGGGAGTGGAACTCGTGCCGTTCTACGACCGGACAGAACTGGTTCAGAAGGCGATCCACACCGTCACCAAAGCACTTCAGGAAGGCGCCATCTTCGTTCTGCTCATCCTGATCGTGCTGCTGGCCGACGTGCGCAGCGCAGTGATCGTCACCTTGGTGCTGCCACTGGCGGCCTTGTTCGCCTTCATCATGATGAAATGGTATGGCTTGAGCGCCAACCTGATGTCACTCGGCGGCCTGGCCATCGGCATAGGCATGATGGTCGATGGCGCCGTGGTCATGGTGGAGAACGTGCATCGGCACCTTACGGAGAAACCAGGCCAGGAGAAGCATGTGCATGCGGGCAAGGTGGAGACGGTCCTCTATGCCGCCAAGGAGGTCGGTCGTCCCATCGTGTTCGGCATCGCGATCATCATCATCGTCTTCCTGCCGCTGTTCACGTTGGAGGGGTTCGAGGGGAAGATGTTCTCGCCCCTGGCGTTCACGATTTCGTTCGCGCTGCTGGGCTCGCTGATCCTCTCCCTGACGTTCGTGCCGATGCTCTGCACGTTCTTCCTGAAGCAGGAGCCGCTGGACCATGACCCGCTCCACATTCACTGGCTGAAACAGTTCTACCTCGTGACGCTGAAGCCCTGCGTGCGGCGGCCGCTGGTGGTGGTTGCACTGGCACTGGTCACCTTGGGCGGAGCGCTGGCGCTCGTGCCACGGATTGGCACAGAGTTCCTGCCAGCGCTCGATGAGGGATCAATTGCCGTCCAGACCTTCCGCATCCCCAGCATCTCATTACCGCAGTCCCTCGCCTTGCAAACCGAGGCGGAGAAGCTGCTCAAGCAGTTCCCTGAAGTCATTGACGTGGTCTCGAAGACCGGTCGGGCGGATATCGCATCCGACCCCATGGGGGTCGAGGTCAGTGATGTCATCGTGACCCTCAAGACGCGAGAGGAGTGGACGACCGCGCAATCGAAGGACGAGTTGGTGGAGAAGATGCGCGCAGCACTGGCTGAGCTGCCGGGTGTGGCGTCCAGCTTCTCCCAACCGATCGCCCTGCGGGTCGATGAGCTGGTCAGCGGCGTCAAATCGGCCATAGGCATCAAGATTTTCGGGGATGATCTGGCGACCCTGAAGCAGCGGGCTGAAGCTGTTGCGCGCGTGCTGGGTAAGGTGCCCGGAGCGACGGACATCAACGTTGAGAAGGTCAGTGGCCTGGCCTACCTCGAAATCGAAATCGACCGGGACAAGATAGCCCGCTACGGCATCAACGTTTCAGACATTCAAGGCGTCATCGAAACCGCCATTGGAGGCAAGGAAGCCAGCAAGGTTTACGAGGGGCTGAAGGTCTTCGGTCTCGCCGTGCGGTTTCCTGAGTCGGCCCGGGACGACGTGGAGGCCATCCGCGAAATCCTGATCCCATCGCCCGGTGGGGCGCTGATCCCACTCGGCCAATTGGCCAAGGTGACGGTGAGCGAGGGCCCGGCGCAAATCAGCCGCGAGATGGGCCAGCGCCGCATCGTCATCGAGTGCAATGTGACTGGACGGGATCTCGGCGGGTTCGTCGCCGAGGCCCAAGCGAAGATCGACGCGGCGGTGAAGCTGCCGCCGGGTTACTTCATCACCTGGGGTGGCCAGTTTGAAAATCAGCAGCGGGCCATGAAGCGCTTTGCCGTCGTCGTGCCGATCACCATCGCAGCGATCTTCCTGTTGCTGTTCAGCTCATTCAACTCGGTGAAGCAGGCGGTCCTGATCATCCTGAACATTCCCTTCGCGCTCATCGGCGGCATCGTCGCCTTGGTTATGGGAGAGTTCAACCTGAGTGTAAGTGCCAGCGTTGGGTTCATCGCCCTCTTCGGTGTCGCGGTGCTCAACGGCGTCGTGATGGTGAGCTATTTCAACGAACTGCGCCGAGAGGGGATGAAGGTCGGTTTGGCGGTCATCGAGGGTGCAGTGCTGCGGCTCCGCCCCGTGCTGATCACCGCGAGCGTCGCCGCGCTCGGTTTGATTCCGATGCTCTTCGCTACGGGCCCCGGCAGTGAAATCCAGAAGCCGCTCGCGGCCGTTGTGATCGGCGGCCTGGTCAGTTCGACCCTACTTACACTTTACCTCCTCCCAACGCTCTACCGCGTGTTCGAGCGCGATGAGCGAGCGGCGCCGGAGACCCAATTGCCCGAACCACCCTCAACTCAGGAGCTCACATGAAATCGCCTCATTTTATCTGCATCGTTCTACTGGCGGCGCTTGCCTTGACCGGTTGCGCCACGCCATTTCGCGCGCCGTCCGACGCCGCACATATCAAGCTCGAGCGGGTTGATTCGCCGGTCGTCGTCGTGGAGAAGATTTGGCTCGAACGAAAGAACGGCCCGCTGGCCGTGACGGGCTACGTCATCCGGCGCCTGAGCGCAGATGACACTACCAAAACCCATCTCGACGTAACCCTCTATGATACGGCTGGCCGCGTGCTGCGCTCGACCGTGGAGCATTTCGAGCCTAGGCAAATCAATGATCGCTTCCGCCGACATGGCGACGCCCGTTATCGCGTTGAGTTGGGACTTCCGCCGGGAGACATTAGTCGTATTGAGGTGCGCGCCCATGAGGGTGAGCACCCCAATCATAGCTAGGCCACGCGCCCGACAACTCATATCTCCTAATGTCCACGGAGCCACATCATCATGGAAACGAGGTGGAGGAACATGCCCATGGTGACCACGGCCATGAAGGTCACGTTCATAACGCCGGGAACCACGAGGGCCATCAGGATGAGGAGAAGGACGGCCACGGATGTGAGCATGACGGCTGTGAGCACGGCAATAACCCATGGGAGGCGCGCAGCCTGATCGCGTCCGGGGTGTTGGTGGCCGTCGGACTGGTGGTGCAGTGGACGGCTTCCATGCCTCGGCAGGGGATAGTTGCGCTATACTCAATAGCTATGTTGGCCGGCGGCTGGTTCCTCTTGCCGAAGGCTTGGCGTGCGGTCCTGCGGTTTCGACCAGACATCAACCTCCTCGTAGTAATCGCCGCCATCGGCGCATCCATCATCGGGGAATGGGCAGAGGCCGCGACGGTGGTGTTCCTGTTTGGAGTAGCAGAATGGCTTGAGGGCTGGGCTGATCGCCGGGCGCACCGGGCCGTGGAGGCACTGCTGGAAATCGCGCCCAGAACCGCCGCAGTCAAGCGAGACGAAGGGTTTGTCGAAGTGCCCGTGGAGGAAGTGCGGGTGGACGATACCGTAGCCGTGAGATCCGGAATGAACATCCCGCTCGACGGGGTCGTGCGCATGGGTGAGTCGGCCGTCAATCAGGCGCCGATCACCGGCGAGTCTGTGCCGGTCGAAAAGAAGCCCGGTGATGTGGTCTTTGCCGGAACGGTCAACGGTGAAGGTTCATTAGAGATTCAGGTAACAAAGGCGGCTGGTGACACCACCTTGGCACGGATCATCAGACTCGTGCAAGAGGCGCAGGGGCAAAAGGCGCCGACGCAGCGCTTCGTCGATGTATTCGCCCGCTATTACACCCCGTCAGTGACTGTGGCCGCAGCCCTTGTCTTCCTTCTGCCTCCACTATTGATCCACGGCGACTGGTCGGAGTGGCTCTATCGGGCCTGTGTGCTCCTGATTATCGCGTGTCCTTGTGCTCTCGTGATCTCGACCCCGGTTAGCATCGTCGCCGGACTAACTGCGTTGGCCAGGCGTGGCGTGCTGGTCAAAGGCGGCGCCCATCTGGAATCCATCGCCAAACTCAAGGCGTTGGCGCTGGACAAGACCGGCACAATCACTGAGGGGAAGCCGCGTGTGCAGGGAGTCGAGCGGATCTACCAAGAGTCCGAAGCGGAGATCCTGCGCATCGCCGCCGCCATCGACGACCACTCCTTTCATCCACTCGCAAAGGCGATAGTCGATCATGCCAGGAAGCAGGGGGTGCAATTCCCCCGGGCTGAGAACTACCAAGCTCGCAGTGGACGTGGCGCTGAGGGCACCGTGGAGGGCCACGCCTACTTTGTCGGCAATCACCGCTTCACCCACGAGATTGGGGTCTGTTCGCCCGAGATCGAGCAACGGCTCGCCACCATCGAAAGCAAGGGTCAGTCGGTGGTCGTGGTCGGCCACCGCCCTCACGACAATTGCAGGGGTGAGGTGCTGGGGATCATCGCCGTGGGAGATACGGTGCGGCCTGAAGCGGCCAGCGCGCTCAAGGCGATCCATGCCGCGGGCGTTGAGTCGGTCACGATGTTGAGTGGCGACAACCAGCGCACCGCAGATTCTATTTCTAGGCAGGTGGGCATAGACCAAGCGCGAGGCGACCTTCTGCCGGAGGACAAGGTCGCGGCCGTGACGAAGCTGCGGGAGAAATATGGCGCGGTCGGTATGGTCGGTGATGGCGTCAACGATGCGCCGGCCATGGCAGCCGCCACGATCGGGATTGCAATGGGGGCGGCCGGCACGGACGCCGCGATTGAGACTGCCGATATCGCCCTGATGAAGGACGACCTCGGAAAGATCGCCGAGACGATCCGCCTGGGGCGGCGGACCATGGGGATCATCCGGTTCAACATCAGTTTCGCTCTAGGGCTAAAAGCACTCTTCCTGACGTTGACTCTCCTTGGCCATGCCAGTCTTTGGCTCGCTATCCTAGCCGACACCGGCGCCACCCTTCTGGTCGTGGCCAATGCGTTGAGGCTGCTCCGCCCCGCGGCATAGCGCAGGCTATTGGGTGCCCAGCAACTGCCGAAGCCTTTGCCGAGCGTGTGCGACACGCATCTCGACGGTCTTGGGGGTGGTGCCGAGGATCTCGGCGGCTTCGTTCTGGGACTTTCCCTCGAGGCAGAACAACACGAGGGCCGCCCTGAGATTGTGGGGTAGTTTCTCGATGGCGGAGTGCAGGCCGGCAAAGCGGTCCTTCTGCCCGGTCTGCTGGTCCGGTGTCGGGCCCGTGTCCTCAACCTCGGGAGGTAGCCGGTCGGCGGGGCCAGGGGTGTCCAGCGAAACCATGCGTTGGCGCTTGGACAGCTTACGCCCTTCGTCGCGCGCAAGGTTGAGTGCGATCGCGTAGATCCAGGTTTTGACCGACGCGCGCGGCTCAAAGCTCTTCGCCTTGAAGAATACGCGCACGAACGTTTCCTGCACCACATCGCGCGCGACGGCCTCGTCCCGCAGGTAGCGGAAGACAAAATAAAACAAGGGTTCCCGGTGGCGGTCGATCAGCTCATTGAGTGCCGATTCAGTGCCCGCCTGGAGTGCCTCGATGAGCGGCAGGTCGGGGTCCACGGGCGTCAGGGGGACTGTTCAAGGGCCTGTTGCGCCAAGCTCAGCAGCTTGTCCCCCTGCTCGGGGGTCAGCACTGAACGCATGGCGAAGACGTGCTCGATGGATACCTTCTGCAACTCGCCCATGCGGTGATGCACGTGTTCAACCGCGGCGGCAACGCGCGGGGTGTAAGCCTTGTCCTCAGCCATCGCCTGAGCCAGCCGGCGATTGGCTTCCCGCAACGCTTCGGCCAACTTGCGCTGTTTTTCGCCGAAGCCCTGTTCGATCGGCTCGAGCGCCTTGTGTTGGGCCTCAGTGAGCTTCAGTTCCCGGTGCAGCCACTCGTGCGAGGCGATGTCGTCCGAGGTCACCTGACGTTGTGACATCCGCATGGTGACGTAGCAGGCAATGGCCGCCACGGCCGCGATGGCGGCGAGAAAAAGCGCGACCTTCTTCATCGGTGGGCCTCCCGGGTCACCATGCCAGGCTGGGTGAAGACGGAGCCCAGCGGATTCTGGCTGACCGCGAAGACCTCGAAATGGATGGACTGGCGGGCGAGGCGGCGCTCGTTCTGCGTGCGGCCGACCATCGCCGCGGGCACCATTCCGACCAAGGCGGCAAAGGCGAGTGCCGCGACCGCCATCCGCGGTTCGGCAAACAGATCGCGCAGGTCCAAGGTGGAGAAGATTCGGGCCCAGCCCGATTGCTGACGGCGTTGTTCAATCGCTACCCAAACATCTGAGCGCGACGGACCCTGGAATTCCGGGAGTGGTTGTTTGGCGTAAGCCGCCAACATGGAGTCGAGATCGTTGCTCATGGTGGGTTTAACGTAAGAGGAAGGGGCTTTCCCTCAAGATTCTACCGTCCTGCCTTCGCGGGCCGGGGTGCGGACCGGGAGTCGGACCAAGAACAATATCTGCACAGGTGTCCGCAAGAACTGCCTGAGGGAAAACGGCCCCTCCGGGAGTATAACCTTATGTCAACAAGACCAACTCAACTCAGTCATCCCATGAATACCACGTCTCTCATCAAGCCCGCCGGCCTTTCCCTGGGCCTGCTTTTCGCAACCCTGTTTGCCAGTAGCGCCATTGCCGGCCCCGGCCCTCAGTATTGGGCCGCGCAAGGCAAGCCGAAGGCCGACACGGTCGTCAAGGCCGATGCCACCCCCGTCAAACTGTGTGCCGGCGCCGAAGTCGTGACGGACACGATCATGAAGCCCGCCATGGCGAACGGCAAAGGCCCGCTGGTTCCCACGCAGATCGGCTCGAAGACCGTCTGCCACATGTGCCCGGTCACCACGCTGGTCACCAAGAGTTCCTTCGGCAACGGCAAGGGTCCGAGGACGGTCACCGAAGAGACCAAGGTCGGCCCCGAGCACAACTGCGCCAAATGCACCGGCACGCCGGCCAAGACCTGACTCAGGCTGAAGTGAGCATGCCCAAGCTGTCCACCTAGCCCCCAGTCCTGCCGCGCGCTGCCAACCGCAACGGGCGGCCTTCGTCTCACCTTATCCATGAAACCACGCTCTGCCGCACCACTTCTGTCCGGATTGCTCGTGCTCGTATCGGGCTGCACCGTCCTTCCCTCGACGGCCGAGAAGCAGGCCCGCACCGAATCAACCCGCCTCGGGCAAGTGCTGCACGGAGCCGATCAGCCGCTGCCGGCGCCCCACGCCCCGCTCGCCGATTACCTGAGGTATGCGGTGCTACGGCACCCCCAGGTGCTTGCCGCCTACAGCGACTGGCAAGCGAGCGTGTTGGCGATCGCGCCCACCCGGGCACTGCCCGATCCGCAACTGACTTTCGAGGCGGACGTGACGGACACGCTGATGACCTTCATGCCCGGGCTGATGTTCGACTTCATGACGCCGGGCAAACGCCGGGCCATGGCGGACGAAATGACCGCTGCCAGCTCGTTGGCCTACCGGAACTACGTTGCGACCGTCCTGCGGACGGCGGCCGACGTTAGGAAGGCATGGGTCGAACTCGCTTATGCCGATGAGGCGCTGAACCTGCGTCAAGCCTCCCTGCGCGCCCTCGCTCAATCGCAGGAACTCGCTCAGATCGACTATACGACCGGCCGTGGCATGGGCACCCTTTCGGAATCGGTCCGCCTTTCCAACGACCTCGCCAAGGTGCGTTCGGACATTGCCGTTCTGGAGGATCGCCAGCGCGCCGCCCGGACGCGGTTCAAATCGGCCTTGGGCCTGAAGGCGGACGAAACTGATCCCGCGTGGCCCGAAATCGCGTTGATCGCCACGGTTCTGCCGGACGAGGGCGAACTCTGGCGTCGCACAAGTGCCAGCAACGCCGGCTTGGCCCAGATGCGGGCGATGGCGGACATGGCCCGGGCAAGCATCGAAGTGGCCAAGAAGGCGAAGACCCCGGATTTCGCGGTCGGCGCCATGGCGGACTTTAAGGCCGATCCTTTGATGGTTCGTCCGACGGCCAGCGTAACCCTGCCGATCTGGCGGGAGAAGATCGCGGCGAACATCGCCGCGGCCGAGGCCCGCCGGGATGCGAGCGTGGCGCGAGTCAGCGCCGAAGAAATCAACCTGGCGGCCGAGCTGGCGCAGATGCTCTACATGGTGCGCGAGGCCGACCAGATGATCCGCTTCATCGAGCAGACGGCGCTGCCTGGCTATGAGCGGGTGATCGCCACTGCGGAAGCCGCCTATCAGTCGGGCATGGGCAGTCCGGCGATGATTCCTGAATCCAGGCTCATGGCGATCAACATGCGGATCGAGCGGCTTTCGGCCCTCCGGGAGCGCGAGCTTGCCGTGACCGACCTCCTGCTGATGACCGCCGACATCGCCCCGACCGACAGCCCCCTTTCACCGAAATCCTGACCCTCTTCACATGAAATCCACGCGCCTCTTCACGCTATTCGTTCTCACGCTGGTTGTCGGCACCGGCCTATGGGCCGCAGAGCAGCTCTACACCTGCGGTATGCACCCGCAGGTTATCAAAAAGGAGCCGGGCAACTGCCCGATCTGCGGAATGAAGCTCACGCCCATCCGCGCCAACACCGCGCAGCCCGCCTCCTCCGGCGGGGAGCGCAAAGTCAAATACTACAAGTCCACCATGATGCCCGGGGAAGTGAAACCCAGTCCGGGCAAGGATTCCATGGGCATGGACATGGTGCCGGTCTATGAGGACGAGGACAACTCGGCCTCGGGCCAGATCCAAATCGACGCCGCCACCGTCCAGCGCATGAACCTGCGGACGGCTGTGATCGCCCGCGGGCCGGTGCGCCGGGAGCTGCGCACCGTTGGCACGGTGGCCTACAACGAACAAGGGCTGCGGGACATCACCACCAAATACGAAGGCTGGCTTGAGAAACTGCACGTCAACACGACCTGGGCGACGGTCAAGGCGGGGGATCCCCTGTTTGAAATCTACTCGCCGGAGCTCTACAACGCGCAGCTCAACTACCTGCTCGCCCTGCGCTCGGAAGGTGCCGAGGGCGGGCCGCTGACGCGGGCGGCGCTTTCACGGCTTCAGCTTTTCGATCTCTCGGAGGACTTCATCGCCGAGCTTCGGCAGTCGGGCGAGGTGAAGCGGACCGTCGTATTCCGCGCCCCAGGCGATGGTGTGGTGGTCGAGAAGATGGCGGTTGCCGGCCAAATGATGAAGCCGGGAGAACGCATCTACCGACTGGCCGACCTGTCCTCGGTCTGGGTTCAGGCGCAGGTCTATGAAAAGGACCTGCCCTTTGTTCGCGAGGGGCAGCCCGCCCTGATCCGTTCCAGCTACGGCCCGGAGCGCAAATTTTCCGGTGCGGTGGAGCTTATACTCCCGCGGGTCGAGGAACAGACCCGGGCCGCGACCGCGCGCATCGTGCTGGCCAATCCCGATGGCTTCCTTCGCCCGGGCATGTTTGTCGATGTGTCCTTTTCGTCCCAGCTGAACTCAGATGCTGTTCTGGTGCCGGACATGGCCGTGCTGCGCAGCGGCGAGCGGAACACTGCCTTTGTGGTGCTCGACGGCGGTTTCTTTGATCCCCGCGAAGTCCAGTTGGGTGCGCGCAGCGAAGGCGGCTTTTATGAAGTGCTGAGCGGTCTCAAGGCGGGCGACCGCGTGGTCATCTCGGGTCAATTCCTGCTCGATTCCGAGAGCCAGCTGCGTGAGGCGATCCAGAAGATGCTCAAGCCCCAGGAGGCGAAGCTGGCGCCGAGCGTTGCGGCAGAGGTGCGCAAAGATACGCGTGCTGTGCCCGTCGCAGTAGGCGCGGAGTTGCAGGCCTTGGCTTTGGCGGCGGCCGATGCGGCGACCCCTCTCGCCGACGACAATCTCGAGGGTTACAAGGAGAAGCTCCCCGCGCTTCGCGGCGCCCTGTCGGCCTATCTGGCCGCGGAACCTCATGCCGTCCACGGAGCGTTCGGCGGTCTCTTGGAAAAGGCCGTCGTCCCCGAGGACCTCGCCGTGGCCCGCGCTGCGTTCACTCCGATCAGCACGGCCGTGACGGATGCGGTCCTCAAGAAAGGCTCGGTTGCCGGGCTGCACGCCTTCGAGTGCTCCATGGCGAAGGCACGCTGGCTTCAGCGGGACGCCGAAACCAAGAATCCGTTCTACGGCCAGAAGATGCTGAACTGCGGGGAGGAGATTGCCACACCGCAGCCACGTGTTTCCCGCATGGCCCCGCCTCTCGATGCCAAGATGCTCGCCGCCAACTTGCCCCCCGGCCATCCGCCGATCGGCGGGGCAATGTCGGTAGCCGATTATCTGCGCTCTGAAACGGCGGCCTCGACCGGTCCAGCCTCGGCCACCGGCGGTTGCGGCAGTTGCGGCATGTCCGCCGCGGCCATGGCGGCCGGTGAACCCTGCGAACACGACAAGAAGTAGTCGGAACCTCGTCCCACGCCCTCCCCCCGTTTCAACCGCCCACGCCTAAACCCACCTTTCCCGTGCTTAAAGCCATCATCGACTTCTCCCTGAGGAACAAGTTCCTCGTGCTGGCCGCCACGGCCGCCTTGATCTTAGGCGGCATTTACGCGCTGCGGAAGATCCCGCTGGATGCGATCCCGGACCTGTCGGATACCCAGGTCATCATCTACACGGAATGGCCCGGCCAGGCGCCACAGATCGTGCAGGATCAACTGACCTATCCGATCACCACCAAGATGCTCTCGGTGCCATCGGCGAAGGTGGTGCGTGGCTACTCTTTCTACGGATTTTCCTTCGTCTATGTGATCTTCGAGGACGGCACCGACCCCTATTGGGCGCGGAGCCGGGTGCTGGAATACCTGAGCGGCCTCTCCGGCAGCCTGCCGACTGGCGTGGCGCCCCGGCTTGGTCCCGACGCCACCGGCGTCGGTTGGGCGTTCATGTATTCGCTTAATTCCAAGAACCACGACCTGGCCCAACTGCGCTCGATGCAGGACTGGTTCCTGCGCTACCAACTCGCCAGCGTGGACGGTGTGGCGGAGGTCGCGTCGGTCGGCGGGTTCGTGAAGCAGTATCAGATCACGGTCGATCCCCACCGGCTGCATGCCTACAATCTGTCGATCGCCCAGGTGGCGATGGCCGTGCAGCGGAGCAACGGCGAGGTGGGCGGACGCTCGGTCGAAATGGCCGAGAAGGAGTTCATCCTTCGCGTGAAGGGCTACGCCTCCTCTGTCGAGGACCTGCGCAAGGTGGCCGTCGGCACCGGACCAGGCGGGACACCGATTTTGCTGGGCGAGGTGGCCAACGTGAACCTCGGCCCGGACATGCGGCGCGGCGTAGCGGAACTGAACGGCGAAGGCGAAACCGTGGGTGGCGTCGTCGTGGTTCGCTATGGCGTGGACACCCGGCAGGTGATTCAGGCCGTCAAAGCCCGGCTGGACCAGGCCATGAAGAGCCTCCCCGAAGGAGTGACCTACTCGGTCGCGTATGACCGCACGGCCCTCATTGACCGCGCAGTCCGCACCCTGAAGGAGAAGCTCATCGAGGAAAGCGTGGTCGTGGCTCTCGTCTGCCTGCTGTTCCTCATGCACCTCCGCAGCTCCTTTGTCGCGATTATCATCCTGCCGATCGCGGTGCTGGCCTCCATCTCGATCATGTTCGGACAGGGGCTCAGCGCGAACATCATGTCGCTGGGCGGCATCGCCATCGCCATCGGTGCCATGGTGGATGCGGCGATCATCATGATCGAGAACGCTCACAAGCACCTTGAGCACGATGCCGGGAAGAAGCCTCACTGGGACATCATCCGTGATGCCTCGGTGGAAGTGGGGCCGACCCTGTTCTATTCGCTGCTGGTCATCACCGTCTCCTTCCTGCCCGTCTTCACGCTGCAGGCCCAGGAGGGCCGGATGTTCAAGCCCCTGGCGTTCACCAAGACCTACTCGATGGCCGCGGCGGCGATTCTCTCCATCACCCTCGCGCCGGTGCTAATGGGCTTCTTCATCCGGGGAAAGATCCCGGCGGAGGAGAAGAACCCGGTCAACCGCTTCCTCATCTGGCTGTATCACCCCGTTCTCGACCTCATGATCAAGTTCCGGTGGTCGGTGATCATCGCGGCTGCCGTGATCGTTGGCTGGGTGTTCTTCCCGTGGAATGCGATCGTGGAGCGCGTGCTGCCTGATGGTGGCGCCAAGGAGCTCGCCCTGAAGGCCGGCAAGGCTTTCCCCTACCAGAACCTTGGCTCGGAGTTCATGCCCCCGCTCTACGAGGGTGACCTGCTCTACATGCCGACGACGTTCCCCGGCATCTCGCCCACCAAGGCGCGCGAGCTCATTCAGCAGACCGACCAGATCATCAAGTCCTTCGCTGAGGTCCACCATGTGTTCGGCAAGATCGGGCGCGCGGAATCCGCCACCGACCCCGCGCCCATGGACATGATCGAGACGACCATCATGCTCAAACCCGAGGAGGAATGGCCGGAGGTCGATATTAAGGATGACTCCGGCAAGGTTGTGGCCCACCGCCGGCGGAACATCGAGGAGCTGACGACGGCGCTGAACAACGCAGTCCAGATCCCCGGTCTGACGAATGCCTGGACCATGCCGATCAAGACCCGCATCGACATGCTGGCGACCGGTATCAAGACCCCGGTCGGAATCAAGGTTGCCGGCCCGGACCTGCGCGAACTGGAGCGCATCGCCGGGGAGATCGAGGTCGTGATGCGCCGCGCTCCGGGCACGGGAAGTGTCTTCGCCGAGCGGGTGATGGGCGGCAACTACGTGGAATTCGACATAGATCGCGATGCCATCGCCCGCTACGGCCTGACGGTCGGCGAAGTGCAGGAAGTCCTGCAGGTCGCACTCGGCGGCATGCCGCTTACGACGACCGTCGAGGGGTTGGAGCGCTACGGAGTGATCCTGCGCTACGAGCGTGACTACCGGGAAAACCTCGAGGCTCTGCGCGAGATCCTGATTCCGGTGCGGACCGCTGGCGCTTCAGGCGAGATGGGTGGCGCGGGTGCCGCACCGGCGGCCCAAGTCCCGCTGAGCCAGCTCGCCAAGGTCAAGGTTGTTGCCGCCCCCATGGGTGTGAAGAGCGAGGCGGCGGTGCCCAACGCGTGGATCTACGTGGATGTGCAGGGCATCGACATCGGCACCTACGTGCGCGGGGCGCAGCAGACGGTGAACGACGCCATCCAGCGCGGCGAAATCAAGGTGCCCACCGGCTACAGCATCTTCTGGAGCGGCCAGTATGAATACATGCAGCGGGCCAAGGCCCGGCTCCAGATCGTCGTGCCCCTCACGCTGCTGATCATCGTCTTCATCATCTACCTCAACACCCAGTCCTGGATCAAAACGTCCATCGTGCTGCTGGCCGTGCCGTTTTCACTGGTGGGTGCCTTCTGGGCGCTGCACCTGACCGGCTACAACCTCAGCGTGGCGGTTTGGGTGGGCATCATCGCGTTGGCCGGCCTGGATGCCGAGACCGGCGTCGTCATGCTCCTCTATCTGGATCTCGCCTACGACGAATGGAAGAAGAGCGGACGCCTGCTCACCCCGACCGACCTGCGCGACGCGATCTATCATGGTGCGGTGAAGCGTGTTCGGCCCAAGGCCATGACCGCCGCGGTCATCATCGCCGGCCTTCTGCCCATCCTGTGGAGTCACGGAACCGGTGCCGACACGATGAAACGCATCGCCCTCCCGATGGTCGGCGGCGTGGTGACCTCCACCCTGATGGAGCTGCTCGTGTATCCGGCGATATTCTATCTGTGGCGCGTGCGGGCCCTGCCCAAGAGCACCCCGACGGAGCCGCCACCCCCAGCAGAACCCGCAGTCGCGAGCACCTAGCGAGCGACCCCACCTCCTCCGCTCATGAAACCCACCACTGCATTCCTCGCCATTATCGGCCTGCTTGTGGTGGGCGCAGCGGGTTCGGTCTTGTATTCGCGCAGCAAGATGGCCGATGCACTTCGCTCCCAGGAGCAGTTCGCCCAGCTCGCGGCCGGGGACCGGATTCTTTACCTCTGCCTAAAGTGTGATTCCCGGCGGGAAGTGATCTTGGCGAGCGCGACGGACGTAACGGAGCGTTTCAAGGCCGGCGCTGTGATTGTCTGCCCTGGCTGCAACGATAAGATGCGCGTCGTCATCGACCCGCCCACCGACGCGGCGCATCCAGCCCAGGTCCGCTTCGTAAACGAGAAAGGACACGAGTGCATGTATGTGACCAAGGTTCCGCCTCGAAAGTAACCGGCCGCTCCGCCGGACCCTACGGCGGTGAGATTTCAGTGTCCGCAGGGACACGCCCCAAAAACAACAAACCCATGAAGACCATCGCAAAGCTACTCATCCTCGCGGGCCTCATTGCAGGCGCCGCTGTTCCGGTCATCGCTGGTCCCGGTCCCGATTACTGGCAACGCATGAAGACGGCCGAGGAATTCGCCAAGCTCAAGGCCGGCGACAAGGTTCTCTACGTCTGCAACCAATGCCAGACCGTGACCGAAAAGACCATCGCCAGTCCCGCCGAGGCGATGGAGCACTGCAAGGAAGGCGCGATGCTCACTTGCCCCTCATGCAAAGAGAAGGTGCGGGTGGTTATTAAAGGCGCACCCAAGAATCAATCGGTCGTCCGCGAGGTCACCTACGTCAACGACAAGGGCGAAGCGTGCTTCTTCGTCGCCAAGCAACCCGACAAGAAATGATACGCGATTCTCACCTTGGAGGCAGTCACCCCCTGCATCCATAACCGGCCGAGGGCCGCCCCGTCCTTGAAACGGAGCGGCCCAAGGCCCCCTGAGTCATGAGCGATCTCAACGAAACTTGCACGGTATGCGGGAAGGATTTGACCAATACCGGCGGAATGGCGCGCCTCTACCACGACGGGAAGGCCTATCCGGTGTGCTGCCCCGTGTGCATGGACTTGTTCCAGCGGGCCCCGAAGCGCTTCGCCAGCGGCGAGCGCCCTAAGACGATCGTGGATGAGTTGCTCGCTGAAATGCAGTGGAAGGAGAGGGGCCGCTGGTGACTACCACCCATGAAAACGATCACGACATTGCGGAAGTTGCTCCGGTCTTGGACGGTGTCGCCACCGCGCGAGCCGGGATTCCAAGCGGCAGTTTGGCGCCGCATCCGACAGCGAGCCCAGCCAGCGCCCCGGAGGCCGGACTCACGCCCCCGATAGAAATAGCAGAGGGATCGGCCTGCGCTGGCGCGTTCAAGGGGGATTCGATACCCCGGATACCTCGTCATGAAAACCGCCGCCAGCCTGTCGCTTACCCTGCTGTTCTTGGCTGGCTGCGCCACCCCGTTCCGCGCCCCGCCCGATGTCCGCGACATCAAGCTCGAGCGCGTCGGATCCTCAGTGGTGGAGGTCGAGAAGATATGGCTGGAGCGGAAGGCCGGGCCGCTGACCCTCAAGGGCTACGTGCTGAAGCACCTGACGGCCGACGACACGACGCAGACCCACCTCGATGTGACGCTCTACGATTCGGCCGGGCGGGTGCTCCGTGCCACCGTGGAGCATTTCGAGCCCAGACAAATACGCCGCTCGTGGCGCCGCCCGGCATACGGCACCTATGAGGTCGTGCTTGATCCATTGCCGGCGGGCACAGCCCGAATCGAAGTGCGTGCCCATGAAGGGGCGCATCCGGGGGCAGATGATCGCTCCGCCCGGTAGAGCGCCCGGGCTTCGCGTGGTGATGGCCTTTGCTGCGATTGCCTTTGGCGCCCGGCTCATGGCCGACAGCGAGGACCCGTTGGTCAGCGTGTCCTCCGGCATTGTTTCCCGTCACGTCTATCGCGGAGTCGAACGCTCCGGGGCGGCATGGCAGATGGGGCTGGATGGAGCCGTGCGCGGATGGCGAGGCCAATTCTGGTCCAGCCGCCCATTTGACTCCTCCGACCTTGGTGAACTGAACTCCACTCTCGGGTATGTTTGGTCCGTGACCAAGGACCTGTCGGTCGAGGCCTCCGGCACCCATTTTTGGTATGTCGATTCCTCTGTCGTGGGCGGGGCGGCCCACTCGTTCGAGGCAAACTTGCGCATGACCTGGCTAACTAGGCAGCAGGTGCGCTGGGTCCTAGAATCGGGTTACGACATTCGCTTCCACTCCCTGGCCACGGAAGGTTCACTGCAGTATGATTTGCCCCTCCCTCATTGGGGCACCTATCTGCAGGGGCGGGTCTATGTCGGGCACGTTCGGGCAAAAGATGTCCTGCCGGAGGCTGCGGGAGCGGGCGTCAGCGACGCGTATGCCTATTGGGGGGCCGACCTGAGGCTGCCCTACCGGATCTCGTGGCACACCACGTTGGCCATGGACGCGCACTACACCGAAGCTGCTGGCGTCAACCGCTACTGGTCGCCCAGCCTGGCCGGCCCGGGTCGGCGGGCATGGCTTGGACTGAGCGCCACCTACGAGTTTTAGCCGCCCAAGAAAGCGTCCAATATGTTGAGGGATGAGCCAGCGGCCCACGTTTAACCTCTCGAACCGTCAATCAAATCTATGCAATCCCTCCGCACTCTCTCTCGCGCTGCGGCGCTTTTCGGCGCTGTCGCGATCTCCAGCTCCGCTTTCGCTCACGAAGGCCATAACAAGGGCCAACTGGTCCCCGTAACCGCAAAGGACGCCGCCTGGGTCGCCAAGGCCAAGGCCGAATACCCGACCACCGCCTGTATCGTTTCCGAGGACAAGCTCGGCGGCGACATGGGCAAACCCGTCGATTTCATCTACCGCGTCGAGGGCAAGCCGGACCGCCTGGTCAGCTTCTGCTGCAAGGACTGCGAGAAGGACTTCAACAAGGACCCCGAGAAGTATCTCAAGGTCCTCGATGGGGCCGCGGCGAAGAAGGGCGACAGCACGCCCGAGCACCAGCACAAGCATTGATTTGTGGCTTGGGGGGCACCTCGCAGCCCTCCCGGTTGCGGGGTGTCTTCGGTTATCGCGACCCTCTCAGTGACACTTCCGCGTTGTCAGTAGGTTTAACGCGGGTTTGTGCCCGTCCGGCCGCCTGGCAATGGGCGGCCGGACCTTCTTATGAACGCAGGGCGGCCGCGGGAGTGCCTGGAGGTCTTTTGTGGTGCTTGTAGCCAGGAGAGCTGCCTTAGTTGAGCCTGTCAGGCCCGCGAACGTCGCCGGCTGGCAAAAGTGTAAGGAATGCGGCCGAACCCCGTCAGTCAGGTATGAACCATCACCATCCAGAGGATCCCAAGTCGGGCCATGGCCACACCCACGCCACCGAAGGTCAGGGCAAACATGCGCACGGCGACGAGATGGCCCATGGCCACGAGGGCTGCGCGCATCGCGGCTCCGGACATCACCATGAACGGAAGCCGCCGGCGGGAGCGGCCTACTACTGTCCGATGTGCGAAGGGGTCGAATCGGACAAACCGGGCGACTGCCCGAAGTGCGGCATGGCGCTGGAGCGTAACCCTGCCTACCGCCAGCCCACCAAGACCCTCTGGACCTGCCCGATGCACCCGCAAATCGAGCAGGACCACCCTGGCGACTGCCCCATCTGCGGAATGGCGCTCGAGCCGAAAACCGTCAGCCCCGGGCCGGAGGAGGCTAACCATGAGCTGCGCGACATGACGCGGCGCTTCTGGCTGGGCGGAGCGCTGGCGCTGCCGGTCTTCGTGCTCGGCATGCTGCACCTCGTGCCATCGCTGCTGCATGCTGCGAATTCCCCCACGAGCCGCTGGGCGCAGTTTCTTCTTTCGACGCCGGTGGTCCTGTGGGCGGGATGGCCTTTCTTTGTGCGCGGGGCAAAATCACTGCGCTCGGGGCACTGGAATATGTTCACGTTGATCGCCATCGGCGTGGGCGCCGCATGGGCCTACAGCGTCGTCGCCTTCTTTGGGCCGGGCCTTTTTCCGCCCACGATGCGGGCGCATGGTGTGGTCGATGTCTATTTTGAAGCCGCCGCAGTGATCGTCGTGCTCGTGCTGCTCGGCCAGGTGCTCGAATTGAGGGCACGGGCGCGCACGTCGAGCGCAATCAAAGCACTACTCAACCTGTCTCCGCCGGTCGCGCTGCGCGTCACGGCCCAGGGGGACCAGGAGGTGCCGCTGGCGGAGGTGAAGGTGGGAGATCGCCTGCGGGTGCGACCTGGTGGGAAAGTGCCGGTGGATGGCTTGATCGAAGAAGGGGCATCCTCGCTCGACGAGTCGATGCTTACCGGCGAGTCGATGCCGGTAGAAAAGAAAGCGGGCGATCACGTGACTGGTGGCACCGTGAACACGACAGGCGGCTTCGTGTTTCGTGCCGAGAAAGTCGGCGCCGACACCATGCTGGCCCGCATCGTCAACATGGTGGCTGAAGCGCAGCGCAGTCGCGCGCCGATCCAAGGGCTCGCGGACAAGGTGGCCGGGATCTTTGTGCCGGCCGTCGTGATCACGGCCGCCCTCACATTCGCCCTCTGGTTCTTCTTCGGGCCCGAGCCTCGCATCGCGCACGCGATCGTGAATGCGGTCGCGGTCCTGATCATCGCTTGCCCGTGTGCGCTTGGGCTCGCCACGCCCATGTCCATCATGGTCGGTGTCGGGCGCGGTGCGCAAGAGGGTGTTCTCGTCAAGAATGCCGAGGCGCTCGAACTCCTGGGCAAAGTGGAGTGGTTGGTCGTGGACAAAACCGGCACGCTCACGGAGGGCCGGCCGCAGCTCGTGACGGTCGTGGCCGTTGGTGGCACGGACGAGGGGATGCTCGTGCGACTCGCCGCGGCCGTGGAGCGCGCCTCGGAGCACCCGCTGGCCGCCGCCATCGTCCTGGGCGCGGAGAGCCGTCAGATTGCCGTGCCGAATGTATCGGACTTTCGCTCAGTCACAGCTGGTGGCGTCGCCGGAAAGGTCGAAGGGCACGCGGTGCTCGTCGGGAAGGGCAAGTTTCTGGAGAGCGAAGGCGTGCCGAGCGATCGGGCGCTGGTGGAGCACGCCACAAAGCTGCAATCCGAAGGGAAGACCGCCCTCTTCGTCGCTATTGACGGCCGGGTGGCGGGCCTCCTCGCCGTGGCCGACCCGATCAAGGCCACGAGCCGCGAGGCGATGACGAGTCTTCACGCGCTCGGGATCAAGGTGGTGATGGCGACGGGCGACAATCGCCATACTGCGGAGTCGGTCGCCAGGCAGCTTGGCATTGATCGCTTTGAGGCCGAGGTGGAGCCAGCGCGCAAGATTGGCCTCGTGGAAGAGTTGAGGAAGGATGGCGCGCGTGTCGCGATGGCTGGCGACGGAATCAACGACGCGCCGGCGCTGGCCGCGGCCGACGTGGGCGTCGCGATGGGCACTGGCACCGATGTCGCGATGGAGAGCGCAGGGGTCACCCTGATCAAGGGGGACCTGAGGGGAATCGCGAAGGCGATCCGCCTCTCCCGGGCCACGATGCGCAACATCCGACAGAACCTGTTCTTCGCCTTCGTTTACAACGTCCTCGGGGTGCCGATTGCGGCCGGTGTGCTTTATCCGTTCTTTGGCGTGCTCCTGAGCCCCATGCTTGCGGGCGCGGCGATGGCGCTCTCTTCCGTCTCCGTCATTGGCAATGCCCTGCGCTTGCGGCGCGTGCGACTATAAGGCTGTAGCCATCAGGTCGGGCTGATGGTAATGTTCACCGCGATCGGCGCATTCACAGGGCGACCATAGTCGTTGCAGATGGCGGCATTCACCAGCAGCGTTGATCCAAGAAGATCGACGCCGTGGCCCTCGTGTAGATGACCGAAGACATGTAACCCCGGCTGGACCTCCAACACTCGCCGCCGGAGCATCTCACAGCCGGCATGCTCCGTGCCGCCAACCAGGTCGCGTTTTCCGTGGGGCGGGCCGTGCGTCACCAACACGTCCGTGCCGGCGGGGATCTTGGCCCAATGTCGGTCAATGTCGGCCCCGCGACGCCTGTTGAACGCGTAGTCGAGAAAGGTTGGTTGGACCGGTGAGCCCCAGACCTTCAGTCCCTCGATGACACAGCCGCTGTCTTGCAGATAGTGAATTCCGGGCGGAACCAACCGCACGGCGGCGGCCGGCTCGACCTCAAAGAGCCAATCGTGATTCCCGGCAATGAAGACCTTGTGTCGATGCGGCAGCCTTGCGAACCAACCAAGCACATCGGCGAGCTCGTCGGGGCTGCCGGTGTTCGTCAGGTCACCCGCATGGACCAGCAGGTCGCCATCCGGCACAGAAAGCGTTCTGTGGTGACCGTGGGTATCGGACAGACAGACAATGCGCATTGTGTTACGCCCGGCGTTGAGCCCGATCCTTCGGGATAGGAACCAACATCCACGATCTCGAGTGCCAGCGGGCGGGCGCGCGAATGAGGAGCCGTCGCCTTGGGGGAAAGTCGCGGCATTTGCGATCAATCCGGCGTAGCGCCCGATTGAGGTCGGACGGCATTTGGGCCGAGAGCATTCGCCCGACGCGTCGGCCCCACGTCCGGTGTCGTCGCACCCAGCTGCAGATCGAGACTAGGGCAGTGGCGATCAGCAAATACTCAACGTGCCGACTGAATTTGACGCATTCGCCGTGCTGAGCGGCGGCGCGCAGGCGGGGCCGAAGCCGTCCGAGGTATTCCTGCAGCGGCAAGGTGTCGTTCTGAGAAGCGCGATCCAACGCGTCGCAGAAGTCCCGTAATGAAACTTGAGAAGACATGGGCTGGGTAAGCCGCCTCAGTGCGATACACGTGAGCGCGCAATGACTTCCTTGAGGGTGCCGTGCAAGCGGCGGGTGTAGCCGACGGTGGCGACTTTCCCGCGCCACACCGTTACGAGTGCGTTTTCCGAGAGCCAGCGATCCGGAAGGGCTTGGGCTTCGTCCCGCATCTGCTCTCGAAGGACGAACAGCTTTCGGTTCAAGCGGTGGGATGCCCTGACCAGGCCCCGACGATCGGATCGTGTGGCGAGATCCAAATCGCCTCTCCACACACACACTTTAGCGCGGGTAAAGACGCAGGCATTGGGCACAAAAAGCCGCAGAGGATGAGTGCGTGCATACCCGCTCTTGCTTCCGAAGCATCGTCCGTAAGCCAGGCCGCATTCTCGAAAGACGGCGCGGTCATCGCGGGGAGCATTGGGCGCAGGGATGGGGGGCATGGGCACGGCAGGAATGGGGGGGTGTAACCGTCCGCGGGCCAAGGGAGGCCCCATGCTTAGAGACCCTCTCTTAGCCGTGTTCCCTTGGTCGCGCCCTGTCTCGGTTCGTCGCCTACCGTAGAGCTTCAGCCAGTCATTCCAGGGGATTCTTGTTGATGGCAGCAGCCGGTGTCGCTTCAGCGTGGCGTATGCCGGCGCGAACCATGGGAACTGTATCCGAAACTGACGCCCGATACGACGCACTAAACGCGGCGTCAGATGCAGCTCCACGATCATCCGTTCTGGTGTCATCATGGTCGTGCCGGTCTTGGCGGCTTGGGAGAGGGACTCCTCCAAGGCGGCGAAGTCCCGGGCGAACATCCGGGACGCGGCGTTTCTTTGTCCCGAGGCTGGCCGCATGTTCCTCGGCCGCTTCAAGCGCTTCGATCTCGTCTCGGTGTTGGGGCTCGATCTCCGCTGTTGCGGTGCGGGTTTGGCGCGCGGGTTCACGGTCGCTCTCTTCGGATGAGCTGATGCTTGTGGCGTGCCCAAATCTGATCGGCCAGGGCGCCGGCCGCATTCGCGTCCTCAACGTCCATGCCGAAGATGCGATTGCCCATGGATGGAACCTCGAGCGGCGAGCGAACACAGTCAATGAACGACACTTCGCCATTGGTGAGGCGAACGAAGAGCTCGTTGGTGGGAACGACGCCCCACATGGAGCAAATGATGTAAGGGAACTCCTTGTCTGGGAAGCCGGGCTCGAATGCGATGACTTGGTCTGCGGCGATGTAGGCTTCAAGCCTTTCCGCCGCCGTTGGGATGGCGCGAGGCGTCCTTCGTCCCGGGCGGGCACTTTGGTGGTGATTCATTATGTGTGAATCTCACACCTTGGATAGTGCGCGGTCGGCTATTGTCAACGTGTGAATCTCACACACCGCTCCCGTGCCTAAACGCGCACCCAAGAACGCCATCGGCCCGACCATCCGCAAGCTCCGGTATGCGGCGCGGGTCCCGATTAGCCAGGAGGCTTTGGTGGCGAAGCTGCAGATCCGCGGCGTTTTGCTGGACCGCTCAGCCCTGGCGCGGATTGAGAGTCGGGAGCGACTGGTGCGGGACATAGAGATCATCGCGCTGGCGTCAGCCCTGCGGGTGCCGATTGAGCGGCTCTTCGGACGGTAGTCCCCCAAGGGATCGTTTTTGGAGAATTCAATGGTCCTGTTTTCCCTCTAGGGAACCCCCTTGTGGATAGTCTGTGGGAGTGTCCGCCCCGCCTCAGGGAGGGGTATCAGAGGAGGGCTCTCTGTTTCTGGCTTGTCAGGGTTCCCTAAGGAGGCCATAGGCTTCCTTCCATGTCTGATCAAATGCTGGCGATCATCCGGGGGATTGAAGCCGAACGAGACAACTTTGTTCGTCGCTGCAATGCCGCGATTGAGGCGCTCCGCGGCGGCGGGGATTCGGCCGCAGCCCTGGGAAAGCACAGGTTTAACGCCGCGGTGGCCCCTCGACCGGCGAGTCGGGCGGCCAACGCCGACCACAGCATTCGGTCACGTCCCGCCGGCGGAGTGCGGGCGGGTCGCTCGAAGGCAGCAGGCGGACCTGCGGCACCAGGAGACGCGCAGTCGGTGAAGGACATCATCCGCGAGGCTGTGCGCTCTCAGACGCAGCCATTCACGCTCCGCGACGTTAGGGACTACATCAAAGAGAGGTATCCTGCGGCAGCGGGTAAGATTGCCGGCGACCGCTACAGCAAGGAGCTTTATCATTTAAGAGTAACCGAACGGCTGTTCGAGATTTCCTCTAGGGGCGAGAAGGGAGGCGCCCACGTCTATAAGCTGAAAGCAGCCTAACTGACCTTACAAAAGCAACAGGCCGACGGCTCAATCGAGAAGAGCGATCCGTCGGCCTGTCCAAACGGACTTCAACCTGAGGTCCACCGCGTTTTGCAACGCGATAGCGTGACGGGCTGAAAACCTATTTGTCGGAGTTACGAGCTTCGACGCGGGGAAGTTGGCCCGGCACTATTGCGCAGTCAAGAAAACTGCGCGGACGGGCGCGCTTACGGCGGCAGGCATGTCCTGCCCGGCGAGCGCGCATCCTAGTCAGAACCCATTCCGGCCACGATAAGTGGCTACCGGCCAATGAAAAACAATCATCGGTGCTGCGGCATTGTCGCTGCGCTCCGCCTGCCGTCATGAGCGGGCGTTTCCATCCCTTCTTTCTGGCGCGCGACTACGAAAAGTGCGTCACCGCCAAGGGCAAGTGCCTCCTTGAGGCGCCGCCCGAGGAATACAAGCCACTGTTTACGGTTGTGGACTTTCCCTCGTTCGGCTTCCGGACGATGTTCGGGTCGTGGATCGTGAAGAGGGTCATGCACCCGGTATCCACACCGGAATTCGACACCCTGCTGATGTTCCACGCCCCGCGGATGGGCGTGGTGAACCTCGCTGAACAGGTCGCCCTAGACCCTGCGCTGACCCGCGAAATCGCGTTCGAGCTGCAGGTGGATCACCCGGCCGTCCAACATGGCGGGAAGAAGCAGGACATCATCATGTCCACCGACTTGGTCGTCACCTTCGAGCGACCCGGCGGCATGCTCCAGCGACATGCTTATGCTGTGAAACAAGCCACGGACCTCACGGAGCGGGTTATCGAGAAGCTCGCCATCGAGCAGGCGTGTTGGACGAGGCGCCGCATCCCATGGTCCCTGATCCTCGATACCCGTCTGCCCCGACAGCTAATCGCGAACATGGAGTTGGTCATGGAATTCGCGGAGGAGGGCCGCCTGCCCTGCGACACCTTCGCAGTTCGAGACGCTGCGGCGTGGATCGTCCCACACCTTAGCACGGGTGCCCCCCTGCGCACGGTGTGCTCCAGGTGCGATGCTGCCCTGCGTCTTCCCCGAGGCACCGCCCTCTCTGTCGCTTACCATCTGACCCTCAAGGGAACCCTGCCGCTGGACCTTCGCGGGGCCTACCTTCCCAACGCAACCATTGAGCCGCTCCGTGCGGTCGCTTGACCATGATTGACACCCTTCCCACTCCCTCCGCTCGTAACATTCACTCCTTCGTCGAAGGACAGGTTTATCGAGAGCGGCGCCCCGAGGCCATCCAGGCGATCGAGACTAGGATTCGGCACGCATATCGTGGCGTGAACAAGCAGCGCGCCCGGATGCCCAAACGGTTCTATATGCGCGTTCTCGCCGTGATGAACGAGCACGTGGTGCTGATTTCGACCGAGGATCCGCGGGCGCGGGAGCGCTTCTATGCCGTGGAGCAGGCAGCGCACTTTGTGGAAACCGGCGGCTGGACGCCCACCGACGTGGAGCCGCTCGCGGTGATGCGCATCCCCGACGGCAAACTGTCCCCCGCCCAGATCGCCCGGATGAATAAGAACAGCGATCTGATCCAACCGTTGATCGACATCGACCACGAAGCACTGGTCGCCAAGACGCGGTGGCCGATTATCCGGCGGATCTCGCAGGAGCGGAAGGTGGCCCCTGCACACCTCTTCCGTATCTTCGTGCGGTATCTACAAGGGGGCATGTCCACGCAGGCCCTGGCCGGGAGGTGGTATCGTCGCCTCAAGGGCGTTGGCTTGGGGGTCCGGGTGACGATGGCCACCGAATCCGGCGTGCCCAGGAAGCCGGCCGGGCGTCCACGACTGGATGGCAGGAAGGCCTATATCGTCCGGGAGATGGACCAGAAGAAGATCATCGCCGGGTCCAGGAAGTATTTCTTTTCGGGCGCAACAGCGGGGAATTGGCGGCGGGCTTGGAAGCTCACGATTGGCGACCTGTTTCTTGATCTGGATTGCAGCGATGGAGTGCCCTCGGATGAGGAGTTGGCCAAGTTCCAGACGGGCACCTACCCGTCCTACAAGCAGTTCTGCTATTGGTCGGAGCTCGACGATCAGTTCGAGATGCTCTTGCGGAAGCTCTATGGCGAACGGAGGTTTGAACTCTGGCTGCGCCGACGCCGGCAAAAGACCGCCGCGAAGGTCGGCGGACCGGGTGCGGTCTTCTTCGTCGATGCTACTCCGTTGAACTGGCATCTGGTCCACCAGGCCACCCGGCTGCCTCTGGAGAAGAAGGCGATCCTCTACCTGGTGACGGATGCGTTCAGCCACATGATCGTCGGGTTCTACCTCCATCTGGGCAACGAGAGCTATGACGCCGTGAGTTTGGCCTTGTTGGCCGCAGCCGAGGACAAGGTGCAGTTGTGCGCCCGCTATGGCCGGAAGATCGGCCCCAATGACTGGGTGTCGGCGTGTTTGCCCACCCGGTTGGCCGAAGATGGCGCGGGCGCCAACTACAAGCATGGTATCTTGGTAAAGAAGAAGGTGATTCGCGGTCTCACTATCGTGCCGGCATTCCGGCCCGACCTAAAGGGGCTCGCCGAGGCTTACAACTCTTCGGTGACCAAGAAGGCCGAAAGCGTTCCTGGCCATACCAATGGACCCAAGGAACGCGGTGAGGAGAGCCCGGTGGCCCTCGCGTGCATGGACTATTTCGAGAGCTGCCGGCTCATCATCTCATGGATTCTTCAGACGCACCGCCATGTCATCTCGAACTACCCGCTCACGCCGGAAATGCTCGCTGCCGGGCTGGTGCCGTCGCCGGCCAATCTATGGGACTTTGGAATTACGAACTACGCCGGCCGCCGCAAGACTTGGCCCATGGAATCGCTGATGCGCTGGTGCCTGCCGACAGCCAAGGCGGAACTGACCCGCGACGGCGTGGAGTTCGGGGAAAAACTGTTGTATGAGCCGCTCCCCGGGGCGCTGCCAAAGTTCGACGACTGGTGTGCGAACGCGGCAGAGAATGGCAACTGGAGTGTCGATGTGAGCTATCACCCGGCGAGCTACTCATGGTTCTACCTCCACGACGGGGACGATTTGGTGAAGATGCAACTGGCCACCCGCTCCCAGATGTATGCCTTGTGGAGTGAAGCTGACTACGATGGGCATGCGGCGACAAGTGCAGTGGCCAAGGCAGTCTATGAGGGTGAAAACGAGGTGCGCGACATTGCCCACGAGCTCGAGCAGCAGCAGATCGTCGAGAGCGCCATGGCGAAAACCGAGGCGGCACGCGGCTCCGTTGCAGCGCGTCGTCGCGATAAATCCGACCGCAAGGAGAGCCTTGCCGATCAGAAGCACTTGATCGCAGCGCAGGGTGTGACGCCGCCGGGCGTTGGTCAGCCTCCTGCCCCTCTTGCCGAACTTCAGGCCGAGGATGAGTCCGAAATCGCGGGCATGATGGAGGACGCTTCGTGAGCACTACCCTTGATAAGGTCCAGCCCATCGACACTCCGGGCGAATACCTGAATCTTGATGATCCGATCGCCGCCTATCGCGGCAATCCACTCATCGGAGCCTTGGGAGCAATCCGCACCAAGGAACAGATTCGGGACCTGCTTACGGTGAAGCCGGCCTACGATCCGGCGGAACGCCGCCTGCCTGCGCACCTTCGCCCGCATGCGGCGTTCGTTCTGCGCGAGTTCTTTCTCCCCGGGATTGCGCACATGGCGGCGGTCAAGGAAGTCGATCTGCTCATCCGGCAAAGCTACAAGCATCGGAATCCGCTCGACCCCAAGTATCGCCGACAATGGGCCCGCGATCAGAAGGACCTCAAGGAGGGGCGGCGGCTACCCCAACGCTATGCGACCGTGCCCTCGCTCGGCGCGGCCGTAATTGGGCCTCCGGGCACCGGGAAGACGCTTTCAATAGATTTCGCGACCAAGGACATCGTGCCGGTGGCCGAACATGCCTACCTCGTCGGTGGCGACCGCGTGGCGTTCACCCAGTTACCTTGCCTCAAGCTCAATCTGTTCCAGGACGGTTCCCTAAAGTCATTCGGCCGGGAGATATTCGATCAGGCGGAGCAGACCCTGAGCATTCCCTTGGCGCGCGATTGGGGGGTGGACCGGGCCACCGGCAACCGCATCCAGAGCCTCTACTTCCAGCTCTGCCATGAATATAATGTGGGCCTGTTCGTCGTGGATGAGTTTCAATTGATTCAGGCCGCCCACGACGGCACGCGCCGGGCACTGAACTACTTCGTCCGGCTGATGAACTGCATCGGCGTTGCCGTGGTAGTGATCGGAACTCCGGCCACGGCAGGATTGCTGAAGGAGAATCTGGCGGCGTCGCGTCGCTTCCTGAGCACAATTCCTCCATACACACCGTTTGTGGCCGGCCAGGTCTGGGACGCCTTCTTTGGTCAGGTGGCGCGTTACCAATATGTCGCGGAGATGGACCCCTTGGCGGGCCTCTCTGCGGTGGTGCTGGAACTATCCGGTGGCATTCCAGACCTGGCCGTGAAGCTGCTTCTGCTGTCCCAGATGCGGCTGTTCGGGCGCAAGAAAGAGCGCCTTACAGCCGACGTTCTGAGGGAAACGTCCAAACTCCTCTTCTACACCGTGCAGGACCGGCTGGTTGAGCTGAAGGGCAAGGCGCCCGAAGCAAAGGACATTGCGGCGGTGGCGAAGACGATGAATGAGGCGTTCAACGCGATTGCGCATGTTGAGACCGAACGCGTCGGCGCCGAACCGATTGCAGGCGTGGAGCCGCCGCGCTCGTCCCCCGTCACCATTTCCGCAGAAGTTGCGGAAACGGTGGCAGGGAAGATGAAGAAAGCGTCCAGGGCCGGCGACAAGCTGGCCGCGCTTGAGGCGCTAGGGGTTGTTGCCCAACCCGCATGATCTCATATATCGAGGGGCCCTACGAGGACGAGCCGCTGTTCAGCCTGCTGGCCCGAATCTACGGGGGCCTCATTGGCCCCAGCCGCGCCCAATTTGCCCAACATCTCTTCGGAAACCCCCGGCTGGTCATTCCCTTCGATTTCCCGTGCGGCATCGACGCCCTGACGAGGGCCATCGGTTCGCGAGTCGGGCTGAGTGCAGAAGGCCTGATTCATCGCCACACCATGTTCCCGATCGCGGCCTTTCTCATGTCCACCGAACTTGCGGCGCGGGTCAAGGTCGCCATGCGGGGTGACCGGGCGGTGGCGATGAATCTCCTAAAGTGGCATCGCGACCCCGCGCAGGACGGACTTCGGCATCTCAATTACTGCGCGAAGTGCCGCGCCAAAGACATCCGACGGTTGGGCCACACGTGGTGGCGGCGTGTCCATCAGGTTCCGGGCGTCGTGTGCTGTCCGATTCACGGGGAGCCGCTGGAGGTGTCGCAGTTCGTGCCCGGCCAGTTCTGGAAGTTTGACTACCCTGTTGCCGATGACGCCGTCAGCGTTCGCAGGGCACGGACTCCCGACGGTATAGATGTGACCTACGCGCGAGACGTGCTGTGGATGTTGCGCAACCATCCGCGTCCGATCGACCCAGATCGGCTGCGGTTGCTCTATCACGAGCAACTCGATCAACGAGGGCTGCTGCAGGGCGGCCAACTACGCCGGACCGAATTCTTGCACCAGTTCTTTGCGCAGCGCAGCGAACACGAGTGGGCCCAGCGGCACCTGCAATTCGACCCCGATGACGCGTCGGCCTGGCCCGCCCAGACGGTGAAGAACAAGGCCAATCACCGCTCGTTTCGCATGCACCTGCTCGTGATGAGATTCTTGGATCTGTCCATCGAGGGCGTCCACGCTCGCCTCGCCGCCGTCAAGGCCCGGTCCGCCGCTGGCGCGCAGCAAAGCGAAGACTGGCTTCGCACACAGTTGCGCAAACGGTGGTTCGACCAGGCGTGGACGATGAATGCCCTGAAAGCCGACCTCGGCATTGGCATCGTGCGACTGCTCGGCCTGGCGACCAAGGAGGGTTTGCCGATCCCTCGGCTCCCGAATACCAAGCGGGCAAAGGTATTCCGCCTAAATCGAGCGCGGCACCGCAGGACGGTATGCGGCGGAAGGTCGCGGGTGACCGTGACGCAGTGGCAGACTGCAGTTAGGTGGCTTGGGCGGAACGATCTCGTTTGGGTTCGCAAGCGTCTCAGCTCCCAGAGACGCCGACGGGGCGACGTGGTTGATTGGAGGGCGCGCCAAGAAGAATACATCGGCAAGTTGCCGCACCTCGCCTCCCGTATCAGGGCGGCCCGCCCGTTTCGCCGGGTTTGCAGCGCGTCGTTCGTCTCCTTACTACCGTTTGGCGCGTCGATGGGGACCGTGATGCACGAGAAGATGCCCCGCCTTGCCCAGGAGATGCGTCGGCAGACGGAGACGACGGAAGAGTTCACCCTCCGGCGCATCAGGGTCATCCGCCAACTGCATCCCGATCTGCCGCCGTATCGGGTGCGTGACCGGGCCGCCGTCGCCCGGGACTGCCGGAATCCCACGATTCTACACACCATGGGCTACGTGCTGGTAGGGACACGCTGGAAATGTCCTGGCAGCGCGGAGCACCCTTTGTATGGCCTGGCGGTGGCGACTGGCCGGGATTTCGATTCCGAAGCGGATGGCCAAGCCGCGGGTTAGCGTCGAGGCCTCCCCGTTTCTTGGCATCACGCCGCGTAGTTGCCTGGCGTTGCATGTATCCGGCTTGCATCCCGAGCGCTTCTCTCTTGGCTATACGGATTGGGCCACGCGTCGCGAACAGCGGCGGTGGCCCTCTTTGTTATTACAACCGCCTGACAGAGTATCCACCCATGGCAGCGAAACCCTCAGCGCCCAAGAATGGACAGGCCTCCGAGGCCAGCAGGTTGTCGGACATGTATCTCAACGACAACGAGACCATAATCGACCTCATCCAATACGGGCCGGTGGCAAAGTCCATTGTTGCGCTACTGGGCAAGGCCCGGGGCCAGCCGATCACCATCGGCGTCCATGGGGATTGGGGCGCGGGCAAGTCCAGTGTGCTCGCGATGGTTCAGGAGGGGCTGAAAGACGAACCCAAGACGCTTTGCCTGCGGTTCAACGGCTGGACGTTCCAGGGGTTCGACGACGCCAAGCTCGTGATGCTCGAGTCGATCGTCACGGAAATCCGGGCTGCGCGGCCGGGAATCAAGAAGGTCGGTGAGCACGTCGAAAAGTTGATCAAGCGCATCGACTGGCTGAAGGTCGCGAAGCACGCCGGGGGATTGGGGCTTTCGGTCGCTACCGGCGTCCCCTTGCCGGAGCACCTAGCGACGTTGACAAGCATCGTGAAGTCGCTCGCCGCCGAACCGACCGGTGATGCGGCCACGAAGTTGGTCGAACAGGCCAAGGGTTTCCTGAAGGAGGCCCCTGCTGACGCGAAGAGCAACGTGCCCGAGGAAATCCAGGGCTTCCGACAGGAGTTCAAGAAGCTGCTCAGCGAGGCCGGCATCGAGCGGCTCGTCGTGTTGGTCGATGACCTTGATCGCTGCTTGCCCGGGACAATCGTCGAGACGTTGGAGGCGATCCGGCTGTTTCTCTTCGTCGATAACTCGGCCTTCATCATCGCGGTTGACGAGGCCATGGTCGAATACGCAGTCCGCCAGCATTTCCCCGACCTGCCTGGTGGGGCCGGTGCGGGCAGCTATGCCCGAAATTACCTGGAGAAGCTGATACAGGTTCCGTTTCGCATCCCTGCGCTGGGGCCCGCCGAGACCCGGACCTACATTTCGTTGCTGCTGTTGCAGGCGCAGCTACCGCCGGCGGAGTTCGACCCGTTCCTCGCGGCAGCCAAACAGGCCTTGGAAAAACCGTGGGCATCCCGTGGCTTGGACCGGGCGGCGGTGGAGGCCATCAAGGTCACCGATGCGACGGTGGTCGATCAGGCGTTCACGCTCGCCACCCAGCTCACTGGGCTGCTGAACGATGGCACCAACGGCAATCCGCGGCAGGTGAAGCGATTCCTGAATTCCATCCTGCTACGCGAGTCGATTGCGGAGGCGCGCGGGTTCAAGGCGGCCATCGAACGGCCGGTTCTCGCGAAGATCATGCTCTTGGAGCGGTTTGCGCCGGACCAATACAACGACCTCGTTAAATGGGTCGCCGCATCGGCCACGGGTGTGCTTGCCGAGCTCGATCAGCTCGAGAAGTCGATTGGCGCACCCGAGGCGGCGGCGCCCAAGGAGGCCGCGGGAACGATCACTCAATGGACGAAGGAGCCGGCCGCGATGGCGTGGCTGGCATTGGACCCCAAGGTCGGAGGCAAGGACCTGCGGCCTTATATGTTCATCACGCGGGACAAGCGTGCGTTCTCGGGGGCGGCGATCTCCTTGGGGCATCTCGAACCGCTAATCGAGAGACTCTGCAGCGGTGAATTCGTCGCAGCAGGCGAGGAGCCCGCAGTCGCGAAGCTCGTTGGTCCCGAGGCCAAAGCGGTCTTCAACGAGCTGCGGGATCGGGTTCTGGCAGCCAAGGATTGGATCACTCGCCCGGCCGGACTTTACGGGTTGGGCTTGGTGGCAAAGCACCACGTGGGGCTCCAAGCCCTGCTGATCGAGTTGCTTCGCACGCGGCCCCTGAAGCAATTGGGTGCGTGGGTCCCTTCGGGTTGGGACAGCGCCATCACCCAACCGGAAGCCAAAGCCGCATTCAGGAAGCTGGTTTCGGAGTGGAGCACCCAGACCGAGAACAAGGGCCTCCAGGCAGCAGCCAAGAACCGCCTCCAGACGCTCAACTAAATCCGCTTATGGGAACATCCGCCTCCTCAACTGGCCCTGGCGCGGGCACGCCCCTCGTCCCTTCGTGGGTTGAACCCGCTCCGGCCGAAGCGCCCATCCCTCCCAATCAGGCGCCGCTCCCGCCCAACCAACCGGTCCTACCCCATCCCCCGCAGGCCCCGAATGGCGCGCCTTCTGTCCCGGCCCAGCCTGGCGTGCAGCCGCAACAGGTGCCGGTGCCCGCGCCGCCCCCAATTGAACAGCCCGCGGAACCGCAGCGATTCCAAAGCCCGCGCACGAGTTTCTCGGGTTACGCCCGAACGGGCGCTGGCGGAGGACTAGGTCGCGCTCTGCGCCAATATATCACGCGCTCCAGCGGCGGGACACGGACGGCGGCTCACCGGATGGGCGTCCCCCGGCAAACTGTCGCGAACATTCTGGGGTTTGCCCAAGCCGCCGCTCAGTCCGGCACAGACGAAGCCCTGAAGAAGATCGGTCTCGAGCGGTTCGTGGATAAGCCGGTGGAAGAGGTCTGCGCCGAACTCATCGACGCGCTGTGCGCCCATGATGGCGGGTCGATTGATGAAGGCATTGCCCGAGCCTCCCTCGCAGAGGCCTTTGCTGAAATGACCGCCGGGCATGATGAGAACCACAAGAAGCTCACAACCGCGGACCTCAACGAACTCGTGATCAACTTTGTCGCGCAGTCGATCCGGCACAGGATACTGAACGACATAGGCACCAAGGCCATCAGTCTGCCCACCAACATCGCAGACATTGAGACCCTACAGCAGGAGGTTTACGACCTCATCAAGGGGTCCGTGCGCGATGCTGTGGGATCGCGGATGGGCAAGCTCGGCAATTTCACGCCCACGCAGCTCGATGCCGAGGCCGGCAGGATATACGAGCTGGCGCTCGAAGTGATCGTCAGCCGAACCGAGGAATAACACCATGAACCGACACCATATCGTCATGCAGCTCGGTGCGAGCGACCGCTTCTCCCCTAAGCCGGGTGACGAACACGCGAAGACGAGCAAGGTTCGCTGCCTCGACATTTACAAGTCGTTCGAGTTCGGGTTGGACAATCTGCTTGGTGCCGCGCGGGTGCGCGGTCTGACGCCCAGCGAGGCCGCCTTCGACTTGGCGTTCCTGGCGACGGCAGTCATGGGCACGGATACCCGGGTATCGCGCGCTGCGCACTCCCAAGACGGATGGACGCGGGAGCTCCACCTATATCTGCCAGTGAGCGACGTGGCTCTGTGGTCGGGCCAGGGTCCTGCGCTGAGCCGAATGCTGAATTTCCTGACCGGCGATCGCTGGGAGTTCACGTTCCGTCCACGACCTGCCAAATACCGCAAAATCGTTGGTCCGCCGGACGAGTTGAACATGAATCCCTATTCGTGCGTGTCGCTGCTCTCCGGCGGGCTGGACAGCTTTATCGGCGCGATTGATTTGCTGGACGCAAAGGAACGCCCGCTCTTCGTCAGCCATTACTGGCATGGCGTCACCAGCCACTACCAGAAGGCCGTTGTTGCCCTGCTCGAAGGCGAATTCGGGCAAAAGAACGTGGACTCGGTGCGGATCCATAGTGGCTTCCCGCACGGCGCCATTAAGGATGGCGGGAACGAGGACACGCAACGGTCCCGGTCTTTTCTCTTCTTCGCCCTAGCCGCGTTTCTCGCCTCGGGGATCAACCGGCCGACTCGTGTATTTGTGCCGGAGAACGGCCTGATCAGCCTCAACGTTCCCCTCGATCCGCTGCGATTGGGTGCCCTCAGCACCCGCACGGCGCACCCGTTCTATATCGCCAGATGGAACGAATTGCTCGCGGCGCTGGGCATGAACGTATCCCTCTTTAACCCGTATGCTACGCGGACCAAGGGCTGGATGGTCGGCAAGTGCGCCCGTCAGGACTTCCTGAAAAAGCACCTCAAGAACACGATGTCCTGTTCCTCCCCGGAGAAGGCCCGCTGGAAAGGCCATGCTCCGGAGCACTGCGGCCATTGTTTGCCGTGTCTGATTCGGCGGGCGTCCATCCTCAAGGGACTCGGTGACGACCCGACTGACTACACCACCAAACTTTCCGGGCGCATCTCCTCCACCAATGCCGAGGGCGAGCACATCCGGTCGTTCCAATTCGCGTGCCAGGCCCTGAAGAAGAACCCCGGGCTGGCCAAGTTTGCCATCCACAAGCCCGGTCCTCTGACCGACGTGCCGGACTTGCTCGACGACTACGCCAAGGTATATCGGGACGGCATGAAGGAAATTGAAACGCTGTTGGCCGGAGTAAAGACGGCGCCCTGATGACGGCCGACGACATCCGTGGAGTCGATTTCCATTGCCATCTCGACCTCTATCCGGATTTCCCGGCGAACATTCAGGAATGCGAGCGGGCTGGCATCGCTACGCTGGCCGTAACCACGACACCCAAGGCATATCTGCGCAACGAGGAGCTGTGTCGGCCCACGGCGCATGTTCGTGCGGCGTTGGGGCTCCATCCCCAATTGGTGGCCCAACGTGCGGATGAACTCGGGCTCTTCGAGAAATTGCTGCCGCGCACCCGCTATGTGGGTGAAGTCGGTCTCGACGCGGGCCGGCAACACTACGGTTCATTCACCCAGCAGGCCGAGGTGTTTACGGTGATCCTTCAGCTATGCGCTCAAGCGGGTGGAAAGATCCTCAGCGTCCATTCGATCCGCAGCGCCGGCCAAGTTCTGAATTTGGTGGAGAAGCACCTCCCTTCCGAGCGCGGCAGGGTCGTGCTCCATTGGTTCAGCGGAAACGCCACGGAGCTTCGGCGCGCCATCGAACTCGGCTGCTATTTCTCGGTGAACACCGCCATGCTCTCGACCCCGTCCGGGCAATCGACCATATCCGCAATCCCGCTGGATAGGTTGCTTACGGAAACTGACGGGCCTTTCGTGCAAATCGGCGGGAAACCGGCCCGCCCCGGGGATGTGGTTTCATTAACGGCCGCGCTCGCTGATAATCTGCGGCGGGCCCCGGAAGAGTTACGAACCCAACTGGCGTCGAACCTTCATTGTTTGCTGGCCGTCCCATGAAACGAAGGCGAGGCAGGGGTAGTCTTTGGATCAGCGACGGCGGCCCGTTTGGCGGGGTGATTGCATTCTCCATCAGTGACGTTTCTATTATCCAGAATAGGGGCTATCAAATTCTCCATGTTACGAACCCCTCCCTCTGGGGTTGGTGACGTTTTCAATTCTCCAAAAACATAGGGGCGCAGTCTTGGCTGCGCCCTTTCACTCCGGGCGCGGCCACAAGCCGCGCCTTTTTGTTCGCCGAATCGGCGGGATAAAGCCGTTTGCGCAAAGGTCTGGCCGGTCAGGGAGGTGCAACCTGACCTCCGGACGTTTATCCCAAGGCAAGCGGGCTGAAGTGGTCAGCCTGCTCCACCTTTCCGAGCGGCTACAATTCAACTTTAATTGCTCTAATTGTGCCGAATCTTGCTTCGGAAGTGATTTATTCACGACGGCTTACGCGACTGTGCATTTCTTGCTAATGGCCAGGGCGAGCCCGGCTTCATTGTCCCGTCGACTTGCCGCCGCCGCTTGCGAGCCCCCCCGGCCGCCGCCAGCGTGGTCGCGTCATGGAAGCCGTCGTCATCATCATCGTCCCGCTCATCGCGATGCTCATCGCGGGTTGGGCGATTGTTGCGCCGCGGCCCATTGATCTGAAAGCAGATCAGGCGCAGATGGACCAGCACATCGCTTGGCTCGAGGAACGGCTGGCCTACGCTCGGCAGAAAAACTGGGATGAGCAGATGATGGCCAATCTCCACACCCAGCTCGAGGAAGCCCACATCAAGCGGCGCGCGTTGCGGGCGGCGTAAGCCAAGTCAGAACAGCTGGCGAAGATCCAGGCGGCAGGGTACCGCGGGCCGTTTGTTTTGTCCAATTGCGCGCCGGGCCGCGGCGTCACCATGCTGGTCTCTGGTCAACAAATGCACGTCAACGCTCGCAGATGCCTCATCATACCGGACATCCATCAGGATATCCCGTGGTTGGACCGCATTCTTGAATGCGAAACGGACTGGGACCGGGTTGTTTTCCTCGGGGACTATTTTGATTCGAAGAAACCCGTTCGGCTGCGCACTGGCGTCGCGGCAACCTGCGTTTATCTGAACAAGTTGCGCACGGAATTGGGGGCCCGGGCGGTTTTTCTTCTGGGGAACCACGACATCCAGTACTTGGAGGCCAAGCCCGCATGTGACGCACACCGCACCCCCCGCTACTTGCTCTACAAGTGCGGCAGCGCCTATTCGCATTCGGCGGCGACAAAGATTGCCAAAGGCTTGGCGCCGGGATTCTGGGCCGAAAGCCGGCTGTTCGTTCACGTCAACGGCTGGCTGATCAGTCACGCCGGAGTCGACGCGAGATTGTGGCCAAATGCGCCGGATGTTGGCGAGGCGTTGGGTGCCTTGGAACGGGAGGCGAAGGCGGCCTTGCTTTCTATGCGACGGGGGCCGCATCCACTCTTGCAGGCGGGAAAAGTGCGGGGCGGCGAAGCGGATTTTGGCGGCATCACCTGGCTCGACTGGGACGAGGAATTCCAGGATTCGCTGCCGCTCCCCCAGATTGTCGGGCATACGTCGAACCCACTGGGTGCACGCCAAAAGGGCCGCTCCTGGTGCCTTGACGGAAAACAATCCTGTTATGGCGTTCTCGCCGGGGAGGAATTGTTGGTGCGAACCCTGCCCTGAGCCAAAACCATGCAGCCCCATCCGCAAAACGCGTTTTGCTCCGGTCAGGAAGAAACGGTGGGGTTGTAGCCGCGGTCGGTGACCCCGGACCGGCCTCAGCGAGCCCGGCTACAGCGCCGCTGGTTCCGATTGAAGTTCGCGCAATAGCCTTACACCCCCGTCCGCTTCGCGCCACCCCTCTCGAGCCGGAACTATGCAATTGAGTCCATTTTCAGACTGGGACCGGTTGCACCAATGGTGGAGCGCGTTGCTCCCCAACGCGCTGATGACGTCCGCTGCGAAAGAAGCGCCCTGGGGAGCAGGTCGCTCCACCTCGAACTGAATTGTTCCAGCTTGAGAGGGGTGCCCGGAGGCCGGCGTGTGTACAGGGTCCGAATTGGCGGCGAAACTCAATACGAGTAGAAGGTGGAGCGACTTGAGGTTGCCCTGATTTGACGGACAGTGGACTGGGGATCAAAACCCAAGGAGTCCACATGAAGACGCAGATCACGAAACCGGTAGCGGGCAGGACCCCCTACAGTGAGGAGTACAAGCAACAGG
>DASZPS010000041.1:0-11046 GCA_035549955.1 Lacunisphaera sp. | reverse complement strand
GAAAGAGTCGGCCCCGCACATTTATCCCCCGGGGCTCAAGATTTCCCGCGAGCCGAAGACCGCGGACTTCCTCATGTTGATTGGCGCGGATGGCGGGGTTAAGTGTCTGTATTGCTACAAATACAATGACCGGCTTTTCGCACTGGCCGCGGCCTACGCCGTCGTCAAATGGCGTTACGAGCCGGCCAGGATCGGCGGCACCGCTGTACCTGTCGTCGCCGGGCTGCCCATGCAGGTCGAGACGGGCGACATCAACGTCGAGGGTTTCAGGGGCCTGCCACGCCGCAGCACGGAAGCGGGTGTGCCGGTGCCGAAAGAAGTGTACAAGCCACCCGGGCCCGGTGGCGGGACAGGCGGGCGGTAGCTCCGAAATGTAGGGGCGCAGTCTTGGCTGCGACCACTCTTCGCGGAGCGCAGAGTCCTCCTCGTTTCCATAGGGGTTGCGCTGGCGCGATCCTCGCCCTGTTGTGCGGTGACAGGTCGAGGGTATTCGGCACCCCAAAGGCATGGAATCCCGGCGTGCCGGGATTGGGGGCAGCGAGACTGCACCCCTACGAATTTCGCGCGTCAGCCGCTACCGCCGCGCGGTGAGAATATCCGCGTAACGTTCGATCGTCCCATTCACGTCGAAATCGAACTCGATGCGGCCGGCCGGAGTCTCACCTGCGACGTGCAACCTTGCGGAACAGCCCAACGGCAGGTCTGCAGGCCGAATATCGAGACGCAGCTGCTCCAGTTGCAGATGCATGGGACCGTCGCCCAAGGTGCGCAATACCGCCATGCTGCCGCCAGACAACCTGGCGCCGGATCGGACCAACGCGACGGCATCGAGCCCAAGTTCCGCCGGCGCCGGTTGCAGGGCGAGGAAAGCGCCGGGCTCGATGCGCACCCCAAACTCATGTACCCGCAATGGCAATGATCCCCCCACCCGGCCGGTAATGTCCGTCGAGCCCGCCGTCGTAAGCGTTTTCAGCCGCGCGAGATCGATTCCGTCGACCTGGAGGGTCGTCATCACTTCCGGCTGGCGGAGGACATACTTGAATGGCGCCACTTCCGCCTTCCCCCCCAGGGCACTGAAGCTCGACCGCGCAATACTGACATTTTCCGCCCCCCAAAGCCCAAAATCGGTGCTGACGTCGGTCAATGCGAGCCGGCCGATGTGCATTTCCCGCAGCCGCAGCACGCCCGATTTGGTGCGAAGTTTCCACAAGTCGGAAAATTCCAGCTCCGCCTCTGCGCCCGCGGCGGCGATGTCCTGGGTATGGGCCCGCATCCAGCCATCCCGCAGGCTGACCCGAGCCGTGGCGGCAAAACGCCGCGCCGTGACATGTCCTGCAGCGACACCGGTCAGCCGCCCGCCCATTTGCCAGGGTCCGCCCGGCAGGAAGAGGTTTCGCTGGATGAATCCCTGCCAGATTTCCAGGTCGAGTTCGGCGCGCTGGACCTCAAAATCCAGTTCCGTGCCGAGGCCCAGGAGCGTGCCCGCACCCGCCAATTTGAAGCCGGGTCCGTCCATGAGCAGGGTGCCCGCCCAATCCAATTTTCCCTTGGGAGAACCTTCGAGCTTCACGGCCACGCGCTGGTCGGGCTGCCCGGCGGCGCGGACGGTCACTTCGCCATCCAAGGCCAGCGACTCGACCGGCAGTCCGAGCGGCTCGGCGGGCCCGCCGTCGTCCCGCGGGGGGGATGACCAGTCCCAAGGGCGATCGGAGTCGTCGATGGTCCACGCGACGCGCATTCCTTCCACCTGCACGCGGCCCAAGGTCATCCGCCACCAGCGCGGCCGGACCAACGTCAGTCGCTTCGCGGCAAAATCCTGACCTTGCACCCGGAATTCCAAGTCTTCCACCACCACATGCCCGGGCGTCGCGGTGACCGGTCGGAAGCGGATTTCCGTCGCCCCCGCCATCGCCAGTGCGGTCCGGATCACCCGGTTGCCGAGCCATGGGCGAAGAAAATAACCTCCGGCGACGACCAGGGCCACGATCGCCAACGCGATCCAAATTTTCCTTGTTCGTCGCGCCGGGGAGCTCATGGGGTGTGCTGAGGCGGGATCTTGCAGTTGATGGTGGAGCGACCTGCGCCCCAGGGCGCTTTGCACGCAGCGAACGTCCTCAGCGCCTTGGGGAGCAACGCGCTCCACCTTTTGGTGTGCTCGTTCCTTGCTTTGAAAGTCGGTTTCAACTGCATGAGTTCGCTGAGGCGGGATTTCAGTCACGAATCGCCCCGAGGCGATATGAATCACGGAAGCAATTCCCGGGATGATCGCCGGACTCCCCACCGGCCGCCGCGCCAGTAGGGAAATCAGCGCCGGCCATTCTCCTCGGAAAAACGCCAGCCCGGACATTTCAGTGTCTTGAGCGATCTCATCAGCGAAATGTCCGTCCGGACCCCTGGGCGGAGCGACTCAGGTCGCGGCTCGCCCCGACGAGGTCGGCCCGACCGGGCGAAAGTTTCACACCACCGGGAGTAAAACATTCGGGCTAGCACCCGGCCCCAATTTCGCCGTAGCCTGCCGCATGTCCCGCAACCGCCCCCGCCGCCCCTGGCGCGACGCCCTGCCCGGCCGGCGGCCCGAGGAACATTTTCACTGGCGGGGCAAGGAGGTCTCCCGGCTCGAGGGCCTCGCCGACGCCGTCTTCGGCTTTGCCGTCACGCTGCTGATCGTCGCGGTCGAAGTGCCACGGACGTTCGAGGGATTGCTGGACGTGGTCCGTGGGTTTCCCGCCTTCACGGTCTGCTTCATCCTGCTCATGATCTTTTGGAATGCCCACTATCGCTTTTTCCGTCGCTACGGGCTGGAGGACACGTTCACGCGGGTCATCAACATCGCGATCATGCTCCTGGTCCTGTTCTCGGTGTATCCGCTGAAATTCCTGTTCGGCGCGATCAAGTTTTTGGGCGGGGCCCACGGTTCCCACATCGAAACGCCGGAGCAGCTGCGCTTCGTTTATACCGTTTACGGCCTCGGTTTCATCGGCATCTGGGCGCTTTATGGCCTGCTCTACGCCCATGCCCTCCGGAAACGGCATGTCCTCCAGCTCACACCGGTGGAGGTCGTCCAGACGCGCGAACCGCTGATGGGGTTCGGCCTGAACATCGTCGTTTGCATCCTGTCGATCATCCTGGCGCATACCACCGCGTCCGCCAACTGGCCGGGGATGATCTACATGCTCCTTGGACCGTTGCTCACCTTCAATGGCATGTGGCACGGCCGACTGGTGAGGCGCATGGCAAAGTCCGGCTCGCCGCCCGCAGGGGTCTGACCGGTCAGCATTGGCGTGGCGGTGGTCGATTCACGCTCGGTGGCGCGCGGCGCTTCGTCTTTCGTAGCCTATCCTTACATATTGCGTTCCACCGGCTCTTCCATCCAAAGGCCACCTGCGCTCTTTCCCGCTTGGGTCCATGGAGTTGTGCGGCATCGCATTCCGTTGGCAGGGATTAGGCTGCCACGCTGCCATTCGGTGTCACCTTCACCCGCCGCCAAACCCCTGGCGCGACTCTCACCTCCATGAACACGTCCATGCAACGCCTCGCTGCGCTCGCTGCATTCTGCCATGCCGCGATTGGCGCCACAGCCCTTACCATCAACAGCAACAACGTGAATGTGTACCTGCAAAGCGCTGCCGGCGTCGGCGGCAGCAGCTTCAATGGCACCGCCATACCCACGAGTCAGAACCTCGATATCACCCTCGGTGCCTACTACACCCGGACCCAGATCGATTACTCGGGTTCTGGCGACAACGTGACGCTGCTGAACACGTTTGACCAGAAACGATCGGGCAACCTCTATGACTATGGCCGCGGATACGACGCCTACATGATTTTCACGGCCGCGGGCAGCGCGACCTACAGCTTGTCGGGTGCTTTTGGCGCCACCGATGTTTCGACCGCCGGCTACCTGTTCTTGTACGCCGAACTCTATGATATCACGGCCTCGTCGTACCTGACATACACTTACCAGTATTCCCAGAGCACCCTGAATGAGAGTTTTGTCCTCGGCGGAGCGGGCGGGGACATGGGCAACGGATTCTATGGCGCTCTCAACGGCTCGCTGATCGGCGGTCACCAATACCAGTGGTACTACAATGTGGTGTCCGAGGCCTATCCGGACAGCGACGGCGGGGCCGCCGCCACGGGCTTTGTCCGACTCGACATCGGTGGCGGCGCGCCAACGGCCGTTTCCGATGGCGGTACCACGCTGGGACTGCTTGGACTGGCCGCCCTGGGCCTGACCGCCCGGCGCCGCCGGCGGACGGGCACCTGAGCGTGGGCCGGGCCATCTTCCCGGCGCTCAGCCGGGATCATGCAGTTGGTGGGCGTCGGTTTCCACACCGACGCCAGGTTCGCACGCCTCGTGAGTCCTTGTCGTCGATATGGAAATCGACGACCACCTTTCGATCGGTTCGCTACCAAACGAAACGGCGCTTTAATTGCATGATCCCGGCTCAGACCTTCGTCGGGCTGAGCTTCCAGATGTCCTTGGCGTATTCGCGAATCGTGCGGTCGCTGGAGAACTTGCCCATGCGGGCCGTGTTGAGGATCGCCATCCGGGCCCATTTCTTCTGGTCGCGATAGGCGGCGTCGACCCGGGCCTGCGCGTCGCTGTAGCTGCGGAAATCCGCCATCAACAGGTAGGGATCGCCGCCGCCGAGCAGGCTGTGGTGCAGCGCCCCGAAGGAGCCATGCTCGCCCGGCGTGAAATAATCGCTGCCCAGCCAGTCGACCACGGCGCGCAACTCGTCATCCGCATGATAGCGGTCCCACGGGCTGTAGCCTTTCGCCCAGAGCGCGGCCACTTCCTCAACGGTCAGGCCGAAGATGAAGATGTTTTCCTCGCCCACCTCCTCCTTGATCTCGACGTTGGCGCCATCGAGCGTGCCGATGGTGAGGGCGCCGTTGAGGGAAAGCTTCATGTTGCCCGTGCCCGAGGCCTCCTTGCCCGCGGTGGAAATCTGCTCGGAGAGGTCGGCGGCCGGGATGATCTTCTCCGCCAGCGACACGCGGTAGTTCGGCAGGAAGGCGACCTTCAGCTTTCCGTTGACCCGGGCGTCGGCGTTGATGCGCGCGCCGACGACGTTGATGGCGCGGATGATGTTCTTCGCGAGGTCGTAGCCCGGAGCGGCCTTGGCGGCGAAGACGAAGACGCGCGGCACGATGTCCAGGCCGGGATGCTGCAGCAGCCGGCGGTAGAGCGCCAGGATGTGGAGCAGGTTCAGGTGCTGGCGCTTGTATTCGTGCAGGCGCTTGATCTGCACGTCAAAGAGCGCGTCGGGCGAGACATCGATGCCGCACTCGGCCTTGATGACCGCGGCGAGATCCACCTTGTTGGCCCGCTTGATCGCCATGAACTCCTTCTGGAACGCGGCGTCGCCCGCGGCCTTCTCGAGCCCGCGCAGCAGGTCCAGGTCGCGCACCCACGCCGTCGAACCGAGGCGCTTCGTGATCAGGGCGGAAAGGCGCGGGTTGGCCTTGTGCAGCCAGCGGCGCGGCGTGATGCCGTTGGTCTTGTTTTGGAATCGACCCGGATAGAGTTCGTTGAACTCGGGGAAAAGATCCTTCTTGAGCAGCGCGGTGTGCAGCGCGGCGACGCCGTTGACGGCATGCGAGGCGACGACGGAAAGGTTGGCCATCCGCACCTGCTTGTGGCCGCCTTCCTCGATCAGGGAGCATACGGCTTTCTTCGCGTTGTCACCCGGCCACTTCGCCTCGACGGCCTGCATGACGCGGTCGTTGATCGCATAGATGATCTGCAGGTGGCGCGGCAGCACTTTCTCGAAGAGTCCCACGCTCCACTTCTCGAGCGCCTCGGGCAACAGGGTGTGGTTCGTGTAGGAAAAAGTGTGGCTGACGATCTCCCAGGCATGATCCCACTCCATGTTTTCATCATCGATCAGGATGCGCATCAGCTCGACGATCGCGACGGCGGGGTGCGTGTCGTTGAGCTGCACCGCGACCTTGTCGGGGAAATTGTCCCACGTATTGCCGGGGTTGCGCAGGTGGCGGCGGATGATGTCCCGCAGCGAGCAGGCCACGAAGAAGTACTGCTGCATCAGGCGCAGCTCCTTGCCGTTCTCCGTCTTGTCGTTCGGGTAAAGCACCTTTGAGACCGTCTCACCGATGGCCTTCTCGCGGACGGCCTCGACGTAACCACCCCGGTTGAACGCCGCGAGGTCGAAGTCCTCGGACGATTTCGAGGCCCAGAGCCGCAGCAAGTTCACCGTATCGGTGCCGAAGCCAGCGGTGGGAATGTCGTGCGGGACGCCCACGATGGTCTTGGTGTCGACCCAGCGCGGCCGGTAGTTGCCGAGGTCGTCGAACACGTTCTCCACGCGGCCGAAGAACGGAATCTGCTGGATGTATTCGGGGCGGACGACTTCCCACGGGCTGCCGAAGATCAGCCAGTTGTCCGGATGCTCGACCTGGTGGCCGTTGGCGAAGCCCTGCCGGAACAGGCCAAATTCGTAATAGATGCCATAACCGAGCGCCGGGTAGTCGAGCGTGGCCAGCGAGTCCAGGAAGCACGCCGCCAGCCGGCCGAGGCCGCCGTTGCCCAGCCCCATGTCCTCCTCCGCCTCCCGAATCCGGTCGAAATCCTGCCCGAGGGACGTCAGCGCCGCGCGGGCTGACTCCAGCAGGCCAGTGGCCTGGAGGTTGGTGGCGAAAAGCCGCCCCATGAGGTATTCGAGCGAGAAATAGTAAAGGCGCCGAACGTTCTCGTCGTTGTGCACCGCCTGGGTCGCGATCATCCGCTCGTGAATCGTGTCGCGCACGGCCAGCGCGCAGGCGATCCACCAATCGCGGGGGGTGGCGGAGCCCTCGTGGCGGGCCAGCGTTGAGACGAGGTGGCGTTTGATCAGGCTGCGCAGCTTTTCCTCCGGCGTATCCTGGGCCGCAGGAGCGGCCTTTTTTGCGGCTTTCATGGCGGGCATAAAGAGGGATTGCTATCAGAACCCGTGCCAACGCCGCACGCAAGGCGGGACTGAGAGGTCAACCCGCCGCCCCTTCCGCTCAATCAAGGGGCGCTTCGAGCCTGAAGCACCTGCACGCCGCCACACAGCGGGCAGAATGACGTGAAAGTCTCCAGCGCGGCACCTGCTGGCAGGTTCGGAAAAGCAACCCTGAGCAAGTCCGAAGGGGCGTCAAACAACTCGGCCAAGCCACAGCGGTCGCACGGGCCAATCTCCCAGGCGGGTCGTTCCATGAGATATTTTTCAGTCACCATCAACGCGTGTTCCGTCCCCGTCCGCGCGAGGAAGAGAATCGTCTGGCCCTGCCGGACGGACTTGAGTTGCGCGGGTGCGTTGAGCACCTGTCCGGCGAAGACATCCCCGCGATTGTCACTGATCCTCACCCAGACGGCCTCCGGACGACGATCGGAAAACCGCAGGCCGCCGTCGTGAATGACCACTTGCAGATCGTCGGGATACTCGGGATGGAGTTTCCCCTGGAGATCGGGATGTCTGCGCCAATGCGTCATGTAACGGTTGGGGATTCCTGGCACGGGAGCCTCATCGCTGGAACCGCCGCGCGAGTTCGCCCTTGCTGAGCTCGAAGTGCGTGGGCCGGCCCGTCGGGCTGGTGTGCGGTTGGCTGCAGGCGAAGAGCTGGCCGACCAGCGCCATGGCCTCCCCTTCCCCCAAGGTCTCGGGCAGGCGCACGGCTTTCTGCGCGGCCAGGCGCGCGAGTTCGTCGCGAGCCAGGTCGGCCCGCTTGCCGTCAATCCGGCCCTCCCGCATCAGGCCGATGACGTCGCGGAGAAAACCCTCGGCGTCCGAGGGATCGAGCCAGACCGGCACCGCCTCGATGCGGAAGAAATTGCGCCCGAATTCCGCCACTTCCAGCCCGTGGCGATGCAGGAAGGCCAGCCGGTCGAGCAGCAGGGCGCTGGAGATCGCATCCAGTTCCACCGGCACGGCGAACAACAACCGCTGGCTCGCCACTTCCCCGATGGCGAACTGGGCCTGCAACCGCTCGAACCACACGCGCTCGTGCGCGGCCCGGCGGTCGAGCACGACCACGCCGCCCGGCGCCTCGAACAGCGCGTAGTCCCCGTGCGCCGTGTCGAGGTACCGCCACCCCATCAGGGAGGCCGGGCTCGCGCCGGGCCGCCGGACTGCGTCGGGCGGCCCGGCGATCACCTGGAAGGGCGCCCGCGAGGACACCATCGGCGCCACCGGCAGCGGCGTGAACGGACGGAACGGTTGTGCCATCACGCCGGGTTTTTCGATCGGGGCGGGCGGCGGCACCATCGGGCGGAGAAAAGGATCGCCCGGCAGATGATCCGCCGGGGCCGCCGCCGGAACGACGGGCGCGACTGGCGCGAAGGTGCCGGCGCCGTGCTCGCGCAGGCACTGGAGCAACGCGCGAATGACAAAGCCCCGCATGACGCCCTCGTTGCGGAATCGGATCTCGCGCTTCGCGGGATGCACGTTGACGTCCACCTCGGCGGGATCGAGGTCCAGGAAAAGCACCGCCACGGGATACCGGCCCTTCGCCAACGAAGTCGCGTACGACTCGATCAACGCGTAATGCAGCGTGCGGCTGTCGACCGGGCGCCGGTTCACGAATGTCAGCATTTCGTGCCGCGTCGCGCGATGGACACCGGGCTTGCCGATGAGGCCGCTGAGCTTGAGTCCCCCATCCGCCGATTCGACCGACAACAGGTCGGCGGTCATCTGTCGGCCGAAAATCTCCGCCACCCGCTCGCCGAGGGTCGTGCAGACCGGGGACTGGAACAGCACGCGCCCGTCCTCGATCAGGGTGAAAGCCGTCGCCGGGCACGCCAGGGCGTACAGGCGCACCGTCTGGATGATGTGCGCCGACTCGGTCTGGTCGCTCTTGAGGAACTTGCGACGGGCGGGGACCGAATTGAACAGCTGCGAGACCACGATGCGCGTGCCCGGCGCCAATCCACATTCGCGCACGTGGACGAGCTTGCCGCCGTTGACCAGGACCTCCGTGCCGGCCGAGGCCTCCGGCGGACGGGTCCGAAGCTCGAAGCGGGAAACGCTCGCGATGGACGGCACCGCCTCGCCCCGGAAGCCGAAGGTGGCGAGCCGGTCGAGATCGGCCGTCTCCACGAGCTTGCTGGTGGCGTGCCGCTCGAGCGACATCAGCGCCTCATCCTTCGTCATCCCGCAACCATTGTCGTCCACCCGGATGAGGCTGCGCCCGCCGTGGCTGAATTCCACCTCGATGCGGGTCGCGGCGGCATCGAGCGCGTTTTCCACCAGTTCCTTCACCACCGCCGCGGGCCGCTCGATCACCTCGCCGGCGGCGATCTGGTTGGCAACGCGATCGGAAAGGACACGGATGGCGGGCATGGCAGGAGGGAGCGAAACGCGGGTGGCGAAAGCCGGGAGAATTGAGCCAGAACAACCCGTTTGATGTCGAGTGCGCGCGGGATAAAAAAGATCCGGCCCACCCAATTGATTCTATTTTCGCTTTTCCCCGGCCCCCGGGGATCTTGTCGCATCCGGGACCGCGAGGCTGACCAGCGAACTGACCACGCGGAACGGCCGGAACAACCAGCTGACCTCGAGCAGGGGGTCCACATGGCCGGCCCATTCCTCCAGCCGGTTGACCCACCACACGAGGGCCAGCCCACCGCCCAATGTCACCACGAAGAACCACTGGAACATCGGCAGATTCAGGGAGGGCATGGCCCCGCCACCTTTCAACACCAAGCCCCAGGCCACCGGGGTCAACCCACCGGTGAAAAACGTCAGCGCGCCGTGAAGTGACACCGGCAGCGCACGTTCCTCCACGCGCAGGATCTTGGCCAGGTAGCTGACATTGGCCGCGGTGAACATGCCGTTGCCGGCCCCGAGCAGGATATAGAGCACCGGCATCAACCAGGCCATGGCTGGCAGCCACCGGAGGCACACGAGCCAGCCCGCCGCAACGATGGCCACCAGGCCGAAGGAGAAACGCAGGAAGGGTTTTGCGCCCGTGCGGTCGATCCGGGACCGCATGAACCAGTTGCCCGCGACCACGCCGGCATACTGGAGCACCGTGAAGCCCATGATCGTCGAGGAGGAAAAGCCCGCCACGGTCTTGAGGTAATAGGCGCCGAATGGGACCAGAGGCGTGTAGATCGCGAAATACAGCACGGCCAGCCAGAGATACCGGCGAAAATTCCCCCGGTGGAACATCAGTCCCGGCGTATCCGCGAAGATCTTGCCCAGGCTCATGACCGTGGGTCGCTCGATGTCCGGCAGCGTGCGCAGGCACCGCACCGCCAGCCAGGCGCCGGTGATGCTGTAGGCATAGAGGCCGAAAAAAGCCCAGGTTGTCGGAAGCCACGCGAACGACACCGCGCACAGCGCCAAGGTGGCCACGCATGCCACCCCACCCATGATCTGGTCGGTGGCCCAGTAGCGGCCGCGGACGCCTTCCGGCACAAGGCCTTGCAGCCACGTGGTGATGGCCGCGGCCCCGACCGACCGGCTGACTGCATAACAGAAAATTGCCGCGACCATGGCGGGCACCATCCATGGCGTGGTTCCGTTTCGCGCCAACAGCGCAAGGGCCAGCGGCACGAGGAGAAACCAGCTGCGCGCGCCCCACCCGGCCATGGTCAGGCGCTTGAAGCCGAGCCGGGGCAGCAAGGCTGTCGCCAACACCTGCACCGGCGTCAACAGGAGCGGCCAGCCATAAACCAGCCCGGTCTGGAAGGAATCCGCGCCAAGGTAGGCCATGAACAGCACGGTTGGCGTCCCGGTCGCCACCTGCCAGTTCATCGCATTGAAGTACGCAAAATACAGGCCCCGGCGGTACGGATAAAGTTCCGGGTCGTTCTTTTGCGTCGGCAGGAACATGCGTCGACTCGCACAATCGCGGAATCCGGCGGAAGCGGAAGCGCGGAATGAAGTGGAGCGTCAGGCGGGGAAAAGGGGTCGCGTTGAGGTTGCCCTGATTTGACGGACAGTGGACTGGGGATCAAAACCCAAGGAGTCCACATGAAGACGCAGATCACGAAACCGGTAGCGGGCAGGACCCCCTACAGTGAGGAGTACAAGCAACAGGCCGTGGAAAAGTGGC
>DASZPS010000040.1:0-13173 GCA_035549955.1 Lacunisphaera sp. | reverse complement strand
CCGATGAACTGGAATGACTATGAAGCGGTATGGCAGCGGCAGCCTTTGCCGCACGGCAGGGAGACGGACTTGGCCGAGCTCCGGCAAACCTTCGAAACCAAGCGGCGGAAGATGGCCGCCGCGCTGCTGGTGCGCGATTGGGCGGAGATTCTGGCCTGCGCGGTGGTGGTCGCGAATTTCCTGTTCTACTGGAAGAAAGTGGGCGCCGCCGGGTGGCCCCTCGCCGGGTCGGTGGTCTTGATCCTGGGCGTGGCCCTGCTCTTCCTGCGGGAGCGGTGGCGGGCCCGCCGCGCGCAGTCGCGGCCAGACGCTTCGCTGCGAACCAAGGTCGAACTCGACCTCGCCGAACTCCGGCACCAGCGCCGTTTGCTGCTGCGGGTGTGGATCTGGTACCTCGCACCCTGCGCGATCGCCATGCTGATCCAAGCCGGAGTTATCATCCGGCAGACGCCACCATGGGATCCGTTGCGCGGCCCGCTTTCCCTGGCGCTCATCGTCGCCTTCATCGCCGGGGTTTGCTGGTTCGCCTGGTGGATCAACCGGCGGGCAGTCCGGCTGCGCATCGAGCCGCGCATTGCCGAACTGGAAAAACTGCACCGCGACCTGGTCGATAAGAACGGGGGGGAGGCGGCGGCGCCGGTGCTTGCGCGCCGCTGAGTCTCTGTTGAATCTCCGGCCATGAAAACAGATCGTTTTGCCCGGCTGTTCGCACTTCTGCTGTGGGCGGTGTTGCCAGCCTCCGCCAAACCGCCCGGCGATATCCAGAATCGCCTCAACGAGTGGACCAAGGGCCAGCCCGGGGGCGTGGCCCTCGCCTGGGTCGACGCCGACGGCTCCGCCTTCTTCCAGGTCGGGCGGTTCGACACCGCCGATCCGCGTCCGATCACGCCGGACACCCAGTTCGAGATCGGTTCGGTGACGAAAGTTTTCACCTCCCTGTTGCTTGCGGAGAGCGAATTGCGCGGAAAGGTGAGCCGCGATGACCCGGCCGCGAAGTATCTGCTGCCGGCGGGTGACCCGGCGCAGGCGACGCTGGCCAGGATCACGTTGCTGTCCCTGGCCACGCACACGTCGGGTCTGCCGCGCCTGCCGGGTAACATCGGACCCAATCCCGACGCGAATCCCGATCCCTATGCCGCGTACGATCGGGCGGCGCTGGTCGCGGCGTTGCGGGCGCATGGCGCGGTCGCGACACCCGGGAGAAAAGTGGCTTACTCCAATTTCGGCGTGGCGGTGCTCGGCGAGGCGCTCGGCGCGGCTTGGGGTACGAGCTACGCCGACGCCTTGCGCGAGCACGTCCTCGCGCCGCTGGGCATGAAGGCGACCACCGTCGGATTCGCAGGCGCGCCGCCGCCGGCCGACCTGGCGCCCGCCCATGCCGGCGGGCGCGCGGTGCCCAATTGGACCTGGCTCGCGGCGGCGCCGGCCGGCGGCTTGCGCAGTTCGGCGCGGGACATGGCGGTGTTCCTCGCCGCGTGTCTGAATTCCTCCGGACCATTGCGGCCGGCGCTCGACGCCAGCATGCAGGCCCAGCGCGATGACGACGACACCGGCACCAAGGTGGCCCTGGGTTGGCTGTTGGCGGGCAACGCCGAGCATCCGATCTTCTGGCACAACGGCGCCACGGGGGGCAGCCACGCGTTCGTGGCTTTCGATCGGAAAGCCGGGGCGGGAGTCGTCATTCTCGCCAACATGCAATTCGGACCCGAGGCGGAGGGATTCCGGCTCCTGGGCATCGAACCGCCCATGCCGCGCGACCGGAGGTTGAGCAACGCGGCGGACTATCCGGGCCGCTACCCGCTCAGCCCGGCCTTCGTCCTCACGATCACCGAAACTGGGGGTGCGCTCTTCCTCCAAGCGACCGGACAGCCCCGGCTCGCGTTGCGGCCGGCTGGCGCAGACCGTTTCTCGGTCGTGGGCGTCGATGCCGAGGTGTCATTTGAACGCGATGCGAAGGGCAAGGTGACGGCGTTGACGCTGCACCAGAACGGCCGGGATTTGCGCGGCGTGCGCGGCGAGCTGCCGCCGCCGCCCAAGGAAGTCGCCCTGTCGGCGGAAACGCTGGCGGGATACGCGGGTGAGTATCCACTGGCGCCCAGCTTTGTGTTGACCGTCACCGTCGAGAACGGGGCCTTGTTCGTGCAGGCGACCGGCCAGCCCAAGCATCCGGTGTTTGCGACCGCAAAGGACGAATTCTTCTACAAGGTCGTCGACGCCCAGCTGTCGTTCCAGCGCGATGATTCCGGCGCCGTCACGGGAGTCGTGTTGCACCAGAATGGCCGCGATATGCCGGCGAAGAAGGTGAAGTAGCGATGGAGTTCCTGTTGTAGGGTCGCCGCTTGCGGCGACCTTGCACAAGAGGTCGGCGCAAGGGCCGACCCTATATGGCAAAGCCGCGGCCCCGCGAAGCCGGGCCGCCGGGACGCGGGCCCTCCACCGACCCGGCCCAGCTGGAGCTGGGCCCTCCACGGATCACGCCGCCGCCACTCCGGCCATCAATTGCATCAGCGCGGCCTCGCTGAAGTCGGCGCGCGGGACCTCGCCGACCAGGCGGCCTTCGCGCATGACGAGGATGCGGCGGCAGAGGCCGATGAGTTCCGGCAATTCCGAGGAAACGACGAGCAGCGCCTTGCCCTCGCAGGCGAGCTCGTCGAGCAACTGGTAAATCTCGGCCTTGGCGCCGACGTCGACGCCGCGCGTCGGCTCGTCGATCAACAGCACGTCACAGGAGCGAGCCAGCCACTTGGCGAGCGCGATCTTCTGCTGGTTGCCGCCGCTGAGGCCGGCGGTGATGGCCTCGAGCGAGGGCGCCTTGACGCGCAGGCGCTGGCTGTAGCGCTGCGTCAGCGCGCGCTCGGCGGCGCGATTGACCCAGCCGAAGCGGGAAAGCGCGGGCAGCGTCGCCAGGGAGGTATTCTCCCGGCAGTTGAGCCCGAGCACGAGGCCCTGGCGCTTGCGGTCCTCGGGCACGAGGCCGGCGCCGGCGGCGAGGGCGGATTCGATCGACCCGGGCTGCAGCGTCCGGCCGTCAATGGTGACCGTGCCGGTAGCCTCCGGATCGAGGCCGAAGATGGCTTGCACGACCTCGCTGCGGCCGGCGCCGACGATGCCGGCGACGCCCACGATCTCGCCCGCGCGCACGCTGAGGTTGATGTCGGAGAAATGCGCGGGGGAGGAAAGGGACTTCACGTTGAGGCGCTCGGCGCCGGGCTCGCGGGCGAGATGGTTGGGCGTGGCGATCAGCAACTCGCGGCCGATCATCTGCGTGACAATCCGGTGCGGCGTGGTGTCCGCGATTCGCTCGGTGGCGACATGTTTGCCGTCGCGCAACACGGTGATGTTGTCGCACAGGGCGAAGAGTTCCTCGATCCGGTGCGAGACGTAGATGAGCGTGATGCCGCGGCCCTTCAATTCGCGCACGAGTTTGAAAAGCTCGGCGGTTTCGGCCGCGGAAAGCGAGCTCGTCGGCTCGTCCATGACGATGACCTTGGCGCCGGTCCCCACCGCCGCGGCGATCTGCACGAGCTGTTCGCGGCCGGTGCTGAGCGTGCCGATGATGGCGTCGGGATCGATATCGGACCCGATCGTGGCGAGCATCGCCCGGGCCCGTTTCCGCAGCTCGGCGCGATCCATGAAGCCGGCCCGCCGGGGCAGGTCGCCGAGGCAGAGGTTCTCGGCGACGCTGAGATTGGGGCAAAAGGCAAGTTCCTGGTGCACCATCGCCACGCCAAGCTCGCGGGCGGCCAGCGGCGTTTGCGGGGCGATGACTTTGCCGTCGAGGCGGATCTCGCCGCCGTCCGCCACGTACACCCCGGCGAGGATCTTGCCGAGGGTGCTCTTGCCGGCGCCGTTCTCGCCGATCAGCGCATGGCAGGTGCCGCGCTCGACCGCGAAGCCGACCCCGTCGAGCGCGAGCACGCCGGGGAAGCGCTTGGTGATGCCGGTGAATTCGAGGAAAGGCATGGGTCTGATGTAGCCGGCCTCGCGGAGGCCGGACGACCGGGGTCAGCGACCCCGGCTACAGCCTACCGGTTCACTTGGGAAGCCACTTCTCCCAGTTTTTGCCGAAGGCATCGACGTTGGCCTTGGTGACGGGGATGAGGTCGCTGATCTCCTTCACGGCGGGCGGGTTCTTTTTGTCGACGATCTTCTCGATGAGCAGTTCGACGGAGCGATGTCCCCACTCGTAGCACTGCTGGGCGAGGAGCACCGGCACGTGGCCGCTGCGGATGTAAGCGAGTTGGGCGGGGAGGGCGTCGACCGCGACGCAGGCGACCGTGCCCGGCTGCCACTTGAGGGCGTTCTCGGTGAACAGCGGCCAGCCGCCGATCATGGCCCAGCCGGTGATGTCGGGGTTGGCCTGCATGACCTGTTCGACCTTGGCGGCGGCGTCCTGGGGCGTTTCCTTGTGGTAATAGGTGTCGCGGATCGTGATGCCGGGGTACTTTTTGGCCGCTTCCTTCGCGCCCTGGACGCGCTTCTGCAGGTTGGGCGCGTTCTGGTTGCCCGCGAGGATGGCGACGACGCCCTTGCCACCCATGACCTTGGCGAGCTCGTCCATCGTCTGCTTGCCGCACTCGATGTCGTCGACCCCGTAGGTCACGAAGCGTTTCGAGGCGGGGGCGTCGGAGTCGAAGGTCGCGACCGGCACGCCGTTGTCCACGGCGCGGTTGATGGCGTCGGTGAGCTTGTTGGCGTCGGAGCAGCTGACTGCGATGCCCTCGGCGCCGTTGAGCACGAGCTGTTCGATGGCCTCGGCCTGCTTCTGGGCGTCCTCCTCGTTCGGGGTGCGCCAGTCGATGACGATGTTCATCTTGTACTTGGCGCTGAGTTCCTTGGCGGCGTCCTGGGCGCCGACGCGGGCGGCCTGGAAGACCGGGTTGCCCTGGGATTTGGCGACGAGGCCGATGATGATCTTGCGCTCGGCGGCCGAGCCGGTGAGGGCCAGGGCCAGCGCGAGGGCGGGGAGGAGCAGGCGTTTCATGAGGTATGGGGGTTGATGGAAATCAGAAGAAGGAACCACGAATGGACACGAATGAACACGAATTGATTCAGGAGTGAAAGGGGATGGCTGGGATTCGTGTACCTTCGTGTCTATTGGTGGTTTAGCTCGCCTTGGAGGCGGTGAGTCGGCGCTTGGCGAGCCAGGTCTTGATGTTGTCGAGGCCGACGGCGGCGAGCAGCACGAGGCCCTGGATGACCTGGCTGTAATTCTGGTCGATGCCGAGGATGACGATGCCGCTGCTGATCATCTGCATGATGAGCGCGCCCAGTACCACGCCGAGTGCCGAGCCACGGCCGCCATTCAGGCTCGCCCCTCCAATTACGGCGGCCGAGATGACGTTGAGTTCATAACCGGCGGCATCGCCCGACGTGGCGGCGCCGTAGTAGCCCAGCGACAGCAAGGCGGCGATGCCTGCGGTAAGGCCGGAGAGGAGGTAAATGACGAGCTTCACCCGCTCCACGCGGATCCCGCTGAAGCGGGCGGCGAGTTCGTTGCCGCCGATCGCATAGACGCGCCGGCCGGTGATGAGGCGGGCGAGAAAAATGCCGCCGGCGATGAGCACCACCAGCGTGACCAGTGCCGGGACGAGGTTGAGTCCTTCCCCCAGCTCGTAGCGGACGGCGCCGCGCAACTCGGGGGAAAACTCGCCGATGGACTGGCCACCAGTCCGCACGAAGGCGATGCCCCGCAGGATGGACATCGTGGCCAGGGTGACAATGAACGGATGGACCCGCAGGCCGACGATCAGGCCACCATTGATCAGCCCGACCAATGCGCCGGTGCCGATGCAGGCGAGGCTGCCGAACAGGACGCCCATGCCCGGCGAAATTCCTGTCGCGGCCCCGGCCGGACCGTAGTGCCGGAGCACCAGCGCGCCGGTCACGGCCGAGAGCGCAAAGATGGAGCCCACCGACAGGTCGATGCCGCCCGCGATGATGACGATCGCCATGCCGACCGCCATGATGGCGATGAAACTCGTGTCCTTGGTGAGCTGCGCGAGGGTCTGGACGTTGAGAAACTTGTTCTTTTCGACAAAGGCAGGGGCGCGCTCGCCGTCCGGTCCGGTGACAAACACCCGCTGCCGGGAGCCGTCGGCCGCGCGTTCGAACAGCGGCACCCGGACGGGATCGCTGAAAAGGGTGAGCACGGCGCCCAGCACCAAGATGATCAAAACGAGCCCGCTTTCCTGGAATCGGAAGAGATTGCGGACGAATGGCGGCATGGTACGGGGCGAGGGGACCGTCCTGAATGCACCGGGCCGGCGCGATGGCGTCAACCCGATAGGCGGGTTGGTAGTGGGTCAGTTTGAAAACAGGTTGGACTTGGACCGCCCTTTGCAGCGATTCCAAGCTGATTCCCTGTTGGTTTGTTGGGACGCGGGACGCGGCTGCCGCGTGGCACTTCATGCACGATTTAAAGCCGCGCCTTGCCAACCGCGTTCAGCTTACCACGGACGGGCACAAGCCCTACTTGGTTGCCGTAGATCAGGCGTTCGGCACCGACGTTGACTATGCCCAACTGATAAAAATTTATGGCGAAGGTCCCAAGACTGAGGCGCGTTACTCTCCTGCCCAGTGCATGGGTTCACGCAAAGCGGTTATGACGGGCGAACCGGAATACGGTCACATCAGCACATCACACGTTGAGCGCTCAAACCTGAGCTTGAGAATGGGTAACCGCCGGTTCACGCGGCTAACAAACGCTTTCTCCAAAAAAGTTGAGCATCACGAAGCCATGCTGGCCGTATATTTCTTTTTTTATAACTTCTGCCGCGTGCATCAGACCTTGCGTTGCACGCCTGCAATGGAGGCCGGTGTCGCGAACCACGTTTGGGAGTTGTCGGAAGTTATTGGATTGTTGGAAACGCGAGGCGAAGCAAAGGCTGCATAAAAAACGAAAGGGCACCCAAGTGGGTGCCCTTTGTAAATGTTGTCGTCGTCTGTTAAGCAACTCGGCCCATTTGCCACGAAACCGACTCAACAACGCGCTTTATGGCCTCATCATCGCGTTTTTTTAGATAGGCCTTTTTGGATTCGATGTACTTGTCGAAGGTGCCTTCAGGCTTACCACAAACTTCGTCTATGGTCTTAAGCTTAGGCTGCTCACTGTATTCTATTTTCTTCATGTGTTCCTCCTTAGGGTGGAATGAAAGAGTCAAATGTGTCGCGGTTGTATATTACAAGGCTGTTATTCGGACCGGTAGCTTCTGCAATTAAGGTGGGAGTAACAGTTGGCCCTGATTTTGATGGGTTATTGTAAAACACCTTAATCTCATGAAAATAATCTAAATAGGACGGAAAATGACTCAGAAACGACTTATGGGATGCTTCTAATAGTCCTGGCTCAATAAAACGCCTGCCTTCCTTAGCCCGAAGCATAGCCAGTCTTATCGCGGTTTCCAGTGGGGTGAACACCGCTATAAATGTCAGCTTATACCCACTGTCTTTCAACATCTGTAAACGGGAATGAGCCTCCCCTCCGCTAGACATCGATGCATCCCAAGCGAAAGTCCTTCGGTCAGATACCAAATTGGCAAAAAGAATCCTAGACAGGTTTTTGCACTCCTCTTGGACCGTAGCACTTGCCCGACCATCGCAGACCATCCTGATCTGCTCAAATTCCGGCATAAATAACTTAAAGTTGTCGACCCCAAGCGCAGCGGCGGCGGTAAAGGGGAAACACCCTTGAAGGCGCATATGATCTAGTACTGTGGTTTTACCGCTTCCATACCCGCCGCCAACAATGATGGCCTCTGGCTCCGGATTCTTAGGAGCCAGAAACATGAAATTTCTTATGAGGGCGTTTTGAAAATCTGCTCTGGGAACCGCCGGTCCAGATGGCAGAATTTTTTTCGCCAAAGAATTTTTCAGAAACTTATCAAAAAAATCCGCACCGCTTTGGGTATCTACGGTGCCCTTCTTCGAAGTGGGTATTAAAATCGGGTCGTCATCAGCAAGCGTCAGGGGATAGTCAATTTTCGTGAAGTCCTGCTGGCTCCACCACCAGTCCCAATAAAGTTTCAGGTCTTCGACTTCCCCGGCTAGTAACGCGAAATGAAAACGCTGCTTTTCCTTAAGCGCTTCATAGATGGGGTTCATCTATAGATGTTTATGGCCTGATCTTTCGAAACCGTCAATCTCGCAGCGACGGACGGGTTTCCGCTTAAGTTCAGCAACCTCGTTGGTCGCGTTGCCCCGGATCGGAATAGAATCACGGGTGGTTTTCAAACTGACCCACTACCGGCGGGTTGGGAGGTGGGGTCGGTGTTTGCGCCGACCTCGCGCGCGAGGTCGGACCAGGGTCCGGCCCCACATTAGGACGGCAGGTCCCGGGCGCCGGGGTGGGCTGGGTCGCGGCGCAGGACTTGGCGGAGCAATTTGTGCGCAGTTGCCGACTGGCCCAGTCCCAGTCGCGCCTGGGCCTCGAGGAAGAGGGCGGTGGTTTGCAGGCGGGCATCGAGATCGTCCGCGAAAAGCAGCATGGTTGGCAGGGAGGTGGCGAAATAGTCGATTTTCGCGGGGGTCTTGGCGAGCTGTCGGGCGTAGGCGAGCAGGCCGAGCAATAGCTTCTTCGCGCGGGACTTTTGTCCGAGCCGCTGCCAGGCGAGGGCCGAGTGGTACGTCATCTCGGAAAAAGTTCGCACGCTCATCTGTTGGAAGTCGCCCTTGAAGGTCGCGGCCCTCGTCCACTGCTCGCGGGCAGCTTCACGGCCGCCGGCCGCCGCCCAGGCATCGCCGAGCGCGAGATGGATGTCGCTCTGGTTGGCGAGCAGGTGCTTCGCCTCGCCGAGGTTTTCGGGCGCGGTGACGGCGGCGGCGAAGAACTGCGCGGCCCCGGCGGCATCACCGGCCGCCAACGCGGCCCGGCCCAGCAGCAGGTGGGTGCGGACGTGCTGGCCGAGGGCCTGGCCTTCGCCGCCTTCCCAGGGCTGGAATTTGCGTTTCGCGAGGATCGCGAGCGCGCGGGCCGGCTGGCCGGTCTGGTTGCAGAGATCGCAGAACTCGACACTCAGGTCATCGCGAGCGGCGACGAGGGCCGGGTGTTTTTGCAGCTCACGCAGGCGCTGTTCCGGCGAGATTCGCAGGCGTTTCCAGAGTTGGTCGCGCTCGTAGAGCAGGCGGGCGTCGTGCGGGTTGGCGCGGAAGGCGGCATCGTAGGCGCGGCGGGCCTTCGCGGGCTGCCGGAGGATGTTGAAATACCCGAGGCCAAGGTTGCGCCAGGCGACGGCGTTGCCGGGCTCGAGCTTCACCGCGCGCTCCCAGAGGGCGATGGCCTCGCGATGCCGGCGGCGATCGTAGAACAGGTTGCCGAGGTAGAAAGGCGCGCGGGCGTCGCGGGGGTTGGCCTGGATGGCGAATTCGAGGATCGCGATTTCCTCGAGCCGGGCCGGGAAGCAGTAGTCGGGCGGGGCCTTGGCGGCTGCCGCCAGCTGCGTCCTTTCCGCGTGTTTGTCATCTAATGTATGACAAAGCCACGCGCGATAATAGCCGACCAGCGGGGCCGTCCCCGGCGCTGATTCGACGTCGTTGAGCACGTCGAGCGCCTGGCCGAAAAAGCCTGCGCGGGCGTAGTCGAGGGCGAGGTCGAGTCGCACTTGGCTATCGCAGGGTAGGGTCGGTGCTTGCGTCGACCCTGCAAGGTGGCGCGACCACCAGTCGAGCGGGTCGGACTCGAGGTTGGCGCGGAGCTGCGCGGAAGCATCCTCCTCGCGGCCCAGCTTCCGAAGCACGATGACCAGAAGATTGCGGGCGCCGCGATGTTCGGCGTTGGCGCGCAGCGAGCGTTCCAGCAGATCCAGGGCTGCGGACCAGCGGTGGCGCGAGCATTCAAGCTCTGCGAGCGCGTGCCAGCCCGCGGACTGCCAGGCCTGGTTCCAGGCGGCCTTGGCGAAGGCGTCGTAGGCCTCGGCGAGGAGCTTGGCTGCAGGTCGGTGATCATTTCCGTCGTTCGGGCGCAAAGTCCGACCTGCCGAAGCGAGGGCTTGAAAGCGCAGGCAGCGGCCCAGTTGGTAGTACGCTTCACCCTCGGATGGATTCGGGTTGCGGCGGGTGAGGCGGGCGATGCTGGCGCGCAGGCACGTTTCGGCCTCGGCAAATTCGCCGCGACGCAAGTGCCAGCGGCCGAGGGCGAGGTTGCAGCGGGCGTCGCCTGGGTCGCGGCGCAACGCCTCGCGCCAATAGGCCTCGGGCGCGCGAGTGGCGTGGCGGTACTGCTCGAGATGCAGGCCGGTGAGATAGAGCTCGTCGGCGTTCGTGATGTGGGCCGGCGCCGGCGGTTCGGTTGCCGCCGCCTGGGCCAGGGTCTCGGCGGTCGGGACGACTGGCGCTTGCGGTGAGTAGCGGAGCAGTTCGCGGCCGTCGGAAGTGGTCACGCGGATCGCGAGGGATTCCGCGGGCCGGCCCGCCGGCAGGGTGATTTCCTCCAGGAGCGGTTGGTCGGGTGTGAGGTCACGCGTGAATACCGCGAACGGTTTTTCTGCCGCGGTGCCCCGCGAGCGCCCGGGAGGTCGATCTCGGGCCACCGTTACCGTGACGGTGGCCTGGGGTTGCCGGCGGGTCACGGCCACGCCGAGCCTCGCGAGGCGCTTCGTCACGGCCAGGCTGACCGCTGCCTCGGTGTTGGCGTGGTGGGCCGGGCCGATCTTTTGGATGGGGTACCAGTACTGGCTCCAAGCCTTGATTTCGCCCGGTTGCAGGAAGGAGAAGTCGGGCTGGTTGTCGGTGAAGACGCCGGCCATGAGCTCGATGTAGGGCCGGTATTCGCCATTCTCATCGGCGTCGGTCAGGTTGCGGTCCCACGCGTAGCCGAACTCGTGATTGCCCCAGGTCCACTGCTTCTTGCCGGGGGCGATGTGGTGGTCGGCGACGTGGACGATGCCCGCCTGCGCGGCGTGGTCGTAGCCGCCAAAGAAATCGCCCTTTGAGCCGAGGCACATGTACGAGGTCGGCACCGGGATGTTGGCGTACCAGGACAAATCATCCGGCCGGTAGGCCGGATGATTTGTAGGGTCTGGGGTCTGGGGTTTGGAAGATGGGGGAAGGCAGTGCGGGGGGACATACTGGCGGGGGATTTCGCTGGGGGGGACGCCTTCGCGGCCGCGTTTGGCGTAGTCGACGCCGTAGTAGTGGCCGGAGCAGCGGGGGAACGTGCTCATGGCGCGGCGCGCATGGTCGGCGACGACGGTGACGTCGGGCGGAAAGAACGACTGATAGCGTTCGTGGACCCGGGTGGCGACGTTGGCCCACCAGAGGAAAGTCTGCACGTCGGCCGTGCGGTTGTAGACGCGAGCCTTCAATTCCACCACGGCGCGCCCGGGATGCAGGCAGACGCCGTGCATGCCTTTCATCCGGGCCATCGGGTCGTGTTCCGAGAGCCAGGCGGTGACGGAGCCGTCATCGGCTTCATCGATGTGCACGTCGGCCGGCATGAAGGTCGACGGCCGGTGGTGTTGCGGCCAGTTGAACTCGATGCCGCCGCTGATCCACGGCCCCGCGAGCCCGACCAGCGCGGGCTTGATGACCGGTTGGTAGTAGATGAGGTCGTAGCCGTTGGTGCGGTCCGTGATGCGGTGAATGCGTCCGCCGAGTTCCGGCAGGATCATCACGGTAAGAAATTCGTTCTCGATGAAGATGGCGTCCCAATCCCGCGGCACGGGTTTTTCCGCGATGCGGTCGATGAAGGGCAGCGGATACACCCGCCCGCTCGAGCCTTGGTAAACGCGCGTTTCCAGGAACATCGGGTTCCGGTCGGGTGCGGCCGGCGGATAAGTCGGAATGGCGAGTTTCTCGCGGCGGGCGGTGACGACGCTCATGGCGAAGGCGACGATGACATGGGGGCGAATCTGGAGCGACTTCGCCGCTGACTGCACTCGCCCGGAACCGGACCGTCAACCCTTACCCGGCTTCCGCACAGGCGTCATCGTCGTGTGAAATCCCATCTCCTTCGTTGGCGCGTCAATTGCCGGCGGCTCCAGGAGGAGCATGATCCGCTGCAGCACCTCGAAGATGGCTGTCTCGTGAGAATCGAGGCGTGATGTCAGTTCTTTTTCCAGAGTGGCGAGTTTCCCGGCGAGCTCGCGGGTGTCGGTCAGCAACGCGCGCATGCTCACGAAGGCGCGCACCACGAATACGCTCATTTGCACTGCCTGCGGGCTGTTGAGGATGTTGGCCGCCATGATGGCGCCGTGCTCGGTGAAAGCGTAGGGCAGGTGTCGGAGGTTGCGTTTGGATGCGGTCACAATTTGTGACCTTAAGACGCATCTTGCTCTAAATCACTATTATGCAAATTCAACACTTCCTGCCGAGCGAGCATGAACATGAAATCTAGAGGGAATTTCTCGCGATTTCGTTTTACCGCTTGGTTGAAGACTTTTGTCGTGACGCCATAGATTTTCGCGAGGTCGGCGTCGAGGATCACGCGCTCGCCGCGGAGGGTGTGAATCACGCTTTCAATGACGGGTGACTTGTCTCGTCGGGGCCGAGATGAAGACGAGAGCCAGGAGGATTTCGGCAGGACGGGAGACTTGCGGGCATGCGACATAGTTGGCGGCCCGTCACCAAGACCATGCAGGAATCAACGGGTGCGTAAAGCCGGTGATTCTGCAGCCAATGAGGGTGCGAAGCCGGAGTTGCAGCGAAGGCCGGACAGCACCACCTTGGCGCCATGGGTTTCACCGAACTCAAGCCGCAGATCGAGCAGCTTCCGCACGCCGAGCGGGTGAAGGCCATGGCCTGCTTGAAGCATTTGCTGCGGGCGGAGAATCCCGCGCATCGACGCGATCTGGCCGGACGGCATGTGGAGATGGATGCCGGGAAGCAGGTCCGTTGGGATGACCTAAAGCGTCAGCTGGGCCTGTCCTAGCCCGGACATTTCACAGTCTTGGGCGATCCAATCAGCAAAATGTCCGTCCGCCCTCCGGGCGGAGCGACTTTGTCGCGGCGCGCCCCGACAAGGTCGGCCCGACAGGGCGCATGTTTCACACCTCTGGTTGTGAAATATGCGGGCTAGGGTGGATGCCTACGATCTGGTCCTGAGCCGGGATCATGCAATTGAAGCGCCGTTTCGCTCGGTAGCGAACCGACCGAAAGGTGGTCGTCGATTTCCATATCGACGACAAGGACTCACGAGGCGTGCGAACCTGGCGTCGGTGTGGAAACCGACGCCCACCA
>DASZPS010000039.1:0-26070 GCA_035549955.1 Lacunisphaera sp. | reverse complement strand
ATATTTCACACGCAGAGGTGTGAAACATGCGCCCTGTCGGGCCGACCTTGTCGGGGCGCGCCGCGACAAAGTCGCTCCGCCCGGAGGGCGGACGGGCATTTTGCTGATTGGATGGCTCATGAGTGTGAAATGTCCGGGCTAAAGTCGATCAGGCGCGCAGGGACGCGGGCCCTCCAGCAATGATCGGGCCGGCAAGTTGGAGCGCGGCCTCCGGACGCGCTGCGAACCCGTCCGGAGGCCGGGTTCCACCGGCTATTGCGCCGCCGTGCGGAGCGAGATCTTCTCCGCGGTCGGAAAATCCGCGGGGACCTTCTGCTTCACTTTGCCGGTGGCGGCCCATTCGGTGCCGCGCTGGAGCGTGACGATGAATCCCGCGCAGCAGAGCGCCTGGTACGGTGGCGTGTCCTTGGGTCCGACATGCCCGAGCGTCGTGTGGAACACGCGGCCCTTGCCGTAGCTGATCGCCATGAGCATCGGCTCGTTTTCGCCGGAGGATTTCGGATACTTCGCCTTGTCGGGCATGGCGGTCGCGAGCACCTCGACATTCTTCGCCGGGCCGCGGAGCTGGCTGTAGATCTCGTCGTTGGCGTGGAGCCACGCGGCGGGGAGGCCTTTCATGATCGGGTGGTTGGGCGCCCGGGTGACGACTACGAAATCGTGGCGGGCGGGATGGCCGGCGGTGCCGGGGGAATCGTCGAGCACCTGCTTGCCGTCGCGCCAGCGAATCTTCGGTCCCCACGCCTCGGTGCGTGCGCCCATGCTGCCGTCGGGTTTGAAGCCCCAGCCGCCGACGGCGATCATTTCGTTCCATTCGGGCCAGAAGGGAAAGGCATTGTCGGCGTCATGGACCGAGACGAGCCCGCCGCCCTTTTTCATGTAATCGACGAATGCGGCCTTCGTGGCGGCCGGCCATTCGGCGCCCTCGTAGACCACGACGACGGCCTTGTACTTCGAAAAATCCGGGTTGAAACCCGCCATGTCCTGCCCCGACGCGGGCGTGGTGACGACGTCGACGGTGAAGAGGCCGGTTTGTTCAAGGTACTGCTTCACCAGCGGGCTGCTCTTGGTCCAGTCATGATACTTGTTGGACTGGCCGGTGAGGAGCATGACCTTGATCGGCTTGGCGGACGCGGCGAGCGCGGTGGCGGCGCAGAGGAAGGCAACGGCGAGGAGGCGGGGTAGTTTCATGGGGGCGAAAAAGAGATTTTGAGCCGGGGAATCTTGAAAACAGAAAATCGTGAAATCCGTAATCTTGAAAATGGGGTTAGCGGGTCGGGATAATTTCACGATTTAGGATTTCACGATTTTCAGTTTTCAAGATTCCCCGGCTCATGGAATTTCCATGAGCCTGATCCGGCGGTACTCCATCTGGCCCTGGTCGCCTTCGAGGCCGATGGGGCCGGTGGCGGGAAGTTTCATGGCCTCCTCGATCACCTCGCCGTTGCAGGTGGCGCGGGCGACTCCGTCCTTCACGGTGACCTCGATGTCGTTCCAGTCCTGCGGCCGGTAGTTCTGCAGCTTGAAGTAGGGCCCGGCCAGGGCGTAGTCGCGGCATTGGAGCTGCGGCGCGCGCAGGTAGATGCCGCTGTCGGTATTGGGCGTGGCGCGAAACTGCAGGCGGAGGACGAAATTCCTGGGAAATTCCTGCTGCGTCCACAGCTGCTGGACGCGGCGGCCGCCCGGCGGGGTGGTGACAATAAGCCGGCCGGCCTTGGCGACGTAACGGCCGTCGGGCGTGGCCTTGAGGCCGTCAAAGTTCACGGCCTCCTTCACGACCGGCCACTCGGCGGCGTCGGCGGACGAAGCCTGCCAGCGGACGCGACCCTCGAGGTCGGCCGGGGTGGTCGGACGATAGCCCCAGCCGGTGAGGTCGGCGCCGTTGAAGAGGCTGACGAAGTCATTCTCGATGGTGAATTCGTCGCGTTCCGTGTCGAGGAAGCCAAGGGTGGCGAACACGGGGCGGAGCGCCGCCGCCCATTTGGCGTACGCGGCATTGCCCGGGTGCAGCAGGTCGGGAAATTCCTCCGGTTTGGCGTCGTTGGTGGGGCTGGCGAAGAGCTTCCAAGTGTCCACGACGGTCACTTGCGGCAGGTCGGCCGTGAGTTCCAGCAGCAGCCGGTTGACGCGGCGGATCCAGTGCGCCGGGCGGTTTTTCTGGTGCGAGCTGGGCATGACCTGGCAGAGGACGACCGGCAGCTTCGGGTCGTGCCGTTGGATCGCCTCGAGGATGAGCCGGACATTGTTGGCGACGACCCAGGGGCTGCCGCCCTTTTCGTCGAGATCGTTGGTGCCGATGAGCATCACCACGGCGCGTGGTTGCAGCGCGAGCACATCCTCCTGCAGGCGAATCAGGACGCCGCGGGTCGTGTCGCCGCTGATGCCGCGGTTGGCCGTCTTCAGCTCCGGGAACATCCCGTCGAAATCATCGTGCCAGCCCTGCGTGATGGAATCGCCGAGGAAAACGATTGCGCCCTTGTCCTGTTCGAGCCGGCCGGCCCACTTCGTGCGGCGCTCGCGCCAGAGTTTCTTGAACCAGTCGTAGCGCCGGATCGGGCCGATGCCGGGAAGGCCGTCATCGGTTGCCGGGATGTCGTAACGGGAGGTACCCGCCTGCACCGGGGCCGCGGGGGCCGGGGCCTTGGAGTCAGCCGCCGGTGTGGCAGCGGAATGGGAAGAGGACGTCGTGACGCAGCCGGCGAGGAGCAGCGCCGCGAAGATAGCGGGAGCGGGGTAACGCATGGGGGTGGGGACAGACGGGAAGACAGCCACGAATGGCGACAAATCAATTTCTGTTTAACCAGCCGTTGCTTCGAATCGATCCGGTTTTACCACTAATGCATCGGCTACCACCGGTGCGACAAGAAGACTTCCGCCTAATCGGCTCCAGCTTTGGTTTCGGGGGCCGGCTAATCGCCGGCTTTTTGATGGAGAAAGGTTTCGAAGGAAACGTCGGCGATCAGCCGACGCCTAAAAACCAATTCCGAAGCCGATCAGGCGAAGGGGACCAGGTGGCCCGGCCGGTAGGCGAGGCTCATTAGTGGTTAAGAAAGAACGTTCGGCTATTTCTTCCGGAAGGCAAAGCGGTGATAGAGCATTTCGCGCTTCCGGAAACCGTCGTACATTTGACCGCCGACCAGGCCGGCGAACTCGCCGAAGAGGTGTTGGAAGGCCGGCGGGATGAATTCGGCGATCAGCTTCCGCTTGCGCGCGTCGTCCGCCTGCATCGCGTCGGCCACGGCGCCGGTGATGTCCTCGAAGTCGACCAGTTCCCAGCCCGGCGCCGCCAGGGCCTTGCTCCAGGCCGGACCCTCGGCATCGGGGCGGAAATCGGTGTAGAGGAAATACCCGCCCGGCCGCAGCACGCGGGCCACCTCGGCGAAGAACCGGTCGATGTGCCCGTAGCAGTGGCTGCTCTCGACGTTGATCACCGCGTCGAAGCTGGCGTCGGGAAACGGCAGCCGCTCGGCGTCGCCGACGGTGAACGCGAGGTTCGCGACCGCGGCATGGCGCTTCCGGCAGAGCGCCACGGCCTGCGGGGAAAAATCCGCCCCGGTGATCCTGGCCGGCCGGTGGTAGCGGGCGATGAAGCTCGCCCCGCCGCCGCGGCCGGAGCCAACCTCGAGCACTTCCTTGCCCGCGAGTGGCACGGCGGAGGCGACCCGGTGGTAGAGCTGGGCGCAGAAGCGATCGGCCTCATCCTCCTTCGCCAAGGTCAGGGTGGCCAAGTCCGGCTGTCCGTCCTTCGTCGCGACGAAGCCGTAGTTCATGAAAGTCCAATCGGCGGCCGTGTAGCGCTTCGCCAGCCGCCCGTACCACCAGCGCCAGAGCACCCGGCGGAGAAACGGCGAGTGTTCGAGGAGGAAGACGGCGAGGCGGATGAGCATGCTCCATCGGTGGCAGGATCAGGTCACAGACAAAAGGGAGAAAGCGCGGGGAACCAACTTGGCAGCGGATCGGTGGAGCGACCTGCTCCCCAGGGCGCTTCTTTCGCAGCCAACGTCCTCAGCGCGTTGGGGAGCAGCGCGCTCCACCGATTGGTGCGAGTTTGGAGGACACGGCCGCTCACGCCGCGGTCGCCGGCGCGGCCTTGGCTCCGACCACGGCGGCCGGTTGGGCGACCGGCAGGTAGATCGTAAACGTGGTGCCCACGTTTGGCTCGCTCGAGACCGTGAGCCCGCCGTGGTGTTCGGCGACGATGTCGCTGGCGATGGCCAGGCCGAGCCCGGTGCCTTCTCCCGCGGATTTGGTCGTGTAGTACGGCTCGAAGATATGCTGCAACACGGCGGCATCCATGCCGCAACCGTCGTCGCTGACTGCCACGGAGACATAGTGCCCGGCCGGGCAGCCGGGGTTTCCCGTCACGCCGGCGGCGAGCTCGACGGGGGCGACGACGACCCGGATGCGCCCGGCCCGGTTGCCGATGGCATGGGCCGCGTTGGTGCACAGGTTGATCAGCACGCGCTGGAGCGAGGCGGCATCGGCCATGATCGTCGGCAGCCCGTCCGCGACGGAGATCTCATGGGTCAGCTGGCGCGGGAAACCGCCGGCGGCCAGCGCGAGGGATTCGCGGGCCAGCCGCCCGGGATCGGTGGGTTCGGGAGGAACCTCCCCGGCGTTGCGGGCCTGGCGCAACAGCCGCTGGACGAGAGTCCGGGCGCGCGCCGCACCCACCTGTGCCTCGCGCAGCAGCCCGGAAGTCTCGTGCTTTGCATCCAGGCTGAGCGCGGCGAGGTCGATGAAGCCCTTGATGCTGGTCAGCAGGTTGTTGAAATCGTGCGCCACGGAGGCGGCCTGGGCACCGAGGGTCTCCAGCTTCTTCGCCTGGGCGAGCCGTTCCCGCAGCCGCGCGGATTCAGTGGAAGCGTCGACGATGTCGGTGATGTCGCTGACGACACCGATGAGCCATTCCACGGGCTGCCCGGGCATTTCCTGCGCGCGGCCATGGATCTCGAGGTGACGGCGCCGGCCATCGGCGCGGGTGATGCGCAGGCGGAACTGATAGGACGTGCCCGGTTGCGCGATTTGCGACCAGTACGCGGCGGCCCCGGTGCGGTCCTCGGGAACGATCATGGCGAGGATGGTGGCGCGGTCGGGCCCGGCGGCGGCGGGGGGCAGGCCGAAGAGCTCGAACATGCGGGCGTCCCACTGGCTCGTATCGGTACGCAGGTTGCGGCGCCACACGCCCAGCTGCGAAGTCTTCAGGGCGAGCTCCAGCCGGTCGGCGAGTTCCGCGAGCCCGTCCGCCGCCTGCTTGCGCGCCGCTTCGGTGGCGCCCAGGGACGCGACCATGCCGTTCATCGCCTCGGCCATGGCCCCGATTTCGTCGCCGGACGTGCGTGGCACCTGGACCTGCCGGTCCCCGGCGGCGATGCGGCTGAAGGCGTCGGCCATGGGTCGCAGGCCGCGGAGGATCATCTGCGCGAGGACGATGCCTGCGCCCAGCGCGGCCGCCACGCTGACGATGGCGGACGTCAGCATGAAACGTTGCATGACCTCGGCGTCGTGCCGGCTGGCGATGGAGGCTTCCTTGGTTTCCTCGGCGATGCGTTCATTCAGGGCAACCAGGTCGGTGAGCTGGTTGCGGGAGTCCCGCGCCAAGGCGAACAGGTGGGCCTGGTTCTCCTGGTGGGCTGCCAGGAGCGGCTCGAGCTTGCCCGTCTGGCTCGCCTGCTGCAGCAGGGCCATGACCTTCGCGTAGCTGGCCCGCCAGGCCGTCCAACTCGTGGAAAAGGCCTGCCATTTTTCCGCTTCGGCCGGCGTCTTCGGCAGGCCCGCATAGTGGCGCCAGCCTTCCTCGGCGCGGGACCAGGAGCGTTCCTGGCGGTGCAGTTCCTCGGACAGGACGGCGCGCCAGTCCATCGGACCTTCGACTTCGCGGGGATCGATGGCGAGGCCCGGCGGCAGCGGCGGGACCTTGTCCGCCGCGGTGCCCGACAGGTCTGCCGCGATCCGGACGAGGGTGGAGGCGCGCATCAGTTCGCGCTTGGACGCATCGAGGGAGGTTTTTGCCTCGAACAGGTTGGCAAGGGCCCGGCTGGCAGGCAGGCGCACGGTGCCGACCTCGTAGAGGGCCGCGGATAGTTTCTTCGTCTGCCAATACCCGATGCCCGCGGCGACCAGGGTGATTCCGCTCACGGCCGCGAAGCCGGCGAGAAGCTTGGTCTGCAGTTTCATGGCGCGAGGCCCGGCTGGTCCGGCCGGACACCCGGAGAATGTCAGCCCCGGATGGGGTGCCAAGGCGCAAAAGCCGGGCATCGAACGGTGAAATGGCGGTAGCGGAAATCTGTGCCCGGAGCCTGCAACCGGCGCTCAGCGGGTGCCGCTATCGCAAAGGACCACTGCCCGGGTTTCGCGGCCGCCAGAGCCGTTCAGCCCGCGCCGCCTTTCCGAACGGCTACCACTCAACTTAACCGGGTCGATTCAATTGAACCACGAATGGACACGAAGGAACACGAATGAAACGGCAGCTCCAAGGCATCCCAGAACCCATCACCAGTCGATGTCCCGGTTTCGCCGGCGCAAGCAGATGATCGTTGCCTCCAGGTATTCGTGTGAATTCGTGTCCATTCGTGGTTTCCTGCGGAATTGTACGGGCTTAAACCACCTAACGCACCGAATCCACCGTCGCGGCGGCCAGCAGCAGCCGGCGTTGCGCGGGAGACAGGCCGGGCGCGAACACGGCGGCGGCGTAATTGGTCTGGCTGGCGCGGTATTCGCGCGCCTTGTGGTCCGCCAGGATGTCCGCGGCGAGCTGGTCGGCCGTCTGGCCGGGTTTGGCCCCGGGGTTGGCGACCAGGTAGCGGGTGAGGGAGGTACGCACCGCGTCGCGCTCGGCGGAGAGCGCGGCGTAGCGGTTCGCCACCTCCTGGTTGAACGCGTTGATGCCCACCAGCGCTTCCTCGCGCGCCAGCTGGCTCCCGTTCTCCGTGGTGATGGCGATCATGAGGCCGCCGTTTTCACGGCTGAATTCCACCAGCTCACCGGGCAGGGCCCGGCGGAATTCCGTGAGCCGCGCGTTCACTTCGCGCTGCAGCTGCGCCTTTTGGTCGGCGAGGGCGACGACTTGCCGGACGAGATCCGCCGGCACCGCCGCAGTCGCGGGCTTGGTGGTGGCGTCGGCCAGCGCGGCCAGGGCCGGGCGCAACTCGTCGGCGAGTGCGTCGAGCTCGGCAAAGCGCTTCGCCTGGGCGGCGGCGAGATGCTCGAAGTCCTCGGTGCGGTCGATGTTGAACAGCTGATATCTCTCCTTTTCGACCAGCCGGCGGAGCTCTTTTTTCAACGCTTCCTTGCGGCGCTGGAACTCCTCGAATTTCTTGGCGGCGGCGGGCGCCAGGCCGTCCGGGTAGACGATGCGCGCGCCGGCCGGCCAGAAAAAGACCGCGCGCGCCGACGCGAGCTGCGGCTCCACGGCAAACCGGGCCTCCTGCGCCATCTCCTCGAGCAAGCGCCGCTGGTCCGGCGAGAAACCTTCCCGAAAAACGGCGGCCGACAGCAGCATGCGCACGTCGGCCAGTGCCTTTTGGTCCATGGGCGCCTCGTCCTTCGGCACCAGTTTACCAATGTCGTCCGCCACGATCTTCAGCGGTTCCAGGCGGGTCAGGTCGCGGCGAATTCTCTCCGCCTCCGCCTCCAGTTCGAGCAGGCGCGGGGTCTGCACACTCGCGAGCTGCGCCAGCGCCCGCTCGCGATCCTCGCGGGACACCTCCGGCCCCCGCGCGAGTTCGAGCTGCAGCTCCGTCAAGAGCGTAAGCCGGGCGGTCCGGTAGCTCGCGATCCCTTCGGCGCGTTTGTCCGACAGCAACTGGTTGGCGATCAGGTTGCCTTCCGCCATGAAGTAGGGCTCGCCGGCCGATTGGCGCGGATAGCCCGCGGCCAGGGGTTCCTTGATGTCCGGCGGGCGATCCGTGCCGAGGACCGGCAACACCGCGGGAAGAAAGTGGGGACCCTGGGGTCGGGACGGGCCATCCGGCTGGCGCATCATGTGCGTGCCCGGGGTCTGGGCTTCCGAGCCGAGGGACGGCAATGACGCGGGGCGTTCGCCGGGGGTGACGGGGGCGGAGTAGGAGCCGTTGACCTGGGCCAGGGCCCCCGAAGCAATCAGAACGGACGCGGCGACGGCGGCGGTCACGGCGCGGCGGGAGTTTCCCGGGAGCGGGAATATGGAGGCATTCATGTGGGGTGACATGACAGCAACAAGGATACTTTGAATTTAGCTAAATTCGGCCCAGTTGCGAGACTGGGAGGAATCGCGTTGGTTCCATGGGCCACCCGCTTTTGGATGCTCACTATAGACCACCGGGCCGGCGAGTCCGCCCGCGCATCAGAATGGAAAATCCCCTTTGACCGGCGGGGTGGCCGGCACCGCATCCGTCGGCGGCTTCGCGCGCGTATGGACCGCGCGGGGCGAGACGGTGATGGCTCGCACGGGGCGCACGGGACAGGCGTATTCGCACGCGCCGCACCCGATGCACAGCTCCTCATCCACGCGGGGCAGGCGCAGGTTGTTCCGGTGAGGCTCGGTAAAAACCGCCTTGGTCGGGCAATGCTCCGAACACGCCGCGCAGTCGGTGCCGTTGGTCTCGACCACGCAGCGGCTGGGCTCGAACCGGGCCACGCCCACGCTGGTTAGCCGCTTCTCCGCGGTCGAAAGCGGCGCAATGGCGCCGGTCGGACAGACCTCACCGCAGCGGTGACAGTCGTAGTTGCAGAAGGCGTGTTCGAAATCGAGCAGCGGCTTGGCCAGCGCGGCGAAGCCATGTTCGAGCCCGGCCGGTTGCAGCACCTGGGTCGGGCAGGCGCTGACGCATAGCTGGCAGGCCGTGCAGCGGGACAGGAAATGCCTGGTGCTGCCCGCGCCGGGTGGGACTGCCGGCCCACGCGGAGATTCGTCGGGGGCGGGGTTGCCCCGTCGGCGCCGCGGTTCGCCCGCGGCGAGAACCGGGGTCACCGCCATGGCGGCGAGGCCGGCGAGCAGCGCCCGGCGCGTTGGGTCGGCGACCGGGGCGCTGGGACAGGTGTCCGGATCCGGGGCGACGGCCGGAAGAGTCCAGACGCAGGCATAGGCGAGCCCCTGTTCCGGGCAGGCGGCGATGCAGTTGAAGCAGCCGACGCAGCGCGAGGCGTCGACCCGGCCGCGGCGCAGGTCGATGCATTGGGCTTTGCACGCTTTCAGGCACGCGGCGCATTTGGTGCAGGCTTCCGGCGCGAGCGTGATTTGAAAGGCCGCATGCCGGGCGAACAAGCCGAGCATCGTCCCCACCGGGCACAGGGTGTTGCAGAAGATCCGCTCCCGCCAGGCCACGAGCACGGCGAGCAAGACGAGGAGGGTCAACGCAGGCAACGCGACCGCGGGCGCGGGCCACCGGAAGGGGACGCGATACAGCCAGGAGGCGTCGAAATGCTGGGACGCCGGCACCAGCCCGTTGTTGGCCGCCACCAGCAGCGGACGGAAGAGGCCGGTCGCGATCCGGCCGAAGTGGCTGTAGGGATCAGTCCACGTGAATACAACGGCGCCTGCCCCACCGGCGATACCCACGACGACCGCCGCCAAAACCCCGTAGCGCACCCACCTGTTTCCCGGGACAAACCGCAGCGGCCGGGGCCGCGGCCGCACCCAGGCGGCCAGGCGCGCCATGACGTCCTGCAGCAGGCCGAGGGGACATAGGGTGGAGCAATAGACCCGCCCGAACGCCAGGGTGGCGCCGACGATCAACAGCAACACCGTGGCGGCCGCCAGTCCCGCCCCCGCGGACCGTAGCGCGGGAGCGAACTGGATCGCGGCGAGCCAATGCGACAGCTGCGCCGGCACGAGGCCGCGGAAGTCGACGAACGCAGCGGTGAGGGCGGCCAGGCAGGCCAGGCCAAGGGTGCGCCGCAAGGGTCTGAGCAGGCGACGCATTCCGGCGGCTCAGGTCAGCTTGTGCCGTCGGATGTCCACGGCCTCAAGGTCCATGACGCCCACCCCCAGGGCCGCGGCCAGCGGGATGTGGCGGATCGCGCCGGGATCATGCCCGAGCATGCGCGAGGCGGCGGCGTCGATGGCGACGATATCGGTTGAAGCGAGGAGGCTCCGCAGCTCGACCACGTCGGCCTCGGCGCGGCCGCGCGGGCCGTTGCGGACCATCGGATGGAAGGCATCCATGATGTTGAGCGTGGGCGGCCGGACGGTGCAAAAGTCGGCAATGCACTGGTGCAGGTCGGTGCTGTGGTAGATGCGCCGATCCCACACCACGCCCATCAGGTTTTTCATCGCGCCCGTCATGAGCGAGCCGCTGTGGTGCTTGAGCACGGGCACGTTCAGGTAAACGTCGCTGTCGAGCACGAGCCGGTGGACCTTCGCCGAACGGAGGCTCACGCCGCGCGGGATCGCGACCTCGCGGTACATGTCCTCGTCATCCCCCGTGACCAGCGTGGCGCCGCTGTCCTTGGCCGCCTGTTCCATGCCGCTGGTCGCGTAACAGCGCTGCCACTGGTCGCAGGTGTGGTCGAAGATGCTGACGGACTTCGCGCCGGCCTCGCGACAGAGGATGGCGAGCCGCGCCACGAGCTCCGGGTGGGTGTTGGCGCCGCGTTCGGGCGGCACGTCCCAGCCGATGTTGGGCTTGATGACGACCGTCTGGCCGGGGCGGACAAAGGCCCCGATGCCGCCCAACTCGGCGAGCGCGCGATCGAGCATGGCGGAACGCGAACCTTCGCGGACGGCGACCAGCACGGGGCGCGGCGGCTTGGGGGTTGAGTCGGCGGCGAGGGCCCGGCCGAGCCCGCCCGTGAGACCGGAGGCGATAACCAAACCGGCCTTGAGAAAATCACGACGGCTGGAGTTCATGCGGCATGCCCGCCGGCATCCAGGCCGGCGGCATGCCGTGCACAATAAATCCGGGCCGCATCCCGGGCCGCGCATGGTTTGGCGAACTAAACGCGCGAATTGCGGCGCGCGCGAAGGCGAAGGCCGCTTACCGCCCCGGCTGGCAAAGGCAGGAGGAAGTAAGCGTCAGGTCGGCCTTCTGCCAGGAATCCTTGAACAGGCTGCGCACGCTCGCGACTTCCTTGTTCCTGCCCTGCTGCATGAGGGCCTCGGACAGGCCGAAGAGGGACCAGCCATTGTTGGGCAGGCGGGCCAGGTCGGCGCGATAGACTTCCTCGGCCTCGGCGTAGCGCTTTTGGGCCATGAGGACGGCGCCGAGCGAATGGCGCACCGGAATCATCCAGCCCGGGGGTTCGTCGTAATGCAGCTGGTCCTCGGCGGCGACGGCGGCGCGCAATTGGGCGAGGCCGTCGTCGACCTTGCCCTCGCGGACGAGGATCTCGCCCTCGAGCATGGGCGTGACGATCCCCAGGATGGTGGCGCAGGAATTGTTGCCGGCCGTGCGTTCCGGCCCGACCGCCTTGGCGGCCTCGGCGTAAAGCGCCTGTTCGCGGCGCGCGGCGGCGGTGTCGCCTTTCGCCGCGAGGGCGATGCCGCGGGCCGCGAACTGGAAGGCATGCGTAAAGGGTTGGGTCGCGGGATGCATGGGTTCGGCCAGGATCTCGTCCCAACGGCCGAACCGCACGAGGACCTCAAGCGGCTGCGAGAGGAACGCCTCCACGCCGGGATCGAACTCCTGCAGGAATTCCGGCGGCAGGCCGGCCACGAGGGCGCGGATATGCTGCATGGCGACCTCGCGCTGGCCCGTCATCATCGCGGCGTAGGCGAGCATGTGCTCGTTGTGCGCGACGTAGAGCGGCAGGAAACCCTTCGCCGGCCCGACCACCTCGCGGTACGCCCGGTCGGCGGCGACGGCCAGCCGGTTCGATTCGACGGCCTTGTGCCACTGGCCCGTGCGGATGTAGATGTGCGACGGCATGTGCACGTTGTGCGCGAGCCCGGGCTGCAGGTTGAGGAGGCGATCAGCGGCGGGCAGCGCGCGCTCCGGCTGGTGCGAGGCTTCCAGCGCGTGGACGTAGAGGTGGTTGGCAAAAGGGTGGTTGAGATCGAGCTTCAGCACGGCGTCGAGCGTCGCGAGGATCTCCTCGGTGCCGGGCTGCGGTTGCCCGGCGGGGGTCCACTGGTCCCACGGCCGGAGGTCCATCATGGCCTCGGCGAAGAAGACGCCGACGTCGGCGTCCTGCGGGAATTGCTTCCAGGCCGCGCGCATCGCGTTGGCATAGGCAAGGTCGAGCGGGCCGCGGTCCTCCGGCTGCGGGTTGGCGTAGCGGTGGCTGAGTGCCTCGATCAGCGCCTGCTCGACGGGCGTGGTTTTGGCGGCATGCTCGCGCGCAAGTTGGAGCTCCGCCCAGGCGAGTTCAGCGGCCGGCGGCGGCACGACGGGAAAATTGATGTGCGGGCCGCTGGCCAGCGCGATGCCCCAGTGGGCCATGGCGCAGGCCGGGTCGAGCCGGGCGGCTTCCTGGAAGGACTTGATCGCCGCGCCGTGGTTGAAGCCGAAAACGAACCGCAGCCCCTGGTCGAAGTACCGCTGGGCTTCGGGCGACTGCGTGGTGACCGGGTGGGTGTGGGAACCGAGATTCTTGAGCAGCGGGATGGCGGGTTCGGCGGCGGATACGGCGATCGCGAGCAACAGGCAGGGAAGGAGGAGAAGGCGGGGGCTTTTCATGGGAATATGGCGCACGGGGCGGAGGGCGCGAAGGCTTGGAGGCGGACAACGAGGGGGCTATTCCAAAAATCTTCCCCGCTTGTGTGGGCGCATCGACCGTAGGCGGATGGGTTGCGCCGTGCCCATTGCCGGTGGGCCTCCCGGCGAGCGATGCGCCGGTCGGGAATCACTCCATTTCTGCCAACCGGCGCTTTTCCAGGGTGACAAACGCGGCGTTCAAGAGCAACCGGCGCTGGGCGGGGGAAAGGCCCGGAGCGGCGACGGCGCGACGGTAGTCTTCAAACCGTTCCCAGTTTTCCTGGAGACCCTGCGCCCGCGCCAACTGGGCGGTCAGCTGGCTGACCGTCGGCAGTGGCTCGACGTGGAGGGACTCCCGATATTGCTGCACTTTCGCGCGCGCGGTCTCCATCTCGGCGGCCAGGTCCGTGTAGTCCCGGCGCAGCTGCGCGTTGGCCGCTTGCAGGCGGGTCACAGCGGCCGCGCGCGCTTCCAGGGGAACTGTCTTGGCATCGGCCGCGGGCTGGACTTCGAGTTGGGGAACCTTGGCGGGCGCGACGAGTTTTACCCGTTCCGGCGCCAGGATTTCGCTGAACTCCCTGAGGAGACGGGTGGTGCTGCGCTTGAGCTGGGCATTGTGTTCCAGGGCCTGGGTGACCTGGAGCATGAGCTCGGGCGGGTGGGCGGACGGCGCCGGCTGGCCGGGCCAGGGGCGATCGGCGAATTCGCGGCGGATTTCCTCGGCCAGGTCGTCCAGCTTGCCAAAGCGGGGAGCCAACTGTTCCGCCAGTGCCGTGAGGATCTTGGTGCGGCGGGAGGGTGAGGAGTTCTCCGGAATTTCCATTATCCGGGTCCGCAGTTCGGCCCTCAGGGCGGAGCGCTGTGCGTGGAACCGGGCCAGCAGGCCGGCGGCTTCCGCGGGCGGGGAGTCAGGCCATGGAATGACAGAACCGGCGGGGAGGAAACGCGGCGAAACGCGGGAAGGTTCCAGGAGGCTGTCATTGGCGATCTCGACCAACAGCTGGCGTTGTTCCAGGGACAAACCGGCGTGATATTGCGCGGCGAGCAACAAGGACACAAACTCCCTCAGCGCGGCCCCGTCGCCGGGCCTGAGGGTGGCAAGCCGCTTTGCGAGCGCGGCGCCGTCGTCCATGGCCGTCAACTCGGTGCGGATGGCCTCGGCTTCAGTTTCAACCTGGCGCAAATCGGACGCCTGTTGGGCCGCGAGGTCGGCGAGGGCCTGGCGACGCTGCGGCCAAGGTGCATCCTGCAGTTGATTGAGTTTCGTCCGGATCGCTTCGACCAGCCGGTCCCGCCTGAGGCGGTAGTCCCGGATGCGTTCCTCGTGCCGGGGGGTGAGCTGGTGTCGGAAATGCAGGTTTCCGTACGCCATGAAGAACGGTTCGCCGACGAATTCCGCCAGGAGTTCCGGATAGCGCAAACGGGGAGCCGCCGAAGCCGGGAGGGCGGGAGAAGGAAGGATCGGCGGAGGGAAAACCAGGTCGGCCGACTCGGTGGGTTGGGCGGCCCACGGTTCCCTCAGGTCGCGCTCCTGCGTGACCATGAGCTCCTGCCGGGCCGCGTCTTCCATCACGCGGCGGGTATGTTCGACATCGACGCTCAGGGGCAGCGGCAGCTCGCGGGTTTGCGCAGGCGGACCGATATCCTGGGCGGCGAGCGGGGCGGACATCAGGAGGCAGGCCGGCACGGTTACGGATCGAATGGAAAAGGAACGGAATTTGCGCGGAGCAGACCAATTCAGGACAGGGTGGCGGGCGGGCAAGCGCATGGTCGGAGGAGGTGGGGATTGTGGTGCACGCTCTCTGGCCCAGAGCTTCGACCGGCGGAGAATGAAGGAGGCTCGGGGCGGGTCCACCCGGGATTTGTGAGAACACGAGACCTTAACGGCGGGGAAGTTCGCCGACCTTCCCGGCCAGGGGTGGCTGCCGCGTCAGTCCGCCCAAGGATCGCGGAGGCGGGTACGTTCGATTTCGCCCAGCGTTCCGCGGAGCAGCAGCCGGCGCTGTTCCAAGGACAGGCCGGCTTGCAGCACGGCGGCACGATAGTCGCGATAGAGGCGATCGTTTTCCTGTGCAGCCACGGCTTGGGCCAGCGAGGCCAGCAACTGCGCGAGATTCCGTTCGGGATCCTTGAGGACGCTGTCCCGGTAATCCCGGAGCGCCGCCTGCAAGGCCTGGCTGTCGTTCGTCAGGATGACCGTCAACCGGGCAAATTTCGAATTGGTCTACTGGAGCCGGCCCGCGAGGGCTTTTTCCTCCGCGGGGGTGAGGGGTGGCGCCTTGTTCGATGCGGCCCCGGCGGTGCGGATGATGACCGGCGCTCGCCCCTGCTGGATCACCTCGATCCGGTCATTGGGCAGCAGTTGGCGGAGGTCCCGCAGCTCCGAACTGACGCTGAGCTGCAGGGCGGCTTTGCGGGCATAGGCCAGCGCGACCTGTTGCAGGAGCTCGGCCGGGGCATCGACCGGGACCGGTCGGGCGGTCCCGTAGATCGTGGCCAGGCGCGGGCGGAGTTCTTCCGCGAGGGATTCGAGCGAAGCCAGCACCGGAGCCTGTCGTGCCGTGAGAGCGGCGACCGCTTGCCGGCGTTGGGTCGCATCGGCGTCGCGGCCTTGGTGCCGGAGCAGCTGGATGAGTTCCAGCGCCAGTTGTTGCTTCAGCTCTTGAAGACCCTGGATCCGGGGTACGAGATCGGCGGGAATGTCTGCGGCCAGGGACAGCCGCGCCCGGGCCGGCCAGAACGAAAACGAGGCCGCCGCCTTCTCCGGGTCTTGTTCGAAATCCTGCACGATCCCCATCAGCAGTTCGCGCTGGGTGGCGCTGAGCCCCGGTTCGAACTGGGCGGCAAAGATGAAGCCGAGCGCGATGGGCGGCAGATTTCGGGCCTGGTCGGGAACCACGGTCAGGCCGACCCCGTTCTCATATCCGCCGAGCGGCCGGCGTTGCGTGAGATCCAGCCGGATCGACTCTTCATCCTCCGCCAAAGCGTGCAGGGCCGCGGCCTGGCTTTCGGCAAAGCGCGCCAGAAAGGCGGATTGGTCGGCCAGGGGCAGGGCCGCGGCCTGGAGCTGCGCCCGGTGCAGGTCGTCGAGCAGTTTTGCGCGAGTGGAGACGAAGGCCTGCAGGCGCCGCGTCTGCTTGCCGGACAGTTGGCCCTGTCGCTGCAGGCTGGTGCAGGCCATGAAGAACGAATCGCCGGCATGGTCGGGCCATTGGGCACGCTGCTCCGGCGACACCGCCGGGACGGCATTGACCGCGACCGCTGCGCCCAAGGCTGGCAGCGCGGGTGGCAGGAAGGCCGCGCGGCCGGTGGTGGGGATGGGGTCGCTCCGTTGGAGCTGCTCCAATAATTCGCGTTCAAGCCGGCGGGTGCTGAAATCGGCCCATTGCTCCCAGTTCAATCTCGCGGCAGTATAGTCGGGGTTGGGTGTCAGTCCGCTGCCGGGCGAGCTCGTGACCATGCCGCCCGGGGGCGCTCCCGGCCACCTGCTGCGCAAGGGCGGGCAAGGCTTGGGACCCAAGCAGCAGGGACAACAAACTCGTCGCAGGACGGAGGGGGCGCACGCGGGACAGGAACATGGTCAGATTCGACTGGGAATGGGGAGGCGTGGTCCCGGCGCCCAACATGGGTTTCGCTGGTGGAAGCGGCAAGTCTCCAATCCCCACATCTCAAATGGCGCGCGGCACGGATCCGCAAAGTCACGGCAGGCCAGGACCGACTGCGCTCCGTCCTTGCGATCCTGCGCGGGCTCACTCCGCCCAGGGATCGCGCAGCCGGGTCAGCTCGATTTCCGCGAGCGATTCGCGCAGGAGGAGGCGGCGTTGTTCGGGGGAAAGGCCGGGCTCGAGCACGGCGGCCCGGTAGTCGCGGTAGAGACGTTCATTTTCCCGCATGGCCACGGTTTGGACCAGGGTCGCGGCCAGCTCGCCCAGGTTTTGCTGCGGAGCCTGGAGGATTCGGTCGCGGTAGTCGCGCACGGCCTCCTGCAATTCCTGGCTTTCCTTGACCAGCGCCTGGGTCCGCTGCGCCACTTCGTCGTTCGTCTTCTTGAGGCGGTCGTGAAGAATCCGGGTTTCCGCCGCGGTGAGCGGCCGCGCCTTGGCGGACGGCGGGCCGGGCGTATGGACGATGGACGGAGCCTGGTCCTGCTGGACCAGTTCGATTTTGTCGTTGGGCAGCAGCCGGCGCAGTTCGCGGATCTCGGCGTTGACGCGGTGTTGCAGGGCGGACTTGCGGGCAAAGGCGCGCGCCACCTGCGCCAACAGGGCGTCGGGTGCGCTGGTGACCGGCGGCGCGTCCGGAGCATAATATGCTTCGAGTTGCGGACGGATTGTGTCCGCCAGGTTGTCGAGCGCGACAAACTCGGGCGCTTGCCGCCCGGCCAGGGAGGCCAGGTCCGCGGTGCGTGCATCGTCGCGCTTGCGGTTCAGCACGCCCACGATCTCCCGGGCCAGCTTCTGTTTCAATTCCTGCACGCGTTGGAGCTGGAGCGTGAGATCCGCCGCGAGGCCGGCGGGACGTGGCAGGCGCGCGCGCGCGGGCCAGAAGGAAAAGCTGGCGGCCGCCTGGCTGGGCGACTGGCAGAGATCCTGAAACACGCCCTGGAGCAACTCCCGCTGCGCAGGGCTCAGGCCCGGGTCGAACTGCACGGCGAAGAGGAGGACGGTCGCCACCGGTGGCGGTGGCGGCCCGTCGTTGCCCGAGATCGGCAGGTGGAGGCCATTTTCGTACGGCCGAAAGGCGGTCCGCGTGGTGAGGTCCAGGCGCATCGATTCATCCTCGGCCTCGAGGGCCTGCAACGCGGACGATTGGGCCCGGGCGCAGCCCGCCAGCAAGGTGGCCCTTTCCCCGGCCGGCCGGCCGGCCGATTGCGCGAGGGCGACCCGCAGTTCCCCGGATAATTTTCTTCGGACGGCGAGGCTGGCTTCGAGCCGCTTGGCGCGCCGATCCGACCACGCGTCCTGGCGCAGGAGGCTGGTGTAGGCCATGTAGTAGGTGTCACCCGCGCATGGGGCCAGCTTCGCCTGGTGGGGCAGGGAGGCCGCCGTCGCGGTGCCCGGCACGACGGGTTCGAGCATGACCGGCAGCAACGGAGGGAGGACGGCGGTGCGGCCGGCATGAGCAGGCGCCTGGTTGAGATCGTCAATCCACAGGCGCTGGACCTTTTCGTTGAACATGGCCGACCCCGCCTGTTCGGCGGCGTTCGCGAGGATGATCTGGTCCAGGCCGCTCACGGTGGGGCCGGTGGCCGGAATCGCGTTGTTCCCCTGGGCCCGGGCGCCGGGGGCGAGCGTGAGAAGCGCGACGAGGCAGGCCAGGTGCCGCCGGGTGATCGGCGGGGGGAGGAGAAGGAAGCGGCAACGCTCCAGTGATGGGATCTTCATGGTTGGCCGGGGATCGAACTTGGGTCGCCCAAAATCGCGCAGCAAGTCCGCAATCCCTGCATGACAAGGAAACACCGGCCAGCGGCCGATTACTTCAGCACGCCGATCTCGTTCATCCACCCGGCGCAAAGATCCGGCCAGTGGGCGACGGGGCCCTTGGCGTCGCGAATCCCGAAGCCGTGGCCACCGCGCTTGAACACGTGCATCTCGGTCGGCGTGCCGCTTTGCTTGAGCGCGAGGTAGATGACGGCGGCGTTTTGGGGATTCACGGTCGGATCGTCGTCGGCCTGCAGGATGAAGGTCGGTGGCGGGGTGACGCCGGGTTGGGCCTCGATCTTGTAGTCCCAGTCCAGTTGCTGGCGCGGCGTGAGGCCGTCGAGGGACGCCGGCCGGGTGCCCCGTGCGCCGGCGGCGGCATAGCCGAGGATCGAAAAGTCGGGCCGGGCGCTCAGTTGATCGGCCGCGTCGACCGGGGCGTAGATCCGGCGGTCGAAAAAAAATTCCAGCGACGCGGCGAGATGGCCGCCGGCCGAGTAGCCGCAGAAGCCGACGCGGCTCGCGTCGAGCCCCCATTCGGCCGCGTGCGCGCGGATGACGCGCATCGCGCGCTGGGCGTCCTGGAGCGCGACATCCTTGCCGTGTTCGTGGCCCTCGCCGGGCAGGCGATATTTGAGGACGAACACCGTGACACCGAGGCGATTGAGCCAGGCGGAGGTGTCGGGCCCCTCCTTGTCGATCACGATGCGCTGGTAGCCGCCCCCGGGCGCAACGATGACGGCGACGCCGTTGGGCTTTTCGGGCCGGCGGACCGCGAGCGAGGGCGTGACGATTTGCGTGTAGATGCGATCGGGTTTCGCGGGATCGGCGCTGCGTTCGGTGATCTGCTCGGTGATCGTGAGTTTTTCCGAGCCGGGCGCGGCGCCGGGCCAGAGGTTGACGACCGCGGGGATCTCGGCGGCGCAGCCGAGCGAGGTGGCGGCGAGCAGCACGGGAAGCAGGCTGCGAGGCAAGGAGATCATCGACATTAAACCTGTGACTGAAAAATGCCGGGAGGCGAGCCCGGGCTGGCATGATTTGTTCGGTAGGGGCGCAGCAAGACTGCGCCCCTACGGATCGACACGCTTGAGGACCGTCCAGGGTCGGCCCCTACCACATCGGGAGCCTTGCGCGGGTTGGCGGATCGGCTTTGCTAACTGCGCCGACCCCATGCCCCGTTTTCCCCGTGTCTGCGTCGCCGTGCCGTTCCTCGCCCTCCTGGCGCTGGCCAGGGCTGGAACGCCATCCAACGGCCTGTTGTTCGAAGTCACGGGCAAAACCGGCACCACCGCCGACTTCGCCGCGAACGGTCAGCCGAAGCCGACGTTCGATGCGGAGGTGGAAAAGATCGCCGACGGTGCGCCCGGGCCGGCCCTGAGTTGCGCCGATCACCAAACGCTCGCGTGGCGCGCGCCGGGCAACCTCTATGCCCAGCGCGGCACCCTGGCATTCTTCTGGCGGTCACGCTACCCGGTCGGGCCGACGGAGTTTCCCCTGTTTCGCGTCGGCTATGCCGACCATTCCAGCTGGGACATGACCTGGCTGCGGGTCGACTACAACGGGCACGGCGTCGAGGCGTTTGTGACCGACCGGGACCTCGCCCGCTGGCGGGTGGCGGCCGAGGTCGCGCCCTTCCCGGCGCCGGACCGGTGGCTGCACGTGGCCTTCGCGTGGGACGAGACGCAGGGGGTGCGGTTGTTCCTCGATGGCCGGCTCGTGGCGGAAAAAAAGATGTCCGGGGTCCTGGACGCCGGGCTCGACCAGTTCGGCCCGCACTCCCGCATCATCAGCCCGTACCAGGTGCAGAGTGACTACAACTTCACCCGCGGCGGGGACATCGATGAGATCCGAATCTACGACCGGATGCTCGGGCCGGCTGACATCGCGACCCTGGCGCGCGGGGAAAAGCCGAGCCTGCCGGCGGCGCAGCCCCGGGATCCGGGCGACACCCTCGTCCGGCGCGAATGGGCGGCCCGGCATGCGTGGGGCAGCGCGATCGCCGTACCCGTGTTGCCGGCGGCGCCCAGCGTGCGCGTCCGCAAGGTCGAGTTCACCGACGCGTACGATTTGAAACGCTGGTGGTGGAAGGCCTGTGACGGGATTCGCGAAACAACCTGGCCCGGCGTCTACAATCGCTCCCGGATCGCCGGCCGGACGGATTATTTCGTGCTGCCCGACTGGGACTGCTACGTCGATTCCGGCCGGATGCTGAGTTTTGCGTTGCCGGACGAAGACTGGAACCACCTGGAAATCTCCGGCGGGGCGGGCGGGGTCGTGCAGCGCATCAGCGCGGAGGGACCGATGGAAGACGCGAGCACCGTCGGGTTCCAAGAGGTGCTCCTGCGGCGGCCGGAAGGTGCGGAACGGACGGCGCACGAGATGCCGCGCCAGCACGGCGGGCGCATCCGCTTCCGCGCCGACCTCAAGGAGAGTCCGTTGGGTGAAGTCGCCGCTTACCTGATTGAACCGGGCGGCGAACCCGCCGGCAGCAAGCAGGTGGAGTTCGCCTTCGCCGCGGCGTCGCCGGCGGTTGGGTCGCGGCCCGAGATTGACCGGCTCGAATCCTTCATCGCCGGCCGGTTTCCGCCGGATGAACGCGCGACCCTGGTAGGAATGCCGGCGGGAGACCAACCGGTCGCGCCCGGCGAACCTGGCGAGCGCGGCCTCCCGGTCGTGCATTTGCTTCTGCCTGAAACGTGGACGGGCGATGACGGGCTCGACGGGATCGCGCTCGACCTGCCCGCCTTGTCGGCGGCGGGCGGCGCCGCGAGCATCCCGATCCAAATCAGCATCAAGGACCCGCTGTGGTCGCTTCGGGAGCTCGCGGGAGTGACGGTGGGTCTGCGCGTCGGCGCCCCCGTCACGTTGTGGCTGGACACGCGCGACCGGTTGCTGCCCAAAGGGCGGGGCTTGTGGATTTCGATCGAAGGCCGCGGCGCGGAGATTTCGGCGCAGGCGCTGCGCCAGGCGCGCGTTCGCCTCGTGTTCAAACCGCGCGCCGCCGCCCGCGCCGAGCACGTCGCCGACCGTTTCGCCCAGGCGCGCGATGCCTACGCGATGCTGGTCGAGGAGCATCCCCACTCGGAGAAATTTGACCTGTGGAATCGCTTCAAGGGCGACCTGGAGGACGTGCTTGCGGCCGACCCGGAACACCGGCTCGCGCGGCAATATGCCGTGGCCGCGGGCCTGGCGAGATTTTCGCCCGAACTGGTGCCGCCGCCCAGCGTGCCACCCCCGGGTGTGCCGCGCTGGGCGGTGCGCCAGGTCGAGCTGCTCGGGCGCGCGAAGCGTTTTGTGAACTGGTACATCGACCACCGCCAGGTGGCGTACGGGGATTTCGGCGGCGGGATTTCGGACGACGTCGACCTCACGAACCTCTGGCCGGGCCTGGCGTTGATGGGCGCGGAGCCCGAGAAGTTGCGCGACTCCGCCCGCCGCCTGCTGGAAGCCGCGTATCGCAATGGCATGTTCACGCACGGGCTGCCGACGATCCAGGCCGACGAGCTGCACAGTTACGAGGAAGGCATCAATTGCCTCGCCCAAAACCTCCTGCTCGATCCGGGCAACCCGCGGCTGCTCGAGCGGGCGATGGAGACTTCGCGCGGTGTCGAATCGCTGACCGGCGTCAACGCCGCCGGGCATCGCCACATCCGTTCATCGTATTACAGTGGCACGCGCGTCGCGACCGATGCGCCCTGGAATCGGCAGAAACCCTATTCGTTCCTTGTCTGCCAGGTCCCGCAGCTGCTCGTCGCCTTCAACGGCAATCCCCGCGCCCGGCGCATGAACGAGGAGCTGGCCGCGGGGCTGCTGGCGCATCTCTCGGGCGATGATGAGCGGCGGCTGCTGACCGCGGTGGAATTTGACACGGATCGTGAAATCGAGGCGTCGCGCGGGTTGCTGCCGTGGCACGTGCTTTGGTCGGCCTGGCGCTCGAGCGGCGATCGCCGTTACCTGGAGCCGATCCTGGCGACCGGGCTCGCGGGCATCTCCGCGGTAAACGCGAACTTGATCGACGAGCTCGGGCAGCGGGAGGAATGGCGCCGCCGCCAGGGCGGGGGCGAGAAGCCGGCCGCGCTGGAACTGCGCCGCCGGGGCGCCGCCTCGTCCAATTCCGGCCGCTCGTCCGCGCCGGAGTTCTTCACGTGGCAGTTGTTCGGCGACAAGGACCGGCTGGCCGAGCTCTTTGAGCGGCAGATCGCGGGCTGCGACGCGCTCGAGTTCATCAACACCGAGGGCAGCCTGTGGATCGATCGGGTGGGCGTGCCGACGGGCGACCTGCAGCGGGCGCGGTTGGGCGGCGTCGGACTGCTGCGCAACGCGCCGTTGCCCGGAAATCGCATCAGCTGGCGCTTCGCGCAGGCGGGCGATGACGAGAAAGTGGCGCTGTTGCTGCCCGACGCGACCGCCGGGAGCCTGCGCGTGGTGGCCTGCAACCTGTCGGACCAGCCGGTCGAAGCCGAGATGATCGGGGCCGACGTGCTGCCCGGGCAGTGGGAATTCACGCAGGGCACGGACGCAAATGATGACGACCGCGCCGATCACCCGGGCGAGCCGCGGCGCCAGGATTTCGGCCGCGACCAGGCCATGCGCCTCGTTTTTCCCGCGCATGCCACGGTGGTGGTTGAGGGGCGGTGCGTGGCGGAAGGAGTTCCCTACTGGCAGCGCCCGGACCTGGGCATCGGCCCGGAGGACGTTGCAGGCACCGCATCGGAAATTACCGTCAAGGTGCACAGCCTCGGCGCGGTGGCCACCCCGGCCGCGGTGCTGGCGGTACTCGATGGGGATGGGCATGAACTGGCTCGCGCCGCAGTGCCCGCGCTGGAAGCGCCCGTGGACCTGGAGCCGCGCTCCGTCGTGGTGCGTTGCGCGCTGCCGGCCGGCGCCACGGCTGCAATCGTGCGCGTTATCACGGCCGGTCCGATCCCGGAAATCACCGCGCGCAACAACGAGGTGCGGCTAAACCAGCCAGCGGCGCCGGGCCAGCCCTGAGCCGGACTCTTGCAGTTGAGGTACATTTTCAGAACGGGAACGTTCGCCCCAAATGGTGGAGCGCGTTGCTCTCCAACGCGCTGAGGACGTTCGCTGCGAAAGAAGCGCCCTGGGGAGCAGGTCGCTCCAGGTTCGCACGCCTCGTGAGTCCTTGTCGTCGATATGGAAATCGACGACCACCTTTCGGTCGGTTCGCTACCAAGCGAAACGGCGCTTCAATTGCATGATCCCGGCTGAGGCCCTGGGTCCACCCCCCGGGGGAACCTCAATCCGCCCAAGGATCGCGCGACCGGGTCCGCTCAATCTCGGCCAGGGTTTCGCGCAACAAGAGTCGGCGCTGTTCCGGAGAGAGGCCCGCCTGGAACACGGCGGCCCGGTAGTCGCGGTAAAGCCGTTCATTCTCCCGGGCCGCCAGGGTTTCGCGGAGGGAGGCCGCGAGTTGGGCCAGGTTTGCGCCAGGGTTCTGGAGTGTCTTGTCCCGGTATTCGCGGAGCGATTTTTGCAGGTTCTGGCTGTCGGTGGTCAGGATCCGGGTCCGGCGTTCCAGCTCCCCGTTGAATGCCTTGATCAGGTTCTCTAGGGCATCCTTCTCCGCGGCGGTGAGCTTGGACGCCTGGGTGACCGTAAACACGATGGCGGGGCTGGCGCCTTGTTGGACCAGCTCGATCCGGTCGTCCGGCGCATGCCGGCGCAATTCGCGCATCGCGGCATTCACGCGGTACTGGAGGGCTGACTTGCGGGCAAAGGCCCGCTCCGCCTGGAGCAGGAGGGTGTCCGGCGCGACGGTGGCGGGCACCGCCACCGGGGCATAGAACGGCGCGAGGCGCGGGCGGAGTCTGTCCGCCAGGTCGTCGAGACGGGCAAAGGCGGGAGCCTGCCGGGCGGCAAGATCGGCCAGGGCCGCGCTCCGCGCGTCGTCATGGTTCCGATCCAGCACCGTGATCATCTCCTCCACGAGTTGTTGTTTCAGGAGCCTCACCTCCTGCAAGCCCGCCGCGAAGTCCGCCGGCAAATCGGGGGGAAGCGGGAGGCGGGCCCGCGCGGGCCAGAAGGAGAAGCTCGCCGTGGCCTCGTGGCCCGTTTGGGTGAGCTCCTGGACAGCACCTTGCAGCAATTCCCGCTGCACGGCCGAGAGGCCGGCGTCGAACTGCGCCGCGGAGAGCAGCACGATTGCGACCGGCGAGAGTTGCGGTCCGCCAATCCCGGAAAGGCGCAGGCGGATACCGTCCTCGTAGCGCCGGAAGGCGCCGCGGGTGGTGAGGTCCAGGCGAATCGACTCTTCCTCGGCCTCGAGGGCCTGCAAGGCGGTGGTTTGGGCGCGGGCCAAGCCAGCGAGCAAGGCCGTGCATTCCGCCGGGGGCAGGGCGGCGGATTTCGCCAGGGCGGCCCGCAGTTCCCCGGCCAGTTCCTTGCGTGTCGTCAGGATCGCCTCGAGTCGCTTGGCTCGCTTGTCGGACCAGGCATCCTGCCGCAGGAGGCTGGTATAGGCCATGAAGTAGGTGTCAGCAGCGCAAGCGGCCAGCCGGGCTTCGTAGTCCAGGGAGGTGTCAATTGCCGTGCCTGGCGATACCGGTTCCAGCATCACCGGCAGGAAGGGTGGAACGGTGGCGCTTCGGCCCAAATCGCCTGACCTTCTTATGTGCTGGGCGTTCCACAGGCTTTGGACCCTTTCACTAAAGAGGTCATTGTCATGAGCGTCGGCGGCGCGAGCCATCATCGTTGCTTGATATTCATCTTCAATGCTCGGACTTGTCGAAGTAGAGGTCGTCGATGCTGGGGGAATCGAAGGGGCAGGGACGTTGGGCATCGTGTTGCGGGGATCTTGACATCGGACCTCGTTGGGCAGCACCAGGAGGACGGCAAAGCAGGCGAGCGCGATGCGGGACATTTGCGCCAGGAAGAGCGGGGGGCGATAGAACCTGCGCGGTGCGACCATCATGGTGAATCGTGTCATATGTTGGCGCCGAATCGATGACTCGCGCAAACGGAAATCGTCAAAAGAAAAGCCCGGGCGACAAGGCCCGAGCTGGGAAGGGAGGGCTCAACTCCCATTGAGCCGCGGCCCAGCGGGAGCTGGGCCCTCCAGATCGATTCACCGCACCACGCGGGCGCCGCCGCCGGCGATGGTCTTTTCGACTTCCTTGCGGGTCGCCATCGAAGTGTCGCCGGGGGTGGTCGACGCGAGCGCGCCGTGGGCTGCGCCATAGTCGACGGCCTTCTGGGCGTCGTTGAACTGGAGGAAGCCGAACTGGAGGCCGGACGCGAACGAGTCGCCGCCGCCGACGCGGTCGAGGATCTCGAGCTCCGGGTATTTCTTGCTCTCGTGGAACTTGCCGTCGTGCCAGAGGATCGCGGACCAGTCGTTGACCGTCGCGGTGTGGACATGGCGGAGGGTGGTGGCGGCGACCTTGAAGTTTTTGAACTCCTTCACGGCGGTCTCGATCATGGCCTTGAAGGCCTCGGTCTCGATGTGCTTGAGGTCCTCGGCGCCCTTGACGGCGAAGCCGAGCGAGGCGGTGAAGTCCTCCTCGTTGCCGATCATGACATCGACGTACTTGGCGATCTCGCGGTTGACCTCCTGGGCCTTCTTGAGGCCGCCGATGGTCTTCCAGAGCGACGGGCGGTAGTTGAGGTCGTAGGAAACGATCGTGCCGTGCTTGTTCGCGGCCTTGACGGCCTCGACCGTGAGTTCGGCGGTGGTGGCCGAGAGCGCGGCGAAGATGCCACCGGTGTGGAACCAGCGCACCCCGAGCTTCCCGAAGATGTGTTCCCAGTCGACGTCGCCCGGCTTGAGCTGGGAGGCGGCGGTGTTGCCGCGGTCGGGATTGCCGACCGCGCCGCGGATGCCGAAGCCGCGCTCGGTGAAGTTCAGGCCGTTGCGGACGGTGCGGCCGATGCCGTCGTCTTCGCGCCACTTGATGAAGTCGGTGGCGACTCCGCCCTGCATGATGAAGTCCTCGACGAGGTGGCCCACCTCGTTGTCGACGAAGGCGGTGACGACGGCGGTCTTCAGGCCGAAGGCCTTGCGGAGGCCGCGGGAGGTGTTG
>DASZPS010000038.1:0-1920 GCA_035549955.1 Lacunisphaera sp. | reverse complement strand
CTGGGTCATCACGGAGTACGGCGCGGTCAACCTGCACGGCAAGACCCTGCGCGAGCGCGGCGAGGCCCTGATCTCGATCTCGCACCCGGATTTCCGCACGGAACTTCGCCACGACCTCAACGCGCGGCGGCATTTCACGCTGTCCTGACCGGTCGGCCTGGCTCATTGGCGGGAATTCCCTCTCGCTCTCTTTCTCCTTCCCACCCCAAACCCAAGGGTGCAACGATGAGCCTACGCAAAACCGGGGATCCGGTCAGGAAGATCCGCCAGCTGGACTGCATCCGGCTTGGAATCAAGCCGTGGGCGCAACGCTGGCTCGCCCCAGCCGTGGCTGCGGCCTGCATATTGTTGGCGACCTCGGGTCGCATGCGTGCGGCGGAGCCGGTACGAAGACCCGCGGCCGCCCAGGTGGTGGCGGCATCCATTTCCGGACCGGATCTGGCAGATTCCGGCACGACCGTCACGCTGCTCGGCCGATTCAAGGTCGTTTCCGGATCGCCGGCACGCGCGGAATACCAATGGACTCAGACCGGAGGCCCCGCGCTCAAACTGCCCGCAGCTGTTTTAACTACCAATGCACTCCGGTTTCGCGCGCTGGAAGCCGGCAGCTATTCCTTCAGCCTGAAGGTCACCATGGGCTCCGCGACCGACACCGCCACCAAAGTGGTGGAAGTTCATCCGAAGGCCACCAACGGACCGTCTCCCTCCGCGTCGACCTCCAGCCCGCCTCCGATCCTGGCGCAGATTCAAGTCGCCCCCGCGGTCGCCCAGTTTCACCCCAACGTCGATTTGATGATGAAGGCGAAAGCCTCGGGCGGCGCTCCCAACGCGACCTACACCTATCTCTGGGAGCAACTGGCCGGCAGTCCCGTGAGTCCCCCGAACAACGACTGGACGAAGCCATATATCATCTTCCTCAGGGTCCAGTTCATCGCCGGTATGACTTACAAGTTCAGGCTCACGGTTTCTTCGGGGGACCAGAAGGGGGTCGCCGAAGCCACCATTGTCCCGCAATCTCCGCCCCAACCGAAGCCTCCCTCCGGAGCCTGATCCGGATCGCGCCCTTCGCTCCGGCGCAATTCCAGCCCGTCCCACCGACCAGCCCGCCGCGTTGGGCGTTGGGAAGTTTGCCCTCGAGACAAGACGCGGCGCGACCTTGCCAAGGCGCGCGAATTAACGCTGTCTCCCGGGCGTGATGTCCACTCCGAGAGGCCTGCTCATTTTCCTTGGCACCTATACCCCGGCCGGCGGCGCCAGTCGCGGCATTTACTCGCTCCGGCTTGACCCGGCCACTGGAGTTCCAAGCGCGCCCAGTCTCGCCGCGGAGACGGCGAATCCGACCTTCCTCGCCTGGCATCCTGCCGGGCACACGCTCTACGCGCTGGGAGAGAACGGAACCCTCCAGGGAAGGGCCGCCGGCGCCTTGGTCGCCTTCCACTACGACGCGGCGAGCGGTTCGCTGACCCGACTCGGCACCGAGCCGACCGGCGGAATCTCGCTGGCGCACGTCGGCGTCGACACCACGGGCCGCACGGCCGCGGTCATCAGCTACCACGGCAGCCAGGTCGCCAGTTTCCCGATTGCGCCCGATGGTTCGCTCGGCGCCCGGACGAGCTTCATCACGCACACCGGCCAGTTAGGTCCCAATACGAAGCGGCAGGACAAACCTCATCCGCACTCGATTACGATCTCGCCGGACAATCGCTTTGTTTATGTGTGCGACCTCGGGCTGGACCGCATTTTTCGCTACGCGCTCGACGCGGCGGCGGCGACCATGATGCCCGTCGGCGAGACCGCCGCGCGGCCCGGCGCCGGCCCCCGCCACGCGAGGTTTTCCGCCGATGGCCGGTTCCTCCATGTGATCAATGAACTGGACAACACCATGGCCGTGTTTGCCGCCCACGCCGCCAGCGGGGTGCT
>DASZPS010000037.1:0-4724 GCA_035549955.1 Lacunisphaera sp. | reverse complement strand
TCCTCGCCCATCGCTGGCGTGCCCCCGGTGATCGAAAAAGGCGAAGGCGGCCTGATGGCCGTGGCGGTGCATCCTGACTTCGCGCGGAATCACTGGATTTACCTGAGCTTCAGCGACCCGGGCGACGGCACGCGCGCCATGACCAAGATCATCCGGGCAAGGTTGGAAGGAAACCACCTTGCGAAGCAGGAAACCATTTTCGCCCTGCCGAAGGCGGAGTATCCGGAAGGTTACGTGCTGTTTGGGTCCCGGATCGTGTTCGACGGTGACTACCTGTTTTTCAGCGTCGGCGAGCGGGACGTGAAGGGCGCGGCCCAAAAACTCGAGGTGCCGTTCGGCAAGATCCACCGGACGTTTCACGATGGCACGGTTCCACTCGACAACCCGTTCGTCGCCCAATCCGGCGCGGTCGGATCGATCTGGGCCTGCGGCATCCGCAATCCCCAGGGCCTCGCTCTGGACCCCGTGACCCACGAATTGTGGGAGGCCGAGCACGGACCGCGTGGTGGCGACGAGCTCAATCTCATCCGGAAGGGCTGCAACTACGGGTGGCCGATCATCACCTATGGCATGAACTACGACGGCACGCCGGTCTCCGAAAAGACCGAGGCACCGGGCCTTGAGCAACCGGTCCGCCACTGGACGCCCTCCATTGCCACCAGCCAGGTGGCGGTGTACACCGGCGACAAATTTTCCGGTTGGAAGGGCAACGTGTTCGTCGGCTCCCTCGCCAAGCAGAAGTTCATCCGCTTCGAAATGAAGGCCGGCCGTGTGGTCCACGAAGAGGAAATCTTCCAGAACCTGGGCCGCATCCGGGACATCAAAACCGGCCCCGACGGCCTGCTCTACGTCGCCTTGGAGCAATTGAACGGCGCGCCCGGCTGGCTGGTGCGACTGGTCCCGGCGAGCGACTAATGATTGGAGGGCCCGCGTCCCTGCGGGCCGGGAATCGGCACTGGAGGGTCGGGCTCCCGCCCGACCTATTGAATTTCGCGCAATGGCTTTACACACCCCGTCGCTTCGCGCCACCCCTCTCGAGAGGGGAGCCAAACCTCCGGAAACGATGGTCCCCTCTTGAGCCGGAACTATGCAATTGAGTCCATTTTCAGACAGGGACCGGTTGCACCAAATGGTGGAGCGCGTTGCTCCCCAACGCGCTGATGACGTCCGCTGCGAAAGAAGCGCCCTGGGGAGCAGGTCGCTCCACCTCGAACTGAATTGTTCCGGCTTGAGAGAGGTGCCCGGAGGGCGGGGTGTGGATAGGGTCCGAAGAGGCGGCGAAAGTTCCGCCGTCAGTCCAATCGGCGAAACTCAATAGGTTGGGCACGAGCCCAACCCTTGTTGCTCCAGTGTTGCCTTCCAATCCGTCGGACTACCCGACTGCCCTCCCAACCGCTCGCTGGAAATCGATCTGGCAATGCCGCTTTGAACATTGTTGCGTTCCAATGGTTTCGGCCAAGCAAGGCAATCCCATCACCCTATGGATTCTCCTAAGAAAGCCGATGGTCACGCGTTGAACAGGAAGTCATGACCCCCCGAAACCCCACCCTGGCGGTACGCCGCCTCGCGGGCGCGTGCGCCCTGATTGCGTTGATGCCCAGCCGGGCCGCCGAGCCTTCCCCCGCCTCGCCTCCCGCCGCCCCCGCTCCCAGCGTCGCGGCCAAGGCCCTCGACGAACTCGAAGCCCAGGCGCCCAAGGACATGAAGGACTTCGTCGCCGTCGCCGCCAGCCATGCCCGGGCCATCGCGCTGGTCGAATCCAACACCCTGCAAACCGGCGAGGACTTCCGTCGGGCCGCGTTGCTGCTAAGGTTTAACCTGAACGAATACCGGATAGTGCGAGATCAATACGAGCTGATGCTCACCGCCGCGGCCAAGGGACAGGAGGACGCGGAAAGGGCGCTGGCCAATTCTTGGGACCAGCTCATGAACCGGCTGGGACGGCCCCACCGCTTCGATTTCGACGGCTGGGCTCAAAAGACCCCGGACTTTGCTGAATATGAGCCATCACCCGCCTGCGTCCAGGCGGTGTGGCGCGACCCTGCGGCCACCCGCGCGGCGCTCGCGGGCAAGGCGGACAGCCCCGAAATCAAGAGAATCGTGGACGCCGACCAGCTCGACCGCCAGGGCAACAGGGCCAATCTCTCCGCCGAGGAGCGCGGTGCCACCACGGCCCGCGACAAGGCCCGCAACGCCCGTATGCTCGAGATCGTCGCCGCCGGAGAGATTCGCACCGCCAACGATTTTGCCCGCGCTGCCCTGGTGATGCAGCACAGCGCCCGCTTTCCGGGTTTCCGCCTGGCGCATGAACTGGCCGTGGCCTCGATGCTGCTCGGTGACAAGGGAGTCGGGCGCTGGCTCGTTACGGCCACCTACGATCGCATGCTGATGAACGTCGGCCTCGACCAGCGGTTCGGCACGCAGATGGGGCCGCAGGGCCCGGTCCAGGTCGATGAGGCGGGCATCTGCGACAACCAGCGGCAGGCCCTCGGTTGTCCCACCCTCGCCCAGGCGCGCGCCCGCTCTTCACTGGACTTGGCGGGGGCGTCCGTTAACCAGGGGAATATTGTCAAAGAGAACCGTCGGATCGAAGACTCGCAGTTGGGAGTGAAGGCGACCTACCCGGCCGGTTGGAGCGTTGCCCGCGTGGCCAATGGCAGCAACACGAGGTCCGTTATTTTCCGTTTGGAGGGAGCGTCTGTCCCCCAACCTGTTTTCTACTATCGCATCCTCGAACAACCCCAGCCGACGAACCCCGGCGAATGCGAGGCCCTGCTGAAGCAACAGGCCGCCGACAAACAGGCCGATCGCCAGAAGGAATTCAACGGCTATCTCAACCGCGCCGGCAGCGAGCGATTCCGGACCGTCACCGGCCAAACGAGCCTGAGCTGGTTCGCGGACTATCCGCAGGATGGCGCCAAATGGTCGGAATACCTCGTGCGCATCCTGGGCAGGAAGAGCGTCGGCCTGCTCTTTGTCCGCGCGCCGAGCGACCAGATCGACGCGCTGAAGCCCGCCCTCGACGCCATGGCGGACACGGTGGAACTGCCGTAGAAGGCGGAGCCAAGGGCAATGCATGCGTAGGAGGGGCTTTACGCCCCGACCGACTACCACGCAAAAAACCTGTCGCGGCGTAAAGCCCCTCCTACTGTCCAATCGTCCGACCCTTTTCACTCCATCCGCTACAAAAACCGCGGCTGGCCTCGGGGCGATTCGGCCGCATGCTGCCGGCCATGAGCAAACAAAGGGTGCTGATCATCTCGACCAGCGCGGGCACCGGGCACGTCCGGGCGGCGCAGGCGCTGGAGAAGGAATTCGCGCGCGACGCGCGCGTCGACCGCGTGGTCCATGAGGACGCCCTCAATTTCACGAACAAGATCTTCCAGAAGGCCTACTCGTCGCTGTACATGCGGCTGGTCCGCACGGCGCCCACGGCGCTCGGCTGGGCCTATCGGACCACGGACGAGCCCTGGAAAGGCGAGGAGCTGCGCACCCAGCTCGACCGGCTCAACACGCGTCCGCTGGTCAAGTTCATCCGCGAGTTCGACCCGCACATCACGGTCTGCACGCATTTCATGCCGGCGGGAATCATTTCCCACCTTCTCGGCAAGAAGGCCTTTCAGACGCGCCACGCGATCACCGTGACGGACCTCGACTGCCACGCCATGTGGCTTACCCGTCGCTTTCACCGCTACTTCGTCGCCATCGACGAAACCAAGGCGCATCTCGAGGCCCTCGGGCTGCCGGCGGAGCGCATCACTGTCTCCGGCATTCCGATCGATTCCGTCTTCGCCGAACCCGTGGACCGCCCCGCCGCGCGCAAGGCATACGGACTCGATCCCCAGCGCCCCACGCTGCTCCTCTCCGCCGGCGCCCTCGGCATCGGGCCCACCGAACACATCGTCGAACGCCTGACGCACTTGCAGCGGGATTTCCAGTGCGTGGTGGTGTGCGGCAAGAACCCCGCCATCCGCACCCGGGTCGAAAAGGCCGCGGCAAGTCATACCGACCGGTTCGTCATCCTGGGATACACCGACCGCATGCACGAGCTCATGCACTTGAGCGACCTCTACATTGGCAAACCGGGCGGGCTCACGACCTCCGAGGCGCTCACCTGCGGCCTGCCGATGGCGATCTTCTCACCCATCCCCGGCCAGGAGGAGCGCAACAGCGACCACCTGCTCGAACAGGGCGCGGCGGTACGCTGCAACGAACTCACCACCCTGCCCTTCAAGATCGACGGCCTGCTCGGCCAGTCCGAGCGCCTCGCCGCCATGCGTCGCGCCGCGCTGGCTTACGCCCATCCCCACGCCGCCCGCACCATCGTCCAAACCCTCCTCGACGACCGCCTGCCGGCCATGGCCCTCGAACCCGAGCAGCGCAAGGCCATGCGCACGGCAGCCACGGGCGCGGGGAGGTGAAGCCGTCGCAATAGACATGTGTTGGAGGGCCCGCGTCCCGGCGGGCAGCCCGGAGGGGGAGCGCACTGCTCCCCAGTGCGCTGGTGTGGGAATTGGCGGAAATGCTAAGCCGGCACTATTCAATAGGTGGGCGTCGGTTTCCACACCGACGCCAGGTTCGCCCGCCTCGTGAGTCCTTGTCGGCGATATGTCCTGTTGTTCGCTTCCTGATGTGGCGTGCTCGCCACCAAGGATCAGTCGCGCAGCCCACGCTGCGGCTGAGCTGCGAACCCGGGACCAGTCGCGCAGCCTGCGCTGCGGCTG
>DASZPS010000036.1:0-5008 GCA_035549955.1 Lacunisphaera sp. | reverse complement strand
CACAGTCTTGGGCGATCCAATCAGCAAAATGTCCGTCCGCCCTCCGGGCGGAGCGACTTTGTCGCGGCGCGCCCCGACAAGGTCGGCCCGACAGGGCGCATGTTTCACACCTCTGGGTGTGAAATATGCGGGCTAGGCGGCACATTTCACCCTCGGAATCGAACCAAGGCACCCGCCCAGTCGGGCACGCCTTTGCATCCGGAGCCATGCAGCGGAGGTGGAGCGACTTGACCCCAAGGCGCTGGATCGGAGCGGCTTCGCCGCAACGCGCTGGGGTCAGCGCGTTCCACCTTTCGGTGGTCGTCGATTTCCCAGCGGCAGCGCAGGTTACGCGACTGGTCCGGGGTTCGCAGCTCAGCCGCAGCGTAGGCTGCGCGACTGATCCTTGGTGGCGAGCACGCCACGTCAGGAAGCGAACAACAGGACATATCGACGACAGAGGCGCCGCTAACAAGACCGATTCCCTTATTGCATCATTCCAGCCCAGAAAACTGACCGCTGTTTCCGCGTGAGTCCCGGCGCCCCGCCCTGCCCGCGGCGGAGGATGCCAAGCCCTGCGGGTGGGCCCGGGATTCACGCGGTTTGACGCCAACCTTTCGGACTATGACCTGTTACGATCATCTCACCGATCCCCTCCTCAGCCTCGCGTTGCGCATTGCCCGCCGGGCCGACGAACTCGCCCGTGAAGCGACCGCAGGCCACGAGCCCTGGTTGCGCGCGGAGGAAGAAATCCTCGGACTCCGCCTGCCGGCACCGTCGCTCCCGTCGATGTCGCGGACCTGCGCGACCGCCGAACCGGTCGCGGTTGAGACATGAGGGGCTGAATTCGCTCGATTCCAGACCACGGCGTGTCTCCAAATACCGATTGCCCGGCAAAATCGCGAATTTTCCACGCCCCCCGTCGCCTTTCGACTTGCTCAAGGCCCCGAGCAGAATGGCGCCGAGTCGGAACGATTCAGCCCCAACCGCAAAACGCGTTTTGCTCCGGTTAGGAGGAAACGGTGTGGTTGTAGCCGGGGTCGGTGACCCCGGACCGGCCTCAGCGAGGCCGGCCACAGCGCCGCTGTTTCCTACGAGCAGAAGGTGGAGCGACTTAGACCCCAAGGCGCTGGCTCGGAGCGGCTTCGCCGCAACGCGCTGAGGTCAGCGCGTTCCACCTTTTGGTGGTCGGCGATTTCCCAGCCGCAGCGCAGGCTGCGCGACTGGTCCCGGGTTCGCAGCTCAGCCGCAGCGTAGGCGGCGCGACTGATCCTTAGTGGCGAGCACGCCACATCAGGAAGCGAACAACAGGACATATCGCCGATAAGGACTCACGAGGCATGCAAACCCGGCGTCGGTGTGGAAACCGACGCCCACCTACCCGGTCCCGCTTAGGTCAAATGGGCGCCGCGGGGAATGGTGGCGTAGGTCAGCATGTCGGCAGCGAGCCTGCCCAGCTGGGTGGCGGCGTTCTTTTCCTCGCGGGACCGGTGGAGGTGGCGCGCGAAGGCCTTCAATGGCGGCGTGGAGCCGGCGGCCGGAGCGTTTAAGTGGGTTTCCGCGAGGGTCCGGGCCCAGAGGGCGATGCCGTCGAGGCTGGTGCGCAGTTGGGAATTCAGGACCACCGGCGTGAGGGTTTCCGTCTCCGCGCACCCGCCAAAAAAGCCGAGAAATGTCCCGTCCGCGGCGTAATGCGGGGCGCCGCGATCGAGGATCCAGAAGTATTCCCCGGAGAAATGCCGCAGGCGGTAGTTCATGGCGAAGGGCAGGCGGTGCTCGAAGCAGCTGGTGTAGTGGGCGACGCAGGCGCCGAGGTCCTCGGGATGCACCCCTTCAGCCCAGCCATTGCCATATTCCTCCGCCAGGGTCCGGCCCCGAAACTGGAGCCAGGCTTGGTTGAAATAAAAACAGCCCAGGTCCAGGCCGGCCATCCAGATCATGATGGGGGCGCTTTCGGCCAGGCCTTGGAACGAGAGGCTGTCAGGGTCGGGGGAGGAAGTCATGGGTTCGTGCGAAACGAGCGGTCACCCTACCGCGTTCATCTCGCGGGGCAAAAAATTTCTCGGACTACGATACGTGACGCGCAAAGCTGAGAGCTGAGACCTGAGAGCGTGCGCCGCTTGCCTCAACGGCGGCGATTGCCAATTGCCGCCTGCCAGAAATCATCACTCATCACCCATCGCCGATGCCTTTTTCGGATCGCTGGAGGGCCCGGCGTCCGGGCGGGCCGCGGCCCACCGACGATCTCACCATCCGTGACCTGACCCCCTCGAGTCGCGCTTGGCCCCATCCGAATACCTGTGTTTCTGCCGTAGGGGCGCAGTCTTGCTGCGACCATTCTTCGCGCAGCGAAGAATCATCGCGTTCCGGCGATCCGCAAGAAAGCCCTGCGGGCTTGGGCGCAGCAAGACTGCGCCCCTACATTCGCGAGCGGCTCCAAAACACGTCAGGTCAGGAATTGTGACATGCCGTGTGCAGCACAGCTTTGTCTAATGTCCTGACCTGACGTGTTCGGTTCGACTTCCGACAGGTCCATCGTCTGGCAGTCTGTGGGCTCCTGGTCTCTTGGCCCCATCCGAATACCTGTGTTTCTGCCGTAGGGGCGCAGTCTTGCTGCGACCATTCTTCGCGCAGCGAAGAATCATTGCGTTTCGGCGGTCTGCAAGAAAGCCCTGCGGGCTTGGGCGCAGCAAGACTGCGCCCCAACACTCGCGGCAAGGATCTCGTTCGGTCTGATTTCCGGATAACTTCTAGTCTCTGGTCGTGCGCTTTCGTGCCGCCGGCACGGGCCGCGACCGCGCCTTCTTCTTCGAGGCCTTGGCGCGGGGGTTGTAATCCAGGGCGAGCGCCAGCCAGGCCGCGAGGTCGGCGGTGCGCTCCCAGCCCTCGGCGGATACGAACACGAAGCCCCGCAGCGGTCGTCCGGTGAAGTCCATCGGCGCCGCGCCCGGCCGCGCCAGGGCCTCGGCCTCGACGGCCGGATCGAGCCGGACCATGAGCCGGTCCTTGTCCACCCCCACGCACATCTTCCCGCGGACCATGAAGCACAGCCCGCCCATCATGGCCTTTTCCTCCAGCGGCACGCGGTGCCGCTTCAATTCCGCGCGCACGCGTTCGGCAAGGTATTCGTTGTAGGCCATGGCAAGGTCGGAGGTCCACGATCCAGTCAGAACGGCATGGCCACAAAAAGCGCAAAAAACACAAAAACAGGAGGCAGCACCACGAATTGGTCCGGTCACCGGCTCATCCGCCGGGTGAATGGTTCGAGACCGACCGGGGCGGAAATTGCCTTGCGCTGTCCTCGGTCGGGCCGCTCCTTGGCCGCGTGACCACCGACTCTCTCCTGGTGCTGCTGGGCCTGGTAATCCTGGTGCGGGGCGGCGACCTTTTCGTGTCGGCGGCGGTGCGGACCGCCGGGTTTCTGCGGGTGCCGACCATTGTCATCGGTTCCACCCTCGTGAGCCTCGCCACCACGACGCCGGAACTGGCGGTGTCGATCATGGCCGGGGTCGAGTCGGAACCCGGTCTCGCCGTCGGCAACGCCGTCGGTTCCTGCATCTGCAACATCGGGCTGATCCTCGGCATCGGCGCGACGCTCCGGGCTATTCCGATCGACCCGCGCACGATCGTGGTCCCGCTTGCCGCCATGGTCGCGGCCGGCCTCGGGTTGTTTCTGCTGACCCTGGACCTCACGCTCAGTCGCGCGCACGGCGCGGTGCTCGTCGTGGCCGGAGCGGGCTATTTTGCGTGGGACCTTTGGCGGCACCTGCGCCAGGCCCGGCGCCGCGAGGTGGCGCAGGCGGCCGCCGTCGAGGAGGAACTCGCCCCGCCGGCGGCGCGCTGGGCGTGGTTCGCCACGCGGACCGGCACGGCCGTGCAGTTTGGCCTCAGCACGGTACTGGTCGTGGCGGGCAGCCGATTGCTGGTCACCGGCGCGATCGGGCTGGCGGAGGCCGTCGGGATCTCGCCGATGGTCATCGGGCTCACGGTGGTGGCGGTCGGCACCTCGCTGCCCGAGTTGGTCACCACGATCACGAGCGCCCGCCGCGCCGTTTCCGAGCTCGCGGTCGGCAACGTGATCGGGGCCAACCTGGCCAACCTCACGTTCGTCGTGGGCGCCGCGGCGTTCCTGCAGGAAGTGCGGATGGACCGGACGATGCAGCTGTTCAATTTCCCCGTCGCATGGGGTTTCATGCTCGCGCTCGCCTGGCTGGCCCTCGGCCGCAAGCGCATCACCCGGACCAGCGGCATCGTCCTGCTGCTCGGCTACGCCACGTTCCTGACCGCCCTGATCGCCCTTGGTGGATTGCTGGCGTAGCGGTAGGCGCGGTTGACCACGAATGGCTGGAGGGCCCGACTCCGTGCGGGCCGGGACGGGGAGACGCGATCGCAATCCAGCTCACGCGAAGGCGCCAAAAGGTGGAACGCGCTGACCAGCGCGTTACGGCGATGCCGCTCCGAGCCAGCGCCTTGGGGTCAAGTCGCTCCACCTCCAAGCGCCTTGTTCCGGATGAGAGGGTGGTGCACAGCGCCGAGGCATGCAGGTTGCGCACGGAAGCCCGTGAAATGTCCGGGCTAAAACCCAAGATCCTAGAACCCAGAACCCAGAACCTGGAACCCAGAACCCAGAACCTAGAACCTGGAACCCAGAACCTAGAACCCAAAACCCGGGCTTGGCCCCGCTCAGGACGCGGCGAACCGCACCGGGATGGTCACCTTGACCTTCACGGACTTGCCCTCGAGTTTGGCGGGCTTGAATTTCCAGCGACGGACTGCGGTTACGGCCGGCTCGGCAAAGTCCTCGTGGGACGTCTTGGCAACTTCTGCCGCGATCACGTCGCCCGTCTCGTCGATCACGATCATCACGCTGACCAGGCCGTTGACCTTGGCGTTGCGCAGGCTGTCGGGGTATTCCGGCATGAACGTGCGGACCGGCGCCGGCGGTTCGTCGACCTTGGGCGACACGTCCGTGATTTCGGAAACGGACAGGGCCGAGGCGGAGGCCACCAAGGCAAAGCTGCAGAGTGTT
>DASZPS010000035.1:0-25569 GCA_035549955.1 Lacunisphaera sp. | reverse complement strand
CAGCCATGTCATGCGTCGCCAGTTACGCCGCCTCGTCGCGGTGCTGAAAGCTGGCTCCCCGTTCGTTCCTGACCAATCACTTGCCCACGCTGCCTGAACCCAATTTATGCCTTGCTTCGCTTATAGCCGGCTTGTCTGTGGTGGCTGATTCGGCTCTTCTTCGAGCCATACGTCCTCGTGCCCATGCCGGTCGATGATGAACTTGTAGCCTGGCGGAAGCGCCAAGTACCGGAGTGCAATCGGAAGCGAATCTTCGATGTGGCCTGCGCACAGCGGCTGGTAGAAGTCGGGCGTTGCGGAATACGAGCCGCCCCAGATATACCAGCTCGCCGTTCCGTCTTCATTCTTCTTTCTAACTCCGTAGATGGGCTCACTCGCCAACGTCTGCAAAGCCACGCCCGCTCGTTCATCGGCGGCGCAAGGATAGAAATCTGCGCCATATTTCGCGCATATTTGCTTCTGCTCTTCGATGATTTTTGACGATATGCTCATGTCTTTCTCCGCCGAACGTTCAGTGATGAGCCATGGCGGTGCGCAGCACCGACATTGGCTCTGGCCGCTTGTTGGGCTTTTCGCTCATGCACGGACCGTCTCGCGCTCCCACCACATCGACTTTCGCAACGCTTCTCGGACCTCGAGCCATGAATCGCCCCGAATTCGCGAGATATGCTCGCGCAGAGCGATCGACACGCCCTCCGGCGAAATGGCGTCCGCAATTACATACCGAGACCGACCACGCTTCCTCCGCAACTCGGCGGCTCCGTCATGCGTGCACACAAGAACCTGAAACCACTCGCCGCCAGACTTTCCATCATCCGCACCCACCTCGACGCTGAACCACCCGCTCTTGGCAGCACCCTTGGCGCGACTAGCGGAAACGAAATCTTCCCACGCGGGATGATCGTTCGACTGAATTAACTTTAAGTCTGCACGCATTCTTCTGCCCAACAGTATATTCTACTCAACTCAGTTGATGATAACAACAATGCGGCCCGCAGACGGATGAGGGCAGACAACCCGCTGAACATCAACACCAGTCTCCGCTGGGTTGAGCTTTTTGCTCACTGTTTTTTACCGGCGTAAAGCTCAACTCGTTTTTACACGGTCCGGGGATGGATAACCGCCCCTGTACCATTTCAAGAATGGAAGGAAGCTGGGCCACATGGGAATATTGAAGCCGAAAATCGTGAAACACTAAGCGGAAAATCGGGTGCGGTGCTCTTCGTTTTCACGATTCTGGATTTCAGGGTTGCTGATTTCACGATTTCCCGGCTCGAGCCAGCAACCTGGGTCAGGTCGCTCCACCTTCGAAGGCACCGCCCGCGGGGACGCAGACCCTCCAGCAGGGACAGGGAATCTTGAAAACTGAAAATCGTGAAATCGCTAAACTGAAAATCTCAGGCAGTAGTGAATGGCGTTTTCACGATTCTGGATTTCACGATGGCTGATTTCACGATTTCCCGGCTCGAGCCAGCAACCTGTGGTCACGCCGCTCCACCTTCGAAGGCACGGCCCGCGGGGACGCGGGCCCTCCAGCGGGGCAGGGGAATCTTGAAAACTGAAAATCGTGAAATCGGTAAACCGAAAATCTCAGCCAGCGGTGATCGTCGTTTTCACGATTCTGGATTTCACGATGGCTGATTTCACGATTCCCCGGCTCGAGCCAGCACCCTGGGGTCAGGTCGCTCCACCTCCGACCAAAGCACGGCCCGCGGGGACGCGAGCCCTCCAGCGGTGACAGGGAATCTTGAAAACTGAAAATCGTGAAATCGCTAAACTGAAAATCTCTGGCGGCGGTGATCGTCGTTTTCACGATTCTAGATTTCACGATGGCTGATTTCACGATTTCCCGGCTCGAGCCAGCAACCTGGGGTCACGTCGCTCCACCTTCGAAGGCAGGGCCCGCGGGGACGCGGGCCCTCCAGCGGGCGCGGCCGATGGGGTCACGTCACGTATCACGAGATTCCGAATGGGGAACAGCGATCTCGTCAGCCGTGACCTCTGGCTCGGCATCAAAATCCGCAGGAAGCATGGGCGCAAAAAGCAAGCGGCCGGCGCCGGGTTACCTGGGCGGGCGCGAGGCGCGGTGGCGGGCGAAACCTGAATTCTTCGTCAGGTTGCCTGCGGGGCCGGAAGAATTTTCGCGCGGGGCGGGCACCTCGTGGCGAAGCGCATGACTATGTCGTAGGGGCCGCTGCCCGGTCGGGCCCACCCCATCATCATGGAATCCGCCAAACATCGCCGCGTCGTCGTGATCACCGGGGCTTCGGCCGGAGTGGGGCGGGCCGCCGCCCGGGCGTTCGGACGCGAGGGCGCCTGCCTCGGCCTGCTGGCACGGGGCGTCGACGGCTTGCGCGCGGCGCAACGCGAGGTGGAGTCCCTCGGCGGTCGCGCGCTCGCGCTGCCGGCCGATGTTGCCAGCGCCGACCAGGTGGAAGCCGCCGCGCAAGCCGTGGAGCAGGCGTTCGGGCCGATCGATGTCTGGGTCAACAACGCGATGGTGTCCGTGTTCTCGCCCGTGAAGGATACGACGCCGGAGGAATTTCGCCGGGTGACGGAAGTGACCTATCTCGGGTACGTCCACGGGACGAAGGCCGCGCTCGAGCGGATGCTGCCGCGGAACCGGGGCGTGATCGTCCAGGTGGGCAGCGCCCTGGCGTACCGCGGCATTCCGCTGCAGTCCGCCTATTGCGGCGCGAAGCACGCGATCGAGGGATTTTGCGACTCGCTGCGCTGCGAGCTGCTGCACGACCGCAGCCGGGTGCGCGTCACCATGGTGCAGCTTTCCGCCTTCAACACGCCGCAATTCGGTTGGGTAAAAAGCCGGCTGCGCGGACAGGCGCAGCCGGTGCCGCCGATCTTCCAGCCGGAGATCGCGGCCGACGCCATCGTGTACGCATCCCGTCACCCGCGCCGGGAGTTCGTGGTGGGCTGGCCTTCCCTCAAGGCGATCGTCGGCAACAAGTTCGTCCCGGGCTATGCCGACCGCTTCCTGGCGCGCCAGGGTTATGACGCCCAGCAACTGTCGGAGCCGGAGGACCCCGACCGGCCGCACAACCTCTGGCAGCCGGTGCCGGGCGACCATGGCGCGCACGGCCGCTTCGACGCCCGGGCGCGCGATCGCAGCCTGCAATGGACGCTGTCGAAGCACCGCAACTGGCTGCTCGCGGCCGCGGCCGGCCTGGGCCTTTTCACGCTTCTCTCCCGCCGACCCCGCGCCTGAGGGCGGCCCGCCATGAAAACCTTCCTCCGCGACCACTCGCGCCGGCTGGCGGCCTATCTCCCGGAATTCTGCGCGCGCGACGTGGAACGCCACGGCGGGCCGGTGATCGCCGAGAGCGTGCGGCTCCGCGCGGCGCCGGCCGGTCCGCCGCTGGACGAGACCGACTTGGGGTTTCTTTTTGCCTACCGCGTGTTTCCGCCGGAGATCCTGCGGAGCCGGGCTGAATGGGAGGAAGAGAACCGGTCCATGCGCGTCGGCGACACCATCGTGCAGCAGGTGGAGTTTCCGCCCGGGCACGGGCTGCATTTTGTCTTCGGCGTCCGGGTGACGGCGGTCTTCCGCGAGCCGGCTTGCGCGGGATTTCGCTATCGGGCGCTCGCCGGCCACCCCGAGCACGGCGAAAACGAATTCCGCTTCGAGCGCCGGGACGACGGCATCTTCGCGCTGGTGCGCACCGAGGCCGGCTTCGCGTCGTGGCTCCTGCGGTTGCTGGCACCCGTCTGCGCCGCGCCCTACGTGCGGTACTGCAATCTCAGCGCGGCCCGCGTGATGTGCGACCAGTTCCGCCGTCGCAATGACGCCCGGCTGGCCGCCCCGCGCCGGAATGAGTGAACGGCCCCATGGGCCTTTCCGGAAACTATTCCGCCGCGTCCGGTTGAGCGCGTCGCCCGGCGAGAGTAGTATGTTGCGTGCGGCATCCGCCGCGCAAACAACCAGAGGAAATGCAACATGCCAAAGAAGACTGCCGCCGACATCCTGGTGGAAAGCTTGCTGGAGTGGGGCGTCCGGTTCGTCTTCGGGCTGCCGGGCGACGGAATCAACGGGATCGTGGAATCGCTGCGGAAGCAGCAGGAGCGGATACGCTTCATCCAAGTCCGCCACGAGGAATCGGCCGCCTTCATGGCCTGCGCCTACGCCAAGTACACCCGCCAGCTGGGGGTATGCCTGGCGACGTCCGGGCCCGGCGGCATTCACCTGCTGAACGGCCTGTATGATGCCAAGCTCGACGGCCAGCCGGTCCTCGCGATCACGGGGCACCACTACCACGACCTGATCGACACGCATGCGCAGCAGGACGTAAACCTCGACCGCGTGTTCATGGACGTGGCCGTGTACAACACCCGCGTCATGGGCGCGGCGCATGTCGCCAACGTCACCAACCTCGCGTGCCGCACCGCGCTGGCGCGCCGCGGCGTGGCCCACATCAATTTTCCCGTGGACATCCAGTCCCTCGAGCTCGCGAGCGACACGCCCTCGCCCCGGAATCGCCCCGGGCAGTCCTCGAACCACGTCTTCGCGCCCCGCGCCGCACTGGCGGACGAGGGCGAGGTGAGCGCCGTCGCCGACGTGTTGAACCGCGGTGAGAAGGTCGCGATCCTGGCCGGCCAGGGCGCGCTTCACGCCACGGACGAGCTGGAGGCGGTGGCGGAGCGCCTGGGGGCGCCGATCGTGAAGGCGCTGCTGGGCAAGGCCTGTGTGCCCGACGACTCCCCCTACACCACGGGCGGCATCGGACTGCTCGGAACCACGCCGTCCTACGAGGTGATGACCGGTTGCGACACCCTGCTGATGGTCGGCACTTCGTTTCCCTACATCGAGTTCCTGCCCAAGCCCGGACAGGCGCGCATTGTCCAGATCGACCGGGATCCGGCCCGGATCGGACTGCGCGCGCCGGTCGAGGCGGGCATCGCCGCCGACGCCAAGGCCGCGCTCCAGGCCCTGCTGCCGCGCCTCAACGCGAATCCCCGGCGCAAGTTTCTCGAGCACGCGCAAAAGGGGATGAAGGAATGGTGGCAGCTCATGGAGGAGCGCGGCACGCGCCGGGACCGTCCGATGAAGCCGCAGGTCGTCGCCTGGGAACTGGGAAAAGCCATCGCGGATGACGCCATCGTCAGTTGCGACAGCGGCACGATCGCGACCTGGTTTGCGCGGCAGATTCCCGTCCGCCGCGGGCAGCTGCATTCGCTCTCCGGCACCCTGGCGACGATGGCTCCCGGGCTGCCGTACGCGATCGCCGCGCAGCTGGCGTATCCGGACCGGCAGACCATCGCCTTTGTCGGCGATGGCGGCTTCACCATGCTGATGGGCGAGTTTGCCACCGCGGTGAAATACCAGCTCCCGGTAAAGGTGTTCGTCATCAAGAACAATTCCCTCGGCCAGATCAAATGGGAGCAGATGGTGATGCTGGGCAACCCGGAATACGCGTGCGACCTGCACCCGATCGACTTCGCCGCGTTTGCGCGCGCCTGCGGCGGCACCGGATTGTTTGTCGACGACCCGGGGAAATGCGCGGAGGTCGTGGCGCAGGCCCTTGCGACGCCGGGTCCGGTGGTGGTGGAAGCGGTCGTGGATCCGCACGAGCCCCCGCTGCCGGGCAAGATCACCGCGCGGCAGGCCCTGCACTTCGCCGAATCGCTCGCCCGGGGCACGCCGGACCGGATGAAGATCGCCACCACGGTGGCCGAGGACCGCGTCCGGGAGCTCGTCTGACGATGCCGGCGACCGGCCATTGCCCGCCGACCGCCCAGGTGAGGGACGTGCGCGTCGGCGCGTTCCGGGTCCCGACGGACACCCCGGAGTCCGACGGCACGCTCGAGTGGTCGGCCACGACGCTGGTGGTGGTGGAAATCGTCTCGGGCGGCCAGCGCGGCTTGGGCTATACCTACGCGGACGCCGCCATTGCCCGCCTGATTGACGATCAGCTGCGGCCCGTGCTCGAGGACGGCGACGCGTTCGACATTCCGGGGCTGTGGCGCGCGATGTTTGACCGGCTGCGCAACGGCGGCCGGCGCGGTGCGACGGCGATGGCGGTGTCCGCGGTGGATGTCGCGCTCTGGGATCTCAAGGCCCGCCTCCTCGGTGTGCCGCTTGCCGGGTTGTTCGGGCGGACCGGCGCGGAAGTTCCGGTTTATGGCAGCGGCGGCTTCACTTCCTATGCCGAGGAGCAGCTCCGCCGGCAATTCGCGGAGTGGGCCGGCGAGGGGATCACCCATTTCAAGATGAAGGTGGGGCGGGAGCCCGCGCAGGACCGGGCGCGGGTGCGGCAGGCGCGCGCGGTGGTGGGCGACCGCGCCGTGCTGATGGTCGATGCGAACAGCGCCTACGAGCGCCGCCAGGCGCTCGAGTGGGGCGAATGGCTGGCCGGGGAGGCCGATGTGCGGTGGCTCGAGCAGCCGCTGCGCCCGGAGGACCGCGCCGGCCTGGCGTGGCTGCGGGCGCGGGCCCCGGCGCAGCTTGAGATCACGGACGGCGAATACGGCTACGTGGCTGACGATTTCCGGCGGATGCTGGAGGCGGAGGCGGTCGACGTGGTGATGGCGGACGCGACGCGCTGCGGCGGCTACACGGGTTTGCTCCAGGTCGCCGCGCTGTGCGAGGCCTGGAACCTGCCGTTGTCGACCCACTGCGCGCCCGCGCTGCACGTGCCCATCGCCGCCGCCCTGCGCCCACTCCGCCACGTCGAGTATTTTCACGACCATGCCCGCATTGAGCAGGAACTCTTCGCGGGCGTGCGCCCGCCCGTGGAGGGCTGCCTCGCCGCCGATCCCTCGGTCGCCGGCGCGGGCTGGGAGTTTCGCTGGTCCGACGCCGACCGGTACCAAGCCTGAACAAACCATGTCCACCCTCGCGACCCGATCGACCGCTGCCGCCCGCGCGCGTTTTCCCGTCCGGCCCGCCCGGCCGGGCCTGCCGGAACGCCTGCGCGCCGCCGTGGCGGGCGAGGTGCGCTTCGATGACGGCAGCCGGGCGCTTTACGCCACGGACGCCTCGAACTACCGGATGCCGCCGATCGGCGTGGTCGTGCCGCGCGGCCGGGAGGACGTGATCGCCACCGTCCGGGTCTGCCGTGAGTTCGACACCCCCGTGTTGTCGCGCGGCGGGGGCACGAGCCTGGCGGGGCAATGTTGCAACACCGCGGTCGTGATGGACCTCTCGCCGCATTTCAACCGCGTGCTGGCCGTCGATCCGGCAGCCCGCACCGTCACGGTCGAGCCCGGCGCGGTGCTGGACGAGGTCCAGAAGGCGGTGGCTCCCCACGGCCTGATCTTCGGGCCGAATCCGGCCACCCACAACCATTGCACGATCGGCGGCATGATCGGCAACAATTCCTGCGGCATCAATTCGCTCCTCGCAGCCAACCACGGGCTCGGGCTCCGGACTTCCGACTGCCTGCTGGCGATGGAAGTGCTCACCTACGACGGCACGGTGCTGGAGGTCGGGCCCACGACGCCCGAGGCTTGGGATGCCGCGATCGCGGCCGGGGGGCGGGCCGGCGCGATCCATGCGCAGCTGCGCGACCTGCGGGACCGGCACGCCGGCCTCATCCGGGAGCGTTTCCCGCGGATCCCGCGGCGCGTCTCGGGCTTCAATCTTGACGACCTCCTGCCGGAAAAAGGCGCCAACCTGGCGCGGGCGCTGGCGGGGTCGGAAGGCACGTGCGTCACGATCCTGTCCGCGACCCTGCAACTGGTGCCCCGGCCGCGGGCCCGTGCCCTGCTGGTCCTGGGTTACGAGGACGCGGTGGCGGCGGGGCGGCACGTGACCGACCTCCTGCCGTTCAAGCCGATCGGCCTGGAGGGCATCGATCGCGCGCTCGTCGACATGATGCGCGGGCACCACATGCACGGCGACGCCATCCGCCAACTTCCGGACGGCGGCGGCTGGCTGCTGGTGGAGCTGGGCGGGGACTCCCGCGAGGAATGCGACGCGCTCGGCCAACGCATCATGGCCACGCTCCGTGCCGGCCGCGACGCGCCGACGATGCGGTGGTTCGACGATCCGGCGCAGGCGCAGAAAGTCTGGGAAGCACGCGAAGCGGGCCTGGGGGCCACGGCGTTTGTGCCGGGTCAGAAGGACACCTGGCCGGGCTGGGAGGATTCGGCGGTCGCACCGGAGCAGACCGGCGAGTACCTGCGGGACTTGCGGGATCTGTTCGCGCGTTTCGGGCACCGGCCCGCGCTTTACGGGCATTATGGCCAGGGCTGCATCCACTGTCGGGTTGACTTCGACCTGGTGACGGCGGAGGGGCTGCGCAACTACCGGGAAACCGTCTCCGCCGCGGCCGATCTGGTGGTGCGATATGGCGGCTCGCTTTCCGGCGAGCACGGGGACGGCCAGGCGCGCGGCGAATTGCTGGAAAAGCTCTACGGGCCCGAGCTCGTCGGCGTGTTCCGGGAGTTCAAGGCGATCTGGGATCCCGGCAACCGCATGAACCCGGGCAAGGTCGTGCTCGCGCGACCGCTCACCGCCGACCTGCGGCTCGGCACCGACTACGCGCCGCGGCATCCGCGCACCTGGTTCAGCTTCCCGCAGGACCAGGGCGACTTCAGCCGGGCGACGCTGCGATGCGTCGGCGTGGGGGAGTGCCGGCGCCACGAGGGCGGCACGATGTGCCCGAGCTACATGGTGACCCGGGAGGAGCGGCACTCGACCCGGGGGCGTGCGCACCTGCTGTTTGAGATGCTGCAGGGCGACGTGATCGCCGACGGATTTCGCAGCGAGGCGGTGCACGAGGCCCTGGACCTGTGCCTCGCCTGCAAGGGCTGCAAGGGCGACTGCCCGGTGCACGTGGACCTCGCCACCTACAAGGCCGAATTCCTCGCGCACCACTACGCCGGGCGCCTGCGGCCGCTGCCCATGTACGCCTTTGGCCTGATCGCGCGCTGGGCGCGGCTGGCGTCGCTGGCGCCGGGCGTCGTCAATTTCCTGCAGGAGGCGCCCGGGTTTGGCCGGGTGGTGAAGGCGCTGCTGCGGGTCGCGCCGCAGCGCCGCCTGCCGCCGTTTGCGCCCCGGACTTTCCGGCACTGGTTTCACCACCGCGGAGCAACGCCCAACCCCGGCGGGCCGGCCGTGATCCTGTGGCCCGACACCTTCAACAACCACTATCATCCCGAGGTGGCGCAGGCGGCCACGCGCTTCCTCGAGGCGGCCGGCTGGCGGGTGATCGTGCCGCGGGCCGCGCTGTGCTGCGGGCGGCCGTTGTATGATTACGGCATGCTTTCCACCGCACGCCGCTGGCTGCGGCGGATCGTCGCGACGCTGCGCCCGGAGATTCGCGCCGGGGTGCCCATGGTCGGGCTGGAGCCGAGCTGCGTCGCGACCTTCCGTGACGAACTGTGCGCGTTGCTGCCGCTGGACGACGATGCCCGGCGGCTGTCGCGCCAGACGTTTCTCCTGAGCGAGTTCATCGAGCGCGAGATGCCCGGCACCTTGCCGCAGTACCCGCACGCAGCCCTCGTGCACGGGCACTGTCACCACAAGGCCCTGATGAAAATGACCGCCGAGGAGAGCGTCCTCCGGCGGATGGGCGTGGCGTACGAGCTGCTGGATTCCGGCTGCTGCGGGATGGCCGGGGCCTTCGGCTTCGAGCAGTCGCACTACGACGTGTCGATCGCATGCGGCGAGCGCGTGCTTTTGCCGCGCGTGCGCGCGGCGGACCCCGGGCAGATCGTAATCGCGAACGGGTTCAGCTGCCGCGAACAGATCGCGCAATGCACGGGCCGCCGGGCGCTCCACCTCGCCCAGGTGCTCGAACTCGCGGAGCTGGAGCGAACCTCGCCCGACGCCGCCCGCCCGGGTCCGCGGGAGGACGCGGTGTTGGGTCCTCGCCGGCGCCCCCGCCACCGGTGGTGGGCCGCGATCGTGCTGCTGGCGGTGGCGGTGATGGGTGCGGTCATTGCGTGGCTGCTGGCCCGGAGATGAGCCATGACGTCCGTGGCATTCCCCTGGAGCCCTAGCCGCAAGGAGGGCGTCGGCACGGCCCCGGGCCCGGCCAGCCGTCTCTGGTACACGATTGGGAGGGGGGTGCTGAATGAACTCTATTATCCGACGCTGGACCAGGCGAACACCCGCGAAGGCGTCTTCCTGGTGACGGCGGCGCGGGGCTGGTTTTCGGCCGAGGCCGATGACACCGTGCACCGGGTTGAGCCGTTCGCCCCGGGCGTGCCAGGGTATCGGGTGGTGAACACGTGTCGCCGCGAACGATATCGGATCACCAAGACGGTTTTCGCCGACCCGGCGCGGCCGGTGCTGCTGATGCATCTTCGCTTCGAGGCCCTGGCAGGCGAGCTGGCCGATTACCGCCTGTTTTTCAGCCTGGTGCCGCAGCTGGGCAACCAAGGGGAGGACAACCACGGCCGAGTGTTGCGCGACCGGGGAACGCTGCTGCTGGCGGCCTCGCGCGGGCGCATTGCCCTTGCCGCCGTGTGTTCAGTCCCCTGGTGCGGCGCGGTCGCGGCGCCGGCGAGGGGCCATCCCGCCCGGCGGGCGCTCGCCCGGTCCGGGACGCTGGTGCGCGGGGCGAAGGTGTCCGCCGCCACCGGCGCGGAACTGCTGGGCGAGATCGCCACGGAACGCGCGGCCGAGGGGGTCGTGGTGGCCATCGGCTTCGGCGACTCGGTGGCGAGCGCCGCATGCCACGTGCGCGCCGCGCTCGGCGGCGACTGGATCGCGGCGCGGCGGGATTTCGAGTCCGGGTGGCGCCGCTTCCAGGCCTCCTGCCGGCCGCGGGCCGGCGTACCGCGCGCTGTAACGCGGTCCTATCGCATCAGCACCGCCGTGTTGCGCACCCATGAAAGCAAGGAATTCCCCGGCGCGATCATCGCAAGCCTGTCAATCCCGTGGGGCAATTCGCGCGGCAGCCACGATCTCGACGCCTATCATTTCGTCTGGCCGCGGGACCAGGCGCGCGCCGCCATCGGACTGCTCGCGGCCGGCCACACCCAGGCTGCGCAGGCGGCCCTGCGCCATTTGTTGTGCACGCAGCTGGAGGATGGCTCATGGCCGCAGAACATGTGGGTCAATGGCCGGGCGCACCGCTCGGCCCGGCAAATCGACCAGGCCGCGGATTTCCTACTGCTGGTGGCGGTGGCCCGGAGCCACGCCGACCTGCCCGACCTCGCGGTGTGGGCGGCGGCGCGCCGTGCCGCGGATTTCATCCTGCGCACCGGGCCGTCCACGGAGGAGGATCGCTGGGAGGAATGTCGCGGGCGCGCGGTCTATTCCGTCGCCGCTGCGGTGGCGGCGCTCGTGGTGGCGGCGGAGCTGGCGGACGGCCGGGACGACCTCCTGGCCCGGCGTTGCCGCGAGACGGCGGATGCGTGGAACGCCGCCATCGAGGACTGGCTGTACGTTCGGGATTCCCCGCTGGCGCGTCGCGTCGGCGTCGAGGGCTACTACGTCCGGCTGGTCCCCGACCGGTTGCCCCACGGAACGACAGTTGGCGCAACCCTCGTCCTGCCGAACCGCGGAAACCGGCGGCGCGCCCGCTTTCCCGTGTGGGCCGTGACCAGTCCCGACGTTCTTGGCCTGGTGCGCTTCGGCTTGCGGGCGGGAAACGACCCGCGGATCGAGAACACCGTGCGGGTGATCGACGCGACCCTGGGGGTCGCGACGCCAGCCGGACCGGCCTGGCGGCGATACAACCATGACGGCTACGGCGAGACACCCGATGGGCAGGCCTTTGACGGGGGCCGCGGTGATGGTCGGGCCTGGCCGTTATTGACCGGAGAACGCGCGCATTACGAGCTCGCGCGCGGGCACCCCAGGGAAGCCGGGCGCTTGCTGCGCGCGATGATCGCCCAAAGCGGACCGCACGGCCTGCTGCCGGAGCAGATTTGGGATGCCGCCGACCTGCCGGCCTGTGGGCTCCGCCGCGGTGGGCCCACGGGATCGGCAATGCCGCTTGTCTGGGCCCACGCGGAACTGGTGACGCTGATGCGCTCGCTGAGCGACGGGGCCGTGTTTGATTGCCCTGAGGCGGCCCGCCGTCGCTACGGCACCTGAGCCGCGGCCCGCGGACCGGACTGAGAGGCCCAGGCAGCGGGAAGGATTCCGACGCGGGACGTTGCCGGCGCCTAGGCCTCGCTTTCGATCCGGCGCCGGGCCTCGGCGAGGGCGCGTTCCACCTCCTGCTCGGCGCGGCCCTGCATGGCCCCCGCGACAAATTTTCCCAACCGTCCTCCGGGAGGATCGTAGGAGAGGGAAAGGGTCACCCGGGTGGATTCGCCGTCGGCGGAGCCGGCATCGAGTCGCAGCGCGCCGGAATTGGGTACGTCGGCGCCGGGGCAGGACGCCCATTCGATTGCGCGGCCCGGCTCGTCGCGGGTGATGTCCGCATCCCACTCGTAGGTCCGGCCCATGGGGCCTTGGGCGACCCAATGCGTGCGACGGTTCGAGGTGGCAGTCACTCGCGCTTGCGCGGGCAGGAGCGAACCCAGGTTGGCGGGTTCGCGCCAGAAGGCATAGACCCGGCCGGGGGGCCGGCGGATGATGACGGAGCGTTCGAGGCGGAAGCCATCCGGATCGCTGGGAGCGGGGGAATTCATGGGAGGGAGTCCACGGACCCTACCTGTATTTCCGGAAGGCCCGGGCGTCCATGGGGCGGTCCCACGCGATCGGCATGGTGGAATATCTGGATTTCGCTCCCGCGGCGGTCCGTTTCAACCGGACCCCGAGGCCCGCCGCGGCCGGTCAGGGCCGCGTCGCATAGTCCGCCGCCGCCAGCAGGAAAAGCAGCGCCAGCCAGAAAAAGCCGACGCCGGCCGCGAGGCGGAGCAGGTTCTCCCGCCAGCGCAGTTGCATGAAGCATGCGAACACGACCAGGACCTTGCCGCCGGCCAGCCCGAGCGACAGGGGCAGCGACCACGGACCCGCGGGCAGGACGCGCGTGCCGGCCGCCAGCGCGAGCAATGCCAGCGTGCCGAGGTAGGCGCGCAGGAGGCTGGAGCGGTCGGGACCGGTGGCGGGGCGGTTCATGGCGCGGGCGGAATGAGATAGAGCAGCGGGTAGAGGAACACCCAGACGCAATCGACGAAGTGCCAGTAAAGGCCCGTGAGCTCGACCGCGCCCGTGTGGTCCCCGGTCGGATGCCGGCCGAGGCGCACCCAGAGCCACGCCAGCGCGCCGAGGCCGGCGAGAAGGTGCACGGCGTGCAGCCCGGTCATGGCGAAGTAGAGCGAGAAGAAAAGTTCCGCCGGCGGCGGGCCCGCGAACGCAAAGCCCGGACCCGGGACGAGATGTTCCGCGAACTTCGCGTGATACTCGAAGCCCTTGAGCGTGAGGAAAACCGCGCCCAGCAGTCCGGCGACGACGAGCCAGGCGCGCGCCGACCGGACGCGGCGGCCGCGCGCGGCGAGGTCGGCCAGCGCGACGGCCAGGCTGCTCGTGAGGAGCACCCCGGTGTTCACGGTGCCAATGGGGAAATCCAACCGGGCGCTGGCCGCGCTGAACGCCGCGGCATGAGCGGCGCGGTAGACGGCATAGGCGAGGAAGAGGCCGCCGAAGAAAAGCACCTCCGTTGCCAGGAAGACCCACAGGCCAAGCCGGTTGACGGACTCGCCGTGCGCCGGGGTGCCGGAGGGACAGGTGGGGGCCAGGTTCATTCGCGAGCGGGCTCCGGGTAGTCGTAGGGACCGCCGCTGACCACGGGCGATTCCGCGAAATTGCGCTCGGGCGGCGGCGACGCGGTGGTCCACTCGAGGCCGGTGGCGCGCCAGGGATTGGCGCCGGCGGGCGGGCCGCGAAAAAAGGACCAGGTCAGGTAGACGAGCGGCAGCAGGTAACCCAGGCCGAGCAGCGAGGCGCCGGCAGTCGAGAGCACGTTGAGCACCTGGAATTCCGGCGGATAAATGTGATAGCGCCGCGGCATGCCCAGGTACCCGAGGACGAACTGCGGGAAGAACGTGAGGTTGAACCCGAGAAAGATCACGAGGGCCGACACGCGTGCGAGTCCCTCCGGATACAGGCGGCCCGAGATCTTGGGCCACCAATAATGGATCCCGCCCAGATAGGCCATGACCATGCCGCCCACCATGATGTAGTGGAAGTGCGCGATGACGAAGTACGTGTCGTGCACGTGCACGTCCACCGCCAAGGTCGCGAGGAAAAGGCCGGTCAGTCCCCCGATGGTGAACAGCGCCATGAAGCCGAGCGCATAAAGGAGCGGCGTGTCGAAGCGGATCGACGCGCGATGGAAGGTGGCCGTCCAATTGAACACCTTGACCGCGGACGGCACCGACACGAGGAAGCTGAGCAGCGAGAAAACCAGGCCCGCATACACCGACTGGCTGCTGACAAACATGTGGTGCCCCCACACCAGGAAGCCGAGCACCGCGATGGCCAGGCTCGAACAGGCCACGACGCGATAGCCGAAGATCCGCTTGCGCGCGAAGCAGGCGATGGTCTCGCTCACGACGCCCATGCCGGGCAGGATCATGATGTAGACGGCGGGATGGGAATAGAACCAGAACAGGTGCTGGAACAGGAGCGGGTCGCCGCCAAGGCGCGGGTCGAAGATGCCGATGCCAAAGCCGCGCTCGAGCACGATCAGCAGCAGCGTGATCGCCAGCACCGGGGTGGCCAGGACGAGGATGAGGCTGGTCGCGTACAGGGACCACACGAACAGCGGCAGCCGAAACCAGGTCAGCCCGGGCGCGCGAAACTTGTGGATCGTCACGATGAAATTCAAGCCGGTGGCGATGGACGAGAAACCGGCAACGAACACGCCGGCGGCCATGAGCATCACCTGGCCGTTAGCGTACGTGCTGCTGTAGGGCGTGTAGAACGTCCACCCGGTGTCGACGCCCCCCGTCAGGATCGCCTGGAGCACCAGCAGGCCGCCCGCGAGGAAGATGTACCAGCTCGCAAGGTTGAGCCGTGGGAAGGCCACGTCGGGCGCGCCGAGCATCAGCGGCAACAGGAAATTGCCGAGGACGTTCGGGATCGAAGGGATGAGGAAAAACCAGACCATCAGCACGCCGTGCAGGGTGAAAAGGCGGTTGTAGATATCCGGCGTGACCAGGTCCGCGTCCGGCGTCAGCAGCTCCCACCGCATCAGGGCGGCGGCGACTGCGGCGATCGCGAAGAATGCGGTGATCGTGAAGAGATAGAGCAGCGCGACGCGCTTGTGGTCATGCGTCAGCAACCACGACCGCACCGTGACTCCGGCGGCGAGGTAGTCCGGGGGCGGACTGGCGGGGGGCGGGTCGACGCTCAAGGCTTTGTCCCTTCGTTGGCCACCCGCAGGTAGGCAATGATGTCGAGCAGTTCTCCCTCGGGAATGATTCCCTTGAACGAGGGCATGACCGGATCGAAGCCGGCCGCCACCTGCCGGTTGGGCTCGAGGATGGAATCGCGCAGATAGGCGGTGTCGACCAGGACGAAGGACCCGTCGGCGAGCGGGATGCGGCGTCCGTGAAGACCCTCGAGCACGGGGGCCCGCACCGTGCCGCCGGGTGAATGGCAACCCGTGCAGCCATTCCGCACGAGCGCGGCGCGACCGCGGGCTGCGATTTCTCCGGACGCGTCGCCTCGCCCGAGCCAGGCCGCGTACTCCGCCGGCGGGAGCACCACCACCTCGCCGGTCATGCCCGCATGCTTCGTCCCGCAGTACTGGCTGCAATACAGCCGATAGCGTCCCGGACGCGTCGCCTCGAACCAGGTGGTGACGACCTTGCCGGGCACGACGTCCTGTTTCACCCGGAACGCCGGAACGAAGAGGCTGTGAATGACGTCCTCGGAGGAAAGCTCCAGACGCACGGTCTCGCCGGCCGGCACATGCAGGGTGTCCAGCTCCCGACGTCCGTTCGCGTGGCGCACATCCCACATCCACTGGCGGGCCACGATTTCTATCCGCACACCGCCGGCCGGCGGTCGCTCCATGTCGAGATAGACGGAGGCACCCCATGCGAAGAAGGCGACAAATACCACCGTTGTGGCGGCGATCCAACCGGCTTCGATGAGGTTCACCGGGAGATTGACCGGACCCCGCTGCGCCCTCGAACCGGCGCGATAGCGAATCAGCAGGGTCAGGTTCGCCACGAGGAGCAAGGCGGCCATCCCGCTCCCGGCCACGAGCAGGCCGCGGAAGAGGGCATCGACGCGCGGGGAAATCGAGCTGGCCGACTCGAGGCCGGTGGCCCACGCGAGCAGGACGGGAGACGCAATCATGGGGGCAATCCTCTCCCGCCGCGGCGGCGGCGCTCGTGGCGCAACATCCGCCCCACGCCGAGACCCAGCCCGGCCACCGTCAGCGCCACCCCGGCGCCGAGCACCCGCCAGATCAACGGGCCATAGCGCCCGCCGATGCTGTCGCCGCGAAAGCACAGCAGCAGCAGCGGGGACACGGGTTCGCCCGTTTCGCCGGCGCGCGCGGCGGCGATGGCCCGCGCGACCGCGCGGGGCTCGAAGTCGACACCGGCAAAATACCGCGAGATCCGGCCGTCCGGCGTGGCCACGAGAAATCCGCTGGCATGGGCAAACTGGCGCGTGGCCGGATCGTAACGGTAGCGGAATCCGGCCCGATCGGTGACCTGCGCAATCGCGTCGGCCGAGCCGGTGAGAAAGGTCCAGCCGTCGGCGCGCGGACCGCGGCCGTAGCGCCGCAGGGCGTCGCCGCGCCGCCGCGCGGCGCCATCGGCCTTTTCGTCGGGATCGATGCTGATGGCGAGCACGCGGTAGTCGGCGCCGGCCTCCGGACGGATCTGGCGCAACGCGGCCACGGTTCCATCCGCCACGACCGAGCAAAGCTGCGGACAATTGGCGTAGCCGAAGTAGACAACGACCGGCAGGCGGTCGAAGTAGTCGGCCAGGTGATGGCGGCGGCCCGATGCGTCCTCGAACACCGTGTCGAGCGGCAGTTGGGCGCCAAGGCGCTGTTCGAAGGCGACGCCGGCCGGCTGCGCGCGGGCGGAAAGGGCGCCGACGCAACCGATGAACGCCATGAGCCAGCGGGCGGATTTCAAGGTCGTTCCTCCTGGGCCCGGGTGGCCGTCAGATCCATGGCCCGCTCGATCGGGATGCGAACGATGCCGGCATCGCGATCAATCCAGCCGTAACCCTCCAGCCGCGAGCGCGAAAGCGCGTCCCCGGCCGTCTGGTCGCGCTCGATCGACGTGCGATCTTTCCAGCCATCGCGAAACGAACCGGCGGGCCGCGCCGCCGTCACCGCAGGGCCGCGCGCACGCTGCAGCGCGGCGGCGGCACCGAGCGTCCCGGCCAACGCCGCAACCAGCATTCCCGCCGCGATGAGCACGGCGCGAACTGAAGCGTCGGTCGCTTCGAAGCGGAAGGGCAAGCCGGAGTCGGGACGGTTCATGGCAGGGAAGGATCGGGCCTGAGGCGCAGCAGGGGCGCGACGAGAACGATGAGCACGGGCGCGGCGAGCAGCGCCGGCAGCCAGCCCGGCTGGACCGGATTTGCCGGCGGCGCCGGCAGCACGATCCACGCGTTGAAAAGCAGCTGGCCGACGACCACCGCGCCGGCGGCGGCCGACAGCCCGGCCCGCGAGGCGCTCACGCGGCGAAACAGCAGCAGACCCAGTGGCGCGGCGAAATGGGCCAGGGCAATCGCGGGCGGCACGAGCGCCCAGGCGCCCGCGCGACGGGCGAAAAACCACGCGGTTTCACGCGGGAGATCGGCCTCCCAGATGATGAGATATTGGGCGAAGCCGAGGTAGCACCAGAACGTCGCGGTGGCCAGGAGCAGGTTGCCCCGGGCGCGAGCGGCCTCCCTTTCCCGCCCGGCGCCCCGACGAAGCAGCAGGGCCGTGGCGAACGCCGCGCTGGCGGCGCCGGTCATCCACAGCAGGGGAAAGGCCGTCGAATGCCAGCCCGGCGTCAGGTGCGTGGCCAGGTCGTCGAGCCACGGATGCAGGGTGAACACCAGGACAATGAACGCCACGGCCGCGGTGCCCTGGCGCCGGGCGGTGCGGACGGCCAGCCGGGCCAGCAGGCACAACACGGCGGTGGGCAGCGCGACGCGGACCACGGCCATGCCGGCGGAGTCATAGTGCGGCCAGGGCGCGGACGTATGCAGCAGCGGGGCCCAAGGCGGCAGGGCGACGAGCCAGAGAACGGGCAGCACGTTGATCCACGCCGTCCACCATGGTTTTAGATCGTCGCCCCACCGGGCGCCCGTCATCGGCAACAGCAACGTCCAGAACAGGGCTCCGAGCGGCAGCGCGAGCGCCGCCACGGCAGCGAATCGCCAGGCGGACAGCAGGGCGTCCGGCGCGATGGCCGCAAACGCGGCGGCCAGCGGCAGGGCCGCGATGCTCCACCCGAGAGAGAAGCGAGGGGGCGTGGGACCGAGGACACGGGTGGCGTTCATTGGGACAGGGACACGCGGTCGGCAGGCGGCACGTCGGCGAGGGTGGCATGCTGGCTCAACTGCAGGGCGCGCACGTACCCGACGATCGCCTGCCGGTCCGCGGAGGGGATGCGGTCCGCAAATCCCGGCATCACGCCGTAGCCACGGGCGATCACCTCGAGTATTTGGGCGTCGGTGGCGGCCCGCAGCCGGGCTTCATGGTAGGACGGCGGCGCGGGAAAGCCGCGTCGCACGACAATGCCGCCACCGTAGCCATCCTCACCGTGGCACGGAGCGCAGTAGATGTTGAATCGTTCGCGGCCGCGCCGCAGGGCGGCGATGGCGGTCGGCACAGTCGCGGCAAGGGAGGTCTGGGCGGCAAGGGTCCGGGGCCGCCAGCTCACCGTCCCCGGCGGAGACGAAATCGCGGCGTCGGCGCGCGCGCGACTGGCCTGGTGTTTCATGTTATCGCAGGCGCCGGCAAGCAGCAGCAGGGGCAGGAGGGCGACGGCGCGTTTCATGGTGCCGCCTCCGTGATGTGCTCCGCCCCGGCTTCCCGCAGTCGATGGCGCACCTCCACCGCCGCGAAGCGCGGATCGTCACTCCGCACGCCGAGAAAATACCGGTCCTGCGTGGCACGTTCGATGCCCGGAATGTCGCGCAGCGGCGAGTCCAGCCGGGGAAGTCCGCAGAGCCAGCACAGGCCGGCAACGCCGGCGAGCGTCGCGAGCAGCACCGCCAGCTCGAACGTCACGGGGATGAACGCCGGCCAGCTGTGAAGCGGACGGCCGCTGACGTTGAGGGGATAGTCGCGCGCCGCCCACGCCTGCAGCAGGTAGGCGCCGATCCCGCCGCAGGCGGCGCCGCCGAGCACAAAACGGGCGATCGGCGTCGGCGGCAGTTCGTCTTCCAGGCCGGAGACGGCGTGGGGAACGCTGGTCTCGAACCGGTTCAGCCCTGCGGCGCGCAGCGCGCGCCAGGCGCGAAGGAACGCAGCCTCGGTGGCAAATTCGCCGGTGATGATCGTGAGACTCATGGAATGCTCTCCCGTTGGACCACGAGGGTGCGCATTTCGGACATCGATATGGCTGGCAGGAAGCGGAGGAACAGGAACAGCAGCGCCAGGAAGAGCCCGCCGGTGCCGGCGAAAGTCGACCAGTCCCAGAACGTCGGCCGGAACATGCCCCAGGCCGCAGGCAGAAAGTCGCGATGCAGGCCGGTCACCACGATCACGAAGCGCTCCAGCCACATGCCGACGTTGACCACGAGCGCGATGGCGAAGAGGGCCCATTCGCTCGCGCGGCAGAGGCGCGACCAGAGGAGCTGCGGAGTCAGGACATTGGCGGCCAGGAGAAGCCAGAAGCACCAGGCATAGGGTCCGGTCGCCCGATTGGCGGCGGCGAAGCGTTCATAGAGATCTCCGCTGCGCCACGCCGAGAAGAATTCGCAAAAATACCCGTACGCGACCATCCAGCCGGTCGCCAGCAGCACCTTCGCCATCAGTTCGAGGTGTCGCGGCGTGATATAGGCTTCGAGCCGATAGAGCCGGCGCAGCGGGATCACCAGGGTCAGCACCATCGCGAAACCCGAGAAAATGGCACCGGCGACAAAATAGGGCGGAAAAACAGTCGAGTGCCAGCCGGGCAGCAGGGCCACGGCGAAATCGAGGCCGACGATGCTGTGCACCGAAACCACGAGGGGGGTTGCGAGGCCGGCGAGGAGAAGGTACAGCCGTTCGTGGTGCACCCAATGGCGCGCGTCGCCCCGCCACCCGAGCGCGAGCAGGCCATAGGCGAGCGCGGCCCCGCGCGTGCGCGCCCGGTCGCGCAAGGTGGCCAGATCGGGCAGCAGGCCCACATACCAGAAGAGCAGCGAAACCGTCGCATACGTGGCGACGGCAAAGATGTCCCACACGAGCGGGCTGCGAAACTGCGGCCAGAGTCCCATCGTGTCGGGGTAGGGCAGGAGCCAATAGAAGTATTGCGGGCGGCCCAGGTGGAGGAGGGGAAATATTCCCGCGCAGGCCACGGCGAACAGCGTCATGGCCTCGGTGAAGCGGTTGATCGACGTGCGCCAGCGCTGGTGCAGCAGCAGCAGGATCGCCGAGATGAACGTGCCGGCATGGCCGATGCCGATCCACCAGACGAAATTCACGATGGCGAAGCCCCAGGCGACGGGGATGTTGTTGCCCCAGATTCCGATGCCGCGGAAGAAAAGCCACCCCACGGAAACGGCCAGGAGCATTGCGCCCCCAAAGCCGGCTGCCAGTCCCGCCCACCACCAGCGCGGCGCGCGCGCGAGCGGTATGTCGCCGATCTTTTCGGTGACCGAATGCAGCGTTTCGCCGGGCGCCAGCAGGGGATCGCAGGAAGGGTTCATGGGCGGGGCGGGTGCCGGAGCGCGGCGCGATAGGTGGTGCGGGGTCGCGTGTTCAGTTCGTCCAGCAGCGCGTAGGACGTCGGACTCGCCGCCCGCCGCGAAACTTCGCTCGCCGGGTCGGCCAGGTTGCCGAAGACGATGGCCGAGGCGGGACAAACCTGCTGGCAGGCCGTCCGGACGTCGCCGTCCCGAAGCGGACGGCCGGCGACTTCCGCCGCGATGCGGCCCGCGTTGATGCGTTGCACGCAATAGGTGCACTTCTCCATCACGCCGCGCTCCCGGATGGTCACCCGCGGATTCGCACCGCCCGCCGCCCGGGCGTCGCCGCCGTAGTCGAGGAAATTGAACCGCCGGACCTTGTAGGGACAGTTGTTGGAGCAATAGCGGGTGCCGATGCAGCGGTTGTACACCATGTCATTCAGACCCTCGCTGCTGTGCACGGTGGCGCCCACGGGGCAAACCACCTCGCACGGCGCGTTTTCGCAATGCATGCAGGGCACGGGCTGGGCCACGAAGCGCGGCTGCGCGGGGTCGCCGGTCACATAACGGTCGATCCGCAGCCAGTGCATTTCGCGGCCCCGCGCCACCTGCTCCCGGCCGACCACCGGAATGTTGTTCTCGGCCTGGCAGGCGAGCACACATGCGTTGCAGCCCAGGCAGGCGGAGAGGTCAATCGACATGCCCCAGGCCGGATTGCCGCCTGCCCGCGGCGGATACAACGAAGTCCGGTGGGCGGGCGCGAGCGCGGGGGAGGCGATAGCCGGTTCGAGGACGCGGGCCAGATCGCGTCCGTCCATTTGGAAATGCCCTTGCGCACAGACCGGCAGCGCGTGACCGCCGGTCTTGCGCAGCGCCAGCACCGCGGTGTGCCAAGGGGATTCCGCGCTGCGCGCCAGGTTGGCATCGTAGCCCAACCCGGACGCCAGCGGACCGGCCGACCGGCGCCCGTAGCCAAGCGAAAGGGCGACGGTATTGTCCGCCTGCCCCGCCATCGTCCAGGCCGGGGCGTCCAGTTCGCCGCTCGCCGTGGAGCAGCGCAGGACGTCGCCATTCTGAACGCCCAGGCGGCTCGCGAGGGCCGGACTCAACAGGATGGCGTTGCCCCAGGCGAGCTGGGTGAGCGGCTTGGGCAGTTCCTGCAGCCAGGCATTGGCCGACCAGCGCCCGTCAAGCACGTTGGGATCCGGGGTGAAGAGGGCCGACAAGCCGTCGGCCTTGCCCACCGATGGCGGGAGCTCGGCGGTTCCGTCCTCGGGCGGGGTGACGAACTCATCGCCATGCATCGGTTCGTCCACGATGCCGCGCTGGAGCCAGCTCACCCAGCGGTCTTCGTCGTTCGCACCGGCGGCGCGCCAGGTTTCGCGGACCAGCGTCTCGCTGCCGGCGGTCGTGCCCGAGCGCAGGTAGTGCAGGAGCTCGGCAGCGTTGCGAGATTCGGCTTCCGGCAGCCGCACAGGCTGCTGGATCGACGCAATGCCGCCGGCGCCGCGCAGGTCGGACCACGATTCCAGAAAATGCGCTTCCGGGAGGTGCCAGGTCGAAAGCATCGCGGTTTCGTCCCAGTGCTCCCCGAGGTGAACCGTGAACGGAATGCGGGCGTGCAGCTCGCCATAGCGGAGATCGCGCGCGGCCGCATAGGCGGGATTCAGGCCGCAGACCACCAGCGTGTCGATTTCGCCGACCGTGATCGCGGCGGCGAGATCCGCGAGGCCGCCGTGGCAGCGCGGGTTGCGGTCCGAGCGGACATCGCGCCGCCACCGGACGACATCCCGGCCGTAGTGGAGATTGAGCCGGTCGGACCAGTCGCGGATCCTGTCGTTACACGCCGGACCGGCGGAGACGACGACCCGGCCCCGCGCGCGACGCATCGCGTCCGCCAGGTCACGAACGAAGCCGTCCGCCGCGGGTTCCAGGCCAGGCGCGGCCGCGGGATCGCGCAGGCAACGGTCCACGGCCGGCAGGATTGCGGACAAGCGGGCCGGTGCCATCGGCAGGCGGAAGTCGGCCACGGCCCCGGTCACCGACGGAACGGCTTCGATCGCATAGAACCGGGGCGGCAAGGGCTTGCCGGGTTCGGAGAGCCGCCGGCCGGCCAGCGCGCGACCATGCCGCAGGGCCGCGGGATGCCGGTAGAGGAGATCGCTTTCGACAGTCAGGATGACCTCGGCTTGCGCCAGGTCAAACTCGGGCAGGTGGCCGCGATGGGAATGCGAGCCCAAGGGAGCGTGTTGATACCACCGGGCCGAAGGGAAATCGTCGAGGAGGGCGTGGATTTGTCGCAGCCATGTCGGCGACGTCGTGGGCTCCGCGAGGATCGCAAGGATGGGGGTGGAATTGGTTCGAAAACGCGTGCGCCGGATTTCCCACGCTTCCGCGAACTGCTCCCAGGTGGCCGGATTGCCGGCGTGGCGCGGGGTGCGGGAACGAACCGGGTCATGCAAGGACAGGATCGCCGCCTGGGCGAACACATCGGTGGCGCCCAGGCTCTCCGGATGATCCGGGTTGCCCTCGACCTTGGTGGGATGACCGTGGTTGGTGCGAACGACGATGCCCCGGCCATAGCCTTCGCTCGGCATGACCGTGGCAAACCACTCGACCTCGACGGCGGCCGTGCCTTCCACCCGGCTTATGATCCCATGTGGCGGGCGGCCCCGGCATCCTGTCCCCGCGAGGGCGAGGGAAGCGGCCATCGCCTGCAAGAAGGCGCGGCGGTCCATGCCCGGGGGCCACTCGGCGGCTCCGTGCGGGAACTCCGGGGTGCGCGGCTGAGCTGGATTCAATAGTGACATGTCGAACAGTTCGTAAGATGTCCCGCGGCCGCGGTGGGCGTTGGCGCGGGCTCGCGCCCGCCTGCGTCCGGGGCGACTTCGCGGTGGCAGTCGACACACCAGCGCATGTCGAGGGAGCGGGCCTTGGCGGTCAGGGCCATCCGGGCGACCTCGCCGTGGCAAACCCCGCAGTCCACGCCGCGACTGACGTGCACCCCATGATGAAAATGCACATGATCCGGCAGGCGGGTCACGCGGGTCCAGCGGAGCGGCACCCCCAGTTCGGCGCTGCGCCGGACGGGCGCAAGGAGGGCGGTGTCGGTCAGCACCTGCCGGTGGCAGCCGAGGCAGGTTGCCACCGTCGGCATGCCGGCGAAGGCGGCGGACTCGACCGAGGCGTGACAGAACCGGCAATCGATGCGTAATTGCCCCGCGTGATGGCGGTGGCTGAAAAGGACCGGCTGGTCCTCCGCCAGACCTACGCGAGTCCAATACGACGAGTGGAAGTACTGGAAAACCCCGTAGGCGATGCCGCCCGCGAGCATGACCAGCGCCGCGATCCCGACCCGCAGCGCGGTGGTGGCAGCCTGACCGAGGCTGCGGCGCGGCACTGGTACTTGGGATTGGGCTTCCGGTTGCATCGTGTTTGGTTCGCTATGCCCGCCGGCGAACGCGCGTGATCGGTGGAAGCCAGAACAGGCCATGTTAATCGGTGGCGCTGCGTCGCACCATCAGGCGGCCGCCGGATGGCAGAGTAGGGGGCCGACCGGTGGGCGGGGAACCAGATCGAATCACGGGCGTCGCTAGGTAATGGGACTCCTGCTGCTGTTCGGGCTGACGCTTTTCCTGGCCGTGCTGGTTTCGGAACTGGCCGATCGCAGCGTGCTTTCGACAGCCGTCCTCTTCCTGGCCGCGGGAGTGGCCGCCGGATCCGCCGGATCGCCGATGGTGGCAGGTTATACCGATATGCCGCTCCTGGGCGACTTGGCGGACTTCGCCCTGGTGGCGGTGCTTTTCACGGACGGAATGAAGCTCGGCTGGGGAGAACTGCGGCAAGGCTGGACCCTGTCCGGGCGCGCCCTCCTGTTGGGATTGCCCCTGACGCTTGGACTGACGGCCGTCTTCGCCCACGGGTTGACCGAGCTGCCGGTCATGGAGTCGGTGCTGGTGGCCGCCGTCCTGAGTCCGACGGATCCCGTATTTGCCTCCGCGATTGTGGGCCGGCCGGGGGTCTCCGGATCGCTTCGGCGGCTCTTGAATGTTGAAAGCGGCCTGAACGACGGTCTGGCGCTGCCGATCGTGCTCGCGATTCTCGCCTGGGGCGGCGCGCAGGCGACGGGCGGACTGGTTTCGCTGGGGGAACTGGCCTTCGGCGTGTTGCTGGGCGTGACGGGCGCCTGGATCGCGGTGCGGGTGGAACGCTGGCGAATCTTTCGGGTGGCCCATTCGCACGAACCGTTCCTGCCGGTGGCCGTGGGCCTGGTCGTATTCGCCGCGGCCAAGCTGTCGGGCGCGAACGAATTCCTCGCGGCTTTCGCCGCGGGCGTGACATTGATCTCGGGCCGGTCTGGCCGGACCGGCGCCTTTCATGGGTTCAGTGAAAATCTGGCGGAGTTGCTGAAGCTCGCGGCGCTCCTCGTGTTCGGCGCCCTCGTGTCGGTCGACCTCCTATCCGCGCAGCCGGCGGGGGCCTACCTGTTCGCCGTGCTGGTGCTCGTGGTGGCGCGGCCGCTGGCCCTCGCCTTGTCGCTGGCGGGATCATCGCTTTCCGGACGCGAGCGCATCGCGGCGATGTGGTTTGGCCCCAAGGGCTTCGCCTCCGTGGTTTACGGCCTGCTCGTCTATCAATCGGGACTGCCGCGCGCTGCGGATTGTGCCCGGCTTATCGGCCTGGTGGTTGTTCTCTCGATCGTTGCCCATTCCTCGACGGACGTCCTGATGGCGCGCTGGCTGGACCGCGATGCCACCCGGGCCGCCTAGCCCGCATATTTCACACCCAGAGGTGTGAAACATGCGCCCTGTCGGGCCGACCTTGTCGGGGCGCGCCGCGACAAAGTCGCTCCGCCCGGAGGGCGGACGGACATTTTGCTGATTGGATCGCCCAAGACTGTG
>DASZPS010000034.1:0-3328 GCA_035549955.1 Lacunisphaera sp. | reverse complement strand
GTATCACCTCTTCTTCAAGCACCCTGCGTGTGCGACAAGTCCGAAGATCACTCCGTGGCACTCGAAGCTCGAATTCCGCGGAGACCGCGGGATCGTCGTGGTCCCGCCTTCGAAGCATAGGAGCGGCAACCGCTATGCGTGGGAAGCCGGGAAATCGCCAGAAGAAATCGCTCTTCCCGAGCTGCCTACAGACATCCTGAACGCTCTCCAAGAGAAGGCTCGCCGGGCCCCATCGACCAACGGGCATGGACCGGTGGAACTCACAGAACCTCGCGCGAACCGATCGCCCCGTGCGATCGACGCAAGCCCAAGCACCCTGGCGTTTCTCTCCGGCCGGCTTGCAAATGCAAGTGGCTGGAATCAGCGCCTTTTCGACGCTGCTTGTGATCTGAAGGCTCGTGGAATGCCCTACGAGCAAGCGTTGCCTCTCCTGATCCAAGGCGCGGTTCCGTGGAACGACAAGGAACGGAAGGGGGCCGAAGACACGATTCAATCGGCCTACTCGCAGGATCGGACGCCCGCCCGGTACTGACTCGAGGAATGCCGAGTGTGGACCAAAAAGTACACACGTAGCCCTCAGTATGGACCAAAAAGTACACACGAGGCCTGCTGTGTGGACCAAAAAGTACACACGACGGAATGAGGAATGTTGTGAAACCTAGTGGTTTTCGGCACTTTTTCTCCCCCACCTAACTACCACCAAAGCCCACTAGGGCGTTTGGGAGGGAGGGGTCCCCCTTCAGGGTCCCCCCTCCTCCCGCCCAAAGACAGCCATCAAGACAGGCCAGTTGTGTGTGTGTCTTTAAGCCTCGCCCCTCCGCGCGCAGCTGGTCGGGTCCAGCAGGAATCGAACTGAAGTCATGAAGTCGCAGCCTAGTCCTGAATCAAGCGAAGACATTAGGCCGTAGTGTGGGCCATTGATCGAAAAACTCGAGATCTCTCCGCGTTTTGTGGGGTTTGGTGAGGTAGCAACTCACACACCACGCCCCGAACACGGAGGGATTTCGAGTGAAACGGAGTATCCGACACCGATTGCAGCAACGCAAGCGTCGAATCGAGCGTCGTCTGGCGCGGCGGCGAAGACGCGGGGCGAAGAAGACCGGATTCGTTCGCCCCGTCATCGACGTGCGAGGCCTCAAGTACGAACTGTCCGACCGCGCTCGCGGCACCACTTACGGCGGCGTGCCGCTGATTGTCAAGCTGGCCCATCGCGTCGGGCTGGTCGACGCCATCGACCGCCGCGTTCAACTGCTCAAGATTCATCTGCCGTATCACGAGTCCGACCACGTGCTCAACGTCGCCATCAACGCCCTTTGTGAAGGGACCTGCCTCGAAGACATCGAGCTGCGGCGTGGCGACGAGGCCTTCCTCGACGCGTTCGGCGCCGAGACCATTCCCGACCCCACCACCGCCGGCGACTTCTGCCGCCGCTTCCGCACCGACGGTCACATCCGCTCGCTCCAGGACGCCATCGACGAGGCGCGGCTCAACGTCTGGAAGGAGCAGCCCGACGAGTTCTTCGACGAAGCCGTGATCGACATGGACGGCACGTTCTCCGTCACCACGGGCGAGTGCAAGCAGGGGATGGACATTTCGTACAAGGGCGAGTGGGGTTATCACCCGCTGGTCGTCTCGCTGGCCGGCACGAAGGAAGTGCTGTCGATCGTCAACCGCCCGGGCAACCGTCCGAGCCACGAAGGGGCCGCCGCCGAGGCCGACCGGGCCGCCGCGCTGTGCCGCAGGGCGGGCTTTCGGAAGATCGTCTTCCGCGGCGATACCGACTTCAGCCAGACCGAGCACCTCGACCGCTGGAACGAAGGCGGCGTGACGTTCTACTTCGGCTACGATGCGATGCCGAATCTCATCGAGAAGGCCGAGAACCTCGACGAATCGGAGTGGAAAAAGCTGAAACGCCCGCCGAAGTACGAGGCCAAAGGGCCGCCGCGGGCGAAGCCCGCGCGGGTCAAGCGGCAGGTCATCCGCCGCCGGGAATTCCTGCACCTGGAGCTGAAGAGCGAAGACGTGGCCGAGTTCGAGTACCGGCCCACGAAGTGCGATCGGAGTTATCGCATGATCGTGGTGCGGAAGAACATCTCGCAGGAGAAGGGAGAGCAGGTGCTGTTCCCGAAGGTCCGCTACTTCTTCTACATCACCAACGACAGGAAGTGCTCGCGGGCCGAGGCGGTGTTCCAGTCCAACGACCGCTGCGACCAGGAGAACCTCATCGCGCAGCTGGCCGGCGGCGTGAAGGCGATCGCCGCGCCGGTCGACAACCTGCACAGCAACTGGGCCTTTATGGTGATGGCCAGCCTGGCGTGGACGCTGAAGGCGTGGACGGCGCTGCTCGTGCCGGTCCACCCCCGGCGGAAGGAACAGCACGAATCGCAGCGGCGGGACCTCCTGACGATGGAGTTCAAGACGTTCGTGAACGGACTGCTCAAACTGCCGTGCCAGATCGTGACGCAGGCGCGCCGGACGGTGCTGCGGGTGCTGAACTGGACGCCCTGCCTGCCGGCGTTCTTCCGCCTGTGCGACGAACTCCGCTGCTGACGCCACGGGAGCAGCCCGGGAAACCGGCTGCCACAAGAGCCGCGGCAACGGGTCCCGGCGCCCCGCTCCGAAACCACCAACACACCCAACGCCAGCCAGCCATAAGCCACAAACTCCTCGGAGCGCCTCCAACCGATGCCCATCGGAACAGAGTCGCTCTCACCAAAAAACCGACCAACCTGACGGATGACGCCCCGCTTGTTTTAGGTCTAGTGCAGAGAGGTTGCCGGTTCTCGCGTGGCGGGGCGGCATCGCGACGCCCTTCGACGTCGCCCCTTCAGGGCTTGAAGACCTTTTGCGTGTGCGGTTTTCCGCAGACTTGCAATACGGCTATCCAGCGAGCCGAAACCTGCGGCCGCCATTCCGGGACTCTCATGGACTCGTACCCCGAGCAATATCTCGAAGGCCTCCGCCTCTTCAACGAGGAGGACTTCTTCGAGTGCCACGACGTCCTTGAAGAGCTCTGGTCTGAGACGCTCGGGGAAGAGAAGAAGTTTTATCAGGGGCTGATCCAGGCGTCGGTCGCGCTGTTCCATTTCGGGAACGGCAATCTCGGCGGCGCGCGGAAGATGTACGAGACGGCCCGCAAGTGCCTCGAGCCGTACGGCGACGTCTACGGCGGCATCGATTTGAAGCAGTTCCGGGCCGACTTCAAGCACTGCTTTCAGGAGCTGCTCGACGCGCGCGACGTCTATCCCGAAGGGGTCGAGCTGCAGGACGACCGCGTTCCGAAGATCGCGATGCCGGAGTGATCCAGGATCAGGGGTCGAGTCTACGA
>DASZPS010000033.1:0-20251 GCA_035549955.1 Lacunisphaera sp. | reverse complement strand
GCGAAAAGCCGGTCATTGTATTTGTAGCAATACAGACACTTAACCCCGCCATCCGCGCCAATCAACATGAGGAAGTCCGCGGTCTTCGGCTCGCGGGAAATCTTGAGCCCCGGGGGATAAATGTGCGGGGCCGACTCTTTCAGCACGGGCTGGGTGGCGTCGTCCGGCAGGGCGAAGATCTGGGATTTTTCGTCCAATTGCGCGTCCTTCACGGCTTTGACGGCGTCATCCAGCGCCGAGTCGGCCTTCTTCCGGTTTCGCGTGGTCTCGACGACAGCGGTGACGAGGGTCTTGGGGCCGAGAAGTTTCTTAAGGTAGGAGACATCAAAGATCACGTCCTCGAGCGTGATTTTCTCGGGTTGCTTGCCTTTCTCCTTCTCGGCCGCAAAACCGGTGACGTCGGCGAGAAGGAGGGCGGCAGCCAGCCAACAAGCCAGGGTTGGACGGGTGATTTTCATGGCGCGATGTGATGCGCGCGGCGCACCGCGGGCAACCTTGGAAATTTGCAGGTGGTCCGCGGCGCCTTCCTACGAGGGAAACCCTTTCGCGGGTCAGCGCGAAGGTGGCGGCGGAGTGGCTGGCGCCGTCGGCAGGGGAACGGGGAATCCAGCTTCGAGTTTACGCCTCCCCAGGTCCCTGAAGCCTTCCACGTCCGCGTCGGCCTTGTCGAACCTCATGGGCAGCCGGGCCAGTACGGGCACGGCAACGCCTTGGATTTTGGCCGGCTCGTAGCGCCACTTGGTCACCGCCATGGCGGCAGCCAGGGCGAAGAGCCGGTCGTTGTATTCGTAACAATAGAGGCATTTCACCGCACCATCCGCCGAAATGAGCATGAGGAAGTCCGCCTTCTTGCCTTCGCGTTCCAGTTTGAGGCTGGGCGGATAAGTGTGTGGAACGGAGTCCTTCAGGATCGGCGGGCTCGCGTCATCCGGCAGCGCAAACATGTGGGAGTTTTGGTCGAGCCGCGCGGACTTGATCGCCTTGATGCCGTCCGCGAGATCCGTATCCGCTTTCTTTCGACCCCGGTTTGATTCCACCACGGAGGTCACCAGCGTTTTGGGCCCAAGGAGTTTCTTGAGGTAGGAGGCGTCGAAGATCACGTCCTCCAGCGTGATGTCCGCCTTGCCTCCCTCGGCGCCTCCCACGGTTGTTGCGATGGCCAAGGCGACAAGCAATGCGACGGCCGTTCCGCGGGACAATTTCATGGCTCGACGAGACGCGCATCGCGCCCGCACCGCTTACTTCGGCGGGGCGGAGGGCAGGGCGGATGGGGGTGCTCCCTGGTTGCTTCGCAACAAAATCATCGGTTGTCGGCCGGTTTCAAAATTGCGCCGATTGGGGTTCATCAGCCGGACCTCCTCCGACAACAGCGACATTGGCAAGCCGGCGAGCACGGGGACGGCGGTGCCGCCGACCTTGGCCGGTTCGTAATGCCATTTCACCACCGCCATGGCCGCGGCGAGCGCGAACAGGCGGTCATTCTGGTTGAAGCAATAGAGGCATTTGACCGCGCCATCCGCGCCAATGAGCATGAGGAAGTCGGCTTTCTTCTCCTGGCGCGAGATTTTGATCCCGGGTCCGTAGGCATGCGGGACCGAGGATTGCAGGACCGGCTCGGTGGCCCCGTCCGGCAACAGGAAGATCTGGGATTTCTCATCCAGGTGCGCCTCCTTGATCGCCTTCACCGTGTCCTCGATCGCCGTGTTCGATTTCGTCCGGCCGCGATTCGATTCCACCACGGCGGTCACCAGGGTCTTGGGCCCGAGAAGTTTTTTCAGGTAGCTCACGTCGAAGATCACGTCCTCGAGCGTGATCTTCTCCGGCTGCTTGGTTTTCTCCTTGTCGGCGGCCTGGGCAGTGACGCCCGCCAGAACCAAGGCGACGGCAATCATTGAGGCGATGGTCGGATGATGGAACTTCATTGCTTCAGCGGCCCGAAGGCCGGGACCCGGTGGACGGTGGGGGATTCGGCGCCGCGACCGGCCGGGGGACGGAAAACGCGTCACCGCGGGAGGGCGAGGCTGGGACGGTCAGGCCTTCGATGTCGTTCGCTTCGATGTACATCGGCAAGGACGCCAGAATGGGCACCGGGACGCCTTCAACAAGCGCGGGTTCATAGCGCCATTTGACGATCGCCGCAGCGGCGGCCACGGCAAAAAGCCGGTCATTGTTCCGGTAACAATAGAGGCCTTTGACCGCGCCATCCGCCCCGATGAGCACGAGGAAGTCGGCCTTCTTGGGTTCGCGGGTGATCTTCACGCCCGGCGGGTAGGGCTGCGGAGCCATGGGTATTGGCGTTGGGGGAATCGCCCCCTCGGGCAGCACGTGGATCTGTGCCTTCGCATCGATTTCCGCCTCCTGGACGGCCCGGATGGCCTCGTCCGTCGCCGAGGCCGATTTCTTGCGTGCCCGGTTTGTCTCCACCAAGGCGGTGACCAGCACTTCGGGCCCCAGTTGCTTCCTGAGGTAGCCGGCGTCGAAGATGACGTCCTCGAGAGTGAGGGGCGGGGCACTCCTTTGTTCGAGGGTGACCGCGCGACTGGCGGGCGCGACCAAGGCCAGCATCAGGCACGCCAGACTCGAGCATGCGATCTTCATGCCGTCATCTTCGCCGGAGACTGGCACCGTGCAATAGCAGAAACCAGCGATGGATCGCCGCGGGAAAAAATGAAACAACCCGGCCACTGCTGGAGCCGGGTTGGGGAAAACAAAGGTTGGGCTTGGCTCAGAGCCTGAACGGCACCCTCACCTCGAGTTGCGCGTGTCCAGCGGCGGAAACGAGAACTTTGTCATCGGCGGAGAGGCCCGTGATGGTCCACACCTCGCCGGCGGCGAGCGTGTGCTCGGGCAGGGCGCGGGCCTTGTCGGTGGCGTGGTTCACCACCGCGAGCAGCACCTTGCCGCTCACCTTGAGGGTTTCCTTCGAGTCGTTCTTCAGCTTGAGCACGAAGGGGGTGCCCTCGGAACTCTCCACCTTCTCGAAGGTGGGCGAAAGCGGGAGGGGCTTGTCGGCAGCCCGGGACGCGGGCGCAGCCACGAGGGCGAGGGTGAAAGCGCAAAGCAAGCCCAGCAGGGCATGGCGGCGCGTGATGGCAGGGAGGGAGACGATGGTTGGGGTGATCATGGTTGGGGATATTCGCGAGGCCGCGGGGAAGGTGGTCGAGGCGGCCGTGAATGACAAGTCCGGTCCCTGCGCGATTATTGGCGCAGTCGCGGAGTGGCATCGGTGCGTCGGTGGCGGCCGTAATTCTCATGGCGCGACGCCCGGTTCAACGTAAGGTGGAGCCCGCGCCCTTTCGCGCTGTCCACCTTGAGCGCATGACTCGATTCCTGACCAAACGCCGCCTTTGGCTGATGGCCGCCGCCTTCAGCCTCCTCGTGCTGGCAGGGGCAGTCGCCGGCCGGGTTTATCTCGCGGGCTGGGCGATTGGCGCGGCCTTGAAATCGGCGGGTGCGTCGGAGGTCAGGTTCGAGGTGGCGCAGGCAACGCCCTGGCGGGTGGTGGTGCAGGATCTTGCCTTCCTGCTGCGTTTGCAGCCGTTTGCGGCGCGGGAAGTGACGATGGAGCGTGCCCATTGGTGGACGCCTTCCCTGGGCAAAGTGCGGGTTGCCCAGGCGCGCGCCACGTTGCCGGTTGACGCATTGGCGGGCAAAACGCCGGCGAGTGCCGCCGCGCCCGCGGGTGGCCCCGGGCGGCTGCCCATCGAGGAGATTTCGATTGACGGGCAGCTCGTCTTGCAAGCTGCCGGCGCGCCCGACCAGACCTTGACGGTGACCCTCGCGGCCAAACCCGCGGCGAAGGATCGCTGGTCGGGAAACATGACCGTCACCGCCCCGGGTCTGGCCGTGAAAGGTGAGGGCAGTTTCAACACCACGAGCGGGGACCTCGCCTTTGCGCTCCCGGAAATCGCCCTGGATTTGAAAATCTGGCAGGGATTCCTCCAACGAGTCGTGCCGCTGCCGCCAGACGAGTGGGAACTTGAAGGCAAATTCACCGGCGACATCTCGGGCCGCCTGGTCGGCGGAAATTTCTCGGCGGGCGGCAGGCTGCAGTTGCGCGAGGGCCGCGGAGTCTCCACCGCCCAGGCGATCACCGCTGAGGGAGTCGAGGCCGAGGTGGAGTTCATCGACTTTGCGCAAATGACCAGCAAACCCGGCGCGTTGCGTATCCGCGAGCTCCGCACAGGCCAGCTCACCTTGCGCGATCTCCGGTGGCGATTCGCGCTCGCCGGCCCGGATTTGGTCGAAGTGTCGGAAGTGACGCTCGAGACACTGGGCGGGCGCGTTTCCGCCGAACCGTTCAAATTGGCGCCCAGCCGGGCGGAACTGGACGCGGTGCTGCTCGTCGATGGCTTGGACGTAGAGGAGGTCCTGGCGTTGACGAAGGACCTGCCGGCGAAGGCGACGGGCCGCGTCAACGGCCGGCTCCCGGTGCGGATTGCGCGTGACGGCTTGAAGTTCGGCTTTGGCTGGCTCGAACTCAAGCCCGGCGTGCGCGCCGACGTCCAGTTCAACGCGAAGGGTTTGCTCACGGGCGGCGCGTCGTCCAGCCGGCCGGGTTACGCCGTCCTCCAGAAGGTCGAGTCCGGCCTGCAAAAGGTGCGGCTCGACGAACTGCGCCTCGACATCCACCCGCCCAACGCACCGGAGGGGCGCTCGGCCCAGCTGCACCTGAAAGGCGAACCGGAGGGTGCCGAAATCAAGATGCCGATCACGCTCGACCTCAACGTCAACGGGCCCGTGGAGAAACTTTTGAATCTCGGCCTGGATTCGCGGGTGAGCTTCGGCACCGGCAAATAAGCCGGACATCCCCACCCGGGCCGTGACCGAGGCATGGACGGTTAAGCCGCGTGCGCGGTCCAGGGCCGCGGTCAGAGGGCAGGGGAAGGACCTCACTTTCTTTCCGTGTCTTTCATGGATTTATGGCTAACAGGTTTATCAGGCACTTTCTTCCTGTCCGGCTGACTAACCCCTAAATCCATGCATCGCCGAGTCCTCCTCCTCGCCGTCCTCGCGCCATTCCTCCTGGGCGGCTGTGTGAACGTCAAGACCGACAAACCCATCGAGGTGCACGTCACCGTCGACGTGAACGTCCGCGTCGAGAAAGCGCTGGATGATTTCTTCGGCGACCTCGACAAGAAGTCCGCCACCATCGAACCCACCAAACACTGATCGCCATGAATGCCCGCTTTGCCCGCCTTTTCGCCGTTGTTTGCCTGCTCGCCGTTGCCGCCTTTGCCGCAAGCGAGGCCGAGCTCAAGCAACGCATGGACCAGCGTCTCACGCAGATCGACGCCCTGAAAGCCGCCGAGGCCATCGGGGAAAACAACCACGGGCTGCTTGAAGTGCGGCCGGCGGGCAAGGGTGATGCCGCCAGTGTCGTCGCGGCCGAAAACCAGGATCGCGAGGCCGTGTATGCGCTGATCGCGAAAAAGGCCGGCGCGAGCGCCGAGTCGGTCGCCCGCGCCCGCGCCAAGCAAATCGCCGCCAACAGCCGGCCGGGCGTCTGGGTGCAGGACGAGAGCGGCACGTGGAAAAAGAAATAGGGACGGAATTGATTGGGCCGTGCGATGGAGGATCGGGGTTGCGCCGATCTCACGCGCGAGGTCGGACCAACGGCCGAGCCTACCTGCGCGCCAAAACTCCGTTCGCCTCGCGTCCTCGCTCAAGCCGACTCATGTAGTAGAACCACAGATCGACCCGGATTTACACAGATCGCCGCAGAGGGCGGAACGAGGGCGCAGGTCATGGCCCATTCGAATTCGTCGAATTTTGAATCGAACCGGCCCAGTCCGATCATCTGCAACTTGGACTGAGCCGGAACTATGCAATGGGTGGGCGTCGGTGTGGAAACCGACGCCCACCTACTGAATGGAACAGGCTGAGTTGTCTCATCCGGCTCCATCTGTGGTTCCTCACCGAGTTGTTCCCGGTGAGAGGGGACCAGGATTGCGCCAACAAGGTTTCCTTCCATGAAGGATGGCCGAAGCGCCGGGAGTCACTCTTGCAATTCTCCGCCCCACGTGCGCGGATCCGCATCGGCAATCGTCTGCGAAAAGGTCCAGATGTGGCCGCCCGGATCAGTGGCGCTGTACTGGCGTTCTCCATAACGGTGGTCGGCCGGGACGTGCATGATCATGGCGCCGCATTTCTTCGCCCGCTCATGATGACTGTCGACGTCGGCGACCCGGACCAAGACGGCATGGGTGGCGTCGGTCGCGGCCTTGGCCGGCCCGGTGATCACCACGGCACCGCCATTGAAGCTAAGCTGCGCCCGATGGTCGCCGATGCGCAGGCGTTCAGTGAAACCAAAAGCCTGGCCGAGCCATTCGACCGCGGCGCGCACATCGGGATAAGCGAGGACAGGAATGACGGAACAGCCCGGCATCGAGCGGTTGACGGGCAGGGGAGGCGTGGATGAGACGGTCTGGTTCATGCGACGTGGGGCGGAGGTGAGTGGAGTTAGGGTTCAGGAACCGGGGGCTCCGGCTGGCGCCCGGTCGGGAAATCGGAAGCGAGGTTCGCGGGACATCTACTTCGCGAGGAAATGCCAGCGGTCGTTTTTAGGCAGGCGGAAGTCGACCAAGGGCGCGGCCAATATGTCCTTGAGCGGCTGGTCGAGCAGTTCGGGCTCGACAACTGCGACGCCTGGCACCCGGTCGGTCACGGTCGGCGCCAGGCAAGTGATCTTGATCCAACCATCGCCAGCGTGACAGCCGGCGATGTTGCAGGGTTCGAGCCCGGAATTGTAGGAGCCGCCCCCGCCGCCGCTGAGACCGGTTTTGCCGCCGCCACCCCCGCCGCCGCTATAGCCGCCCCCGCCACCGGCACCGGCGCGGAAAAAACAGCCGCCACCACCTCCGCCGTAACCGCCATGGCCGCCGGTATAACCGCCGAAGCTGGCACCCAAGCCTCCGCCCCAATGCGCTCCGCCCTGGCAAAACGTGGGGCCACCGCCATGCGTGCCGGGGGTCAACCAGCCCGTGCCGCCGCCGCCGCCGTAATAGAAGATATCCTGGTCGCTGGAGCCGCCGTGGCCGTGTCGTCCGCCCACGCCCTTGCCGGGCGTGGCGTCGGAGGTCTCGCGGGCATCGCCACCCGGCACCGCGCCGCCACCCCCGCCACCTCCTGCGGCCAGCATCGGCCAGTCCGGGCGGCCCCCCGTCAGCGTATTCTTCCACACAAACGAGCCGCCGCCGCCCCCACCACCGCGGGACAGCGCGGGAACCAGGTTGGCCGATTCCTGCAGGATGAGCACTGTTGCCGTCTCGTCCAATGCCGGCAAATCGAGCCCCGGCAGGCCCTGCTTGCCGACGACCAGATTGAGGAAATCCCCGGCTTTCAGGTTGAAAACGCCGCGAACAAGGGCGCCCTTGCCGCCGCGGACGGCGGAATTGCCGCCGCCTTGGGCGCCGGCTGCCTCGATGAGGTAACGGCCGGACTCGGGCACGAGGTAGAGTTGGAGGGAGCCGGTAGCAGAGAAGAGGACGGGGGTGGGCAGCTTGGGCATGGTGGGGGTCGGCCGGGGTCAGCCGGATACCCCCAATGCGAGATGGACCGCCGCGGAAGGGACACGCGGGCGCAAAAAAAACCGGGCCCTTTTGCGGGACCCGGTGCCTGGCGGGAACGGCCCCGCGGAACAGCGCTTTTTGAGAGCGCGAACCGGGGTGTTCCGGTGCCGCCTTAGTGGGGATCGTTGACGATCGCGGGATCGATCATGCCGATCTCGGCGGTGGCGGCATTCTGGACCAGCAGCACATAGTTGTACTGGGTGCCCCGGTTGTCGGGGTTGTTGGCATCCAGGACCGAAAGTACGTTTCCTTTGGCACTCGAATTCCGGTTGATGGTGATCGTCGGGAATTCCGTCGCGCCCACGTCCGTATCGACCGACTTCGTGCTGAAGGCCGCGCCCGTGAAGACGTAGTCGGGGCTCGTCAGCTGGAAGTTAATGGTCATCGCGGCATCGCTTTTAACGACGATACTGCCGTCAATAACCGTGATGCCGGGTGTCGGCTCCGTGAGTTCGAGGACAGCACTGATGGGGAAGACTCCGCCCAACGGACGGAACTGATTGACAGTCACATTAATGGTAGCCGTAGCCACCGCGGGTTCAGCCAGACTGCGTGCATTCATGGGTAGTGGGATTTGGGTTTCCGACCGGGCCAAGGGGGCTGGCTCGGCCGACTGTCAAAACCCAACGGCACATCCCCCGAAGTCTTGAGGCGGCACCCTCAATCGCCAGTTTTTGGAATCAGCGGGCTCGCCATCATAAGGCGGAGTAACGCCAAGAAGAGCCAATTTGGAACCGGCTTGATTTGTAAAAATCGGTGATCAACCCAAATCGGTAGGGGCGCAGTCTTGCTGCGCCCATTCCGCGCGAAGCGCGGAATCCTGATCGATTCGTGCCCGGGCCAGGCTTGCTCGATTCCATTGCCGGAGGAATTCCGGCACGCCGGGATTGGGCGCAGCGAGACTGCGCCCCTACCAAGGCCTCTGCCTAATGCGGGTCGTTCACGATGGCCGGATCGATCATGCCGATTTCGGCGGTGGCGGCGTTTTGGACCAGCAGCACGTAGCTGTAGTCCTTGCCTTCACTGCCCGGAATGTTGGCGTCCATCACCGACAGGCAATTCGGCGGAAGCTTGTTTGTCGGGCTGCGGTTGATGGTGACGATTGGAAACTCCAGTGAACCCACATCCACGTCGGGCGAGTCCGTGTCGAACGAGACACCCGTGAAAAGATAGGCGTTGCTGGTCAGCGCGAAGATCAGGGTGACCGGGTCTTTGCCCCGGACGACGATCACGCCTCCCTCGATCGTCACGTTGGGGCAGGGGGCCGCGAGGCTCATGACGGCGCTGATGGGGAAAACTCCGCCGAGGGGACGGAACTGGGTGACGGCGACGTTGATGGTGGCAGTGGTCATCTGCTGTTTTGCTTTTGGCTTGGAGCTCATGGTTTTTGGGATGGAGGTTTCGTGGATCCGGCCGGGTTCAGGATCCCCGCGTGAAGGGGATCGAGCGACACGTAGCCGAAAGTTTGCAGGCGCGTGACCAGCGGACGCGCCTCGTGGGCCCGCCCGGCTTGCGTGAGCGCGATCGCGGCGGGATCGAGTTGCCGCCAGTCGTTCGAATTCGTCACTTCCGGCCCGAGGGCTGCGAGGGCCTTCGACCAGTCCTCCTTTGCCGCCTCGGTTTCGTGGCGGGCCAGCGCGATGTGTCCGGCGACGAGAAAGGCCATGCCGCATTCGTGGCGGGCGGCCGTGTCTGCCCGGGAGTCGCGCAGGATCGGCTCGGCCAGCGTCACGGCGTGACCGATGGCGGTGGCGGCGTCATCCAGGCAGTTTTCCGCCAATCGCAGCCGCGCTGCCAGCCGCCAGGCGAAGACCAGCCGCCGTGCGAAGACCAGGTCGGAAGGTTCGGCGGCCACCAAGGTCTCGAGGCCACGGCGCGCCTCCTGCAAGACGGGATCGGCGGCGGATGGCCCGGAACTGGCGAACAGCAGGTTGGCCTGCAGGAGCTTGAGGCCCAGCCGGACGCCGAGACGTTGTTTGTTGGCCGGATCCTGGGCGAGGAGGGCATCGAGCATCGATGCCGCCTGGGCGGCCATCTTGTCGGCGGACTCGAGGCGGCCGGTGGCAAACTCGATCTGGGCGGCGAACATCAGGCTGCGGGCCACTTCAAAACGCCAGCGCGCCACCGTGGGCGCCAGTCGGCTCAATTCGGCGTAACGAGCCCGCATGTCGGCGAAACTCGCGGCCGCTTCGGCGTACTGACCGTTGCGCTCGGCCACGGTGCCGAGCCAGGAAGACACGTCGGCCCGGCGGAACAGGACGTCGGAATCGGCGGGCTGGACGGCGAGCATGGCGTCCACCGCGGTGCGCTCCGCCAGGAAACCTTCGCGGGCGCGATCGAGCGCGCCCGCGCCGGCGTCCAGCACCGCGAGATTGTGGTGGCCATAGACGACCTCGAGCCGCGCGCGGGGCGTCTGGCCCTCCAGCGCCGCGAGCGCGAGCGCGGTGTCGCGATAGCGCACGAGCCATTCGCGTTCCGCCGTGCGGTTGCCGCGGTTGTGGGCGACGTAGCCAATCCAGTATTCGGCCTGCCCGCGCTCGAAAAGCATGTCGGCGTTGGCGGCGTGACGCGCCGCAAGGGCGGCGGCGCGGCTGTAGGCGACGGTGAATGCTTCCTCGGCTTCGGGATAGCGGGCCTGCTCCAGGCGCACCTCGCCGATCTGCGTCAGGGCCTTCGCCTGGCGCGTGAGCGCCGTGTCGGTCAGATCGCGCGGGTCGAGCGCGGCGAAGTAGGCCATGGCCTTCGCCCCGACCGAGTCGAGCAGGTTGAGCTTGCCGATCTTCGCCAGTTCCGCGCGGAAATCCCCGAGCATGAACGTGAGCAGGTCCTCCGCCTGTTCCTGCCGGCGCTGCGCATCCGCCCGCGCGGCGGCCTCGGCCTTTTGCGCCGCCTGGGCGGCATCGCGCTGCGCGGCGGCCACCTGTTCCGCCCGCGTGGCGCGGACGGCCTCGTGGGTGCTCGTCACGATGCCGGCGACGAGCGTGACGGCGATCGCGCCGGCGCTGGCACACGCCGCGCGATTGCGCGCGATGAATTTCCGGAGCCGGTACGCCGGGTCGGGAGGCCGCGCTTCCACCGGATCCTGCCGGAGGTGGCGGCGGACGTCCTCGGCGAGCGCGGCCGCCGTGGCGTAACGCCGGTCGCGGTCCTTGTCCAGGCACCGCATGACGATCCAGTCGAGGTCGCCGCGCAGGGCGGCGGAAAGGCGGGGCGGCGCGGCGCCGCGCAAGCGTGCGACGGTGGCGCGGTCTGCCTCGGCCAGCGTGGAAATCAGCGTCGACGGCCGGGGCGGGTCCACCTCGCGGATGATGCGGCGGATTTCCAGGAGGCCGGCTTGGACGAGTTCCTTGGGATCGTAGGGCGGCCGGCCGGTCAGGAGTTCGTACAGCAGGACGCCGAGCGAATAGACATCACTGCGCGTATCCAGGTCCAGGTCGCGCTGCTCCGCCTGTTCGGGGCTCATGTAGGCCGGGGTCCCGAGGAACTGGCCGAGCTCGGTGAAGAGCGTTTCCTGGCCGAGGCGGCCGGCGGTGGCCTTGGCGATGCCAAAGTCGATCACCTTGGGCGCCGGCACGCCGTCGCGCAGGGCGACGAGGATGTTCGAAGGCTTCAGGTCCCGGTGAATGATGCCCTTCTGGTGGGCGTGTTGCAGGGCGAGACAGACCCGCGCGAACAACTCCAGGCGGGCCTCCATCGCCAGGCTGTGTTCGTCGCAGAAGCGCGTGATCGGCAGGCCCTCCACGTATTCCATCACGAAATACGGCCGGCCGGTCTCCGTCGCGCCGGCGTCGTAGACGCGGGCGATGTCGGGATGGTTCATCAGCGCCAGCGCCTGGCGCTCGGCTTCGAAGCGCGCCATGAAGCTGTGCGTGTCCATGCCGAGCTTGATGATCTTGAGCGCCACCTGGCGGCGCAGCGGGGTGGTTTGCTCGGCCAGCCAGACGACGCCGCAGCCGCCTTCGCCGAGGCGGCGGACCAAAGTGTAGGGACCAATTTGCTGGCCGGCGGCCTCGGGATTCCCGGGGGGAGGCCGGGTCCCGAGCGACTCTTCCAGGAAACTGCGGGCCGAATCGTGCCCCGTGAGCAAAGCCTCGATGCGGGCGCGCTGCGCGGCGTCGGCACACGCCCGGTCCAGGAACGCGGCGCGGTCGGCCGCGGGCAATTCGAGGGCCTCGGCAAAGATGTCGTCGTCGGGCTTCAAGTCAGGGCGCTACATCCCTATGCGAAAATCCCGGCCGGAACGGGCCACGTTTCCGCCTGTTTTCAGGTGCGGAGCCGGTTGACCTCGTTGAAGAGCCACGTGCGGGCATAGACCCAGTCGCGTTTGGCGGTGCGGACGGAGATGCCCAGCACCTCGGCCGCTTCCTCGAGGGTCAGGCCGACAAAATACTTCTGTTTCACCAGTTCGGCCTTGCGCGGATCGTGGGCGGCGAGCGCTTCGAGGGCGTCATTCACCAGGAGCAGTTCGGCCTCGCCGGCGGGGCCGCCCGGGATGTCGAATCCCGTGTCGTTGGCGCTCACTTTCTCCAGCTTGCCACCGTGCTTGGCCGCAAGCTTGCGCCGCGCGTGGTCGATGAGGATGCGGCGCATCGCCTCGGCCGCGGCGGCGAAGAAATGGGCCCGGTTGGCCCACGCGGGCTGCTTGTCCCCACCCAGCCGCAGCCAGGCTTCGTGGACGAGGGCGGTTGCCTGGAGCGTCTGGCCCGGCGATTCGCGGGCCATCCGGGAGGCGGCGAGCCGGCGCAGCTCATCGTACACCATCGGCAGGAGCACCTGCGCGGCGCGGGGGTCTTCGCCACTCGTCGGTTGGGCCAGGGGTGTCATTTCGTCGGACATCGCCAGCACGCAGCCTGCCAATCCGGCGCCCGACCGAAAGCAGAAAGTCTGGCATAGGTGACAATGGCGCCTTGGAGGTGGAGCGCGTTGCTCCTCAACGCGCTGTTCCGGCGTCGTTGGCCTCCGATCAACGCACTGGGGAGCAGTGCGTTCCACCTCAGCCCCCGCCGGCCTGACAATTACCTGACAATCCCCTGACCCGCGGGTGACAACCCGGAGCGGGTTTTGTGGTTAATTTGGGAACGAAACCTACGAATCCCAATGAAAATCCCCCTGATTGCCGCTTTCCTCGCGGTCGCGCTCACCGGCGCGGCGTCGCTTTTTTCCAAATCCACCACCGAATCGTCCGCCACGCCTTCCGACCGACCCATCCGTCTGAAGGTTGACGTGGATCGAGGTGTCCTGCCGGCCGGGTCGACCGAACGCGCGGTCGTCAAAATTGGCCTCGATTGTGTGCCGCCGAAGCGGCACGCGGCGCGCGCCCCGGTCAACCTGGCCCTCGTCATTGATCGCTCCGGCTCGATGCACGGCGACAAGATCGCGCAGGCGCGCGAGGCGGCCCTGGCGCTGGTGCGCCGGCTGGGCCCGGATGACGTGATATCGATCATCGCCTTCGACACCGAGGTGCGGACCCTCGTCCCCGCGCGGCGCGTCGGCACGGGCGACGGACTCGAAGCGGCGATCGCACGAATCCAGGCGGGCGGCGACACCGCCCTGCACGGCGGCGTGATGCGCGGAGCCGCGGAGGTGCGGCGGCATGTGGGCGAGGTCGGCACCATTGACCGCGTCATCCTGCTGTCCGACGGCCAGGCCAATGTCGGGCCCAGTTCACCGGAGGAACTTGGCCGGCTGGGCCATGCCCTGATGAAGGAGGGCATCGCCGTCACCACGATCGGCCTCGGCCTCGGGTTCAACGAGGACCTGATGACCCGGCTGGCGCAGCGCAGCGATGGCAACACGTATTTCGTGGAAAACAGCAATGACCTGCCGGGCATCTTCGCGCACGAATTGGGCGACGTACTGAACGTCGTCGCGCGCCGCGTGGTGATCGAAATCGACTTCCCCGAGGGCGTGCGCCCCATCCATTTTGTGGGCCGCGACGGCTCCATCCGGGGCCAGCGCGCCGAGGTGACGCTCAACCAGCTCTATGGCGGCCAGGAGAAATACGCCTTGGTCGAGGTCGAAGTTTCGCCGGAGAGGGACGGCCGGGAACGCGAGATCGCCCGCGCCCGGGTCAACTATGAGGATGCCCTGACCCAACGTTCCGCCAGTGTGACCGCGCAGCGCAATGTGACCTTCAGTGCCGAGGAAAAGGTCGTGGTGGCCTCCGCCAACCACCAGGTGCAGGCCGATTACGCCGCCAACGTGCTCGCGATCGCCAAGGATGAAGCGATCGCCCTCGTGGACAGCGGCAGGCGGCATGAGGCTGCGGAGCTGATGCGCCAGCGGTCCGCGGAGCTGAGGGAGATCGGCCAGGTGTACGGCAATTCCCTCGTCGCCGCCTCCGCGGCCTCCGCGGCGCCCGAAGCCGACCGCCTCGACCGCGAAGGTCTCGACAACGCGCAGCGCAAATCCTACCGTACGGAGGCCCAGCAGGCGAAGAACCAACAGTCGTCCTGGAATTCCCATCCCTAGCCCCGATATTTCCCACCGATGATATTGTTTCCCAGGCAAACATCCGTCCGCCCTCCGGGCAGAGCGGCTTCGTCGCGGCTGGCCCCGACGGGGTCGGCCCGACAGGGAGCATGTTTCACACCTCGGAGTGTGGAATAGGCGGGCTAGTCACAAGCCTGCGTCCATGAAACTCATTTTTCCCCGCTTTTGGTGCTTGCTGGCTGCGGCCGTTCCCGCTGCGGCCGGCCTGACGGTCCACGAGTGGGGGACTTTCACCACGGTCAGCGGCTCGGACGGTCGTTTGCTGCCCGGACTGGAAGTGGAGGAGGAGAACCTGCCGAACTTCGTGCACGGTTTTCCCGGGTTTTCGCCCTACAACAAGGCCTGGAATCGCCCGGTTCGGGGCGTGACGGTGAAAATGGAAACGCCCGTCATCTATTTCTACTCCCACGAACCCGCGACCGCGCGGGTGGAGGTGGCGTTTACCGCAGGCTCGATCAGCCAGTGGTATCCGGAACGGGTGGCGGGCGAGACGATGCCGCCGCCGCCGGCCAGCGGGGAAAATGCGGCACCGGTGGATTTTTCCCAGGGTTACCGGGGTGGCGCCACGTGGCGGGTGGACATCCTGGCCCGGGATGCCGCGGTTCCCGTTTCGGCTCCGCCTGCGGCGGAAACGCCCCAATGGCCGCGGGCCCGCGTCGCCGGCGCGAACCGCGTGCGTGGGCCCAAGGGCGAAGTGGAGGGGTTCATTTTCTATCGCGGCCTGGGCCACTTCGAACCGCCGCTGCGCCTGAGTTGCGACGAGGCCGGCGGACTGCGGCTGGAGAATGCCGGTCCGGATCGCATCCCCTTTGTCTTCGTCCTCGACCGCCGGTCGGGAGGAACTGACGGCCGGGTTCCGTGGCAGGGAGCTTTGGAACCGGGAGCAAAACAGCAGATCGCCCTGGCATCGGACGACCGGAGCGTCCCGGCGCAAGCAGTGCGCCAGGCCGCCTTCCCGGCGGCGCTGGAGGCCGCGGGCCTGACGCCGGACGAGGCCCGCGCCTTGCTGCGCACCTGGCGCGAAAGCTACTTCGAGCGACCCGGCCTGCGCGTCTTCTGGATCGTGCCGCGGGCGTTCACCGACCGCGTCCTGCCGATGAAGATCACGCCGCAGCCGGACAAGGTCGAGCGCGTGCTGGTGGGCCGCAGCGAAGTTCTCACGCCGGCGTTTGAGGCGGAATTGATGCGTGAGTTTCCGGTCGACGGCGGCCGCCGGTGGGTGACCGACCGTTTTTTCCGAGTCTACGCCGAGCGGGCGCGGCAGCTCGGCGTTGCCACGCCACCGGTCAAATTCTAGCCCTTCCTCGTGCTTCCCGCGTCGCGTCGCATCGTCGCTTACTGGCTGTTGCTGCTCATCCCCGCCCTGGGGGTGGGCATCGGTGCGATCATGCTCCTGCGGCGGGAGGAAGCCCGCCTGTCCGACCGCGCCGCGTATGCGGAGGACGCGCGCCGCGCGGCGGTAACTGCGCGGGCCCGCCTGATCGCGGAAAACGTCCAGCTCCTCGTCGGCGACGTGGAAAGCGGCCTGCTCGACGTGCTGGCCGCCGAGCCGGTGGATGGCGTCGCGGCGTTGCTCGCGCAGCTCGAGAAAACCAATCCGCTCGTGCGCACCGCATTCCAGTGTGCGCCGGATGGACGCGTGCTGCGGCCCGTGCCGGGACAGACAACCGATGACGGGCGGGGATTCCTGCGTCGCTTCGGCCAGCAGCTCCGGGATTCGCCGCCCTGGCAGCCGGTGGCTGCGCTAAACGCCGCCCCGACGCCGGCCGCGCCCCCCCAGAAGGGGGCCAAGGACGAGGTGGCGCAGCTGAACCAGGAAGAGATGCAGGAATTGCTCTCGCGGCAGCAAGTCGCGTCCAACACGGCGAAGATCCAAAGCGCGCGGCGCGAGGCGCAGGCCCTGGCCAACAACAAACTGGCTTACAACGAAGCCCTCTACGATGCTCCGCAAGCCAGCGGAGCGTCCATTCCCGGCGTTTCCCGTGACGTGGCTGCGCTGGCCGAAAAATCGCGGGCGCGGTCCGGAAGCGAACTCGACCGCAAGAAGGACGCGCCGATCACGCCCGAGCAGCGCGGCTGGCAGCCGGTCGCGATCGACGGGCGGCTTCATCTGCTCGGGTGGGTGCGTCCGGCCGGCGCCAGCGATGTGCGCGGGATCGAGTTGGAGATGGCGGGGCTCATCAGCCGGCTGGGCGGGACCCTGCCGGCGGAGTTTTCCGGGGACGAAGGCTATGCGTTGCGCGATGAACTGGGGCGCGTGCTGCACCAGGTGGGGGCGGTGGGCCGGGCGGCTCCGGCGGTCACGGTACCGCTCGACGACGATTTGCTGCCCGGGTGGGATGTGGTGGCCTATGTGCCGGCCGTTGCCGGGACGAGTTGGGGGGCAAGCGGAGGAACGGGCGGGTTCTTTGTCCTGGGCTCGCTGTTGGTTGGCCTGTTTGTTGCGGCCATCGTCGCGGGCGGCTCGCTGCTGCTCTGGCAGGCGCGCCGCAGCGAGGCGGAGGCGGCGCAGAAGACCTCGTTCGTGGCGAACGTGTCCCACGAGTTCAAGACGCCGCTGACGACCATCCGGCTTTATGCGGAGTTGCTCGAACAGGGCCGCGTGCGCGATGCGGCGCAGAGCGGCGAATACCTCCGCACCATTGGCCGCGAAACGCAGCGCCTGGCGCGGCTGGTCGGCAACGCGCTGGATTTCAGCCGCCTGGAACAGGGCCGGAAGAAATACGCCCGCGACCAAATTGACCTGCGCGGCGAACTCGTCCGGCTGCTGGACATCCACGCCCCGCGCCTGGCGGAGGCGGGCTTGGCGCTGAAGCGCGAAGTGCCGGAAGGGACGCTGACCATCACGTCGGACCGCGACGCGCTCGAACAGATCCTGCTCAACCTCCTCGACAACGCGGCCAAATACGGCGGGGCGGGCGGTGAGGTGACGGTCGAGCTGGCCGCGCGCGATGGCGGCGGCGCGGAGATCCGCGTGCTGGATCGCGGGTCGGGCGTGCCGCAGGAACACCGCGAGCGGATCTTCGAGAAGTTTCACCGTGTCGATGACACGCTGACCGCGGAAAAAACCGGCGCCGGTCTCGGCCTGAGCATTGCCCGGCAGCTCGCCCGCGGGCTCGGCGGCGAACTGCGCCACGAGCCGCGGGACGGCGGCGGAGCCGCGTTTATTTTGGAGCTGCCATGAAGAGTCTCCCAATCGCACCAGCGAAAGCCGAGCCAACCGAGGTAGGGGCGCAGTCTTGCCGCGCCCAAGTCGAGCAAGGCTCGACTTCAGGTTTGAATGGACGGGACCGCGTACCTTCGGTCCGCGGAGGGCGCAGCAAGTCTGCGCCCCTACGATAAATTTCCCTTGGGACCACCGTGCCCCTGCCAAATTGAACTTATGAAAGCCCGCATTCTTGTTGCCGAGGACGATGCCAACATTCGGTTGGGACTGGTCGCCACGCTGGAGAGCGAGGGTTACGCCGTGACGCCCGCCGGCGACGGTGCCCAGGCGTTGAAGCTGTTTCCGCAGGAGAAGTTCGACGTGGTCATCCTCGACGTGATGATGCCGAAGCAAAGCGGCTACGAGGTGTGCAAGGCCCTGCGGGCCGGAGGCAGCCCGGTGCCCATTCTGATGCTTACGGCCAAGGGGGAGGAGGTGGACAAGGTTGTGGGGCTCAAGCTCGGCGCGGACGACTACGTGATCAAGCCCTTCGGCGTGCACGAGCTGCTGGCCCGGGTGGAGGCGCTGCTTCGCCGGGCGCGGATCTCGAGCCCGGCACTGGAGTCCGCCGAGTTGCCGCCCGTGTTCCGGCTGGGCGCAGCGGAGATCGACCGCCGCAAGTTCAGCGTCACGGTGGCGGGGCGGACGGCGTCACTCACCGCCCGGGAGATGAAACTCGCCGAGTTGTTCGCCGCGCACCCGGGCGAGGTGTTGACGCGGGATGCGTTGCTCAATGCCGGCTGGGGCGTGGATTACTTCGGCACAACCCGCACGCTCGACCAGCACGTGGCCCAGTTGCGCAAGAAGGTGGAGACCGATCCCGAGGAGCCGCGCGTGATCGTGACGGTGCACGGCATCGGTTATCGGCACGACGCGTGAGGCCGGCCGGTATTTCATGGGGAGTCGGCGCTGGCGCCGAACAGATGGAGATTTGGTAGCAAAAGGTGGAGCGCGTTGCCCGCTGGACGAGCTCAGGGCCTCGAGCCGGCCGAGACGGCTCCCCAACGCGCTGAGGACTTCCGTTGCGGGAAAAGCGCCCTGAGGCGGGATCATGCAGTTGGTGGGCGTCGGTTACCACACCGACGCCAGGTTCGCACGCCTCGTGAGTCCTTGTCGTCGATATGGAAATCGACGACCACCTTTCGGTCGGTTCGCTACCGAGCGAAACGGCGCTTCAATTGCATGATCCCGGCTGAGGAGCAGGTCGCTCCAACGTTAACTTCATGATCCCGCCTCAACCTCCCGACCCCGATCCCGTGCCGCCACCTTTGGCGGGCTCGGTGATGCGGGCGATGACCTTGGCCGCCTGCAGGTAGGCCGGGTCGATCTCGATGCCCATGCCGGGCGTCGTTGGCACCGGGATCTTGCCGTTGGTGATTTTGAAATCGGGAGTGTACCACGTGGGCGGTTTCTGTGGCGCGCGCCAGGGGTATTCCATGAACGGCGTGGCATTGGACGTGCAGGAGGCGAACTGGAGGATGTTCACCGACGTCGCGCCCGTCTGCGTGTTGTGCGGGACAATCGTCTTGCCGAGCTTGGCCGCGATGCGGGCGACGCGCTTGGCGCGGATGAGGCCGCCGTTGTAGTTGAGGTCGGGCTGCACGATGTCCATCACGCCGTTGCGCAGCATCCAGTCAAACTGCCAGAGGCTGAAGTTCTGTTCGCCAAACGCGATGGGGATGCGCAGCGCCTGCTTCACGGCCTGCGTTTCGGATAGTTCCTCGAATGGGCAGGGTTCCTCGTAGAAAGCGTAGTTCAGGCTTTCGAGCAGGCGGCCGACCCGGATGCCTTGGGGCACGTCGTAGGAACCGTTGGCGTCGGCCATAAGCGCCGTGTCCGCGCCGAGCTTTTCCCGGGCGAGGGTAAGGAGCTTTTCCGAGCGGCCGGGATAGGTGTCGAGGTTGCGGCTCATGCGTCCGCCCATGTGGAACTTGACCGCCTTGGCGCCGGTTTCGGCCAGGCCCCGGACATAGACGTCCACTTCCTCCTCGGCACTGAGGACTCGCGCCGAGCCGGACAGGTAAACGGGGATCTCCTTCGCGATCACCCCGCCAAGCAACTCGCCCACGGGTTTCCCCGCGACCCGGCCCAGCAGGTCGAGCACGCTTTGCTCGACGTAGGCGACGCAGCACCAGAAGGGGATGCTCGCGAGCTTGTAGTTCTCGCGGTAGACGACGTCGACCAGCGACTCGATGTCGCGGGCATCCTTGCCGATGAAATGCGGCGCAACCAGGTGGGCGAAGATCGGTACGAAATCCTCGACCTGCTTGGTGCCGGTGATGCCCGCGGCGCCATCCGTCGAGCGCGTGCGCACGAAGAAGTTCGAGCCGTTCTGGAGCATCTCGATCGACTCGATCTTGATTGGCGCCTTGAACCGGGCGGGCAGGTTGAACATCGGCTGTTCGAACTCGCGCACGAACGGCTGGAGGTTGGCCGGGGCCGAAAAATCCTCGGTGCCGGCGGCGCGGAGGGAACGGGGCAGGGCAGCGGCGAGAGCGCCGCCGCCGGTGAGTTTAAGCCAGTCGCGACGGGTAAGGTTCATGGGGTCAGAACCAGACGCGCGGTCGGCGTCGTCGGGTTCGCGAAGATCATCGCTCCCTTCGACCGGCGAGTCGAGCCCTTGGGCGAGCCGCCCCGCCCCAATTTCCGGAGGTGCCCCGGAAATGTGTCATATAATACGTTACACCTTACCGGTCGCTCACCTTGAATGGGGTGTCGGAAATATGTAATGTATTACGTTACACATTCCGGGGTCGGGGACGTTTTTGTAGGTCGGGGCCATCCCGACGGATTTCATAGGTGGCCGGGCTTATGACTCGACCTGCGTCGGGCCGGCTATTGGGTCATGTATAAGTAATGTCCTATTTATGCCGCAAAGGAAGGGGGCTGTGGTCGATAAATGACCAGAGCAGACGCGACTGATGCTTGAGTTGGTGGCCTTGCCTGCGAGCGGTCCGGGCCAGTTCGGCGGCGTCTGTGGGTG
>DASZPS010000032.1:0-17845 GCA_035549955.1 Lacunisphaera sp. | reverse complement strand
GACCTGCCGCCGCTTTCGCCGCTGGGCATCCTTACCGTGACCGTGTCGGATGAACGCCACTGGCGGCTGCTGGTGGGCTACGAGCCGTTCCGCCTGCTGCTGGGCGAAAACCACGCGGACGTCGCGACCCTCCAGGTCAGCTGGAAGTTGTAGACTCGCGCTGCGGGGGCGGGAAAGTCCCTTGAAGGGGAAGACGGGTGCCGCGGACCGCGCCGGACTGTCAAAGTGTCCATATTACACAAAGGCGTTGACTGTTGGTGTTAAAACGACACTAACAAGCCATCCCAACGCCCATGAGTTACTCCTACAAATATCCCCACCCCGCGGTCACCGTGGACTGCGTGGTTTTCGGCTACGACGCCACGGACCTGAAGGTGCTGCTGATCCGCCGGAAGCTCGACCCGTTCAAGGGCCGGTGGGCCCTGCCGGGCGGTTTCGTGCAAATCGCCGAGGGGCTCGAGGACGCCGCGCGCCGGGAGTTGCGCGAAGAGACGGCGCTGCAGGATCTCTACCTTGAACAGCTTTTCACCTTCGGCGAGCCGGGCCGCGATCCGCGCGAACGGGTGATCAGCGTCGCGTACTACGGCCTGATCAAGCTGGCCGGGCAGTCACTCCAGGCCGACAGCGACGCCGAGGATGTCGCCTGGTTCCCCGTCGCCGAGCTGCCGAAACTGGCGTTCGACCACGAAACCATCGTCGAGACCGCCCTCCGCCGCCTGAAGGGCAAGGTGCGTTACGAGCCCATCGGGTTCGAGCTGCTGCCGGAGAAATTCACGCTGCGCGAGCTCCAGCAGTTGTACGAGACGGTCCTGGAGGAGGATTTGGACAAGCGCAACTTCCGCAAAAAGATCCTGGGCATGGATTTTCTCGAGGCGCTCGACGAATACCAGCGCGACGTGGCGCACCGGGCCGCCCAGTTTTACCGCTTTGACCGCGCGCGTTACGAGCAGCTCAAGCGCCGCGGCTTCAACTTCGAGCTTTGACCGCAACCGCCACCTCAACCCACCACCCCCATGTTTGGCCTCCGCTTCATCAAGGTCCAGCCGACCACCTACCTGCTGCAATACCAACGCGGCAGCATTGTGCGCGAGGGCGCCGGGCTGTCTTTCTTTTACTTCGGACCCAACACGTCCCTGGTGGCGATTCCCACGGCCAGCGCCGAGGAACCCTTCATTTTCGAGGAGACCACGGCCGATCACCAGACGGTGACCATCCAGGGCCAGGTGACTTATCGCGTCGCCGAGCCCAAGCGCCTCGCTGCCCTTATGAACTACACGCTCAGCGCCGATGGCCATGACTACGTCGCGGAGGACCCGCAGAAGCTCCCGCAGCGCTTGATCAACATCGTGAACGTTCTCGCGCGCGCCGAAATCCAGGCGCTGCCGCTGCGCCTGGCGGTGAAGGCGTCCGACGCGTTGGTGGCCGCGCTGCGGCCAAAGCTCGCCGGCGCGCCCGAGGTTGCCGCCCTTGGCCTCGAGATCCTTGGGTTTTCCATCCTGGCCATCAAGCCGACGCCCGAGACCGCCAAGGCGCTGGAGGCGGAGACGCGTGAGAGCCTGCTCAAGGAGGCCGACGAGGCCATCTATCGGCGCCGCAATTCCGCGGTCGAGCAGGAGCGCGCCATCAAGGAAAACGAACTCAACACCGAGATCGCCGTCGAAATGAAGAAGCGGCAGATCCGGGAGACCAAGATGGACGCCGACCGCGCCGTGCAGGAAAAGCAACGGTTGCTGCACGAGGCGGAAATGGCCGCGAGCGTCGTGCTCGAGGAAAAGAAGAAGGAACTCGTGGGGCTCACGGCCCACAACACCCGGGCCGAGGCCGACGCCCGCGCCTACGGCATCGAGGCCACGATGAAGGCGATCGGCACCGCCGATGCCCGCGTCCTGCAAGCCCTGGCCAACAGCGGCATGAAGCCCGAGCAGCTCATCGCGGTGGCGTTCCAGGAACTGGCTGGCCGGGCGGACAAGATCGGGGAACTCAACATCTCCCCCGACCTGCTCCGCCAGCTGATCGGGCGCACGGAGGACAACTGACGTGCAACGGCTGACCGAAAACAAGATCGTCCTCGTCTTCCGGGAAACCCGCCTGGAGGACCTGAAGGCGCGCTTCAACACGGTCAGCCAGGCCCGGTTCTACGTGCAATCCGTGGGCGGCGACTTCCTGGACTACGAGAAGGAGGACGCCGCCTACCAGGAGGCGGTGCGCGCAGCCCGTGAAGCGCTCAGCCGGCTGGGGCGCGTCCAGACGGTCCACCGCCGCTTCCTGCCGAACTTCGTGTTCGGGCAGAACGACCTCGTCGTGGCGGTCGGGCAGGACGGCCTGGTGGCGAACACCCTCAAGTACCTCGACCGGCTGCCCCTGATCGGCGTGAACCCCGAACCCGCGCGCTATGACGGCCAGTTGCTGCCATTCCAGGTGCGCGACCTCGCCAAGGTGGTTCCCGAAGTCTTCCGGTTGAAGCGACCCCTGCGCTCGGTGACGATGGCGAAGGCCACGTTGAACAACGGCCAGGTGCTGCACGCCGTCAACGACCTCTTCATCGGGCCCAAGTCCCACGGTTCCGCCCGTTACACGATTCGGGTCGATGACCGGGTCGAGCGACATTCCTCCAGCGGCGTCATCGTTTCCACGGGCATGGGTTCAACCGGCTGGCTGACGAGCCTGATCACCGGCGCGACGGCGGTCGCCGCGGCATTCCGCCACCAGCCGCAAAGCCGCGGCGGCCGCACCGCGCCACCCGCCGCGATCCGAGTGCCGTGGGATACGCCCGAGCTGTACTTCACCGTCCGCGAGCCGTTTCCCAGCAGGACAACCGGCGCCGCCCTGGTCTTCGGCCGCATCACGGCCGACGCCCCGCTGCAGCTCGAATCACACATGGCCGAGCGGGGGGTGATCTTCAGCGACGGCATCGAAGCCGATTTCATGGACTTCAACGCCGGCACGCGCGCCGTCATCGGCATCGCGGAACGACGGGGATTGCTGGTGGAGTAGGGGACGTGGGTAGGGGCGCAGTCTTGCTGCGCCCAATCCCGGCACGCCGGGATTCCTTCGACCCCCACAGGAACCGATCCGGATTCTTCGCAATGCGAAGAATGGGCGCAGCAAGACTGCGCCCCTACCCACGAGGGAAGAATGTTCTCACTCCTTCCGCGAGGGTTTCTCCGCCACCAGCACCATGTTGGTGGGCGGGTACGGCAGCTCCTTCAGCGTGTCCGGCTCCAGCAGTCGCACCTGGCCCTGGTAGCGGTTCTCCGCGATCCAGGGATTGCAGTAGACGCGCGACATCCGCGTGCCGGCCGCACCATCCTCGATCACCGCAAAACCCGTCGCGCGCAGGGCTTCCTTCCACTGGTTGTAACTCCAGAAGCAGAATTCCTCGCTCAACTCGGAACGCCAGTTGTCGACGAAGTCTTTCTTGGAAATGAATTCCGCCGCGATCCGCAGTGGCAGGAGGAATCCCTCGGAGCGCTCCTCGAACGACACCTGGGGCGCGTCGGGCCGGCGGCCGGACTGCCGCATCTCCCGGAGATAGTCATCCGCAAACAACCGGAACCGGCTGCGCGTCGACAGCCGCTGCAACAGCGCGGCCGGCCGCGCCGGCGGCACCACCGAGGGCGGGCAAAATTCGCCGTCGTCCGGGTTGCACCACAGGATTACGGGGTTTGCGCCATCCTCGGGTCCCACCACATCGCGCACGATGAGCCGCCCCCCGGGCCGCAACTGCGCAAACTTCTGGGCCAGGTAACTTCGGACGGTGACTTCCTGCCCGGCGTAGCTCCACAGCTCGTGCAGGGTGCTGTTGCAGAGCGTCGTGTCCACCGACTCGGGCTCGAGAAAGGGGTCGAGCAGGTTGCGGTGATAGAAGCTGGTATAGACGTTGCCAAACTCGCCGGCGCGTTTGCGTTCCTGGAACCGGGCGGCGAATTCCGCCGACAGGTCGATGCCGAACAGGTCGGAATCCGGAAAGTCGCGCGCGATCTCGACCAGCAGCGCGCCGTCCGCGCAGCCTTCATCCACGATCCGCCCTGGACGGATGGCAGGGCGGATATCCAGGTACTTGTTGCGGATGGTGCCGCTCATGCCGCGGGCATAGGTGTTGTAGTTGCGGGTGTCCGTGAGGCTGCCTGCCTGGTTGGTCAGGGGATCCCGGTAGATGCGGCTGATGTGGCGCGGCACTTCGGGGAAATCGACGAACAGTGACCGGGTGGCGGCGGAAAGTTCGCGCCGGACGACCTCGTCCTCGGTCCAGGCCGCGCCGGCGTCGGCGATGCGGCGGATGAGGTCGAGGGGCAGCGGCGGGCGCGGTTCACCCGTCGACAGCTCGGCCGGGGCGACCAAGTAGCCGTGCTGGACGTAGAGCCGGCTCACCTCCGGCGTGGAGCACAGGACCAGCCAGGAATCCGGCGAGGGCGTCTCGTCGTGTTCGGTTTGGGCGGCAATTTCCTTCAGGGTGAACGCCGCGAAGTTCCCCGTGTGCCCGTAGTGCGGGATGCCGGCGATCCGGTAGGTGAACGTGACACTTTGCTGCAGTTCGCGCGCGAAGCGGTCGACGCCGATGGCCCGGAGGTGAAACGGAATCGGGTTGTGGCGGGAGTTGTCCTGGTTCGAGGAGGTGATCGCGAAGACCACCCGCGCAATCGGGCCGCGGGGTACCGCCGGTCCCGCGATCAAGCCCGGGATGCCGGCCGGCTCCCGCCCGAGCAGGGACTTCAGGTAGTCCGCCTGAAAACGCGTATTCGCGAGATGCCGTCCGGGAAAAAGCAGCGTGCACGTCTGGGATGTCATCCGGCGGCGGGTTTGGACGAGGCGGGCTCAAACAGCCGGCGGGGGCCGGCCCTGTCAATCCAACTTCCCCGGGATCAACCTAAGATCTTCTTTCCTCCTGCGTAGTACCCATGTATGCACCCCATCCCGCCAGACGGCCCGCTTCGCCGGCGAGCCACGGGCTTTGGCATCCGCACTTTGGTGTTGGTCATGGCAGCTGTTGGCCTGCCTGCAGTTTGGGGAAGGACGCGCCAGGCGGGGAACGGAAGCCCGACGGCGAAATGGGAACTCCCCTCCCTGCAGTTGAATCTTCCGGCGCCGCCTGCTCCGGTTGTGTCGATTCGAATGCCCCGGGTCCAGCCGGTCGCCCCGCGGCGGCTGCCGCCCGGCCGGCCTCTCCACGGATGTGGGGTTTTCATGGTTGGCGCGGGGGAACGGTTTGGTCGGGAATCCAGTTTGGCGATGCCGGGGTTGGCCCTTTGTGAAGCCTTCCTGAACTGCCGCCTGGCCAAAGCCAGCCTCCTTGAGCCGAAAGTTCCGGTCGAGGGCTACCCGGAAGGACATTTCGGCGGCTGGGTTTACGAAGGCGTGTTGGTGACGGAACGCTTCCAAGTCACCGATGAATTGCGGTTGCGGCGGCTCTTCGCGCTCCTGATGGAGGCGATCGGAGAACCGGAGGATCCTTTCGAGTATTTTTGGACGGCGGAGGATCCGGCGTTGCCCCTTAGCGGCTTCCGGCGCGAGACGGGATTCGTCCCCGAGATCGTCGTCGAGTTCGTGGGGGAGTCAGGGCTGCGGGTGGAGATAAACCAGACGCAGTCGCGGGTGTTGGTCCAAGCCGGGGAGTATTGGGAAACCTGCGCCCTCGACCCCCGTGCCGCCGACGAGCTTCGGGATTTTCTGAAAGCGAAGGCCGCACCACCGGATGGAGTGGAATCGCGTCCGGCCGCCAAGGTTGAAAATGCCATCGGGGATTGGCCGCCGGCGGGATTGACGTGGGTGCTTCTTGCGGTGGTCGTGGCCGGCCTTGCCGCGTGGTTGCGCGAAGAACGACCGCCGGGACCACCGGGGCGCGGCCTTTTGCGCGGAAACGAATGGAAGGTCGCGCGCTGGACATCGAGGCGCGTCACCTTTGCCCGGCGCCATGCCCAGGTCCGACAGCGGAACAGCCGACGCTCAGGGTATCTGGAGCATCGTGCCGACGCGGAGGGTGCCGGTAGGGCCGAGCAGGTCGGCGTTGGCAATGTAGATTTCGCGCCATCGGTCCGGGGTGCCGTAGAAGCGCTGGCTCAGGTTGGACAGGGAGTCGCCAGCGGCGACGAGGTGCGTGCGGGGGGCGGCAACCACGGGCGAGGGGCCGTGGGCGATGGGCGATGGGGGGCTGCGGACAGGGCCGGTGGCGAGGGCTGAGCGCAGGCGCTGGTTTTCCTCGGAGAGGGAAGCGTTCGTGTTGCGCAGTTGGTCCAGCCGCGCGCGGTCGGCGGCGGAGTCCGCCAGCGTCCGGTCAGTCGCGCGTTGCAGGGTCGCGAGCGCTTCGTTGGCGCGGCTGGCCTCGTCCTGCGCGGTGGCGAGGGCGGCGCGGGTATCCCGCAACTCCTCGACGATGCGGGCCACATTGGCTTCGCGCTCGTTGAGGGCGGTTTTTTGCGCGCTGGTCTGGCGCATCTGGCGGCCGGTTTCAGTGAGGAGTTTTTGCATGCGCTCGCGGTCGGCGCGGAGCTGGGTCACGTCGCGGGTCAAGCGGTCGACGCGGCCGGCGACACCGTCCCGCTCCGCGCGGGCCTCGACGCTGTCCTTGCGGGCCGTGGTGAGTGCGTCGCGGGTGGATTCCAGTTCGGTTTCCAAGGCCGTGATGCGCTTGCGCAACACGACATACTCCGGCGCGGCCTGTGCCTCCGCCAGCAGCCGCTGGAGTTCGGCCTGGGTCGCCTCGAGCGCGGCGACGCGTTCGGTCAAATTGGGATAGGGCGGCGGGGCGGATTTTGCCGCGGCGAGTTGCTGTTCCAATTCGGCTACCCGAGGACTTAGGTCCGGATACGCCGGGACCGGCGGGGTCGCCGGCGCCGGGGCAGGGACGAGCTTGAACGCCGCGATCACGGCGACGACCAGCACCACGCAAAGGACCGCGACGGCGGCGGGCGACACGGCGATGTAGGACTTGGGGCGGGAATTCTGGTCGGCGGCCATGGCGGAGGCATGATTGTGAGCGGGAGCCGGGCCGCAATACTTCCGTGGGGCGGCAATGGATGAATTTTCGTAGGGGCGTTGTCGGGCTGCGCATTTCGCACAAAGCGCGGAATCCTGATCGCTCAATCCATTCAGGGAATCCCGGCTTGCCGGGATTGGGCGCAGCAAGACTGCGCCCCTACCAGGCGATTTGTTTCCATCCCTTGACCGCGCGCGCCCAACGGGTAGCTTCCCGGCCAAGGAGTTTACCCCTATGACGACGCGCAGGAAATTTTTGGGACAATTGGCGGCGGGAGCGGCGGGAATGACGCTGGCTTCGCGAACCTGGGCGGCGGCCGCTGCCGCAAAAAAGAAGGACCGCCTCGGCGTGGCCCTGGTCGGACTCGGGTACTACAGCACCGACTTGCTCGCCCCGGCGTTGCAGCAGACGGCACATTGCCACTTGGCGGGAGTCGTCTCCGGCACGCCGGACAAGCTGACGGAGTGGCAGAAGATATACCACCTGGCCGACGGCAATCTGTACAATTACGCGACCTTCGACTCGATCGCCAACAATCCGGACATCGACGTCGTCTACGTGGTGCTCCCGCCGTCGATGCACGCGGAGTACACGATCCGTGCGGCGCGGGCCGGAAAGCACGTGTGGTGCGAGAAGCCGATGGCGCCGTCGGTGAAGGACTGCGAAGCCATGATCAAGGCATGCCGGGACAACAAGGTGACGCTGGCGATTGGCTACCGGATGCACCACGAGCCGAACACGCAGCAGATCATGCAATTTCGCCGCACGGGGAAATACGGCAAGGTGCTCAGTGCCACGGCGGAGGCCGGCTATTTCGACTCCCGGAGCAACCACTGGAAGCAGAAGAAGGCCATGGGTGGCGGCGTGATGGGTGACATGGGCGTGTATCCGCTCAATGCGCTGCGCTACGGCACGGGCCTCGAGCCCATCGCGGTCACGGCGAAGGCCTCGACCACGCGCCCGGAAATCTACACCGAGGTCGAGGAGACGATGAACTTCGAGTTGGAATTCCCCGGCGGCGTGACCGGCGTGGGCGAGGCGAGCTTCGGCAAGAGAATGAACAAGCTGCACGTCACCAATGCCAACGGCTGGTACGAACTCGCGCCATTCCAGTCGTACAGCGGCATTCGTGGAACCACCAGCGACGGCATCGCGTTGAATGCCACCGTGCCCAACCAGCAGGCAAGGCAGATGGACGACGACGCCCTCGCGATCATCAACGGCACGCCCCTGCTGGCTCCCGGCGAGGAAGGCCTGAAGGACACGCTCGTGGTCGAAGCCATCTACCGGTCTGCCGCGAGCGGCAGGAAAGAAAAGGTCGGATGACCGCTGTAGCCGGGGTCGCTGACCCCGGACGTGGAGGTGAGCCGACAGCAACTTGACCGGTGCGCAAGGCGGAGCGATCCGAACGCCATGTCTCTGCCGGCGGCACCTCCTGCGGTCAGCAAGGAGCCATTGGCAGCAAGCAGGGCGGAGATGCCAGTCTCCGCCCCTGTTTTTCCGGCGATCAGGACCGCGGGGTGATGATCTGGGGCGTGACCACCTGGCGCGGCGGTATTTCCACGCGGAGGAGGCGGACCGTGTCGTCGCCGCGGGCCGTCACAACAGGAGCGTCGCCGGCCGGGAGCAGCATGGCCTCGCCCCGGCTGGCGCGGGTGGTGAGATCGCCGGACTGGATCGCGACATCGCCTTCGATGACGAACAGCAGCTGGTCGTCGGACGAGGCGTTACGGGGCAGCGTCGCCTCGCCTCCGGCGGCGAGGGTGACGATGGAGCAGGCGAAACCATTGCGGTTCAACACGGGGGCGGATTGCAGTGCGGAGACGGGACGTTCGAGGGTGGTGATGGAATTCATGATGGGATGACTGGCAGGGAAGGGAGAGATCCGGGGCAGGGAGGTGCGCCGGGAGGACAGCGAATGAACGCATGCGCGGGGGTCGGACGAACCCGCTGCTGGGCGCTCGGAGGCCGGGAAAAAATGCCGCGTGCCGGCGGCTCAGCCCGCGAGGCCCGCTGACAGGGGAAAGATGGCGGGCATCATGTTTCCGAGAATGGTAAGGTGACGTTGCATGATCGGGAGCGGAACAAGGCCTACTGCAAGATTGCGCCGCCCTTCCCTTTGTCAAACGACAGGCTCGCGCCGCGGCGAAGAATTGCGACTACGCCTCTGTCCCGCCGAAATGAGACCTGGCTTGGGCCAGCCCGCGTTCGTAGGCGGCGACAAGTTTGTCCCAGCGGCGGTTCATCTCCGCGTCCACCTGCTGGCGGCCGGGGTCGGCCTCGAACCAGGCGATCGTGCGTTTGATGCCCTCGGCGAAGCGCGTGCGCGTGGCGAAACCGGGCACGAGGCGCTTGAGCTTGGAATTGTCGAAGAGCGCCGAGACGGCCTTATCGCCCAGCAGCGTACCCTCGACCGAGGGCACGCACGCGATGATGAAATCCGAGGCGATATGCACGAAGTTCGGCGCCTTCACCCCGGCGGCCGCGGCGGTAAGCGCGAACAGCTGGTTCCAGGGTAGCGCTTCGTCGGATGTGATGTGGAAAGCCTGGCCGATGGCCTCGGGGTGGCCCAGCAGCCCGACGAGCCCGGTGGCGAAATCCGTGTTGTGCGTGATGGTCCACAGCGAGGTGCCGTCGCCCGGAATGATGACGGGCGCGCCCCGGCGCATCCGGTCGATCGCGGTCCACGGCTGCTGCCACGCATTGAGCACGAGCGGGATCTGGTCGTCACCATAGGTCAGGGACGGGCGGACGATGGTATAGGGAAAACCCGTGGCCTGGTGCGCCGCCTCTAGCTCCAGCTCGCAGGCGATCTTCTTGCGGGAATAATCCCAATGCGGGTTTGCGCGGGGCGTGGACTCGGTGATGAGATAGTGGACGGGCGGCTTCTGGTAGATGCTGGCCGAGCTGATGAAGACGTATTGCCTCGTCCGCCCGCGGAAGAGTCCGAGGTCGCGCTGGATGTCGGCCGGGCCGAAGGCTATCCACTGCACGACGACGTCCCAGGTGTGGCTGCCGAGTGTTGTGCGGACGCCGGCGGGATCGGACAGGTCGGCGACGATCGTCCGCGCGCCCTCAACCGGGCGATGCTGGCCGCGATTGAGCAGCCAGAGCTCGTGCCCGGCGGCGAGTGTTTGCTGCGCGACGGCCCGGCTGATGATGCCCGAGCCGCCGATGAAGAGGATCTTCATAGGAGAGACCTGAAACCTGAGACCTGAGGCCTGAAAGTTAAACCTCGAACTTCAGCGGAGGAACTGTCGCGTGAACCATGGGTTTCGCCTCTGATTTCAGGTTTCAGGTCTCAGGTTTCAGGTTTTGCTTTTCGGTTCTCCTGTCGACCACGCGCCCACCGGGCTGCTGCGCAGCTTGGTGACGGTGGCGGGGTTCGCGCGCTGGCAGCGGGTGGGCGGGCGGCCTTCCAGGATGGCTTCGAGGTCGTCGGCGACGTACTGGCCGATGAGGGTCTGGATTTCCGGCACGCTGCCGAGGCGATGGGCCTGGATCAGGGTGTTGGGAACGTTGCGGCCGGGCTCGTCGGCGGGGATCGGTTCCACGGGCCAGACGTCGATGCCGGCCCGGATATGTCCGCTGCGCGCCGCGTCGAGCAGCTCGGGGAAATTCACCAGCGCGGCGCGGCTGGCGAGGATGACGACGCTGTCCTTTTGCATGCGGGCGAAATGGCGGGCGCCGATCTGGCCGGTGTTCTCCGTGGTGTTGGCGGCGAGGAGGAAGACCACGCGGGCGCGGGCGAAGCACTCGTCGAGCGACACCGGGATCCCGCCGGCCTCCTCGATCGTCGCGGCGGGCAGCCACGGGTCGTGGATGAGCAGCTCGCGCGAGAAGGGTTTGAGCAAAGGCAGCAGGGCCCGGCCGAGATTGCCAAAGCCGACGAGGCCGAGCGCCTTGCCATGGAGCAGGAACGAATCGTGGTTGTCGCTCTTGATCTCCTTCCCCAGCCGGAGCCGGGCATCGGCCTCGTGCATGCGCCGCGCCAGCGCGATGGCCATGGCGAGGGCCATTTCGGCGACCGGTTGTGCGTACACGGGCGCGGTGGAGAGGACAGGGATGCCGCGGCGTTCGCATTCGGCGTAGTCGACGTTGGGCAGGAAATTGCTCTCGACATTGAACACCGCCCGGAGGTGCGGTGCGCGCTGCAGGCGGACGTGGTCCAAGGGCGACTGTCCGATCAGCGCGATGGCCTGCGGCAGGTGCCGGTCGATGTGCCCCGCCGCGGCGGGCGAGCCGTCGTGCCAGAGGACCCGGCCGAGGCGCTCGAGCCGGCGCTTGTTCGGCGCGTCGAAGATGCGGTCGATCCGGCGTGGGTGCGGGTCGAGGAGGATGATCGGGTCGGCGGGCAGTGACGGCATGGGGCAGCGGTATCCCAAATCCAGCGGGAATTGGCGAGAGGATATGCGGCCGCGGCCCAACCTCAGATAGTCTAAGGAAGAGCTTGCCTTCTCCCTTAGACTATCTAGGTAAGGGTCATGGCTGAAAAACACGAATTGCTTCCCGGCACCCTCGACCTCCTGGTCCTGCGGGTCCTGAGCCGCGGCGAACTGCACGGGTGGGGGATCACGAACAGGCTCGAGCAGCTCTCGCGGAGTGCGCTGCAGGTTGACGAGGGATCGCTCTACCCGTCGCTCTACCGGATGGAGGACAAGGGCTGGATTGCAGCGGAGTGGAGGCTGACCGAAAACAACCGCCGGGCGAAATACTACGCGCTCACCCGGGCGGGGCGGAAGCAGCTCGAGACGGAGGAAAAGCTCTGGGATCGCACGAGCGCCATCATGGCGATGGTGCTCGCCGGCACCTGAACGGATCCCGCCGCCGCCATGAATCCGTTGCGTCGATTTGCGCGCCGTCTTCGTTCCTGGTTCCAGCGCGGCCGGCGGGAAGCCGAGATGGCGGAGGAGATGCGCTTTCATCTCGAACAGCGGACGGCGGAGTACTCCGCCGCGGGCCTCGCCGGCGACGAGGCCCGCGCCGCCGCCCAGCGCCGGTTTGGCAATACGGGGCTCTGGCAGGAACAATCGCGCGATGCCTGGGGCTGGGGCGGGTTGGAGCGGATGCTGAAGGACGTCCGCCTGGCGGGGCGCCAGCTGGCCGCCCATCCCGGATTCACGGTGCTGGCCTTGGTCACCCTTGGGCTGGGCATCGGCGCCAACACCTCGATGTTCAGCATCGTCAACGGGGTGCTTTTGAAGCCCCTGCCTTACGCCCGCCTGGCGGAACTCGACCATCTGTTCCGCGCCACCGCCCAGGATCGCGAGGGGTATTTCTCCGCCGCCGACTACGGCGACCTCGTGCAGGCGAGGGGCGGATACGGGGAGGTGGCCGCTTATCTGCCGGAGATGATCAGCCTCGCCGAACCGGGCCATCCGGCCGAAGTGGCGCTGGTGGGCCGGGCCACCGGCAACTTCTTCGGGCTGCTGGGTGTCCGGCCGCAACTCGGCCGTGACTTCCTGCCGGGGGAGGACCAGCCGGGCGCCAACCGGGTCGTCCTGCTCAGTGCCCGCACCTGGCGGAAGCGTTTCAACGAGGATCCCGCCGTGATTGGCCGCAGGATCCGGATCGACGGCGAACCCCACGAAATCGTCGGCGTGCTCCCCGCGTCATTCAACGACTGGCGTTTCCTCGGGTCGATCGATGTCTTCCGCCCGCTGGCGCTGGGCGCAGCCCAAGCGGCGGACCGCACGTCGTTTCGCCTGCGCGTGGTGGGCCGGCGCGACCCCGCCCGGACTCCCCTCGAAGCCAGCGCCTTCCTGGAAAATTTCGGCCGGCAACTCGCCCGGAAGTTTCCCGACACGCATGCCGAGACCACCTGGCGCCGGATCGAGCTCCAGGCGGTGGTGGGCGGCGACAACGGCGGCCGGATTTTGCCGCTGCTCGTCGGTCTTTCCGGGTTCGTTTTGCTCATCGCCTGTTCGAATCTCGCCAATCTCCAACTCGCGCGGACGATGACCCGGGCGCGCGAAATCGCGGTGCGCTCGGCCCTCGGCGCGTCCCGGCTCCAACTGCTGCGTCCGCTGGTGGCCGAGTCCCTGCTGCTCTCCCTGGCCGGCGGTTTGCTGGCGATCCTGGTCGCGCATTGGTTCCGCGATTGGGCCGCGGCACGTTCGACCGGGGACAACGGCGAACAGGTCAACTTCGTCGTCGACTGGAGCGTCATGGCCTGGGCTTTTGGCGCCTCGCTGGTCACGGCGGTCGCCTTCGGGCTGGCGCCGGCGCTCTTTGCCCTGCGCCTGAACCTGAATGAAACCTTGAAAAGTGGCGGGCGGGCGGTGGCGGGCGGCCGTGGCCAGCAGCGCTTCCGCCAGTTTCTCATCGTCGCGCAATTCACACTGGCCATGATCCTCCTCGCGGCCAGTGCCCTCTTCATCCGCGGGCTCCACGAAGTGAACAACCGTCGCACGGGCTGGGAGTCGGCCGCGCTCGTCACGGGCAAGTTCGTGCTCCCCGCCGGCACGTACGGGGAGGCCGGCCAGATCAACGCCTTTCACCGCCAGGTGCAGGAACGGCTCTCGGCCCTCCCCGGGGTGGCTGCAGTCTGCCTGTCGTCGTTCTCGCCCTCCTTCGCCTGGCCGGAAATCCGGAAGTTTGTCGTCGACGGAGGGGAACGGGCGCCCGCCGGGCGCGAACCCGCGGCCGTCGTCAACCGGGTCAGCCCGGCCTACTTCGACACCTTCAACACCGGCGTGCTGTCCGGCCGTGCCTTCACCGACCGCGATGCCGCCGGGGCAGCCCGCGTTGTGATCATCAACCAGGCCGCGGCACGGAGCCTCTTTGGCAACGAAAATCCCCTCGGCCGCCGGATCGCGCAGGTGTCCGGGGCCGGGCTGGAGTGGGGCGAGATCGTCGGCGTAGTGGCCGATGTCCAGTCGATCATGCCGGAAACCGATCCCAAGGTCTTCCAGCTTTACCTGCCCATGGCACAGCAGCCGGTGCGAGAAAACGAACTCGCGGTGCGAGCCGCGGGGGTCGACCCAGCCACGCTGGTGGCGGACATCCGGCGCGTCATGACGGACCTCGATCCCGACCTTCCCATCCGACGGCTGCAAACGGCCGATGCCACGATTTACCGGGCGAACTACCAGAATCGCGTGTTGCGGGACATTCTCGGGGCATTCGGGGCCCTTGGCCTGGCGCTGGCTACCCTGGGAGTTTACGGGGTGGTGGCCCGCACGGTGGCGCAACGCACCGGCGAGTTCGCGATCCGTCTCGCGCTGGGTGCGAGCATGCGCGACATCGTCCAACTCGTCCTCGGGGCCGGCGTGCGCCAGGCGGTGCTGGGCTCGCTTCTGGGTTTGCTCGGGGCGATTGGCGTCACCCGCGTCCTCACCGCTTCCTATCCCAATTTGCCGAAGGACAGCCCGGTGATCCTGGCTGTCACGACCCTGCTGCTGGTGGGCGTGGCTTTGCTCGCTTGCTGGCTGCCTGCGAGCCGGGCCGGCCGGGTCGACGCCATCGCGGTTTTGCGCGCGGAATAGGCCGCAAGGCGGACCGGTTGCGCCGGCGCCACCCGCCAGATCGCGATTGCGGTCGAGCCGGGGCTGGCTTCCCTAGCGCGACCTTATGGCCGCCGCGCCCGCCGATTCCGCGAATCCGAAGCCACCCGCATTCACGTCCGAACAGAAGTTCGTCGTCGCGATGCTCGCCTTCCTGCAGTTCACCATCGTCCTGGATTTCATGGTGCTTTCGCCGCTGGGGGCGCTGTTGATGCCCGCCCTGGCCATTGTGCCGAAGCAATTCGGGCTGGTGGTGTCGGCCTACGCGGTCGCGGCGGCGGTCTCGGGCATTCTCGCCGCGGGTTTCGCGGACCGGTACGACCGCAAGAAATTCCTGCTCTTCTTCTACGCGGGATTCCTGGTCGGCACGGTGTGCTGCGGGCTGGCGCCGAATTACCAGGCGCTCCTGGCGGCGCGCATTGTCACCGGCCTGTTCGGCGGCGTGGTGGGCGCCGCCTCGTATGCGATCGTGGCGGACGTTTTCCCGCTCACGATGCGCGGCCGGGTCATGGGCCTGATCATGACCTCGTTTGGCGCGGCGCAAGTGCTGGGCATTCCCGTCGGCATCGTCCTGGCCACGCATTTGGGCTGGCATGCGCCTTTCCTGATGATTGCGGGGGTCGGCCTGGTGGTCGGAGCCGTGATCGTCGCACGCATGCCGGCGGTGGACGCGCACCTGGCCATCACCCGCGACCAGCATCCCGTGCGGCACCTCTGGAAGACGGCGACGTCGGGCCGTTACTGGGTGGGGTTCGCCGCCACCATGCTGCTGGCGACGGGCGGGTTCATGCTGATGCCATTCGCCAGCGCCTTTACGGTGAACAACCAGCACATCACCGTGAATCAGCTGCCGATCCTCTACGTGATCACGGGCATGTGCTCCATGATCTTTGGTCCCCTGATCGGAAAATTGAGCGACCGGGTCGGAAAGTACGCCACGTTTTGCGGTGCGAGCACGATCGTCATCGGGGTTGTCCTCTATTACACCCAACTGGAAAACGCGTCGCTGGTCCAAATGACGGTCATCAGCGTCGTGATGTTTGCGTGTGTCACCGGGCGCATGGCGGCGGCCGGGGCGCTGATGTCGGTGGTCCCGGCGCCCCAGGACCGCGGCGCATACATGTCGATCAGTTCCTCCCTGCAGCAGATGTCCGGAGGCGTTGCCTCCTTCGTGGCCGGCCTGCTGGTCTTCCAAGGGCCGACGGGACGGATGGAACACTATCCCCGGATCGGCGTGGCAGTGTCGTGCGCGACAGTCTTGACCATCATCCTGATGTACCGCGTCCACCGGCTGGTGGCGGGAGCGGGTGCCGCTCCGGTGGCCCGCGAGGTGCTGGCGCGCGGGTGAAGGATGATGCCGGCACCCGGGCCGGTGCCGTCATTTCACCGGCGTATCCTTGCCGAACTCGACCGTTAGGATCTCGCCCACTTCATAGTCGGTCACCGTCACGAAGGTGGTGGCCCGTCCGTTCACGGTGCCGGGGAAAAAAGTCCAGCGGGCCATGGCCAGGCCCATCGCCCGGTTGGTTTCCGGCGCGGTCGAGGAAAGGATGTATTGGTTGCCCGGCGAACCATCCGGCCGCACGACCAGTGCGACCCGGTACTTCACCCAGCCGCCCGCCTGTTCGAGGATGTCGCGTTTGATCTGCGGCAGGGGCATCAGGATGGGATATGGCTCGATCAGCGTCCGTCCGTCCGGGTCGCCTGGCCGTAGCTCGGCGGGAAGGTGCGGCCGCAGCTTGTCCAGGTGGGGCAGCGCCTCGTTGGTCACGAAAAATTCGCCGGGTTGCGGCGGTGCGTCGGAGGTCACCAGCTTGTCACCCCAGCCGACGAAAACCGGGGGTCCCTCCTTGTTGGCGGCGACCGGCTTGCCCGAAACATGGAACCAGATCTCGGTTCTCATCAGGGTGGCGGCTGCGCGGCCGTTGCGCGTGGCGGGCTTGAACTTCCATTTCTTGATGGCGGCCAACGCCGGCGGAACCAGCTCCGGGATCCGGGCGCGGCTGACGTGCGCGGCGGCCACGGTGCCGCCCGGGTCCACGACGAAATCGAGCGTGACGGACCCTTCGTGCAGGTTGGCCGGCCACCGGCGCTTGAGTTCGGCCGTGAATTCGGGCGCCACCCGGCGCCGGAGCACCGGCTCGACGGGGTTTTCCGCCGCCAGGCCAGGCGAGGTTGCGACCAGCAGGGGAAGGAGCGGCAACAGGTAACGACGCATGGCGGGGAAAGCGAAAGCTGGCCGCATGCGGAACCAGCGGCCTCACCGAATGAAGGCCGGGAATCCGCTGGTCGCAAACCTTGGTTTTGCCCGTACCCGCTTTCACGGGCCCCACCATCCCGTGCGCGAAAGGTGCGCTGACGAGCTCAGCCGGACTCACGCAGTGAAGGACAGTTTTCAGAAGGAAATCGTGCTCACCAATTGGTGGAGCGCGTTGCTCCCCAACGCGCTAAGGACGCCCGCTGCGATAGAAGCGCGCTGGGGAGCAGGTCGCTCCACCTCAATGGCATGATCCCGAACTAAGAAACGATCGGGTCGCGCGTGGTAACGGAAACCCCGTGACTTCCCTTCGTCGAAATTCGTTTTTGGTGCCGCCCGTAGCGGTGGGACTGCTCATTTTCTTCAGTGCCGCCGCCCTTGGGCCGGCGTTTGAGCCCCGCCCTTGGGTCGGTGGGTCCCGGCCCGGACCTCGCATTCGAGAGTCCAGCGGGCGTCCGCTGCTTTTCGCCTACCCGACGGAGTATTTTCTCGCTCTCCTCGTCGAGCCTCCTGGGCGCCGTCCGTTTGCCGGGCTCTGCGGCGGAACGGGGTTTTGCCGCGGAGTAGTCACGTACGGTGGCGGCCTTATTCCCACCGTGCCCTGTCCGCCGCGGCCATCGAAACTGGCGGCGCCCATTCCAACGCTGGCTGAGGCTTACCTGAAGTGCCGTGGAATCACGACCAGCCTGCTCGAGCCGGAAGTCGACCTGGACGGCTACCCGGCGGGATATTTCGGTGACTGGGCACAGGACGGCCTCCTCGCCGTGGATCGGGCCGAACTCACGGATGAGTCAGAGATGATGCAGTTGTTCGAGCTGTTGGCCGAGGCGATCGGCGACGCGGAGAATTCGGATGAGAATTGGATCACAGGTGAAACGCCAAACCCACCGGTACCGTCGCCGGGCGAATGTCGTCGCATCCTCAGGTTCCTGCCCGACTTGGCCGTCAATTTCGTTGGCCCCGTCCCGCTCCGGGTCGAACTGAGCCTGGCGCAGGGGCGCGTCCTGCTCCGTGCCGGCGACAAATGGGACATCTACTCGCTGGACCGTCAGGGAGCAAAGGCGCTGAAGAAGCTCCTCCGGTGGGCGGAGCCCACGGTCCCGGCCAACT
>DASZPS010000031.1:0-165851 GCA_035549955.1 Lacunisphaera sp. | reverse complement strand
GTCCTCGGCGGCATCTGGGCCGACCAGTCCTGGGGCCGCTTCTGGGGCTGGGATCCGAAGGAAAACGGCGCGCTCCTCATCGTCATCTGGAACGCCACCATCCTCCATTGCCGCTGGGGCGGGCTCGTGAAGCAGCGCGGCCTGATGGCCCTCGCGATCTTCGGCAATATCGTCACGAGTTGGAGCTGGTTTGGCACCAACATGCTGGGGGTGGGCCTGCACAGCTACGGTTTCATGGATGCGGCCTTCTATTGGCTCATCGGCTTCGTCGCCAGCCAGGTCCTGCTCATCGCGGTGGCCCTGATCCCGCTCGACAAGTGGCGGAGCTTCCGGCCGGCGTCTCAGGCTGCCGCCTGAGGGGTTTTGGTGTAGCGGCGCTTGGTGCGCGCCGTCTCCCGACCCGGAGGCCACAGACCGCCGCTACAGGGTTCCGTAATCGGGCGTCCCACCGACCCCAAGATCCACCGCAAAGGACTGCCGGCCGCGCTCCCGCCGCCATCGGATCAGGGACCGAATCGCCTGCCAGCAGGCTCCCACCTTTGAACATCCATCGACCTCGAAGGAAGGCTCGCGGTACCACCCAGCCCATGCTTATCGATATGACCGCAGGAGCGCTGGCTGGAACAAAGCCGGTGGCAAGGATCGTCCCGATTGCTCCATGACCTTCCCCCTCACTTTCACGCCGGTGGCGCGCCGCCTGCTGGCCTGTGTTTTCTGCGGTCTCGCTCCGGCGGCCGTCGCTGCCACCCCGGGCGCCGACAGTGCCACCGGTGACACGGTCAAACTGCCTGACGTCACCGTCACCGCCGCACGCCTGCCGCCGATCCAGGAGTCGTGGCAATACACCAAGCTCGACGACGGCACGGAGGTGTTGTCCAACGCGTCCGAGCGCGCCAGCAAGCGCCTGCTGCGCGACTTCCAGCTCTTCCAGCAGGCGCTCGAGGTGGTGTGGCCGCTGCCGTCGCCGGACTTCCAACCCGGCCGCACGCTCATCCTTTGTGGCCGGCGCGACAAGTTCTCCGACTTCGCCGCCACCGCCGATGCCTCGGCCGCCACGGGCTCGGTCAGCCTCTTCCTCCGCAATCGCGAGCAGGCCGCCATCGTCGTCGACCTGCAGGCCGCCACCATCATGCTCGCCGGCCAGGCGGACGACGACGGCAATGCGACCAGCAACTTCGAGGTCGATCCCTACAAGCAGCTCTACCGCGAATACGTCCGCTACCTCCTCAGCCAGGGCAACGTGCCCCCGCCCGCCTGGGTGCAGGAGGGCATGGCGCAGGTCGTGATGGCGATGGAGTTCACGCCGACCTGGATCATCTTCGGCCGGATTGATTCCAGGGCTTACCAGCCGGCGGCTCCCCCTACCGGTGCCGAGGGCGTCGCGCCCGACGACGGCAGCGGCGGTGAAGGCATTGCCGCCGACACCTCGGTCGGCGACCGGCCCTTCAATGTCGCCCTCAAGCGCCGCGCATTGATGCCGCTCGACCAGTTCTTCGCGATCACCGCGGACTCGACCGAGGCGAAGAACCCGCTCGGCAACAACCGCTGGGCCAAACAGGCCTACGCCTTCGTCCACCTGTGCCTGTTCGGACACAACGGCCGCTACAAGGAGGCCTACCGGCAGTTCACCCAGCGCCTCGCCAAGGAGCCGGTCAGCGAGGCGCTCTTCAAGGAGTGCTTCAAGACCGGTTACAAGGACATGCTGATGGAGCTGCGTGGCTATATCGACTTCACCAACCACACCTCGCTCACGTACAAGCTCAAGGATGGCGCTCCCCCGCTCGGCGGCACGCCCGTCGTCCTGCGCGAGGCGACCGACGCCGAGGTCGGCCGCATCAAAGGCGACGCCCAGCGGCTCGCCGGCCGCCTCACCGACGCGCTCGGGACCTACTACGCCACCTACTGGCGCGGTTCGCGCGAGCCCGCCTTCCTCGCCGCCTACGGCATCGCGTTGAGCCAGGCGGGCGAGGAAATGGAGCGCGCCCGTTCCGCGCTGGAAACCGCCGCCAAGACCGATCTCCGCCAACCCTCCGCCTACGTCGCGCTCGCGCGCCTGCGCCTGGCGGAGGCCAAGGCCAAGGCCGCCGTGACCGGCGGACACCTCGACGCCCCGCAGCTCAACAGCGTCCTCGAAGCCTTGCTGAAGGCCCGCCGCCTGCGTCCGCCCCTGCCGGAAACCTACGAAACCGCCGGTGAAGCCTGGCTGGCCAGCGCGAACCTGCCGCCCAAAGACCACTTGGCCGTCCTGATGGAAGGCATCAGGGTTTTCCCTCGCGACGCGGCGCTCTACTACTCAATTGCCGAGATCTACCGTCGCGCCGGCGACGTCACCTCGGCGGCCCGAGTCGCCCAGGCGGGCCACTCCCTCGGCGCCGATGCCGCCGGCAAGGCCCGCCTGCAGCAACTGCTAGGCAGCCTGCCCCCGCCCGCGCCGGGGAAACCGTAGCCCCACCGCTCAAAGCCGAGGCGATCAAGGCGCTTGTCGCCTTCGTGGCTTCCCGGTTGCTGGTCATCGCCCTCGCCCTGATCCCGCCCCGGAAGTGACTGATCGACCAGCCGGCACCCCCAGCCGCCTCCTGAGCAGGACCGCCGCCCAACTGTGCCATTGCCAGCCGTCGGCGAATTCCCCTTGCTTGGCTGGAATGCCTGAATCGTCCGACTCTCCCGCGCCGAGCGCACCCAGTGACTTCATCCGCGACATCGTCGCGCAGCATGTCGCCGAAAAGCGCTACCCGAAGATCGTCACCCGCTTCCCGCCGGAACCCAACGGTTACCTCCACATCGGCCACGCCAAGTCGATCTGCCTGAACTTCGGCATCGCCCGGGAGCACGGCGGGATCTGCAACCTGCGCTTCGACGACACCAACCCGGCCAAGGAAGAGATCGAGTACGTCGAATCCATCACCAACGACATCCGCTGGCTCATCGCCGGCTGGGCCGACCAGTGTCTCGGCTTCAAGCCGAAGGGCTCCCACCCGGACAAGCTCACCACCAACGGCAAACCCGACTACTACCTCGGCCCGGTCGACCCTTCAGGTCTCAGGTCTCAGGTCTCAGGTCTCTCCGCTGCCGAGCCATTCTTCGCGTCCGACTACTTCGATGCCCTCCATGCCTTCGCCATCGAGCTGATCAAGCGCGGCAAGGCCTACGTCTGTGACCTCACGCCGAAGGAGACCGAGGAATACCGGGGCGCACCGGACAAACCCGGCAAGGATTCGCCCTTCCGCAACCGCAGCGTGGCCGAAAACCTCGACCTGTTCGGCCGGATGACCGCCGGCGAATTTCCCGACGCGGCCCGCACTCTCCGGGCCAAAATCGACATGGCGTCGCCCAACGTCTGGCTCCGCGACCCGCTCCTCTACCGCATTCGCCACCTCCCGCACTACCATGCCGGTGACAAATGGTGCGTCTACCCGCTTTACGACTACGCCCACTGCCTGAGCGACTACATCGAGGGCGTGAGCCACAGCGCCTGCTCGCTGGAATTCGTCCCGCATCGGCCGCTCTACGACTGGATCCTCGAAAACCTCGACCTGCCGCGTCCCCTGCCGCGTCAGTACGAATTCGCAAAGCTGGTGCCGACGTACACCCTGCTCAGCAAACGCAACATCCTGCGCCTCGTGCAGGAAAAGGTCGTGGCGGGCTGGGACGATCCCCGCCTGCCGACGATTTCCGGGCTCCGTCGGCGCGGCATTCCCGCCAGCGCGATCCGCAAATTCGTGATCAGCGTGGGCGTGACAACGTTCAACAGCGTCACCGACATCGCCGTATTCGAGCATGCGATCCGCGAGGAACTCAACACCACCGCCGCCCGGCGCCTCGCCGTGCTGAAGCCAATCCGGCTCGTGCTGACCAACATACCCGCCGGCGAGGTCATCGAGTGCGATGCCACCAACAACCCGCAGGACGAGAATCCCACGACCCGCAAGGTCGCCCTCACGCGCGAGGTGTTCATCGAGTCCGACGACTTCGCCGAAGTCCCGCCGCCGAAGTATTTCCGCCTGAAACCCGGCGGCGAGGTTCGCCTGAAATACGCCTGCATCATCAAGCTCGACGAGATCGTGAAAAACGCTGCCGGGGCCATCACCGAGCTCCGGTGCACCGCCCAGCTCGACACCCGCTCGGGGCAGCCCAACGCCGACAAGAAGGTCAAGGGCACGATCCATTGGGTCAGCGCCACGCATTGCATCGACGCCGAGGTGCGCCTCTACGACCGGCTTTTTACCGTCGCCGAGCCCGGTGCCGCCGAGGACTTCCTCAAGGTCTTGAACCCAAAATCGCTCGAGACCGTCGTCGCCAAACTGGAAGTCTCCCTCGCCACCGCGAAGGCCTCCGACCGCTTCCAGTTCGAGCGCCTCGGCTATTTCGCCCTGGACCAGGACTCGACGCCGGATTCCCGCCGCATTTTCAACCGCACGATCACGCTCAAGGACACCTGGGCGAAGTAGGTCACACGCAATTCGTCCGCGGAAATGAATGAAGGGTCGGACGTCGGTACGACCTCACGCACGAGGTCGCGCAAGCGCCGACCCTACATGAAAATGCATCCTGCGGCGCCGACGATGGGACAGAATCTCGCTCGCAGTGTCCGACTGGGAATGGCACCTTGAAAACGCTGTCATGAGTTCCACGCCGACTGCGATCCCTCCCCCGGAGGAAAGCGATGAAACTGGATTCGGTGCGCGTCAGCGCATTGGCGCCGCGCTCGCCGCCTTTGTCTTCGCCGCCGTCTGGCTGTCGCCTCCGCTCGGCAGCCTGAGCGGATCCGGCACGCGGGTCGCCTTGCTGGCGGTGTTGATGGCCGTGCTCTGGGTCAGCGAGGCCATCCCGATTGCCGCCACGTCTTTTCTGCCGTTGGTCTTGCTGCCGCTGCTGGGGGTCTCGCCCATCCGTCAGGCCGCGGCACCGTACGCGGACCCGGTCATTTACCTTTTCATGGGCGGCTTCCTGCTGGCGCTCGCGATGGAGCGCTGGAACCTGCATCGCCGCCTGGCCCTGGCGATCATCGCCACCGTCGGCACCCGGCCACGCTCGCTCGTGCTGGGCTTCCTGCTTGCCGCGACCTTCATCAGCATGTGGACCAGTAACTCGGCCACGGCCATGATGCTCCTGCCCATCGGTGTGAGCGTGTATGCGCTGCTCGCTTCCGGAACCGGCCCGCCGGTGAATGGACGCGAGATGGGATCCGCCCTCGTGCTGGCAATTGCCTATGGCGCGAACATCGGCGGGATGGGCACGCTGATCGGCACGCCGCCCAATGCCGTCTTGAAGGCGTACATGGAACGACAGCACGGCGTGGAAATCGGCTTCGCCCAATGGATGCTGCTGGGCGTCCCCCTGATCCTCGTTTCGCTGCCGATCGTCTATCTCATCCTCACCCGCGCCAGTTTTCGGGTGGACAACACACCGATACCCGGCGTGCGCGAGGATATCGCCGCGGCCCGCGCGAAATTGGGCCGCATGACCGGGCCGGAGTGGACGGTGGCGGGGGCGTTCCTCCTGGCCGTCATCCTGTGGGTGAGTCGCGAATATTGGAAAGCCGAGGCCCCGCGCGAGGCGGGTGCGCCGTGGCCGTTGGGCGCGCTGGTCACGGACGAAGTGATCGCGATGGGCGCGGCCGTGATCCTGTTTTTCATCCCGGCAGGACGCGGCCGCGGCTTCGTGCTGGATTGGGGCGCGGCCCGGAAATTGCCGTGGGACGTGCTTATCCTCTTCGGCGGCGGCCTCAGCCTCGCTGCCGCCATGGAGCGAACCGGGCTGGTGCTCGCCCTGGCAAAGGCACTGGAAGGCATGGCCAGCTGGCCGCCGCTGGGCATCGTTTTCCTCGTCACGCTGGTGATGATCTTCGCCACTGCCCTGACCAGCAATACCGCGACGGCCACGGCCTTTCTGCCCGTGATCGGCGCGCTCGCCGTGGCCGTGAACCAGCCCGTGATTCTGCTGGCAGTGCCCGTGACACTGGCGGCGAGCGCCGACTTCATGCTGCCGGTCGGCACGCCGCCGAACGCCATCGCCTATGGCTCCGGCCTGGTCTCGCTGCCGCGCATGGTGCGCGCGGGATTCTGGGTTAACCTCACATTCGCCCTCCTGATTCCGATCATCATGTGGACCCTCGGGCGGTGGGTTTTCCGGCTCTAGGATTTGAATGCAGGGTCGCCGCTTTCGGCGACCCCACACGCGAAGTCGGCCCAAGGGCCGACCCTACAAAGATTGGCCCCGCACCTTGGGAGCGCGGGGCTTCTCGGAAAAGGGCGGACCAATTACTGGACCGGCGCGGCCGGGGCAGCGGGGGCCGCGGGCGCGGCTTCCGGGTTTGCCTGCTTGCGGTGAGCGCGGCGGGCCTTCCGGGCCTTCTTGGCGCGCTTGGCCTTCCTCGCGAGCTTGGCTCGCTTGCCCTTGTGGGCCTTGGCGGCCGGCTGGGCGGGGGCGCTTTCGGTGGTGGCTTCGGGAGCAGTGGCCGCGGCGTCTGCGGCGATCAATCCGGTGGTGGCGGCCGACAGGACGATGGAAATGAGGACGAGGAGCTTTTTCATGGTAGGGGATGGGACGCTGGCGGCCGGTGGTCAGTTACAGCTCAGGGCGCTGCGGGCGAGGTAAAATCGTATTTACCAGAGCTGACGTGATACACCGCCGCGCCGTTCTCCTGGCGCAGGAAGGTCACGCCCTTGGCCTTGGCCGCGGAGACGCCTCCCTCCCGCACCTGCTCCGCCGCAGCCACCGGCACGTGAACGGTCGCTTCCGTATTGGCCGGGATTTCCACCCGCAAATGGAACTGCCCGTCGGCAATCTTCCAATCGCTCACAATCCGACCCGCGATCGAATCATAGCTCGCCCTGGCCCAGGTGAGTCCGGCGGCTGGCGAAGGCTCGATGACGATCGACTTGAATCCCGCCCCCGACGAGTCGATGCCAGCGACATTCCGGTAGAGATATTCCGCGACGGCGCCGAAGGAGTAATGATTGAAAGAGTTCATGGCGATGGTCTGGAAGCCTTTTTCCGGCGTCCAGCCATCCCATCGTTCCCACACCGTCGTGGCGCCGTTTTTCACCTGCGAAAGCCACGAGGGATAAGTCTCCTGGAGTAGGACCCGGTAGGCCACGTCATTGCGCCCGGCCAGCTTCAGCGCCGGCAACAGGCGCGGCGTGCCGACAAAACCGGTGGCGAGATGCCAGTCGCGCTTGCGCAATTCTTCCACGAATTTTTCCGCGGCTTTCGGTTTCTGCTCGTCGCTGAGGAGGCCCATCGTGAAAGCCAGCGCGTAACCGGTCTGGCTGCTGTCCTTGATCGTGCCGTCCTCCAGGACAAACGCGCGCTGGAAGGCCGCCGTCTCCGCCTCGTGCAATCGCCGGTAGCGAGTCGCGTCCTCGGTCCGGCCGATCGCTTCGGCCATTTCCGCCATGAGGCCGGCCAGGTGCGCGTAGTAGGCCGTGTTGATCACCGGCACCGGCGCACCGCCGCCGAGATTCAGATGGTCACCAATGCCGCGCATCGTCACGACCCCGTCCGTCATCTGCCCACCCACCCAATCCATGTACCGCCCCATCGCCGCATAGTTCTTCTCGATGATCCGGGTGTCGCCGTAGATTTGGTACATCGCGTGGGTGCACACCAGCGCCGCATCGCCCCAGGCCGTCGACGTCCATGGCGTGCCGAACACCGGGGCCACCATGGCAAAACTGCCTGGCGGCAGCTGCGAGTCTTGCACCAAAGTCGCCAGCCACCGCGTGTGGAACGCGGCGATGTCGTAGTTGAACGCGGCAGTCCGCATGAAGAACTGCGCATCCCCCGTCCACCCGGCGCGCTCGTCGCGTTGCGGACAGTCCGTCGGCACCTCGACGTGGTTTCCCTTCTGGCCCCAGATGATGTTTTGGAAAAGCTGGTTCACCAGCGGACTCGAACACTCGAAAGATCCCGTCCGTTCCATCGCCGAGTGCACGGCGATGCCGGTGATCGTGTCCAACGCTGGTGCGGCGGTCAGCCCGGTCACCTCGACATACCGGAAACCATGAAACGTGAAAGAAGGCTCCAGGATTTCCTCGCCCGACCCTTTGAGGTGATAGATTTCCACGGCGTTCGCACCCCGCAGGTTGGAGGTGTAAAGTGTCCCGTTGGGATTCAGCATCTCGCCATGGCGCACCAGGATTTTCTGGCCCGCTCGCCCGCGCACCTTCAGCCGCACCCAGCCCACGATGTTCTGGCCGAGGTCGAAGGTGTAAGCGCCCGGTCGCGACTCGGTCAGCTTCCGGGCGGGCAATTCATCCGAAACACGCGTGGCTTCGGCATTGGCGGCCTCGATGGCAAACTTCGGGAGAGGCTTGGCCGGATCGACGGCCCGGAGGCCAGCCTGCACCGGGGACCAGGTTGCATCGGCGAAGCCCGGCATGGTCCAACCCGGTTGTTCCAAGCGGGCATCGTACTCGCAACCCTGCATCAGATCCGCGTGCCGGACCGGACCGAAACCCCCGCGCCACGTGGCGTCGCTGGCCACCGTTTCCCGCGAGCCATCGGCGTATTCCACTTCCAGCTGGGCCAGCAGTCGCGGGTAACCGCCGTAATAGTTTCGCCGGCCGGTGTAGGCCAATACGCTCGCATACCATCCATCGCCCAGGAGCGCCCCCAGTGCATTCGGGCCGGGCCGCAATTGGGCCGTGACATCGTAACTTTGGTACTGCACCCGCGACCGAAAGTCCGTCCAGCCCGGCGTGAGATATTCACGGCCGATGCGCTGGCCGTTCAGGTGGAGTTCGTAAGCCCCCAACGCCGTGGCATACACCGTGGCGCGACGCACCGGCTTTTTCAGCGCGAACTCCTTTCGCAGCATCGGGGCCGGGGGCAGCCAATAGGTCAGCGTCTGCGGGGGACCGTCCCATGGGTTGCGCTTTTTCGGGGGCGCGACCGCGGGTTGCCACCCTTGCCCGTCGAGGGAAAACTCCCATGTCGTGTCCACCGGGATCACCTGCGTGCCGCCATCGTCGAATCGAAGCTGCGCTTCCCCCAACAACGCCGGGGGGTAGCCATCAAATTGGCTCACCTGGACGTTGATGAAATTCTCACCGGCCTTGAACAGGTTCGCGGGCAGGATCGCGGGCTTGAGTTGCTGCCAGCGGGTGGCCACGCCCGCCATCTGCCCGTTAACCTGGATGATGGCGGCTTGGTCGGCCGCGACCGCGAGAATCGCTTTCGCCAGCTTCCGTTCTGCTGGCAATGTCACCCGACTGCGAAATTGCACGGACAGCGCTCCGGTCGGCGAAGCGGGGACATCGGCATAGATCCAGGGCTGCTTTGCGATGCGTTCCCGCGCGGACGCATCGAGTTCCGAACCGTCCGCCGGCATCGTCGCGTCCAGTCCAATCCACTCGGCCTTCCAATCCTGGTCACCAAGCAAGCCCATGCTCCAATACGCCGGTTCGCTCCACTTCCCTTCCCGGCCGGCTTCATCCCACACGCGCACTTTCCACCAGCAGGGCTGCCGCGAGTCCAACGGCTGGCCGGCGTACACGATCTGGTTCATCCGGTCCGACTCGACGCGGCCGCTGTCCCAGCGGTCGCCTTTGTCCCGGGCCAGCAAGTCACGCGATGACGCCACCAGCACACGATAGGCTGTCTGCTTGACGCCGCGCGCTGCCGGATCGGCCTGCAGGATCCAGTCGAGGCGCGGCTGTTTTTCGCCAATCCCCTCGGGGTTCAGCCGATATTCGCAGCGCAGCCGGACCGCTTCGGCACTCCACCCAGGCGACAGCGTTGCCAGGCTGAACACCACCGCCCCCAGCATCGCTCGCCCTTGGAAACGCATGGACGGCGCGCCTTAATTCAAAGTCTTCTTCAACCACGCCACGACTTGGTCGCCGTAACCAGGCGCGAACTTGCCCCAGTTGATCATGCCGTGCGTGCCGTCCTTGATCGTCATGAAATCGCAGGGTACGCCGGACAACTTCAAGCGGGCCTCGAGCGCCACGGAGTGCTGGTAAGGCACGCTGGCGTCTGCCGTGCCATGCACCAGCAAGAAAGGGGGAAGTCCGGGTCGAACGTGGTCGAGGGGCGAGGCCTCGCGCAAGCGGGCTTCTGTCGCGGCATCCAGCGTCTCGGCGCCAAACAGGCGGCCCATGTTGCCGGGCAGTTTTTCACCAAGACGCGTGGCGCCGACCATGTCGTGGCGCCCGTAGAAATCGACGATGGCGGCAACGCGGGTCGCGTCAGTCGTACGCGTGCCAACCAGCGCGACCAGGTGTCCACCCGCCGACTCCCCCGCCAGCGCGATCCGGGCGGGATCGAGGTGATATTCGGCGGCGTGCGCCTTGACCCATCGGATGGCGGTCTCCACGTCTTCGACGCAGGCCGGGTACTGAAACTTCGGTGCCAGCCGGTAGTTGATCGAAAACCAGGCGAAGCCCCCGCGCGCGAGCGGATCATGCATCGGGGCCATGTAGCCCCTGCTCGGACCGCCCGATTTGTCGCCCGCGGTCCAACCGCCGCCGTGCACCAGGATCACGGCGGGAAACGGTCCGGGACCGTCCGGCACATAGGCGTCGAGCTTGAGGCTTTCGCCTCCGGCAGTGCCGTATTCGATGCCGGTTTGAAGCCCGGCTGATGCGGACACGGCCGCAGCCAGCGCGAGGCAAAACAGGGGTAGCTTCGTCATTGGGGTAGGTTTCGGGTTACAGGACGCCGACCGGTCCCGCTAGTTACCCCGGCCAGGAACTTCTGCAAGTATGGGGCGTCCGGTCTGTCCGATTCGGGGCTCGGGTGACGAAGGGGCTGTCTGGTTCTATCGGAATTGAGAGGGTCGGCGCTTGCGCCGACCTCACGCGCGAGGTCGGACCAAGGTTCGACCCTACATTGGAGCGAAGTCAGGCGGAAAACGCCGCAGGCGCTGCAACACCCGTTCCTTCCCCAAGGACACCGCGGGGCAGCCGGTCTGTCCGAATTAGGGCTTGAGTGACGAAGAAGGCTTTCTGGTTCGGTGGTCTGCATGTAGGGTCGGCGCTTGCGCCGACCTCACGCGCGAAGTCGGACCAAGGTCCGACCCTACATTCGAGCGAAGTCAGGCGGAAAAGCGCCGCAGCCGTTGCATCACCCGATCCTTCCCCAGGACACGGAAGATCGCAGTGATGCTCGGGCCGGCGTTGGTGCCGGTGACGGCAAGGCGGGCCACGGCTTGGTAATCGCCGAAGCCGAGGCCTTTGCCCTCGGCCAGCGACTTGATGCCGGTCTCGATGGTAGCGTCAGTCTCGAAGTCCATCGCAGGCACGGCGGCAATCAGCTCGGATAAACGGGCCTTCGGGTCGCCCTTGGCCATGACCTTCTCCTTCACCTTGGCGTCGATCGGATATTCCTCGGTGAAAAAATAGACCGTGTAGGTGCCGAGTTCGTCGATCGACTTGATCCTCGGCTGGGCGAGCAGCATGACGGTCTTGAAGTAATCGACCGGTGCGGCGGTGACGTTCGCATCGTTCTTCCACCGGAAGTACGTCGCCGCGAGTTCGACGAACCGGTCGGCCGGCTGCTCGAGCAGGTACGTCATGTTCATGTTCGCCAGCTTCTTGCCGTCAAACTTGGCGTTGCTTTGGTTCACGCCGGGCAAATCGAACAGCTTGATGATTTCCGTGATCGGCATCTTCTCGCGGTCGTCGCCGGGATTCCAGCCAAGCAGGGCGAGGTAATTTACCAGCGCCTCAGGCAGGAAATGGCGCTGCTGGTACTCCTCGATGAGCGCACCCTTGTCGCGTTTCGACATCTTGCCTTGTCCCATTTCGGGGGATTTCAAGATGAGTGGAATGTGGGCGAAGATGGGCGCGGTCACGCCAAAGCCTTCGTAGAGCCGCACATGCTTGCTCGTGTTGGAAAGATGATCCTCGCCGCGGATGATGTGCGAGACCTTCATCTCGATGTCGTCCACGACGTTCACGAAATGGAACACCGGGTTGCCGTCAGAGCGGAAAATGACGAAATCCTCGTCTTCCTGGCGTTCGACCCGGCCGCGGATCTGGTCGTCGATGATAACGGGAGGCGTTTTAACCTTCTCGACCTCCTTTTTGCGGTGATCGTCGAAGACCTTGTAGCGCTCACCGAGCAGCTTGAACCACACCGCGCCGTCCTTTTCGTAGGCCCGGCCGGAATCGAGGAGCTTCTGCTTATATTGCCGGTAGATGTCCCCCCGCTGGCTTTGGCGGTAAGGCCCGAAGCTGCCGCGCTCGCCCACGCCGTTCGGATTTGGGCCCTCGTCCCAGTCCATGCCCAGCCAGGTCAGGCTGTCGTAGATGAGCTTGAGGAACGCTTCGCTGTTGCGCGCCTGGTCGGTGTCCTCGATGCGCAGGATGAACGTCCCGCCAGTGTGGCGGGCAAACAGCCAGTTGAACAGGGCCGTGCGGGCGCTGCCGATGTGGAAGAAGCCGGTGGGACTGGGAGCGAAACGAACGCGGACGTTGGACATGGAAGAAGGGTCAGTGAGGCGGAAGCCCCGAATGGTGTCAAAGCCTGAGCCGGACGGGAAATGCCGGCGGTGTGCCGCAGGAGGGGCTTTACGCGCCGACCGGTTTGAAGCTCATTGGGTCAGGGCGTAGAGCCCCTCCCACACCCATGGCCGGCGACCCTTCCCTTCCCCTCGACCCGACGGAATTCATCCCACGCTTCGCCGAGGCCGCGCGACGGGCTGGTTTCAACCTCGAGTCCTTCGGCAAAATTGACGGACATGCATTACTCGCCGCGACGAAGCCTGCCCCCGAACCGCGGCCGCAGGTGTACCTCTCAACCGGCATTCATGGCGATGAACCCGCCCCGCCTTGGGCGCTGCTGAAACTGATGGAGGACGGCCTGTTCGACGCCCGCGCTTCCTGGTGGTTGTGCCCGCTGCTCAATCCGACAGGCTTTCTCAGGCGAACCCGCGAGAATTTCGCCGGCGTCGACCTGAATCGCGACTACAAGTCCCCCCAATCGACCGAAGTCCGGGACCATCTGGGCTGGCTGCAGCGCCAACCACGATTCGATCTCGTCATTTGCGGACATGAAGATTGGGAGTCGCAAGGCTTCTACCTCTACGAACTGAACCTGGCCGGGCGCCCCACGCTCGCCCCTGCCATGCTCGAAGCGGCGCGCGGAAATGGTCCTATCGAAGCGGCCACCGTGATTGACGGACGGGAAAGCGCGGAACCCGGCATCATCCGGCCGGTTTCCGACCCGCTCCTCCGCGAGACCTGGCCGGAGGCCCTCTACCTGGCCTACAAGCATTGCGATCTGAACTACACGATCGAATCCGCCTCGGCCCAGCCCTTGGAGCAACGCGTCGCCACGCAGCGCGCCGTGATAAAGGCGGCGATCGACAATTTTCTAGTTTCGTAGGGTCGCAGTCTTGCTGCGCCCCATCCCGGCTGGGCCGGGATTCATTCGTCGATGCGGACGATCAGGATTTCGCGCTGCGCGCGAAATGGGCGCAGCAAGACTGCGCCCCTACGGTGGAACCCGGCCTGCGCACGGGTTCAGAGCGCGTCCGGAGGTCACGCTCCACTCAGGACTGTCTCCACGAACCCATTGATCAGCCCCTGCGCCTCGTCCACGGGCAGCTGCATGTGACGCCCGGCAAAGCGCGCCAGGTCCTCCGGCCAAGGAGCCCGTAGCACGTAGTCCATTCCGGCTTTGCGCAGGTCGATGGCTGCGCAATGCAATGCCTGGCGCGTGATCGGCAGCAGCGATGAGTGCCGAGCGGTCCAGCCTTGCGTGGCGAATTCCAGGTAAAGCGTGGGGTCGGGACCGTAAAGCTTGTCGCCCACCACACGGTGACCGAGCCATTCCGCATGGGCGCGAATCTGGTGTTTGCGTCCAGTGAGCAGTTCCACCCCGGCCAGGGTAAATCCGCCCCGGGCAACCAATGGATGAAACACCGTGTGCGCTTCCTGCGCTCCCGCCGCCTCGGGGGCCACGACACGGGATTTTACCGTGACGTTCGCGGTGGAATCGGGCCCGAGCGGCTGGTTGACGGCGACCGGCGCGGTGAGCTCACCCTCCAAGATCGCCACATACGCCTTGCCGATCCGTCGCTGCAAGACGGCCTTGCCGAGCCGGCCCGACGTGGCCTCGTCGCGGGCCAGAATAATCACTCCAGAGGTCTCCCGATCGAGCCGATACACAAAGCGGATGGTCTCGACCCCCAGTCCCGCCCGTATCGCGCCGGCCAGGCTCGACCACGGGCCGTTTTTCGATGGATGGACCACCAGCCAGCCCGGCTTGTCGATGACCAGCAGCCGCTCGTCGCTCAGGATCACCCACTTGGGAAGCTCCGCTGGATCAACCAAGGGAGCCTCGGGCGGCGGTAGGGGGTCGGTGGCACGAATCATGCAGGGACGTTCAATATTTTTTGCGGGCTTCTTTGCCGAGAAGAATTGCAAACCCGCCCAATCCGATAACGCTTTCCTTAGTCGAATGAAGCGGTTTCAGCCAATGACGCTCGAGTCGGTCCCACGGTCGACCCCAGCACCGTCAAAGCTCATTCCTCCCTCCGCCCCACGCTGCTGTGCCTTTGTGTCGTCAACCCGAAGGAATAACCATGAACAAATCCAACAATCCACGCGAAGTTATCGTGACCGGCATCCACCTCGATCTCACCCCGTCGCTGAAGCACTATGTGCAGGAAAAGGCTGGTTGTTTGTTTCGTCACGAAAACCACATCGTGAGGATCCGCGTCGAGCTGGAATGCGATCGCCGGCACGACCATGACCACAAGTTTGTCGCCAAAGCCCATGTCGAAGTCCGCGGCCCCAACATCAACTGCATCGCCGAATCCGACGAGATGCACAAATCCGTCGATCTCCTCGTCGACAAGATCGACCATGTGCTCCACAAGCGCCACGGTCAGCATAAGGAAAAACGCAATCACCCGCACCCGGTGGAATTCGAGGGCGTCGAATTGCCCAAGGCCATCTGAGCCTCGCCTCGCGTCCCGCTCTCGGCCCGCCATTCCGGCGGGCCTTATTTTTGGGTGCATCTTTGGAGGGTGGGGCTCCCGCCCGACCGGCCGGCAGGAGCCCGGGGCACTTGCTGTGCTTTGAAGCGACCGAAGGGGATTCATTGTAGGGTCAGCCCTTGCGCCGACCTTGCGCACGAGGTCGGACCGAGGTCCGACCCCACATGAGCCACAACCAACCGGACCCACTGCAAAACTTGCCGGCGAGACCAAGGTTCGATTGCCTCATTAGCCCATGTCGCTCCTCATCCGCAACGCCCGCATCCTCACTCTCGCCCTTTCGACCGGCTCAGGGCAGGCCGGCGCCAGCCGCCCCCGGCGCGGCAAGGAAATGGCCGAGCTGGGCATCATTCCCCAAGGCGACGTGTTGGTGGCCGACGGCAAGCTCGCCTCGGTCGGGCCCAAGGTGGACGCGCCTGCCGATGCGGAGATCATCGACGCCCAAGGCCGCGTCCTGCTGCCGGGATTTGTCGACTGTCACACGCACGCGTGCTGGGCCGGGGACCGATTGGGCGAATGGGAGCAACGACTCCGGGGCGTGCCTCACCACGAAATCCTGAAAAACGGCGGTGGCCTGCCGGCCATCGTTCAAGCCGTGCGCGAGGCGACGCAAAAACAGCTCGCGGCCAACCTCCGCGACCGGCTCGGTGCCATGTTGCGGGCGGGCACGACCACGGCGGAAGTGAAAAGCGGCTATGGCCTGAACACCGAGGCGGAAATGAAGATGTTGCGGGCCATCCGGCGCGCCGCCGCCGAGTGGCCGGGAACCGTGGTGCCGACCGCCCTGCTCGGCCACGCCTTCGAAGGCGACATGGAGGAATACGCCCGCATGGTCGTGAAGGAAATGCTCCCCGAAGTGTCGCGCGAGTTCCCCGACATCGCCGTCGACGCCCGCTGCGACAAGGGCGCCTGGTCCGTCGAAGCCTGCGTCCGGCTTTTTGAAAAGGCGCACAAGCACCACCCGATCCGCGTGCATTCGGACCAGTTCAACTCCCTTGGCATGGTGCCGGAGGCGCTCCGGTTGCACGCCCGCAGCATCGACCATCTGGAAGCCGCATCAAAAAATGATCTTCTGCTCGTGGCCCAATCGCACACGGTCGGGGTTGCCCTGCCCTGCACGGGTTTCCAAGTCGATGGCCGCTACGCCCGCGCGGGATTCCTGGTGGAAGCAGGCGGAGCGGTGGCGCTCGGTTCCAACTGCAATCCGGACACAGCGCCAACGCATTCCATACCCTTTGTCATCGCCCTGGCCGTGCGGTTCGGGCGGCTAACCCCGGCCGAAGCCATCGTGGCGGCCACCGTCAATGCCGCGGCGGTGCTGGGCTTGAGCAATCGGGGGACGCTCGTTGCCGGCCAACGGGCCGACATGGTCCTGCTTTGCCACAAGGATGAACGCCAGCTCGCCTACGAATTGGGCGGCAACCCCGTGGATCTGGTGGTTGTTGGTGGGACAGTCGTGCGCTAACCCGGACATTTCACAGTCTTGGGTGACCAATCAGCAAAATGTCCGTCCGCCCTCCGGGCGGAGCGACTTTGTCGCGGCGCGCCCCGACAAGGTCGGCCCGACAGGGCGCACGTTTCACACCTCTGGGTGTGAAATATGCGGGCTAAACGGCCCAGCCAGCTGGCCATGAACCTCTGGCGCAGGCGGGGCTTAATGCGCCGACCTGTCGCGGCATAAAGCCGCGCCTACGAAAACGGGGAATGGTCTCCCTTGCTTCCCGGCATTCCTTGCTTTCCGTGGTTTTCCCTGCACTCACCCCACCCATGCATCACCCCCGCCTACCCCGCCTCTTCATTCCCCTTGCCATGTTCGCCGCAGTCACCGCCATCGCCGCCGACACCGCCGCCCCTGCCGACCCCGAGGCCGGCTTCATGCCCCTGATGGACGGCCAGACCTTCAACGGGTGGAAACCCAGCACGGAGAATCCCGGGACTTTTAAGATCGAAGACGGCGCCTTCGTCAGCCGCGGCCCGCGTTGCCACCTTTTCTACGTGGGTGATGCCCAGCCCTTCAAAAACTTCGAGTTGAAGGTCGAAGTCATGACCGAGCCCGGTGCCAACGGCGGCATCTACTTTCACACCAAATACCAGGAATCCGGCTGGCCCAAGGCGGGCTTCGAGGCGCAAGTCAACAATACCCAGTCCGACTGGAAAAAGACCGGCAGCGTCTACGACATTGCCAGCGTCGGCTTTGCGGCGGCCGAGGACAACAAGTGGTGGACGCAGCACATCATTGTCGAGGGCAGCACGATCACCGTGAAGGTCGACGGCAAGACCGTCGTCCAATACAAGGAACCTCCCGGCGCGCAGCCCGGCAAGGAATTTGAACGCAAGCTCGGCTCTGGCACTTTCGCCCTCCAAGGGCACGATCCCAAGAGCATCGTCCGCTATCGAAATATCCGCGTCAAACGCCTGCCGGACTGAGATTTGCCGGCCGTTTCAATAACCGCCCGGCACCGGTTTTTCGGATCAATATTCTGCTTGCTGTCGCCCGCGGAAATTCGCTTATTCGCCGTTCTCCTGCGCACCCGTAGCTCAATTGGATAGAGCATCTGACTACGGATCAGAAGGTTTGGGGTTCGACTCCCTACGGGTGCGCCACTTTGAAAGCCCGGTCGCCAGACCGGGCTTTCTTGTTTTTTGCCCGCGTTGGCGCCCCAGCCCTCGGTCCGGCTCATCGGGGCCGGATTCTCCCGATCGCCAAAGAAAATGCCCTCCCGCCGCCAGTTGGCAGCAGGAGGGCGATACCTACCTACAAACTCAGGCCGCGATCGAAGTGCGGATCATCCGGTGCCGAATACCAACCAGGCCAGCCATCGCCACAGCGACCAACCCGGCTGTGACTGCCGATTCTGGCACGCCTGGGGACGTCACCCCATCAACGCCCGCATAAGCTTGGAAATCCAGGCTCGAGCCGTTGAGTTCAACGATCAGGAACTGGTCCGCAATCGGCGATAAGGTCGCCAGATTGAACAGGTTCTCGTCCAGGATGGCGAAGCCGAAGATGTCCGGAATCGGCGCGTCAACGTTGTTGCTGAGCCGCAGGTCGAAGCTCAGGGAACTGCCGGCCGTGAACGCCTGGAAGAATTCGTTGAACGGACTGGAATCGTTCAGCCACACCGTTGAGGAGAGGTCGCCGGCGGCGCCGCCGATCAGGCCGATGTCCGTCGGCGTGAACACGCCGCCGCCGCCGAAGGTGAAGCCCGAGATGGCGGCGGAATTGCCGGCGCCACCACTGCCGTTGTTGAGCTGGAAGTCGACGTAGTACGTCCCGCCCGCGGTGAGCGAGGAAGTGTTCAACGTCACGAGCGTAGCCCGGCCGGCCACCGCGAGGGCGGCCGCGCCAAGCAGCGTCAGGATCATTCTGGTTGTTTTCATGGGATGGTTATGGGGTTCGGTTAGAGTGAAGGCGGAGTAAGCGGGTTGTACGAAATGCCACCCGAGGCCGGGTTGGTGAAGGTCAGCACAAACGTCAGGGCAGCGCCGGGCGCGAGGTCGCCGGCGGACGCCACATAGTAGGGCTTGCCGCCGCTCGTCGTGCCGCTGGCGTTGACGAGCGTCGTGTTGCCCGAGAGCGAATCGAGCACGAGATAGATCGGGCCCTTCACGGACGCGGTCGACGTGTTCCTGATGGTCACTTGCTGCGAGACCTGATTCGTGCGCCGGTTGAGGAGGAAGCCACCGCGCGTGACCCCGAGCGGATTCAGGTAATAGGAGAACCAGCCATCGGTGCCGGATATGCCGCCAGTGCCGCCCGTGATCGTGTTAAAACCACCCCAGTAGAAATCGTAGGGCGTCTGGGTCTGGCCGTTGCAGACGAGCAGGGAATACGGATCCATGGCGAGCTTCGTCACGTCGGCCGCAGTCTGGGTCGCCGTGCCATAGAAAAAGTCGCTGAAGAAGCGTCCTTCCGGCGCGGCGGGAGCCGCCCCATGCGGATCGCCCGTGGACACATAGTTGCCGCTGTTGAATTTGATGTATTTCTCGGGATCGGCGCGCAGGCCTTTGTAGACGAACTTGGCGACCTGAAGGCTCATGTTGTCCGTTACGGCGCCGTCGTTGTAGTCGTTCATGTTCGTGTCGATCATGATGGCGCGATCCGGCGCGAGGCAGGCCACGAGCAGGGCATTGTCGAAAGGCATCCGGCTGTAGCGGCCGTAGCCATAGGCCCCTTCCTCATGGGAATACATGTGGCCATAGTCCATGAAGTGGCGGAACAGCTCGGTCTCGCGGACGCGGTTGTGGCGATAGCTGTTGCCCGGGCCCTCGGTGCCGTGGGAAACGATCGCCTCGGCTCCCGCGTTGTAGAAGGGCGTGCCGGTAAAACTGAATTCCTGCCCCTGGCAGTTGTAGCGCCAATTGGCCGGCCCGGTGGCGCCCGCGCCGCCCGCAATGACCGCTTTCACCCGGTCGTCGTAGACGGCGGCAATAAACGCCAGTTTGCCATTGATCGAGAAACCCTTGGTGATGGCCCGGGTCGGATCGATCTTGGCATCCAAGGCCGGGTTCGCGGCACACGCCGCCTGCAGGATGTCCAGGAAGATGGACGTGCCCGTGGCCGTGGCCATGCAATAGCTGACATCGCCGAAGGTGCTGTTGCGGCGATACGGGAAAATCGTGTAGAAGGTGCCCGTGCGGTTGGTATTGCCGTTCGGACTGGCGTTGGGCGTGCCCCAGGCTCCGGCGTCGCTACGAATATCCGCACCCCAATTGGTGGGCAGGCCGACATTGGCAATGCCGTTGGCCGTCATCGAAGTACTGAAGCCGATCACGGCCTTCTGCCCAACCGGCAGGCCGGCGGTGGGAAAGGTCACCGTGACCGTGACATTCGTGGTGGCGCCCGCGATCCAATTGACATTGGTGGGAATCACCTGGGCGATGACCGTCGCGCTGGTGCCAGTGCCGTTGTAGGCATTCGTCGTCACGTTGATCGTGTAGTCCACCCCGAGCTTTGGCTTGTAGCCGTACTCATAAAACTGGGCCAATTCCTTGATTTCCTCCTTGCGCTGGGCCCATTCGGCCAGGTTGGTCACCATGCCACCGGTTCCCTTCGAGGGGTCAAAAAACTTCCAGACGTTGGGCAGGGTTTGCGTCGCCGGGAGGTCACGGGGGTCCGGGAAGCGGGTGTCTCCCCAAGTCAGAAGCGTGAACGTCTGGCAGACCTGCTCCACGGCGGCTTCCAGCTGTTCCCGCGTCGCGGTGCCACTCGCCTTCAAGGCCAGGTAATCGTTCTTGGCGCCAACAAAGAGCGCTTTGGACTCCGGGGTCCAGACCACGCTTAGGTCGCCGTTGCCGCTGGCACCGCCGGGGTTGCTCTTGGAATTCCAGAAGCGAATATCCTCATCGGCACGCCAGCCGCTGTAGGCAAAGGGCGTCGTTCCGTCCCAACCGGTCAGCGTGACCTCGCCCCAATCCTTATTTCGCGGCCGCTCGGAATTCGGCAGGTTGGAGCCGCCTTCGTTGGTGCCGAAATAGAGGGTCTTGCTGAGGTACGTAAATGACGCGCCCTGGTTGAAGATGGCCGTGTCGAACCCGATCTTGGTCCCGTTGGTCAGTTCGCGATCCCACGCGTCGCCCCAGCCCTCGATTTGCAGGGCGAACTCGTAGGTGTAGTTGACCGGACCGGCCGCGTTGTAGCCCGAGGATTTGAAGGCCTTCAGCCGCGTCGAGTAGTCCTGGTTGTTGGGATTAAAGAACGACCCCAGCGAAGGAATGCCCGAATTGTTGAACGACGTCACCGAGGTCAGGGCGGGATTGGCGCCCAGGAGAAATACGCCCGCCGTGTCGTTTTCAAAACCCCACTTGTCGTTGAAGACGTCCATGAAAACGAACAGCCCGTCCGTGGTCGCGGTCGTGGAGTTGAACGGCCCGGCGGTCCAGGCCGGAGTTCCGGTATCGGCCTTGGTGGAGTCGCCGGTGACCTCGACGAGCACGTAAAGCACCGGACCGTCCCAGAGCATCCGCACGGTGCCTTCGGCGGTGGCGCTCGGCGAAACGCCCGACATGTTGGCCAGAAACTTGTTCGCGATCGGGTAAGCGGTGGTCGCGTCCCACGCCGCTTCGCGCACGCCGTCGACCGCAATCGACTCGGTGGTGAACGTGGCATTAACCTGGGCCCGGGGGGCGATGATTTTTTGGGTGATGTTGTTGCCGAGCCCCGGTGTCGTGATGCCGACCGTGTTGGTCATGTAATTCTTATCGCCGGGCTGGCCGTAGTCATACTGGGCGTCCGCGTTTAGGCGGGCCATGGCGACCGCCATGGCGCAAAGCCCGGCAACGACGAATCGGCCCGGGCTCGTGGTCTTGTTCAGGGTAGGTTTCATTGGGGGTAGAGGCATGTTTCGCGCAAAGGCGGCCGGAGCGGATTGGAGCGGCCTGCGCAGCAAATCGCAGGCAGGCACCCACGCGGGTGGCAGCTGGTAGTTGGGGTGGCGGAGGAGGGGCGGATTCCGGCGACGCAGGCGCCGGCAACAAACGAGGGGTGACAGGGGTGATCCTAACGGCGGCAACTTGCCCCTGGCTTTTCACCCGGCCAAGCGCGCGGACACTTTCCACGTAACGTGTTTGGCTTTCCACGTAACGTAAAACACCGGATCTCCATGCTGCGTCGTCTCGAGTGGGCTATGCTGGCCGCCGACGTTTCCAGCCCGATCGTTCGAGGATTACCCGCCGCGTCGCGAGGCCGTCGCTACCATCCGAGCGCCCGAACCAAGCCGGTTACGGACGTCGCGGGGACAGTGCCAAAGTCCAAAATATCGCGGCTCACGTTCGCGGGCCGCCTCACCGCACGAACCTTGCCCGGTGGATTTCTCCCCGGAGCCGGACCCGTTCGCTCACTCGTCCCACTTCACCCGGGATTTCCGCACGATGCGGAAGATCGCGAGCACCAGAACGAGGCCGATCAGCGCGGCGACCATGATGCTGTAGCTATGGGTGCGCGAAAGCGCCCGCTTCAACGCCGCGATGTCATTGCCGAACTTTTCCCACAGCCAGAAACCCAGCCAGACGAAGAACGGCACGCTGATCAGCGCCGCCAGTCCGTCGAAAAAGAAGAACTTCCAGTATTTGACCCGCGTCGAGCCCGCCGTAAAAAAGATCGGGGCACGGAGCCCGGGCAGGAATCGGCCGACAAACAGGACCCAGGAGTGATAGCGATGAAAGAGATCCTCCACCTTATCCTGCTTTTTCTGTGAGAAATACCGCTGGAACCAGCGCGAGGCGCGCATCCGCGCCCCGAAGTAGCGGCCGGCCAGGAAAATCGTCGAGTCGCCGAGCATGACGCCGCCATACATCAGGGCGGCCACGGAGTACCACTCGCGGTCGTCGATCTGCGCGAGCACCCCGGCCGAGACGAGGACAATGTCCTCCGGCACCGGCAGGCCCAGCCCGCAAAGGATCAGGACGATGAAGGGGCCCCAAAGCGACAGCGGGGAATCCTGGAAATGCTTGAGGAGCGTATCGAACATACTTGCGCCCGGCGGAAGGATCTAGCCCGCACATTTCACACTCAGAAGTGTGACGTATGCGCCCTGTCGGGCCGACTTTGTCGCGGCGCGCCGCGACAAAGTCGCTCCGCCCGGAGGGCGGACGGACATTTTGGTGATTGGATCGCTCATGACTGGAAATGTCCGGGCTAGGCGCCGGCGGGACGCCAATCAAGCAACTCCATCTGGAGCGTCCGGCGGCCATTGTAGAAGTTCCAGTTCAACTGCACCGCCAGTTCCAGCGGGGCGCCGACCGGGGGCAGGCGGTCGGCCATCTTCCAGGCCACGCCGCTGATCCGGCGCCCGCTCGCATCCTCTCCGGCAAACCGGAAATGCTGCTCCTTGAACACGTCGGGCCGGTGGCGCAGCCGCAGCCCGCGCACACCGAATACGGGTTCCGGGTGGCCCATGCCGAAGGGATGCAGTTGCTCCAGTTCGCTCATCAGGCGTTCCGTGACCGCCGTCGCCTCGAGCCAGCCGGACAGCTCCAGCCCGGGCTCGGCATCGCCCCGATCGCGGCTGCGGCGGATGACCTCATCGAACAGGGCCCGAAACTCGTCGAGCCGGCCCTTCGGGAGGGAAACGCCGACCGCCATCGGATGTCCGCCCCAGCTCTCGAGGCAAGTCGCGCACGCGCCGAGGATTTCCACCAAATTGTAGCCGGTGATCCCGCGGCCCGAGCCCTTGGCCAGCTCGCCCTCATTGCCCAGCACGATGGCCGGCCGGTTGTATTTTCGTGAAATCCGGCCGGCCACGATCCCGACCACGCCGGGATGCCAGCCCTCGTCGAACAGCACGAGGCCCCCCGAAGTCTTGAAGTGCTCCTCGACGTACCGCTCGGCCCGCTCGGTGATCTGCCGCTCGATGTCCTGGCGCTCCCGGTTCAGGTCGTCGAGCTGGCGCGCGGCGCGTTCGCAAAACACCGGGTCGGTGCTGAGAAGCAGGTCGACGGACAGCGCCGCGTCGGCCAGCCGGCCGCTGGCGTTGATCCGGGGTCCGAGCCGGAACGAAATGTCGGTGGGCACCAGGCCCTGTTCGCCCTTGAGGCCGGAGACCTGCATGAGCGCCTGCAGGCCGGGGCGCTTGGTCTCCGTCAGCATGCGCAGTCCATGGCGGGCAAAGATCCGGTTCTCGCCATGCAGCGGCACCAAATCGGCGATGGTGCCCATGGCCACCAGGTCGAGGTATTCCTTGAGGACGATCGTGAGGGCAATGGGATGATTCTCCGCCCGCAGTTTCTTCAGCAGGCCATGGGAAAGCTTGAACACCAGTCCCACCGTGCAAAGGAAGCGCCAATCCCCATCGTTCTCGGTGGGGTGCACGTGCGGGTTGATCAGGATCGCATCCGTGGCGGGCGGCTCGGTGGAACGGTGATGGTCGACAATGATGACGTCCACCCCGCGGGCCCGCAGCAACGCAACCTCCGCAGCGGAATTGGTGCCGCAATCGAGGGCGATGAACAGGTCGGGCCGGCCGCCCTCCAGCGCGCGCTCGATGGAAGTGCGGGTCAACCCATAACCCTCCTCGGCGCGCCGGGGAACAATGTAGGCCGGATCCAGGCCGAATCGGCGCAAGAGGTCGACCAGGAGCGTCGTGCTGCTCACGCCGTCCACGTCGTAGTCGCCCAGCACGATGACTTTTTCTCGGCCGCTGATGGCCTGGCGCAGGCGATCCACCGCCCGCTCCAAGTTGCCCAGCAGGAAGGGATCGCCCAGCGACGCGAGCGACGGGGTCAGGAACCGGGCCGCGGCAGTTTCGGCCACACCCGCCCGCACCAGTAACTCGGCGACGATCGGGGTCGTGCCCAGGCTGCGCGCGAGGGCGGCCACGCTTTCGGCGTGGACCGGCGTGTAATTCCAGCGCATCGGCGGCGAAAATCGCCCAATTATTCCGATGCGCGGGAGGAGCCGGCCCACTCGTACTTGGGCGCGATGTCCTGGTGGGCCTCGACGTGCTTCCGGTCACCCTTGTGCCACCAGTAGAAGACCTGGGCGGCGATGAAAATGGCCGAGAAGGTGGACGTCACGATGCCAACGAGGAAGGTGAAGGCGATGTCGCGCAACTCCCCGGTGCCGAAGATCAACAAGGCCAGGGCCGCGAGGAAGGTGGTGGTCGCCGTCATGATCGTGCGGGCGAAGACCTTCCGGATGGCGTTGTTGATGATGTCCCGCAACTGGCCGGTCGGGTTGAGCTTCAGCTCCTCCCGGATGCGGTCGAACACCACCACCGTCTCGTTGATCGAGTAGCCGACGACGCAAAGGATCGCCGCCACCATCGGGGCGGAGAACTGGTGGCCAAAGAGAACGAAGATGCCGATGTTCATCAGGACGTCATGCAGCGTCGAGGCCATGGCGCCGATGCCGAAGCCGAATTCAAACCGAAAGGCGATGTAGATGAGGATGACCACCATCGACAGCCCGACGGACTTGACCGCGTTCCACTTGATTTCGCTGCCGATCGTCGCGCCGACCTGCGTCGTGCCGGTGCTCGTGAGGCCTGCGTTGGGATAGGCCTTTTGCAGGGCCTCGAAAAGTGCGCCTGACTTGCCGAAGGCGGTCTCGAGCTTCAGCTGCTCCTTGCCGGTCGCCAGGTCGCTGGCGTAGGAGGGATTGACCTCGCCGACCCCGTTCGCCTGCGCGACGCGGCGGATGTCGGCGGTATCGATCTTCTGCGTGAAATTGGCGGTGATGCGGTCGCCACCGGCGAAGTCGATGCCGTAGATGCGATCCCCCTTGTAGACCACCACGCCAAGGCTGAGGAGCACGAGCGCCACCGAGCCGATGGCGGCGGGCTTGCCGTACTTGATGAAGTCGACGTTCAGGTCCTTCAGCATGCGGCGCATGGTCATCTTCTTCAGCGCGTTCGACTCGATCAGCCATTCCATCAGGAAGTGGCCGGTGATCAGCACGGAGAAGAGGGTTGAGCAGACGCCGGTCAGCAGGGTGAAGCCGAAGCCCTTGATGGGTCCGGTGCCCACCTTGATCATGATGGCGCAGATGATCAGCTGGACGAAGTGCGCGTCGAGAATGGTCGTCAACGCCTTCCAGAAGCCGCCGCGGTTGGCGCTGACGAGGGTCTTGCCCTCGGCCAGTTCCTCGCGCATGCGCTCGAAGATCAGGATGTTCGCGTCCACCGCCATGCCGATGGTGAGCACGATGCCGGCGAGGCCGGGCAGGGTCATGGTGGCGTGGAAGCTGGCCATCACCGCCAGGATGATGAGGATGTTCACCGCGAGGGAAATGACCGCCACCAGGCCGCCCGTCGCGTAGAACGTGATCATGAAGGCGCAAACCAGGGCGGTGCCGATGAACGCGGCCCGCACGCCGCTGGTGACGGCGTCGGTGGCGAGGGAGGACTCGACCTGGTACACTTCCTTGATCTGCAGCGGGGTATCGAGCGGATTGTTCAGCACGCTGGCCAGGTTCTCGGCCTCGCGCTGGGTGAAACTGCCGGAAATTTCGGCCGAATCGCTGATGATTTCCTTCTGCACGCTGGGGGCGGATTCAAGCCGGCCGTCGAGCACGATGGCCAGGCGGCCCACCCGGCCGGTGCGCTGGCCCTCGTCGGCAATCTGCTTGGTCACCTGGGCGAACTGCTGGCGGCCCTCCTTGGTGAAATGCATGATGATCCGGAATTGACCGAAGTCGTCGCGGGTCGGGAAGGACTTCTCGATCGCCGCGCCCGTCATTTCGGGAATCTGCTTGATATAGAGTTCCTCGACGTAGCTTTCGCCGTTGCGGCCCTCTTGCTCATAGGTCATCGCCACATAACCGGCGGGCGGCGGGCTGTTCTGCGGCGTCGCGTACGGATGCACGATCCGGAAATCGAGGCGGGCGGGCCGGGTCGCCTCCTTCTGGATTTCCGGGTTTTCCTTCGTGGACGCGCCGGGAATCTGCACCTCGATGCGGGTCGGGCCCACCTGGCGGATCACGGGCTCGGTCACGCCAAGGCTGTTGATGCGGCCGTCGATGATCTCGATGGCCTTTTTCAGCTTCTCGCCGCGTTCATAGTCGCTCAAGGCCGCCGCGGCCGTCGGGTCCATTTCCAGCGTGAAGGCCACGCCGCCCCGCAGGTCGAGGCCGAGTTGCAGGCTGCCCTTGGACTGCCGCAGCAGCTCGTTCAGCAGGATGTCGTTGCGCTTCTCGACATTCCGAAGCTTTTGCTCGAGCTGGATCTGGGGGAAGAACTGGGAGAGATCCAGCTTCTCCTCCCGGCCGATTTGCTTCAAGGCGACGTAGGTGCTGGGCGTCTCCTTCGGGTTGGCCTTCATCCGTTCGGCCACCTTGGTCATCAACGCGTTGAATTGCGCGGCTTTGTCGGTCGCGGCCACCGATTTGATGTAGCCGTCGAAGGGACGGTCCTTGACGGGAATCAGTTCGAACACCGCCCACAATACGATGATTGCGGACAGGATCACTTTCCAGAGATGTTGGCGAGGCATGGATGTTGGTTGTTAAAGGGGTAATCCGGCGGCGGCCGCCGGTGGGAAGCGGATCGGCATGCGCTCAGGCGGCGCCGGTTTTCTTGACGACGGAGCTGATGAAGCCCTTGCCGACCTCAACCTTGGCATTGTTGTCGCCGACCCGGATCACAAAGCGGTCTTCCTTCACGCCGGTGATGACACCGTAAATGCCGCCGGCCGTGACGACTTCATCGCCCGATTTCAACTCGGTCAGCATCTTCTCGTGTTCCTTCTGCTTCTTGCGCTGTGGGGCAATGAGCAGGAAATAAAAGGCGCCCATCATCAGGACCGGGAAAAGCAAACCCAGCATGGAGCCGCCGGGTGCGGTCGGGGCGGCGGTAGTGGCCTGAGCGAGGAGCAGGTGTAACTTAGTCATTGCGTCTGCGGGTGTTTTGAAAAATTTGAAAAGGGCGACTAAGCCTGCCCGTTTTCCAAAAAGCAAGCCTAACCCCCCACCCTCCCGGCCCAGCCAAATTGAAGACCAAATCCGCATCCAATTGGTCCGCCGCCCAGTCTGAGGAACACTACGGATTCAAACGCTGGGGCGCCAACCACTTCTCCGTGGATTCGGAGGGATTTGTGCAAGTGGAACCCCTCTCCGACGGACGCACCGTGCGCCTGATGGACGTCGTCGAGGAGGCCACCAGCATGGGCTTGAAGGCCCCGCTGGTCATCCGGATGCAGGACACCCTCCGGCACCGGGTCACCCGCCTCAACGAAGTCTTCCGGAAGGCGATCAAGGACGAGGGTTACAAGGGCGATTACCGCGGCGTCTTCCCCATCAAGGTCAACCAGCTCCGCGAGGTCGTCGACGAGGTCATCTCGGCCGGCAAGGATTTCAGTTACGGCCTCGAAGCCGGCTCCAAGCCGGAGCTCATGATTGCCCTGGCCATGCACGAGGGCGGCCAGCGCCTCATCATTTGCAACGGTTACAAGGACAAGGATTACATGCGGCTCGCCCTGCTCGGCCGCAAGCTGGGCAAGCGCATCATCATCGTCATCGAGCAGCTCTCCGAGGTCGACAGCATCATCGAGATTTCCAAGGAAACCGGCGTGAAGCCGATGATCGGCTTCCGCGTGAAGCTGCAGACCCGCGGCGAGGGCAAGTGGTCCTCCTCGACCGGCGACAACGCCAAATTCGGCCTCAACACCGCCGAGATCCTCTTCGCCGTCGAGAAGCTCAAGGCCGCCAAGATGACCCAGTGCCTGCGCCTGGTGCATTTCCACATCGGTTCGCAGGTGCCCAACATCATCACGATCAAGGCCGCCGTCACCGAGGCTGCGCGCTTCTACTGTCAGCTCGACAAAATGGGCTTCCCGATGGGCTACCTCGACGTCGGCGGCGGACTGGGCGTCGACTACGACGGCTCGCGCACGAACTTCGAGTCCTCGATGAACTATACGGTCGGCGAGTATGCCCGCGACGTCGTGTTCAATATCCGCGAGATCTGCGAAGCCTCCGGCGTGAAGGTGCCCGACATCGTCACTGAGTCCGGCCGGGCCGTGGCAGCCCCCCACTCCATGCTGGTGCTCGAGGTGTTCGAGCGCATCAACAAGCACGAGTCTCTCGGCAAGCAGCATCAGCCCAAGTCCCGCCACAAGGTGGTGGACGACCTGGCCATCCTCCTGAAGAACAAGTCCAAGCTCGGCCGCCTCGAGCGCTTCCACGACGCCCTGCAGAAGAAGGAGGAGGCCTTCTCCCTCTTCAATCTCGGATACCTCGATTTGGAAAACCGCGCCGCCGCGGAACAGATCTTCTGGCAGATTTGCGAGCAGATTGACAAGGAGGGCAACAAATCCGGCTACCAGCCCGAGGAACTCCACGACCTCAAGAAACTCCTCGCCGACCAGTACGTCTGCAACTTCTCGGTCTTCCAATCGCTGCTCGACAGCTGGGCGCTGAAGCAGCTCTTCCCCATCACCCCGCTCCACCGCCTGAACGAAAAGCCGACCGTCAACGCCGTGCTCGTGGACATCACCTGCGACTCCGACGGCAAGGTCGACCGCTTCATCGACCTGCAGGACGTGAAGGACTACATCACCCTCCACCCGCTCAAGGCCGGCCACCCCTACTACCTCGGCATCTACCTCACCGGCGCCTACCAGGACATCATGGGCGACCTGCACAACCTCTTCGGCCGCGTGAACGAGGTCCACGTCTTCCTCGAGGACGACGAGCCCAACGGCTACTACATCGAGGAGGCGCTCGCCGGCTCGCGCATCTCCGACGTCATCGAGGGCGTGCAGTACCAGTGGGAGGAGCTCTGCCGGAAGATCAAGCAGCAGATCGACCACGCCACGAAGAAGGACCTCATCAAGCCCCGCGAGGGCGTCCGCCTCGTCGAATTCTACGAATCCCAGATGCTCGCCAAGACCTACCTCAACATCGAGCAAAGCGGGAAGAAGAAGCGGTAGGCGAAGCAAGCCATCGGCCGGTCGTTGCGCCTCGAGGACGCGACCCGCCGGTGCCCTGCGCCTGGTTGCGCACGGGCCGGCCGCCTTGGGCCATCCATTTTTCCGCGCTTCGCCCGGAAATGCGTAACGTATTGTGTTACCCCTTCCGCGGGGACCCGCCGAAATGTGTAATGTATTACGTTACGAATTTCGGGGAAAGGGGCATGTTCCCTGGGGTCTTCGTCGCCGCTCCAAATGGAGAAAAGCTGGCCGGTCGAGGGGGCGACCGTGGAGGTCTGCTTCACCTCGCCGCGAAGGAGTTTCACCTTGCGGCGAAGCTCCTTCTCCCCAAGGTGAAACCGGCCATGAACCCCTTCGGCCTCAACCCGAGCCGGGCCTACAGCACTCCGGAGGCATTCTGCCTGCGGCCGGACCTGTCCGCCCTGCTCACCCGCGCCACCACCGGGCGGCTCTGGACGCTGATCGACGGTGAACGTCGCATGGGCAAGAGCTCGGCCATCATCGCCGACTGCGTGCGGGCGAAACGCCGCATCCTCCATGTGGACCTGATGGGCGTCACCACGGCCGAGGACATCAACGAGCGTTTCCGGTGGGCGTGGTCCGTTTACCTCCAACAGGATTCCGGCGGGATCTTCGGCGTCCTGCATCCCGAGATTTCCGCCTCGATTCCCGGCACCGGGGTCGAGGTGAAGATGGGCGCCCAGGCCGGGGAGGCCCCGCTGGTCTGGGGCGACATCATCCTGGCCTTCGACCGCCGCGCGAAAAAATCCGGCGGCTTGCTGTTCCTCGACGAATTCCAGGACCTTTCCTACCTGCCCGACAAGGGCGTCAAGGCCACGCGCAGCCTGCGCGCCGCGCTGCAGATGACCAAGCACACCACCCTGGTGCTGGCGGGCTCGTCGCGCCACCTGCTGGCCACGTTCTTCGCCACTTCCGCGACCGCCTTTTTCAAGGGCGTGCGCCTGCAGCATCATCTGGGCCCCCTGGAGCCGACGCAGTTCGCCGGCTGGGCCGAAGGCGTGTTCATGCACCAAAAGCGCGCCCTCGAGCCCCAAGCCCTTAATCGGCTCTATGAGCTCACGCAGGGCATTACCGAGGATCTCGTCGCCACCTGCGCCGAGATCTGGGTCCTTGAAACCTTGGAACGTCCCATCGCGCCGGCTGACGTCGAGGCCGCCTGGCGGCTGGTGGTTTCCAACGCCTCGCAGTTCTTCCTGCCGCAACTGTCCGCGTTGTCCGCCCTCCAAGCCCAGCTGCTGCGCCATCTCGCCCGGCACCCGGGCGTGCAACCCTTCGCCGATGCCACCCTTCGCGCGCTGGGCGCGGGCACGTCCGCCGTCCACAAGGCGCTCGCCCGCCTGACCGAGTTGGAACTCGTCCGCACGGAAGAGACCGGTGGTCGCAAACGCATCTGGATCCACGACCCGCGCCTCGCGTTTTACCTGCGGACCTGACCGGCGCGCGGTTTCCGAAAATCCGGGGTGGCCAGCGAACCGGGCAACACACAAGAGTGAGTCATGCCCCTCCCCTCCCGTTTCGGCCTTGTTGCGTTCCTCCTGCTTCTCGTTTCGCCCCTGTCCGCCCAGTTTGAACCGCCCAAGCTGGCGGTGCCCTACGGCAACAATCCCGCGACGGGCAAGTTCGCCGAGGTCAATGGCATCAAGCTTTATTATGAAACCTACGGCGACGGCCCCGTCATGCTGCAGATCCACGGCAACGGCGACAGCATCGCGGGCATGGGCTACCAGATTCAATTCTTCTCGCCCAAGTACCGGGTGATCGCCACGGACAGCCGCGGTCACGGCAAGAGCGAACCCGGCAGCGGCCGGCTGACTTATGAGCAAATGGCGGAGGACCTCAACGCGCTGCTGGATCGATTGCAGCTCAAGTCCGTGATCGTCCTCGGCTGGAGCGACGGCGGCATCCTCGGGTTGCTCCTGGCCATCCACCATCCCGACAAGGTGTCCAAACTCGCCATCATGGGCACCAACCTGAATCCCCAGGGCGCCTACCAGTGGGCGCTCGACGGCGTCGCGAAGGGCGTGAAGGAAGCGGACGCGATGATCGCCAAGGGCGACACCTCCCAGCCATGGCAATGGAACAAGCAGTTGCTCGACCTGCTCGGCCAGCAACCGAACATCCCGGTGAGCGACTTGGAGAAGATCGCGATTCCCGTCCTCGTGATGGCCGCGGACAAGGACGTGATCCGCGCCGACCACACGCAGTTGATCTTCGAGCACCTCAAGCAGGCCCACCTCGCGATTTTTCCCGGCGCGACCCACATGATTCCCCGGGAAAACCACCTGCTTTTCAACGAGACGGTCGCCCGGTTCTTCGCGGAACCGTTCGCCCGGCCCGACACGCGGACGGTGTTCGGGATGTGACGCTGGCGGCCTTCCTTCTCCTTTCGGTGAAGCAGTTTCACCATCCGGCGAAACTCGAGATCCCACGTTACCCGGTGTTCTTCAACCCGGACGCGATGCCGTTGACCGTCAGCTCCAACACCCGGCGCGTGCCCTCGCGGTCGATTTTGTTCAGCCGGCGCACGCGGCGGCGCTTGATCATTTCCACCTGGAGGTAGTTGAGCGGATCGACATAGGGATTCCGCAATTTGATCGAACGCGCGAGCACCGGTTCGTTTTCGAGCAGGTGCGCCTGGCCGGTCACCGTCAGGACCGCCCTCTCCGTCAGCCGGTACTCCTCCGCGATGCTGGCAAATCCCCGCTCCCGGATGCCATCATCCTCGACCAAGCCGGCGTAAACGCGGGCAATCGACATGTCCGCCTTGCACATCGTGAGCTGGGCGTTGTCGATCATGGTCTGGAAAAACGGCCAGCGCTGGTGCATTTCCCGCAGGAGCCTCTCGCCGGCCGCGCCGCGCCGGAGAATGGCGTCAAGCCCGCTGCCCAAACCATACCAGCCCGGAAAGTTGAACCGGCTCTGCATCCAGGAAAACACCCAGGGGATTGCCCGCAGGTCGCCCACGCTGATGCTGCCCGAACGCCGGTAGGTCGGCCGTGAGCCAAAGTTCAGTTCGCTGATTTCGTCGATCGGCGTCGCCTGCCGCCAGAACGTGAGAAACTCGGGATCGTCGTGCACGCAGGCCCGATAGGCGGCCAGGGCCGCGGCGCTCATTTCCTCCATCGCCTCCTCCCAGCGCCGGGGCACGCGGCGCGCGCCGCCCTGTGCCTCGTTCGCGCCCAGCAACACGCCATAAGCCATCTGTTCGAGCACGCGGTGCGCGAGGTCCGGGTCATGATAGCGGGTCGAAAGCACTTCGCCTTGCTCCGTCACGCGGATGCCGCCGTCGCGCAACCCGGCCGGCTGGGCCAGGATCGCCTTCGCCGCCGGGCCGCCGCCGCGCGCGATGCTGCCGCCGCGACCGTGGAAGAGCGTCACGCGCATCCCATGTTCCCGGCAAACGCGCATGATTTCATCCTGCGCCTGGAACAGCGCCCAGTTGGCCGTGAGATAACCGCAGTCCTTGTTGCTGTCCGAATACCCCAGCATCACGTGCTGATGCCGCCGGTCGCGGCCGAGCTCGGCCGCATACGCCGGATGGGTGAACAGCGACGCCAGCACCGCCGGCGCGCGTGTCAGGTCACCGAGCGTTTCAAAAAGCGGCGCAATGGGAAGATGTACGCCGGCGAGCGCCTGCAGCAGGAGCACCTCCAACAAGTCCGAAACCTCGTTGGTCATGCTGATGATATAAATGCCGAGCGCACCGGCGCCGTATTGTTCCTGAGCTCGCGCCGCGAGCCGCAGCGGCTCAACGACGGCGCGGGTCTCGGGGGACAGTGCCGCCACCCGGTCGGCGGGCAGGACGCTGGCGCCCTTGAGCGCGGCCGTCAGCAGGTCCTGTTTGGCGGTTTCGGGCAAGTGTTCGTAGTCCGGTCGCTGGATCAGCTCGGCCACCGCTCGCGCATGGGGGCCGGAGTGCTGGCGCAGGTCAAGACGGGCTGTGCCGAGGCCAAATACGTCGACGCAAACCAGCGCATCGCGCAATTCGCCGCTGGCCAGCGGGGCGCCGCGATCGCGCAGGAGATCGGCCTCGATCTGGGCCAGGATGCCGCGCACCGTTGCGCTGGTTTCCCGCGCGGCGCCCGGCCCGGCGGATTCCGCCAGCGTGGCGTCGGCCTGGGCCAGGAGTCGTTCCCGCAGGCTGCTCAGGATGATCCGGTATGGTTCGCGCGGGTAGCGCTGGCCCATGGTCGCGATCTGGCCGGACGAAGCCCGGCACTCGTCCGCCATGCGCCGGATGGCGGGGGCAAATCGTGCGCGCCGGTCCGACACGGTGAGCGAGCCCGCAAGCCGGTAGAGGACATCCGCCAGTTTCTTCACCGCCATGCGGCGGTTCATGCGGAGGACTTCCGCCGTGACGGCCGCCGTCACGCCCGGATTGCCGTCGCGATCGCCCCCGATCCACGAACCGAAGGACAGCCAGCGATTCGGGGCGCGCACGCCGGGGTAGTGGCGGTTTAACGCGTCCTGCAGGTCGGCGTGCAAGCGGGGCAGCAGCTGGTAGAGGGTGCGATCGAAATACCACAAGCCCGTCCTCGCCTCGTCCGTCACCTCGGGCCGCTCGGTGCGGTTGCGGTCGGTCAGCCACAGCGAAACGATTTCGCGGCGAACGTCGTCGGGCGCGTGCTGGATCTCTTCGACGGAATGGCTGCGCAAGATTCCCGCCAGCGTGGCCAGCTTCTCCAGCATGGTGCGACGCTTGGACTCCGTCGGATGGGCCGTGAAAACCAACTCGATGGCCAGCTGGCGGACCAACTTCTGCATCTTTTGTCCCGAGACGCCGGCATGCTTCAGTTCGATGATGGCGGCCTCGATGGATTCGCGCATCGGTTCGCTGGGGTGGCCGGCCGCGAGCGCGCGGCGATGGCGGCAGTTGCGCTGCCGCAGGAGGCGGATGCGGAAGTTCTCCTCCGCCAGATTCACCAGTTCGAAATAAAGGGTGAAGGCCATGGCCTGGTTGAACGCGGCCTCCGCCGTCAGCCGCCCCACGGCCTGCGCCAGTTCGCGCGCCGCCGCCGCGTCGCCCAGGCGGCTGCTCTTGGCCAGGGTCCGCAACGTCTCGACCGTCTCGAGGGTCTTTTCGCCCTCGAGCGTGGCGATGGTCCGGCCGAGCATGGCGCCCAGGCTCCGGATTTCCGCCCGGAGGTCGCCAAGTTGGTCAAGGGCCTTGTTAGCTGGCATCGGTTCAAGAACTACGCAGCAATTGTGCCGGGGCGGAAGAGAAATTAGCGGCATCCTGCTGTCATAACCCCGGCCCTCCCGCCGGTGGTGGACGCGTGCTGGGAATCACTTGCACCCCGACTTCGCGGCGTCACGCTGCCGGTCGTCCTCCCCACCCCAGCCAGCGCCGGACGATGATCGAGTCTCCCCCTAGCAACGGCAGCCCGGACCGCGCCAATCGAACACCCGTCGGGAACGAGGCCCTCCGGCTTGGGCTGGTGCTCGTGATGGTGGCGGTGGGAGCCTACTACGGCGCCTTGCACTGGGCGGTGCTGCGGATTCCGCATCCGATCACCCAGGATGAGCCTGGTTTCATCGAAATCACCGCCGCGCCAAATGCCTATGCCGCTGACAACTGGAGGACGTGCGGCAATGTTTATGGCCCGGGCTACGCCGCGTTCGCGCGGCCATTCACGGCGGTCATCGCGAATCCCTATTCGGCGCATCGCTGGGCCAACACCGTGGCCCTGGCCTTCACGCTCGGCCTCCTGGCCTGGCAGCTCCGGCGCAAAATGGTGGGCCGCCTCGAGACCGCGGCGGCCGTGGTGATAGTCTACGCGCTCAATGTCAGCAGCCATTCCCTCGCGGCCTCGTCCGACCTGCTGGCGTCCGGCCTGTGCTTCGCCGCGCTCGTAGTCGGAAGCCGGGGAACCTGGCCCGCGTTGGCCGGGTGCCTGTTGCTCTCCGTATTAGGCGGCCTGACCAAACTCTACGCCGTGTTCGGCTGGGTGGCAGTGGCCACTTACCTTGTACTCTTTGCGCCCCGGGCCCGGGCGCTGGCGTTTCTCGGCTTGTCGGCCGTTGTCAGCCTGCTCTGCGCCGCACTGCAGCCCCTCGTCGCGCCGGGTTACTATTTGTCCACCTTCGTGGTGCACTGGGCGGCGACGACTCCCAGCCTGACGACGTGGCGCAACCAGGCCGCGGAATTTGGGCTCCTTGCGTGCGGGTTGCTCATTCTCGCTCTTGGCGCCCGGCCGCAACGTCCCACCATTGCCGTGGCGGCCGGCCGACCGCTGGTCAGTCCCGCGCCCGATTTCTGGGCGTGGGCGGCCGCGGTGGCGGCAATTGTCCTGCTGGGCAAGCTCGGCTGGCACGCCGGCAATTACCTCGTCTATTACTATCATCTGCTGCTGTTGCCTCTGGCGGTAATCGCCACCCGGCGGATTGCGTGCTGGCCGCGGGCCGGCCGGGCGTTGCTCTTGGTCAATCTGCTGGTGCTCGGTTGGCAGATCCCGCCATGGCCGGGCAACAGTCACTGGTCGGCCCTGGAAGGGAATGTCGCCCAGGTCAACGGGCGGGTGCTGGCCGAACCGCTCCTCCAGCCTCTCACGACCGCCCATCCCAACGTGGAGCTGTTCGAACATGGCCAGACCGCCAGCATCCTGCAGGCGCTCGACTGGCTCGGCCCGGCCACGCCACCCGCCTTCCAGGGGGCGCGCGACGCCTTGCGGCACGACGCCGAGATCCTGCGGCAGCGCATCCGCGCCAGGGAATTCGCCGCCATCTATCTCTCCTACCAGGATCTTCGCGGCCAGTCCGTCTGGTCCTACGACCGCGAGCGCTTTGCCGAGGTCGTTGCGACCCACTATCGACCCGTCGGGGAAATCCTGTTCAAACCCTACGGCGCGCCGTTTTGGGATCGGAAACAACACGGCCAGTATCTCTACCATCTGATGCAATGGGTGCCGAGGGAGCCGGCGCCCGCCGTCGGCAACGTGGCGCCGCCGCGATGATCAACGCCACTCGTGCCGGGGATAGCGGCGCGAGAGCTCCGTCTTGATCTTGGGATATTGTTCGCGCCAGAAGTTACTCAGGTCGTCGGTCACCTGGATGGGGCGCTGGTTGGGCGCGAGTACCTCGATCTTCACCGGCACGCGACCGTGGCCGAGCGAAAACGTCGAGTTCACGCCGTAAAGTTCCTGGATGCGCGCACTGAGCACCGGCGGGCCATCTTTGGAGTAGGTCAGGCGCGCCTTGCGGCCATTCGCCATCACGAGGCGTTCCGGCAGATAGTCGTCGAGCACGGCGAGCTGCTCCGGCAGCAGCCAGTCGCGCAGGACCGGCATCACTGGCTTGTCTTTCAGCTCCCGCGCACCGTGGCTGCCGTAACAGATCTGTTCGATGAGCGTCGCGCGATCGGCCTCGGTGATCGGGTTGACCTCCAGCTCCGGCCACCATTTCGCCAGGCAATTCACCCGCAGGATCCATTGCTCGACCGCCTCGTTCCACTCGGTCAGGACAATGTTCCCCGCCATGACCTCGCGGGCCAGGAGCGTGGCGGCCTCGCCCTCGGGCGGATGGTCGGCGCTTTGCTTCGACTCGAGCACGAGGTCACGAAAACGCCGTTCCTTGCGGGCGATGACCCGCCGTGCATTCGCGTCGTAAATCACGCCGCCGGCATCCACGAAATCCTCCGGGAACAACTCCTTGAGCCACGGCTCCTCGATCGCCGTGCAGAGGTTGAGGAGCGTGTTCACCTCGCCCCGGCTCTCGATCTCGGTGATCTCCGCCGCCACCAACAGCGGCGCCTGGTCGATGCAGCTTTCGCGGGCGAGGATCCCCTTGCGTTTGTGCACCAGTTCGCACCGCAGCGTGCCTTGGTCGAGTCGGCGGGCGAGGTGGTCGCTGAAGCCGACCAGCACGCATTTCCGCACGGCGACTCCGTCGATGCGCTTTTCGCTGACGTCGAGTTTCTCCGCCGCCGCGATCTCGAGGAATTGGTCAAACAACGGACCGACCTGCCGCACCCCCTGCGCGTGGATGCCCAGCCGGCGACAGGCGTCGGCGTTATAGTTGGCCTTGTCCGCATATCGCCAGGCGCGCATCAGCAGGAAGAAATCCGACTCATGCTCCTCCCCGAAGAGGTCGTCGCGGGCCTCCTGTGTGCGCTTGTCCACGTTGCGAAGGAGGAAATTCCGGCCCTGGGTCAGGGCAGCCATCAGGGCCACGGAACGCACGCAGCCATGGTCCTGGGCCGCCAGGAACATCCGGGCATACCGCGGATGCATTGGAAATCGCAACATGCGGCGGCCGAGTTCGGTAATTCGTTTCAATGGAGTCACCTCGCGGGGTGAGGGCACCCCGCCTCCAGAAATCGCCCCCAAATCCTCCAGCAACGTCTCCGCCCGCTCGAGCGCCTTCGGCTCGGGCTTTTCCAGCCAGGGGAAGTTGTAGATGTCATCGATTCCCGAGGCCTTGAGCGTCAGCACCACCTCGGCGAGGTCCAGCCGCTTGACCTCCGGCAGCTCCTGCAGCGGCCGCCGCGCGTGTTCGTTTTCCGTCCACAACCGCACGCAGACGCCCGGGGCCGTGCGGCCGGCACGTCCGGCCCGCTGGTCGGCGGAGGCCACACTGATCTTTTCGATCAACAGCGTGTTGATGCCGCGATGCGGGTCGTATCGCGCCACCCGCGCGAGGCCGCAATCCACCACCACCGTCACGCCTTCGATTGTCAACGAGGTCTCGGCCACATTTGTCGAGACGATGATTTTGCGGGTGTCGTAGCGCGCGACGGCCCGGTCCTGCTGCTCGGGCGGCAGCTCGCCGTGCAACGGGTAACAAACGAATCCCCGGAGGGCATGCGAACCCTGCACATCCTGCACGGTGCGACCGATCTCATGCGCACCCGGCATGAAGACGAGGATGTCGCCCTCGGTTTGGGCCGCGATCCGCTCGCATTCGCGGGTGGCGACGACCCAAACCGGGTCGTGCTCGAAGTCGACGGCCCTGGAAAGATACTCGACCCGGACTGGGAAGGTCCGGCCTTGGGAGATCAGCACCTCGCAGGGAGCAAGGTAGTCTTTGAGCTGCGCGGCATCGAGCGTGGCGGACATGACAACCAACTTCAGGTCAGGGCGCGCACCCTGCTGGATCTGCAGCGCCCGGGCCAGGGAGATATCACCATAAAGGTGGCGCTCGTGGAATTCGTCGAAAATGATCGCGCTGATATCCCGCAGCGTCGGGTCGAACGACATCTGCCGCAGCAGGATGCCCTCGGTCACGAAACGGATGCGCGTCGCCTTGGAGACCCGCGAATCCAGCCGGATCTGGTAGCCGACCACGTCGCCCAAGCGCGTGCCGACCTCCTCGGCCACGCGCTTGGCCAGCATGCGCGCCGCGAGGCGGCGCGGCTGGAGGACCACCACCTCGCCGTCGCCCAGCAAGCCGTGGCTCAGGAGCATTTGCGGCACTTGGGTCGATTTGCCGGAACCCGTCGGCGCCTGCACGATGAGACGGCCCTGCCCGCGTACGGCCGCGACCACGCGGTCCTCGAGTTCGTAGATGGGTAGTTCGCGCGGTGCGGGCATGGAGGGTCAGATACAGACTAACCGGAACGCTTTCGCAAGGCCGGGTTGCGCCTATGCGCACACGGCGGTCTCAATGCAGGGTCGGACCCTGGTCCGATCTCCCGCATGAGGTCGCCGCAAGCGGCGACCCTACATTTCACCCGCTCACGGCAAGCGTACCAGCTTGGCCGCCCAGTCGTCCATTCCGCTGCCCAAGTCAAAAGGATGCACCGGTGTCTCCAGTACTCCATCAGCGGCGGCATCGAGTTCAATCGTTCCAAACCACTCCCCCGTTCGAGGATTGAACCATGTCCAGCCATAGCGACCACCGGGAAAGAAGCCGCTGAGTCTGGTCGGCCCTGCCTGGCTTTCGAAATAAAGCAGGGCGAACTTCCTGTCCGCGGTCCGCATCATGAAGGACCACCCGTCCAGGCCATCGTCCTTGGGGTTGGCCGCGGCGCGCGTGGCAATGTCGGCGGACGCCAGTTCGAGATCTTGATAACGATTGCCCTCCGACAGCAGGAAATCGCGCAGGTATTTCATTTGCCCGCCTGACTCATAGCGGAGCGCGGTCCAGATGTGCGGACGCCAGCCGGCGGGCTCTCCCGTGCTGGTTACGTCATAGCCGGCCGTGCCATGGACGTGGCCAGCCAGGCCGCCGGAGAGCACGGATCCATACATCATTGCCCGGGCAAAATAGTTGTCGCGGTCGGAATTCTCGGGCGGCGTTTCACCGCCGGGACGGTTGATCGGGTGGTTCCAGCCGGTGTAATAGGGCTCAAGATTCGCGGCCGGATAGGCCGGCGAGAGACGGAAGATTTCCTCCAGCGAGGCATAGATGGCGTGGTTGCGCGGCTTGTTACCAACGGCGTGCATGGTAAGCCACGGCGCCTTGTCGCCATGCCCGAAGACTTTGTAAGTCGAGCTGTCGATCAAGGTCGTGAATGGCTGCCCGAAAGGCAGCGAGCCGTAGGTCTTCCAGCGCTGCTTGAGCGCCGCGTTAAACTCGTCGGCCGTCAGCGAGTAGTTTTTCGGAATCCAATCGAGGTGGATGCCGCTGAAGACCAAATTGTATGCGCCGTAGCGGGCGATGAGATACTGGACGTATCTGCCGTAGGACACGTTGAAATCGAAGTACGCCTTCCACGACGGACAGTTGTCTCGGCGGACCGGCTCGAGGAACGGCACGAAGCCCTCATCGGCCAGGTGGCGCATCTTCCGATCGAGGCTCCGGAAATACGCGGGATTGACGCGGTCGAAGTTGGCGAGGCCGTCGTCGCGTCCAGGCATCATCTCGAACGGACGGTTGCCGAGTTCGTCGTGCATGTCCTTCGCCGTGGTGGTCGCGCCGTCGGCCGTGGTGACCTTTGCGTTGGGCGCCCAAAAGCCAAATTTCTCCCACGCATTGCGCAAATAAACGCCATCGGCGTTGGCAAACGTCGCGCCATGGTGATCGGCCGCCCAGTTCGGAAAGGCCGCGATGAAGCTGATGGAATTGAAACCCTGGCGCTTTCGCCAGCCAACCGCCTCCTCGAAGCTGATGCCGCTTGCCGGCACATAGTCGGGTGTCGCCGGCGCACCCCGAAAAGGCAGCCGCCAGGTCGAGGCCGCGAGCCAGGTGTCACCGACCAGGAAAAACGGCGCACCGTCCGCATAATTCAGGGCGTGACCGTTGGCCGAGGCGCGCACGAATCCGCGCCGATTCGGGTTCTCCGCCTTTTCCGCGTCGGACCAGGCGACGGCCTTCAGCTTGCCGGTGCCGCCGTTCAGCCCCGTGTCGGCGGGCTGGTTCGAGCCGGACTGCCAGCGCCACTCGCCCGGGGCGGTGGCCACAAAACGCACCCGGAAACAGCGCCCGCCATCCCAAAAACCATGAACGCGCCGCGCAAAGCCGGGCCCTTCCAATTCGATCCAGCAATCCACTTCCGTGTACGGATTGGCGTAGTCCCGCGCCGCCAGGAAAATGATTTCCTGCGTCTCCCAGACATGCACTTCACCCGAGACCGGCTGCGCGCGCAACGCAGATGAAGCCGCGACCACGGCGGCCGCCGAAAGGAGGGTTCGCAGCAGCGTGAGGGGCATGTCGTGTTGTCGGTCGCGACGGCATGCGCCGCAAGGATGCAGTGGACCCTAGACCGTCGAACATGTGAACAATCGGGGAGCAAATCAAAGGGCACAAGTTATTCACCGGCGTTGATGCGAACTTATACTCGGGAAATGCGTGAATAAGATGGGAGGAAGAAGCCCGTGACTTTCTCCGATGAGTCCCTCAGGTTTTTCACTGTTCCTTGATAGAACAGTCGCAGCGCGGCGGCATGAAAAAACCGACGAGAGCGCGATTGGGATAATCCCGGGCAACCGGGGAAAGGATGGCGGCAACTGGTGCCGTCCTCCCCTCAGTGGCGCAAGCCGCAGGCAGGCAAATATCACCAGTTCCTCTGGACGGCGTCGCAGCCGATCCAGTTATGCGACAAAGGAACTGTGCGGCCAGGCGCGACCTTAGAAACCGCGTCCCAGCCGAGTCAGGTCCAGGGCCAGTTTCGGGCCTTGCACCGATGCAGTTACCCAGAGGGTTGTGGTTGCTACTGTATGACCAGGACGCAGCGCAGCGTTCCGGTGGGTCCACCCCACCAAAAGGCCCGGCCTGTCACAAGGCTGGGCGCGAAAGGGGCGAAGCGCAGCGGGGAGCGGGCGAGTCTGGCAAAGCTCGCAAAACCTCCTAATTGGGGCGGCGCGTAAAACCGCGTCACCCAACTGCAAATCGAAAGCAACCTGAGAGGTAAGAGGTCAGACCCGTTACATGGGGCCAACGCCCGGCCAAAAGCCGGGGCCGTCCCCGTGGCAAGGTGCTGGTGCGAAATGCACTGTTGCAGGCGTGCCAACACCCGTCCGGCGAGTTCCCCATCGGCAGATGGAGCCGAACCGGGCGCAGAGGCCTCACTCGAAAAATTCCGGCGCTGAAAAGGCCGGGACGGTCCCGCTATGAGACCGAGAGCATCGCATGCCGCGATGAGTAGCGTCGGGAAGCACACGGCCCGCGAAAGCGAGGCGCCCAATGTTGTGCGAATGGAGAAGAGTGCGTGGCGAGCACCCACCTCCGATTTTGGCCCGGGCATCGCAAGGTGCCCGGGCCTTTATCTTTCTATAGAAACCATTTTTCAGTGCGCCGGGTCGGACTCAGGCCCGGAACCACCAGCCCCAGTACCGGCCCGGCGCGCTGATTGAAAGCGAGTTAGGAGAAACGCGCATGCGAGTTCCGCCGGTACGTCCGGGGAGACGCAGGGGCTCGAGGTTCATTCTTGCCAACGCCCAAACCGGGCCGCACCGTGACCGTTTTCCCGCTTTAAACGGGTCCGCCTGAACATGAACCAGAACATCCGCAACATCGCCATCATCGCTCACGTCGATCATGGCAAAACCACCCTTGTCGACCAACTTCTCAAGGAAGGCGGCGTCTATCGCGCCAACCAGCAGGTCCAGGAACGCGCCATGGACTCCATGGATCTCGAGAAGGAAAAGGGCATCACAATCAAGGCCAAGAACACCTCCGTTCACTGGGGCGACAAGATCGTCAACATCCTCGACACCCCGGGCCACGCCGACTTCGGCGGCGAGGTCGAACGCGCCCTCCGCATGGTCGACGGCGTGCTCCTCGTCATCGACGCCTACGACGGCCCCCAGGCCCAGACCCGGTTCGTGCTCCGCAAGGCTCTCGCGCACGGCCTGAAGGTCGTGATCGTCATCAACAAGATCGACCGCGAAAACGCGGACCCGGCCAAGATGTACGACAAGGTGCTCGAACTCCTCATGGAGCTCAACGCCACGGAGGAGCAGTTCGACGCGCCGGTCGTCTACGGTTCCGGCCGCGACGGCTACATGATGTACCACCTCGGCGACAAGAAGGAGAACATGGCGCCCCTTTTCCAGACGATCATCGATCACGTCCCGCCGCCGTTCGCCAAGCCCGAGGAACCATTCCACATGCTGGTCTCCAACATCGACTGGAGCGACTACGTGGGCCGCATTGCGGTCGGCAAAATCCTCGGCGGCACCGTCCGCGTGGGCGACCCGGTCTTCGTCATCCGCCATGCCGAGGCCGGCAAGAAGGTCCGCGCCAAGATCACCAAGATCTTCGAATTCACCGGCCTGGGCCAGCGCGAGGTCGAGTCCGCCCACGCCGGCAACATCGTGGGTCTTTCCGGATTTGAGGACGTCGACATCGGCGACACGCTGGATATCCGCGAGAACGCCCATGCCCTGCCCTTCCAGCAGATCGATCCCCCGACGCTCGAGATGCAGTTCTGTGTGAACGACGGCCCGCTCGTCGGCCAGGAAGGCAAGCTTGTCACGTCGCGCCAGCTGCGCGAACGCCTGATGCGCGAACTGAAGACCAATGTTTCCATCCAGATCGAGGACTCCGACAAGGCTGGCGTGTTCAACGTCAAGGCCCGCGGCGCCATGCAGGTGGCCGTGCTGGTCGAGACGATGCGCCGGGAGGGATTCGAACTCCTCGTGTCCCGCCCGACCGTGATCGAGAAAACGGGCCCGAACGGCGAGCGACTGGAGCCGTACGAAACCGTGTGGATCGAGGTGCCCGACGAGTGCGTCGGCACCATCATGCAGAACCTCGCCAACCGGAAAGGACGCCTCACGAACATGGAAAAGCTGGCGCACTCGACGATGATCGAGGCGGCCATCACCACGCGCGGCCTGATCGGCCTGGAAATCGACGTCGTCAACGCCACGTCCGGCCGCGGCGTCACCTCGCACCTGTTCAAGGAGTACGGCCCGTACGCCGGCGAACTTCTCACCCGCATCACGGGCACGCTCATCGCCACCGAGGCCGGGGAAACCACCGCCTACGCCCTGGTGATGGTGCAGGAGCGCGGTAAGCTCTTCGTCAATCCCGGCGAGCAGGTCTATGAAGGCATGATCGTGGGCGAAAATCCCCGCAATGAAGACATCGCCTGCAATGCCGTACGCGAGAAGAAGCTCACGAACTTCCGCTCCCAGGGCGAAGGCGTGGCCGCGGGCCTCACCCCCGCGGTAAAGCTGTCGCTGGAGCGCGCGATTGAGTACATCGCCGCCGACGAGTTCGTGGAGGTCACGCCGAAGAACCTCCGCCTGCGCAAGCGCATCCTCAACAACAACGCCCGCCAAAAGGCCATGAAGGCCGCCGCCAAGGCCGAGTAGGATTCCCAGACTGTTCCACTCCAGCCCGCGCCGCCCGGTGCGGGCTTTTTTTGGTTTGGAGCAGGGGTTTTACGCCCCACCAGGTCGTTCGTCGGGGCGTAACGCCCTACACTCGCACCCAACTCTCACCCCTACTTTTCGGGTTCCGGCGCCACCTCGCCTCCGAGTTCGGCCACTTTCCTCCGGGCTTCCGCCACCTTGGGATGGCCGGCCCCATAGCGAGCTGTGGCCACTTCAAGTTCCGCTCGCGCCAGGCGCAGCTCACGTGACTCGTCCCCGGGCGCCTGCAGGTGTCTCTCCAAGGCATGGACCCGGACCCTTGCCGCGGTCGCCCGCGAATTGCGATCGCCGTATCGGATGTAGACGACGGTCAATTCACCCCAAGCCACCAGCAGTTCAGGCGCCATGGCCGGGTCCTCCGCCAGTTTCTCCTCCATCTTTTTCACGCGGGCTTCCTGCTCGTATAACCGCGGGTGGTTTTCGCCATAGCGCGCCCGCTTGGCAGCCAGGTCCGCTCGCGCCACCCGCAAGACGGCCGGCTCGTCCGGCTTCTCCCGCGCGAGCCGGAGTAATTCCGTCAACCGAACCTGTTGGTCTGACACCGCGGGATGCTTCTCCCCGTATTTCGCCTGCAGCCGTTCAAGTTCCTTGCGTGCGTCGGTAATTTCATCCGCCCCGGCCAAAGCCGGCGCCAGACCCAGGAGGATGAGCAGCAGCCAGACCGGCAGCCGCAGCGGGGAAAACCCGTGCCGGCTCATGGCACGGCCCTCACCCGATGACTTTGCCGTAATCCTCCGGCGACAGCAGCGCCGCGGCATCGGCGGGATTGGCCAGCTCGAGTTTCAACATCCAGCCATCGCCATAGGGCGACGCGTTGACCTTTTCGGGATTGGCCTCGAGCGCCTTGTTCACTTCGAGCACCTTGCCCGCAACCGGCGCGTATACGTCGGAGGCGGCCTTCACCGACTCGACGACGCCGAAGGTTTCCCCCGCCTTGAACGATGTGCCAACCTTGGGAAGCTGGATAAACGTGATGTCGCCGAGGCTGTTTTGCGCGTAGTCGCTGATGCCAACCAGCGCAGTGCCGTCAGCGGCAGCCTTCAGCCATTCGTGGGACTTGGCGTATTTAAGATCAGCGGGGATGTTGCTCATTGGTTGGTGGTAGGAGCGGGTTTATCCCGCAACGGATCGGGACACAAAGCCCCTGCTACGAAAAGGTCAGGACTTCTTTAGGGGGACGAATGGCGGTTTGACCAGTTGCAAATTCAGCCGGGTGCCCCGGATGTCCACCGCCAACGGCTTACCCAAGGCCGGCGCCTCCACCAGCGCCGAGCCAATGGCCTCATTGAGCACCGGTGAAAGTGTCCCGGAAGCGACGCGCCCCACCGGGGCCCCGGCCTCGTCAAGCACCGGCGAATCGGCCCGAACGATGCGACGATCGCCGGTCTTGAAGAACACAATCTTTCTGCCCGGGCCATTCGCTTTCTGGGACTTTAACGCTTCGGACCCGTTAAACGGCCCTTTGTCGAATTTCACGACCCAACCCAAGCCCGCCTCGATGGGGTTGATCTTGTCCGTGATTTCATGGCCGTAGAGCGGAAACCCCGCTTCCAATCGCAACGAGTCGCGGGCTCCCAAGCCGGTCAGTTCGAGCCCGAGCGGGGTTCCGGCGGCAAGCACCGCCTCGGCCAGGCGCTCGGTATCTCCGGCCGCACAGTAAAGTTCGACGCCATCCTCGCCCGTATAACCTGTCCGGCTGATGATGCATTTCACACCGGCAACCTCGCCCTCGGTGAAGTGATAGTATTTGATGTCAGCCAGCGCGGCTTTCATGAGTGACTGGACAATCTCCACAGCCCGGGGTCCCTGGATGGCGAGTTGGCCATAGTCGGCCGATCGATTCGTGACCGTGCAGTTGTAGCCCCTCGCTTGCTCCTGCATCCAGGCGATGTCCTTGGCGATGTTGCCGGCATTGAGGCATAGGAAATAATCATCGGGCCCGCGCATGTAGACAAGGAGGTCGTCGGCCACCCCGCCATCGGGATAACACATCACGGTGTACAGCACGCGCCCGGGAAAAAGCTTGCCGCAATCGTTCGTGACGAGGTGCTGGAGAAACTTCAACGCCTCGGGCCCTTTCACATCGGCTTCGCCCATGTGGCTGACATCAAAAAATCCCGCCCGCGTGCGCACGGCTTTGTGCTCATCGAGGATGCTCTTGTACTGGACCGGCATGTCCCACCCCGCGAAATCCACCATGCGGCCGCCGTGCCGACGGTGGAAGGCATTGAGGGGAGTGGTCTGGAGCACGCTCATGGGCCGACGAAACCGAACCGAACCTGCTCCCGCAAGGCAACAGTGGCCGCGCTGCCGGGTCATTAAGGCCGGTTCTGGTGGGGAAAGAGATTGTTTCACCGACCCGATTCTCCCCTACTCGCAGCGTCTTCCGAGTTCAGCCACCTGTCTTCCGTGCTCCCCGCTCCCTGCTCCCTGCTCCCCCTCGCCTATTGGGTGCATACGCCGCATCCCTTCCTGATCCAGTTCAGTGAAAACTTTGGCCTGCGGTATTATGGCCTGGCCTACATGCTGGGATTCGTGGGAGCCGGGTGGCTGCTTTATCGGTATCACAAGGCGGGGCGTTCGCCGCTGGATCCCAATGCGATCTGGGACCTCATGACCTACATCATCATCGGGGTCATGGTTGGTGGCCGGCTCGGCAGTTTCCTCCTGTACCGCCCCCAAGACTTGTTCGATCCTCCCTGGGCCTTTTTCATGATTTGGCAGGGAGGCATGGCCAGTCATGGAGGCTTTGTTGGCGTGATCATTGCCCTCGCGCTATTCGCCCGCCGGCATCAAACCTCCTTCCTGCAACTGGGCGACCTGATCGTGAGCACCGTGCCCTTGGGACTGGGGCTGGGCCGCATCGCCAATTTCCTCAACGGGGAACTCTGGGGCAAAACCACCGACGTGCCGTGGGCGATGATCTTCTCGGCAACCGGCGGGGGCGAACAGCCGCGCCACCCCTCCCAGCTCTATGAAGCAGCCCTCGAAGGATTCCTGCTGCTGGCCTTCCTGCAGTGGCGTTTCTGGAAAACGGAGGTGGCGCGGCGACAACCGGGCCGCCTCGCCGGCGAATTTCTTATCGCCTATGCCGTGGTCCGTATTGGGTGCGAGGTGTTTCGCGAGCCCGATGCCGCGCTCATCCTCGGGCTCAGCCGTGGGATGTTCTATTCGCTGTTCGTGGCTGCCGGCGGCCTCGGCGTCATCGCCGTCGCCGTTCGCCTCGCGTCAAAGCACAAAGCCTGAGGGAATCAGCGCGCCCTTGGTGACGCATAGGATGCCGTCGCGAATGACGATGGCGTGAGGGTAGTCGCCATCCGCCTTGCCCTCGGGGGAAAGCGAGACGTTGTCCCCAATGCGGGCATTTTTGTCGATAATCGTCCGCTTGATGTTGCAGTTGCGCCCAACCCCGATGGCCGGCCGGCCCTTGTCCCGGTCGGCTTGGATCTCCTGCTTCGTCTGATAGAAATCAGCGCCCATCATCACGACGTCCTCGAGGTGCGAGTTTTCGCCGAGGATCGAACGGATGCCGATCACGCAGTGTTTGAGCGACGAGTCGGTCACCAGGCAGCCGTCGCCGATGACGACGTGGTCGATGTTGCACCGGTTGATCTTCGAAGCGGGCAGGTAGCGCGGATGGGTGTAGATCGGCGCGCTGCGATCAAAGAAATTGAATGGCGGCAGCGGCTGGGCCAGCGCGAGATTCGCTTCGAAAAATGCCCGCACGGTGCCGATGTCCTCCCAGTAGCCTTCAAAAATATAGCTGTAGAGCTTGGATTTGCCGAGCAGGGCGGGGATGACCTCCTTGCCGAAATCCTTCATCGTGTTCGAGAGCGACTCGCGCAGGACCGCGCGGCTGAACACGTAGATGCCCATGGAAGCCAGGCAGCGCTTTTCCGGGCAGGGCTCGAGCTTCTTTTCGAGCGTCGAACTGATCGTGAGCCCATTGATGATCGCGGGGTCCTTGGGCTTCTCGACGAATTCGGTGATGGTGAGGTCATCCTTTACCCGCATCAGCCCAAGACCCTCGACCTTGGAAACCGGAAACGCGATGGCGGCAATCGTGACATCCGCCCCCGTCGCGACGTGCTGGTCGATGATCTTGCGGAAATCCATCCGGTACAGTTGGTCACCGGAGAGGATCAGGATCAGGTCGTGGGCGTGCGAATCGAAGTGTTCCAGGTTGCGACGCACGGCGTCCGCCGTGCCCTCGTACCACGAAGTGCTGAGATTGGTCTGCTCCGCCGAGAGCAAGTCGATGAACCCGGCGCCAAAGGGGTCGAAATGGAAGCTCTTGTTGATGTGCCGGTGCAGCGACGCCGTAAGAAACTGGGTCAGCAAATAGATGCGATTGAGGCCTGAATTCAGGCAATTGCTGATCGGAATGTCCACGAGACGGTATTTGCCCGCAAGCGGCACCGCCGGTTTGCAGCGCTCCTTGGTCAGGGGGTAAAGGCGGGTGCCCCGGCCCCCGCCCATGATGACTGATAGAACTCGTTTACCTTCGGCCATAAAGAAAAGATGTCTAATTCCTTGCGGTATCATTTGAAACTGCCAAAAAATCTCAAACTTAAACCACCTACTTATGTGCGGCATCGTCGGTTACATCGGTAAACAAAAGGCTTCCGCCATCATCCTGGAGGGGCTCAAACGCCTCGAATACCGCGGATATGACTCGGCCGGTGTCGCCACCCAAAACGGCTCGCGGTTCGACCTGGCCAAGAAGACTGGCCGCGTGGAGGGGCTGATCAAGGGCACTTCGGCCCAGAGGCTGCCCGGAACCACGGGCATCGGCCACACGCGTTGGGCCACGCACGGCGGCGTCACCGATGCCAACGCCCACCCCCACATCAGCAGCGATGAAAAAATCGCCCTGATTCACAACGGCGTCATCGAGAACTACGCCAGCATCAAGAAGTTTCTCCTGACCAAAGGCTACACCTTCAAGTCAGAGACCGACACGGAAGTGCTGTCCAACCTCATCGCTTATCACTACCAGAAGGAACCGGAGCCAAAGGAGGGCAGCCGTTTCGTCGAGTCGGTGCGCAAGACCTTGCGGCATGTCGAGGGCACGTACGGCATCGCCGTCATGTGCGCCGATGCTGCCGCCGAAATTGTCTCGGCGCGCAAGGGCTCGCCCCTGATCCTGGGCGTCGGAGAGGGCGAACTCATGCTCGCCAGCGACGTGTCGGCCATCATCAGCCGGACGCAGAATGTCGTTTACCTGAAGGACGGCGAAATCCTGCACATGACGACCAAGGGCTTCACGATTTCCACGCTCGAGGCGGAGGACGTATCGCCCGTCATCGACAAGGTCAGCTGGAGCGTGGAGGACGCCGAACTCGGCACCTATGCACACTTCATGGAGAAGGAAATCTTCGAGCAGCCGTCCGCGCTGGAAAACACCATGCGTGGCCGCTTTTCCGAGGATGGCAGCACCGCCCAGTTCGGCGGCCTGAACATTTCCGCCGTCGACTTCCGCCAGATTGACCGAATCAACTTCCTGGCCTGCGGCAGCGCCTGGCACGCCTGCCTCGTCGCGGAACAATTGATCGAGCGCTTTTCCCGCGTGCCCGTGGAAGTCGACTACGCCTCGGAGTTCCGGTACCGCAACATTCCGCTCAACCGGAACACGCTGTTTTTCACCATCAGCCAGTCCGGCGAGACGATCGATACGCTGGCCGCGATGCGCGAAGCCAAGCGGAAGGGCTACAAGGTTCTCGCCATCTGCAATGTGGTCGGCTCGACCATTGCGCGCGAAGCGGATGGCGGCGTCTACCAGCACGTCGGTCCCGAAATCGGCGTCGCGTCCACCAAGGCCTTCACCTCCCAACTCCTGCTCGGCGCGATGCTCGCCCTCTACATCGGGCGCATGCGCGACATGAGCTACAGCGGCGGGGTGGAACTGGTCAAGGCACTCAAAGGCGCGCCGGACAAGGTGCGGGAAACACTCAAACTGGCGCCGCAGCTCCAGGACATCGCCAAGCGGTATGCCCATTACCATGACATGCTTTTCCTCGGCCGGCTGTCGCTGTTCCCGGTCGCGCTGGAGGGCGCCCTGAAGCTGAAGGAAATCTCGTACATTCACGCCGAGGGCTACCCGGCCGCCGAAATGAAGCATGGACCCATTGCGTTGATCAGCGAGCAATGTCCCTCGGTGTTCTTCGTTCCGTCCGGCGAAATGTTCAACAAGGTCGTTTCCTCCATGCAGGAAATCAAGGCCCGCAAGGGTAAGATCATCGCCATCGCCACCGAGGAGTGCGAAATGCCCGCTGGTCTCGCTGACGAGGTCATCCGCATACCCGAGTGCCACGAGGCGGTGCTGCCCATCGTGGCGACTGTGCCGGTCCAGCTCTTGAGCTACTATATCGCCGTGGAGTTGAAACGGGATGTCGATAAGCCCCGGAATCTGGCCAAATCGGTTACCGTCGAGTAGCCATGCAAGTCACCCCTTCCCGCGAAGCCTTCCTGCAGCTCAGTCGGAAGGGGAATGTCATCCCTGTCTGCGCCGACCTGCTCGCTGACTTGGAAACACCGGTCTCCGCGTTCGCCAAGCTGCGCGGCGCTGGCCCGGCCTTTCTCCTCGAATCCGTGGAAGGAGGCGAAAACGTCTCCCGTTACAGCTTCATCGGGTGCAATCCCCGCAAAATCATCAAGGCGAGCCCCGGAGAGGGCGACCCCCTGAAGATCCTGGAAATGGAGCTGGCCGGCTACCGGCCAGTTGAGGTGCCGGGCTTGCCGCCCTTCACGGGAGGCGCCGTCGGATATGTGGGCTACGAGTTTATCCATGCCGTCGAGCCTACGGTCCCGCTGGCGGTCCGGGACGAACTCGGGGTCCCGGTGATGTGGTTCATGCTTTGCGATTCGGTCCTGGCGTTCGACCGCGCCCACCAGACGATGCGCCTCATCGTCAACGCGCACGTTGCCACCAGCGCGGGCGAGGCAACGGAGGCCGAAGCCGCCCGCGCCTACGATGCCGCCTGCGCCGAACTGAGGCGCATGCAAGGCGCGCTCGCCAAGCCCACTCCCCTGGCCCCGGCCACGCTCGGCGACACCGGCCCCGTGCAGGTACCGGCCGGAAATTTCACCCAGGCTGCCTTTGAGCGAATGGTCGAGGATTCGAAGGAGTTCATCCGGGCCGGCGACATTTTCCAGATCGTCCTTTCCCAGCGTTTCAGCCGGCAATTCGCGAAAACTCCGCTCGATCTATATCGCGCCCTCCGGACGGTGAATCCTTCACCCTATATGTTCCTGCTCGAAACCGGGGAATTCGCGCTCGTCGGCGCCTCGCCGGAAGTGCACGTCCGCCTTACCGGACGGAAGGTCGAGATCAGGCCAATCGCGGGCACCCGCCCCCGGGGCAAGAATGCCGGAGAAGACGCTGCGTTGGAAAGGGAACTGCTTGCTGACGAGAAGGAACGGGCCGAACACCTCATGCTCGTCGACCTGGCCCGGAACGACATTGGCCGGGTCTGCGCATATGGCACCGTGAAGGTACCTGAGTTCATGGTGATCGAGCGGTACTCCCATGTGATGCACATTGTGTCCCAAGTGGAGGGACAACTTGCGCCAGAACGCACCGCTTTTGATCTGATGCGTGCCACCTTTCCCGCCGGCACTGTCAGTGGCGCTCCAAAAATTCGTGCCATGCAGCTTATCGCCGAAAAAGAAGGAACCCAACGCGGCAGCTACGCGGGGGCACTTGGGTATTTCAGTTATGATGGCAACTTGGATTCGTGCATAACCCTCAGGACCGCATTGGTTAAAGATGGGCTGGTTCACATTCAGGCAGGTGCAGGCATAGTCGCCGATTCGGTTCCCAAAGCGGAATATCTGGAGACGATTAACAAGGCTTCGGCCCTGTTTAAGGCCATTTCCCTGGCTGACCGGCTGTCGAGTTAAGGCATCCGGGCGGCACAACACGACGTATTTGGGGTCAAGACAGAGAGGCGGGAATTTCCGCCCTCGTTCAGGCATCCAAAATGCAAGGAGTCAGGCCGTAACCTCCCAATTGTCTCAATCGTCAGTCCATAACCCATCATGCCTAATCGCAAGAAGTCGCACCGTTCCACGCCGGTAGTTGAAGCGATTCCAGCAAGTCGCACTTCCGGCCCCGTTATTCCCTCGGCTGATGAAGGCCTCACCGTCCGTCCCGAAGTCACTGCCGCGGTTCCAGCGCCGTCCGAATTCGACCAAGCTTCGCCGGTCGATCGCCGCGACGAGCGTTCCAATCTCCAGCTTTATCTCAACGAAATCCGCCAGACCCCCCTGCTGACCGTGCAGGAGGAGATCAAGCTCGCCGCTCGCATCAAGCGCGGCGACAAGGCGGCGCGTGACCATATGATCAAGGCCAACCTGCGCCTGGTCGTGAAGATCGCCTACGACTACAACCAGATGGGCCTGCCCCTGATGGACCTCATCAGCGAGGGCAACCTGGGCCTGATCAAGGCCGTGGAACGTTTCGATCCCGCCAAGGGCGGCAAGCTCTCCACTTACGCCGCGTGGTGGATCAAGCAATCGATGAAGCGCGCCTTGGCCAACCAATCCAAGACGATCCGCCTGCCCGTCCACCTCGTCGACAAGATCTCCCGCATGCGGAAAATGATCGCCAAGCTCACGGACGAACTCGGTCGCGAGCCTGAGAACGAGGAAATCGCCGCGGAACTCCAGATCCCGACCGCCAAGGTCGCCCTGCTGAAGACCGTCAGCGTGCGCCCCGCCTCGCTGGATGCGCCGGTCGGGGAGGATAACGACTCCGCGACGCTCGGTGACCTGGTCGGGGACGAAGCGGCCGTCAGTCCCTATGAAGGGCTGGGCGACAAGAACCTCCGGGCCGACCTCAGCGCCATGGTCAACTCCCTCGATCCCCGCGAAGCCAGCATCATCAAGCTGCGCTTCGGCTTGGACGGTGAGAAGGAACTCACGCTCGAGGAAGTGGGCAAGCGCTTCAAGGTCACCCGCGAACGCATCCGCCAGCTCGAATATCTCGCCCTCGGCAAGATCCGCCGGCAGATGCAGAGCCACAACAAGATCCGCACCGCCGACGAGGTCGAGGAAGAGCGCCACGCGGCCGAGCGGGCCGCGGCCATTCGCGGTTTCGTCGCCCAGCACGCGGAAGCGGCAAACTGAGCGAAGCCTCCTTCAATTCAAACGCGCAGCCGACAAGCTGCGCGTTTTTCATAGTTCGGTCCGGTCTTCGACCGGACCATCGCGAGTGGAGGGCACATCTCCAGATGTGCGGCGGCCCAGCGGGAGCCGGGCCCTCCGAAGGCCGGTAAAAGACCGGCCCCACCCCTATTTCTTCAGCGGTTTCAGTCGGAGGTAGGCCACGTCGTGCGACTCGAGGTGCTTTTTGAACACCTGTTTGGTCGTTCCAACGTCCTTCTTTTCCCAGATGTCGCGGATCGAGCATTCGCCGTTCACGAACCACCAGCCTTGGCTGAAGTCGATCTCCAGCTCGGCCGCGGTTTTCCCGGAATTCAACATGGCAACCGCCCACTCGCCACCGGATAGCTCGCGGACCCAAATCTCCCGACTAGGCTCCGCGCGGAAACGCCAGCCCTCCTTGCCTAGCTTGTCTTGGTTGATCGCGAGCGCCTCCTTGTCGATGAGCAAGGCATTGATCTCCGGGGTCATCTTGCGGACGTCGTTGCCGGCCATGAGGGGCGCTGCGAGGATACCCCAAAGACTAAAATGGGCCCGCGATTCGGCGAAGGTCAGGCCCTCGTTGCCCACCTCCATCATGTCGGGGTCATTCCAATGGCCGGGGCCGGCGTATTTGCCGATGCCGTTGCCCTGGCCGTCGGCCGGTTGAACGGAGGAATATTGGAGGTCGAGGATGACCTTGAAGCCGCGCTCCCAGCGTTGGACACAATCGTAGCAGTCCATGATGTCCCCGGTGGTGCGCCACAGGTGGCCAACCTCGCCCGCCCACTCCCACGGCTTGGAATTACCCCATTCGCAAATACTGAAGACGATGGGCCGCTTCGCGGTCCAGAGCGCGTCGCGCATGCGCGTGTAGGCGTCCTTCGGATTGGCGTCGCCTGAGCTGCACCAGTCATACTTCAGGTAATCGACGCCCCACTCCGCAAATTTCAGCGCGTCCTGAAACTCATGGCCCCAGCTCCCCGGATAACCTCCACAGGTCTTCCGGCCGGCGCAGCCATAAATGCCGAACTTGAAACCCTTGGCATGGAGGAAGTCGCCCAGCGCCTTCATGCCGCTGGGAAATTTGTCAGGGTGCGCCTGCAGGTTTCCCTGCGCATCGCGCTCCATGGCCGACCATGTATCGTCGAGGACGATGTAGACGTAGCCGGCATCACGCATGCCGTTTTTGATCATGGCTTCGGCCGTCTCCTTGATCATGAACTCGTCAATCTTGCTGGCGAACGTGTTCCAGGTGTTGAATCCCATCGGAGGGGTGAGGGCGAGGCCCTCGAATTTTTGGGCGTAGGCGGATACCGCCAGGACGAAGGCGAGCGTGAGCTGTAGCGATTTTCTCATGGAATCAGGGGTTAGGGGAATCCACGGCAAGGCCACCGCGGTTGGGTCCGAAGTTCAAGCCCAGCCATGCCGGAAGCGCTGAGAAAGGTTGTTCGGTTCTTGAGGCTCTTTCCGCTGTAGCCGGGGTCGTTGACCCCGGTCGGGCGCGCTATGATGCTCGTCCGGGGCCAGCGACCCCGGCTAAAGCAAAAAGGCGCCCCGCTCGTGCGGGACGCCTTTGAATTGTTCGGCTAGGCAGGAGCTTATTCCTTCTTCGACGCCTCGTCGAAGATGTCGCCGAGGTTGGTCATGTCGGACGCGCCGGAGCTCTTGGAGAACTGCTCGTAGGTCGCAGTTTCCTGCGCGAGCTGTTCCGCGGAGTAGTTGGCGGCCTTGATCGAGAGGCCGATGCGGCGCTGCTCGCGGTCGATCTTGATGACGCGGGCCTGCACTTCCTGGCCGGGCTTGAGCACGTCCTTGATCTTGTCGACGCGCTCTTCCTGGATCTGCGAGATGTGCACGAGGCCGTCGATGCCATCCTTCAGCTCGACGAAGGCGCCGAAGGTCGTGATCTTGGAGATCACGCCCGGGACGACGTCGCCGATGCGGAAGAAGGAGTCGATGTCAGTCCATGGATCGGTTGCGAGCTGCTTCATGCCGAGGCTGATGCGCTGCTGCGACGGATCGACGTCGAGGACGATCGCATCCACCTCGTCGCCCTTCTTGAGCATCTCGGACGGGTGATTGATCTTGCGGGTCCAGGACATGTCGGAGACGTGCACCATGCCGTCGATGCCTTCCTCAAGCTCCACAAACGCACCGTAGGTGGTCATGTTGCGAACCTTGCCGCGGACGCGGGCGCCCACGGGGTAGTTGTGGCGGACCATGTCCCATGGGTTCGGCTCCAACTGGCGGAGGCCGAGCGAGATCTTCTGCTCTTCCTTCTGGATGCCGAGGACGACCGCATCGAGCTCCTGGCCGACCTTGAGCAGCTCGGAGGGCTTGGTGATGCGCTTGGTCCAGGACATCTCGGTGATGTGCACGAGGCCCTCGACACCCGGCTCGAGTTCGATGAACGCGCCGTAGGGGACGAGATTGACGACCTTGCCGTGGATCTTGGAACCGACCGGGAACTTGTGGTCGATGTTGTCCCAAGGGTTGTTCTTCGTCTGCTTGAGGCCAAGGGAGACCCGCTCCTTCTCGCGGTTGATGTCGATGATCATCACCTCGATCTCCTCGCCCTGCTTCAGCAGCTCGGACGGGTGGCCGATGCGGCCCCAGCTCATGTCGGTGATGTGCAGCAGGCCGTCCATGCCGTCGAGGTCGATGAACGCGCCGAAGTCGGTGATATTCTTGACCACGCCCTTGCGGATCTGGCCAGGCTGCAGCTTCTCGAGGAGATCGCGGCGCTTGTTGACGCGCTGCTCCTCGATGAGCTCACGGCGGGAAAGGACAATGTTCTTTCGGTCGTGGTTGATCTTGAGAACCTTGAAGTCGTAGGTCTGGCCGACGTACTGGTCGAGGTTCTTGGGCGGCTGGATGTCGATGTGCGAGGCCGGGAGGAAGGAATCGACACCGATCGAAACGATCAGGCCGCCCTTCACCTTGGTTTTCACGCGGCCGGGGATGATGGCACCCTCCTGGCACTTGCTGAGGATATTCTCCCAGTTCTTCTTCTGCTGGGCCTGCTCATAGGAAAGGATGGGATTGCCCTCCTTGTCCTCGAGCTTCTCGAGGATGACCTCGATGGTGGAGCCGATCTGGAGCTCACCGAGATCGGAAAACTCGTTGGCGGGGATGACGCCTTCCGCTTTGCCGCCGATATCGACGACGACTTCATTGGCGCGGATTTCAGTGATGACGCCCGGGACGATACTGCCGACCTTCAGTTTGTCGAAGGTGCTCTGGGCGAGCAGTTCTTGCATTAGCGAACTCATATGGACTGTGGTGTCGGATTGACGGCCGCTCACTTCAAGGCGTCCGGCTTCCGGCGTGGATCCTTGCGGATCCGTGGGTTGAGGGTTGGACTGTCGGGACGAGCCGGGGAAGTGTCGCGGCAGCACCGGCTCGACTTAAGAACGCCGCGGAACGTCCAAATTCCCTGATCCCGCGCCCTCCGGCAAGAGCAAAAATCAGCTTTTCCCAGAGGGTCCTCCGTCTGATCGCTCGTGCAAAACTTGCTGCAGCATAGCAAAATACAGTTGGAATAACCCGTTTTCCCGCAGGGGCTGCCGGCGAGTGCCTCCCATTGACTGGCTGGCGGTTTCTTCGGTCACCCAAAGCTGCACCTCCGACTTGCCGGCTTCGGCTTCGCGAATGACCACCCGGGCAATCTGCTGCCGGGAGTTCCCGAACGCCTCGCTGGTGTGGATCGCGCTGGCTGCCTCGACCTGGCCCATGACCGACCGGGTCAGGACGAAATCGAGCCGCTTGAACGCCTGTTGGGCGGCAAAGTAAACCTCTTCGCGGCTGCCTTCGACGAGCTGGACCTGCGGCGGGACGGCTTCGGAGAAACTGCCCGAGACGGACTCGCATCCAGTGAGCAGGATGCACAGGAGAAAGGCTGGAACGATACCGATACGCATAAAGGTTCAACGGGGCTGTTGTTGGGAGATGCAATGGAGGGTGCCGAGGCCCCAGATCAGGTGATAGCAATCGATTGGAACGACTTCGCGTCCCGGAAAGCAATCACCGAGGATGGCGCGGGCAGCTGCGTCGGGCCGCTTCTGGCGGAACTGCGGCACGAGCACCGCGCCATTGACCACGAGGAAATTTGCGTAGCTGGCCGGCACCTGTTGCCCGCGGAATCCAAACGGCTTGGGCATGGGCAATTCCACGATGTCGAATTTGCTGCCTGACAACGTACGGAAGCCGCGCAGTCGCTCCAGGTTCTCGCCGAGGAAGCGGTGATTGGGATCGCGCCGGTTCGGCTCGACGCAGGTTATGATGCCATCGGCTTTGAAAAAGCGCGCAATGTCATCGATGTGCCCGTCGGTGTCGTCGCCAACAATCCCCTCCCCCAGCCACAAAACACGACGGATACCGAGGAAGTCCTTCAGGTTTTGTTCGATTTGGGACTTTCCCAATTGGGGGTTGCGATTGGGATTCAGCAGGCACTGTTCGCTCGTCAACAGCAACCCGGCGCCATTCACATCGATGGAGCCCCCCTCCAGGACCAGGGCTTGCTCGAAGCGGCGCAACTTCAGCTTCCGGGCGATGCTGGGAGGAATCTTGTTGTCGAGGTCGTAGGGCGGATACTTCCCGCCCCAGGCATTGTGCACCCAATCGGTCACCGCCACCTCTCCCGTGCGATTGTTTTTCACGAAGATCGGCCCGTGGTCGCGACACCATGCATCGTTGGTGGGATGATCGTAGAAGGTGACCCGCTGCATGTCCGCGCCGGCGGCCGCGCAAAGCCGCTTTGCCCGGAGCTGGAGCTTGGCGGCGCAATTGATCCTCACCGCCTCGAACCGGCTAATCTCGCGCACAATGCCGGCAAACACGCGGGGAATCGGGCGAAATTGACCGGGCCAAGTAGCGCGGTTGTGCGGCCAGGAGAGCCACACGGCGGCCTGCGGCTCCCATTCGGCTGGCATGCGGAAGCCGAGTGCGGTGGGTGTGCTCTTGGATCTCGGTTTCAGCATGGTGGCTTTCTGGAGGTCCCGCGCCCCTGCAGGCCGGTTCGCAGGGACACGAGCCCCCGACAAAGGCATTTCAATCGATGTATCGCTTCGTGATATCCCCGTACGCGTCGATCCGGCGGTCGCGGAGGAACGGCCAATGCGTGCGGGTCGTGTCGACACAGCCGAGGTCCACGGGCACCAGCACCACCTCTTCCTGGTCCACGCTGGCCTTGGCCAGGATTTCCCCGCTCGTGCCGGAGACAAAGCTTTGGCCCCAGAATTCGATGCCCGCCCCACCAACCGGTCGTTCGATGCCGATGCGATTCGCGACGGCGACGAAGCAGCCGTTCGCCACGCCATGGGCCCGCTGGATGGTCTCCCACGCGCCGTGCTGCCTCTCGCCGTACTTCTTCTTTTCGCCGGGATGCCAGCCGATCGCCGTGGGATAGAAGAGGATTTCGGCGCCCTGGAGGGCCGTCAGTCGCGCGCCCTCCGGATACCACTGGTCCCAACAGACCAAAACCCCGATCTTCCCATACTTCGTGTGCCAGGCCCGAAAGCCCGTATCGCCGGGTGTGAAATAGAATTTCTCGTAGTACAGGGGGTCGTCCGGGATGTGCATCTTGCGGTACAACCCCAGCAGTTTCCCATCCGCATCGATGACGATTGCCGTGTTGTGATAGAGCCCACCGGCCCGCTTTTCGAACAGCGAAGCAATGATCACCACCTTGTATCGGCGGGCGATCTGCTGGAAGGCCTTCGTGCTGGGTCCGGGAATAGGCTCCGCCAGTTTGAAGTTTTCGTGATCCTCGCTTTGGCAGAAGTATCGGGAACGGAAAAGCTCCTGCGTGCAGATGATCCTGGCACCCCGTCTTGCCGCAACTTCAGTCAGTGCGAGAGTTTTACGTAAATTTTCAGCCGGCTTGGCTGAGCAGGCGTGCTGCAGAAGTCCCAAAATCACCTTCATTCTGACGAGCGAAGGTCCGCCCGTCCGGAATGCAAGAATTCTCAATCCGACGTGGCGCTTAAGTAGGCTTTGACATTGCCGATGTGAATTGTAAAAAGAGGTCCGTCACCCCCACCCAACCCTATGTGCGCTGAACCCCGCCCCCTCATCGTCGTAGTCGAAGACGAAGTCGAACTGACCACGCTGATCGCCCAGCATTTGGAGGAAGCGGGCATGAACGTGCAGGTTTATCCGCGGATCACCCCGGCCCTGCGCTTCCTCCAGCACAATTTCGCCAACCTTATCCTGCTCGATGTCAACCTGCCGGATGGAAATGGCTTCGAACTGATCAAGCAGCTCAAGGCCCAGGACATTAATGTGCCGGTGATTTTCCTCACGGCCAATACGCACGATGAGGCGAAGGTTCAGGGCCTGAATCTCGGTGGCGACGACTACATCACCAAGCCTTTCAGTTACACCGAGGTCATCGCACGCATTCGCGCCGTCCTGCGGCGCTCCGAATCACACACCGACCACAACGTCACGAAAAACCTGCGGACGACCGACGGTCCGTTTGAGTTTCTCGGCACCAAGGTCCATCCCGAGCGCCTCGAAATCGAGTTCCCCAACGGCACCATCTTCAAGACCGGCCGCAAGGAGCTGGGCATCCTCGCCTACCTGCACACGCATCGGAAGATTGTGATCACCCGCAAGGAGCTCATCCACTCCGTCTGGGGTATCCATGCCGACATCCGCAGCCGCTCGCTCGATCAATACATCGTCAAGGTGCGCGCCGCGTTTGAAAAGAACGGGATTTCTCTCGACTGCTTCAAGACCGTCCACGGCATCGGCTACATCTTCGAGCCGCCAGGCGAGTGATCAGTCAGCGCGGACGAGTTCGCACACCTCGAGTACGCGCGCCAAGGCATCCTGCAAATGGTCGCGGCGCGTGTAGGCGCCGATCCCGGGCGTCCCGTCTTCCAGGCGCTTGAGCCGCGTGGCCAGCAACTCGGTGTTGTAGGATTGCATCACGAGGTCGATCGCCCGTTCCTTGCCGACCTTGGCAATGATGTCCCGCATGATCTCGTTCTTGTTAGGGGCTTTTTTGCTCATGGCGGTTCCCTTTGCCTTATTCTCCCGCGGGAACGAATTGTGGCAAGGCGGATTGCTGCCCGTTCGAGGCTAAAAGAGTTCCCCTTGCCCGGTGTAGCGGGTGCGCGCCTCGGCCAGCGATGACTTCATCTCGAGCGACTCGAGCAGCGGAAAAAGCTTGGCCGTATCAGGGTCGCCGGGCCCCACATGCGGCAGCGGCATCTGCGGATGCAACGTCGTCAACTGCAGGTTCATGCGCAGTCGTTCCGCGCTCTGGGAGATGGCCTCGCGGAAGCGTTCCGGCTTCAGGTGGGGTGCGGCCGCAATGATGCCTTCGAGTGTCTTGTGCTCGGCAAACCATTTCGCCGCGGTCTTTGGACCGACGCCATCGATGCCGGGAATATTGTCCGAGGTATCGCCCACGAGTGCCAGGTACTCGGCGATTTGCGTGGGTTGGACGCCGAATTTTTCGACCACTCCGGCCGTATCCAGCAAACGCCAGCCCAGTTTCGGATTGGCGGTGGGCGGCGGCAGCAGGATCTTGATCGGGCCGCCCACGCACTGGGCAAAATCCTTGTCGGCGCTCACGATCAGCACGTCATGGCCCGCGCCGGCCAGCATCCGGGCATGCGACGCGAGCAAGTCGTCCGACTCAACTCCATCAAGTTCGATGCCGACCAGTCCCATCGCGCGAGTCAGTTCCTTGATGATGGGCATCTGTCTTTCCAACGGTTCGGGTGTCTCCTTGCGCTGCGCCTTGTATTCGGGATGCAGCGCCAGGCGGTGGGTCGAGCCACCCAGGTCGAAAAACACCAGCATGCCGTCGGGCTTTTCCGAGTCCTGAAGTTTCCACATGGTTTTGATCCAGCCATGCAACGCACCCGTGGGGAAGCCGTCCGTACGCGTCAGCTCGGGCATCCCATAAAATGCCCGGAAGGCCATGTTATACCCATCAACCAAAAGCCATTTCGCCATGGGTCGACGCAAACGCCTATCCGCTGTTGCGTAAACCAATTTCCAGTGGCCGCGCCCGGCCACTACGGAGATTGCGGCAATCAGTCCCACGCCATCGACGTCACCGATGCGGCTTTTTCGCCCGGGGCCTGATCCGCGCAAAACCGGCGATCGCCACGATCATGCACCCGGAAAGCGAATGAGAACCAGGTTCGATTTCGCACCGAACCAGGGCACGCCAACAAGCGCGCAACCGATTTCCGAAAAGGACAATTCGCACGACCAGGATCATGACGCCGTCAAGCTCCCAAGCGCGAGCAAACGGGAAGGCCGCTATTTGACCGGCTGCAACTGGACGCCCGAGTCGCCCGCGGCTGATTTCTTCCCCGCGCCGTCAGCGTCCACCAACCTGGCCGTCACGAAGATCAGCAGGTTTCGTTTCTGGGTGCTCTCCCCCTTGCTGCGAAACAGCCGGCCGATGATCGGCAGGCTGCCCAGCACGGGCACCTTGTCGTTGACCTTTTTGACATCCTCGCGCGTCAGGCCGCCCATGACCAGGGTGGCTCCGTCCCAAAGCGTTACCCGCGTCGCCACTTCCCGCACCGCGAAGATCGGTTGGTAGAAACCCGGCGGGACGGTGACCGTCGTGCCGCCCGAGATGGCAATGCTCGGCCCGCCATATTCGACGAAGCCTTCGAATTCCGTGACCCGGGGATTCAGGTCGAGGCTGATGCTGTGCCCGTCCTCCTCCACCGTGGGGGTAACCCGCAATTCCACCCCGACGTTGCGCGTGGTGAACTCCTGCGGGGTGCCGGAGGTGATGGAAACCCCTGCGGAACCGCCACCGGAAAGGCTCCCGGTGCCGACCTGGGACTGAATCTGGCCGTACGACTGCGGATAACGCATTTCCTGCGCCACCGTGATGGTCGCTGGATTCCCGGAGAGCACAGTCAGCCGTGGCGCACTGAGCAGTTCCGTGCCGCTCTGTTGGGCAAGCGCGCGAACCACCGTGTTGACGTCGAATTCGCCGATCATGCCCGTGACGTTGGCCAACGGCGCAGCCGACGCGGCAAGCATCACGCCGCCCGGGATATTCGGGGCGGTCGCCGGCAGATTGAGTCCACCCTGGGGCTGGCCCTCACCCGAGATCGAAATCTGCTGCGCGGTGGTGGCGTTCTTGAAAGCGTCGGCCAGCGACCGGTTCACGCCGCTTCCCGTCGTGTAGGTAGCCTGCGTGCCCCCTTGCTGTGCGGCCTTCGTCGCGAGATTCCATTGAACTCCCAGCTCCTCCAACACTCCTTCCTGGACTTCCATGAACTTGGCCTCGATCGCGACCTGGCGCAGGTCGCGGTAACGCGCCAGGATGGCGGCAATCCGCTCAAGATTCCGCGGCGTTTGCGTGGCTATGACCTGCGATCCATCGAAGGCCAGGCTGCTGCCCGCGATGCTTTCGAAGCCGACGCCCGCCTGCTGGAGGAATTTGCGAATCGCATTTCCCTCGCCTTCGAGCCCGATCCCCGGTGGCGGCGTCCCCGCCACGGGGACCGCCGGCTGGCCGGTCAAACGCAATACCGTGCCCCGTGACACCGGGAAGAACCGCGTCTCCAAGGCGGCCTGTTCCCCGCCGGACCGGACAACCACCGCGTCCTCCTGAACCTCATAATGGCAACCCGCTGCACTGGTAACGAAATCCAGGACGCGTTTCAACGTGAGATTCCGCAGGGTGATGTCGACCGGTTTGCTGGCGCTGGCCGTATCCAGCAGGACGATGTTCACACCCTTCGTGGCGGCGTCCCCATAATCGTATTCTTGCGAAATTGCGCTCAGCGTCGTCACGACCCGGCTAAGTTCCATGCCGCTGAAGTTGACGCTGGGAAGAACGATCGCGTCGAGTTTCGCGCGCAACGGAGTTGGGCCAACCAACGGCGCAGGTTCCGGTGGCTTCATGGAGGTGGCTTCAGCGCGCCGCCAGGCTGCATCCACTTCGCGCACCATCTGTCCACTTGTCTCTGAGCGTTCCGTGCCGGTGCTTTGGCGGCGGTCGACTGGCTGGGCTTGATCAGGCGCTGCTCGTCCCTGCGGCACCATCGCAAGGGCACCAAGGGCAGCGACGCAGAGGATTCCCACGGGCTTCGTCATGGCGCTGGGTATCCCGCCTCGCTGTGGGCAAGGGTTGCAGCCGTTGCCGAGACGGGATCGGGCCGAACCGGCGCGTCGGCGAGCGGAGCCGCGGGTCGGAGAGTTTTCTCCTCGGGGTTGGACAATCCGGGAGCGTTTTCGATGATGACGACCTCCGGTGGCGCAAACTGGATGCGCGTCACGCGATAGGTCGCTCCGGCAAAGCTCAGGCTGTCGCCCTCGATCAATTCGCGCGTTTGACCCCGAACTCCGGGTAGCCTGATCACCGCCAGGGCGGTGTCCGTGAACCGGCGCGTCCTGCTGTCCAACTCCACTTCGGTCCCGGCTCTTTCGTCATACAGCACGGCCACACCGGTGACCTCCGAGACCGGCCCCGCTTCGTTTCGCCCCACCGCCACCTTCCGCATCTCGAAACGACGAAAGACCAAACCCAGTTCCTCAAACCGACCGCCCGGCCGGGCCAGCAGCGTGTCGGGTTGGAGCGGACTCGCAAAAGCCGCCAGATAGCCGTCAGCCGAGGTGAAGTAACCGACCAGTTGCAGCCGATAAGGCTGGCGCTGCACCTGGAGCAATTCGGGCCCCTCCGTCAGTCCAACCCGTTCGACCGATGGCCGCGCTGTCGCCAGGGCAAACGCGCCTTTCGTCTTGTCGTAGGCGAGCAACGGCGGTGCAAACACTTCGTAGAGCCAGCCGTTGCCGCGGACCTGCGGTATCGGCGCGACCCATTCCCGCCCGGCGGCAGCGACTTCAGGCCAACCCTCGGCCTGGTATGTCGCCTCTGGCTTTCCCAGCGAGAATTCCGGCCCGAGCATGTCCTGCAGGGTCCGAAATTGTCGCCCGGCCCAAGTGACGCTCAGCCCGGCGAAAACCACCGCGAGGCCAAAACCAAGCTTGTCGTACTCCACTTTGGTGCGATGTCTCATGGCACGGCTTTCGCGGCGCCTTCCGCTGGGCGGGCAAGCTCCACGGTGACGTCGAATTTTGACCGACGCGGATGAGCCCACGACAATGGGTCGGCCGCCGTCATGGCGGTCGCAGGCGGGGCTGTCGGGCCGCCTACTCCCGAGGGTTCAACCTGCACGCTGCGCACAACGACTGGGGGCGATCCAGTGGCGAGGCGGTTGAGAAACGCGCGCAACACCGCCGTGTCGCCCGTGAATTCGAATTGGTAGGCATCGGCTTCTACCCGCCCCGGCATGCGTATCGATAAACGCGGATTCAGCTCCAGGGTATCGGCGACACGATCTTTTCCGTCCAGCTGGACCTCGCTCGGCGCGCGTTCCCGCCGGACTGATAGCAGCGCATCAGGTCGCGACTCCAGCAATTGGTCCATGAGGTAGTCCATCGCTTCGCGCTGTCGCAGAATCGTCGCGATCTGTCCCGCGACCGGGCCAGTGTGGGCATAGGAAGCAAAGCCAAAGCATTCGTCCGACTTCAGCTTCACTTCGGCTTGGGTGGCCTGGGCCCGCAACTTGCCAACGAATTCGACCAAACCAAAGAACGTGTCCGTCGATTCGGCCACGGTCGTCGTGCTGCCGGGTCCGTCGCCTTCCAACCTCTGTCTCAGCTGGTCGCGGCGATTTGCGCCGGCGACCACTTCGGCGGCCACCGCAGCCTGGTTGGCTGTGGTCAAGGCTGGCACCTGGTGCGCCAGCCATTCGCGCTCCTGTTTGAGTCGTCCCCATGCCTTGAGCTCCCTCGCGGCCGTGCGTTGCGAATTACGCAACACCCATCCCTCAAGGCCCATCAGGGCGGCGCTGAGCGCGGCAACCGGAAGCAAAAGCGGTAGCGATGAAAGTCGGCTCACGGGTCAAAGCGGATGAGCGGAGTCGGTCACGAGGACCAAGGAAAACCTGAGCAGCCCCGGCTGGCTGGAATCATAGCGCTCGCCCTCCACCGCCTTCACCGAGGGCAAGCCCGTCAATCCGGCGACGAGTTCGCGCACCCGAAGGTGCGTCGTGGGTTGGACCGCGGCAGCAGGCGTCGTCCGGGTTAACAGGCATCCGGAAAGCGCGAGTTTGAGCGGACCTTTTTCGCCCGGCGGCAGCGGGCGCAATTGGTCCAGCCAGACATCCTGCACCTTCGCCAGCCGCTCCTGCAAAGCGGCCAGGAATCGCAGCCAGGAGTCCCGATGCGACTGGACAAATTCCATGCCGGCGACATCGGCCCGCAGTTCCTTCAGCCGGGCAAGGTTCCCCCGAATTGACTTTTCGCGCTCGCGCAATGGACCCAGCGCCCGATCCAGGGCGACCACGCGCGCCCGGGTGGTGATCGCCACCTGGCGATAGTACAGGATCGGCGGCAGCCAGGCCGCCATTCCCAGCACCGCCGCCGCAATCAGCCAGGGTTGCCGCCGGCGCAGGTCTTCATGTCGGCGCAATGCGGGGGGCAGGAGATCCAGTGTCGCCTGCTGCCGGCCCAGCACTAGGGAAGCGGCCCCGACAAGGTCGGTCAGGTCGCCTCCGGGCATTCTCCCATCATCAAATTTCACCGCGGTCGACACATCGCAGGTTTCAACCGGCAGTTTCAGCCGGGAGCCAAGGCCCGCGGCCAGGCCAGCCAAGCGTGTCCCCCCGCCGGCCAGGATGAGCCGGGGCGGATTCCCCAAACCAAATTGCCGGCTGAAATGCTGGACCGAACGGATCACCTCCAGCGCCAATCGACCGGTGAGAATTTCCTTTGGCTCGGCGATCCGGTCGGTGCTTTCCCCCGCCACCTTGATTCCTTCCGCCTCCTCCTCGCTGCCACCTCGGCTTTCGGCGAGCCGCGGCGTCACCGGGCCGCCCCCCAGCGCCAGCGTGCGAGCGGCAAAGGCGCTCTTGTCCACCAGAAGCAAATTCGTCGAGCGCCCGCCAATGTTCAGGAGCAACCCGGCCTGCTCGGTCTCCGCCCGCACGAGGCGAAATGCGGCCAAGGTGCTCAGCACGGAAGGCAGCACGCGGGTGGGCCTTAATCCCGCTGCTGCGGCCGCCGCGCAGAGCTGTTCCACCTGCTCCCGCTTGGCTGCGACCAAAAGGATATCCTCCGCGGAACCCGCCGGACCCGAACCCACCCAGTCCCAGGCAATTTCGCCTAATGGATGTGGAATTGCCTGGCCCGCCTCGAACAGGATGATTTGCCCACGCCTGGCTGCCGGCACCCGTGGAATTTTGATTTGCTTGGCGAGTGTGAGGTGCGCCGGCAACACCAGCACCACCGGCCCGGTCAAGGTGCGGTCGGCATTAAACGTGCGTAACGCGGCGGAGGTGTGTTCCAGCCAGCAGTCATCAGTTGCCGGTCCGGCGGGAAACGACACGGTCACGAATTCGCGGCAGCGCAATCCGCCCCCTGTCCGGGAAAAAACTCCCAAGGACGCGCGGGTCGCTCCGCAATCAATGATCGTGGTGGTGGGAGAGGAGAATAAAGGGACGAGCCGCATCCTGAAGCGGCCCGTTTGCGCAATCCGGATCAGTTTGGACGAATTTCATCCTGACGCGATCCGCTGCGAATTCCGGGGTATCACGCCGCGGTCATTGCGCAGGCCTTTGACCGTAACTTTTCCGTAAGCAGCAAGCCGGTCACCGCAATCGCCCTTCCCTAGCCCGCCTATTCACCCTCAGCGGACTCTTGCAGTTGAGGTACATTTTCAGAACGGGAACATTCGCACCAAATGGTGGAGCGCGTTGCTCCCCAACGCGCTGAGGACGTTCGCTGCGAAAGAAGCGCCCTGGGGAGCAGGTCGCTCCACCTCAATTGCATGAGTCCGGCTCAGAAGTGTGAAGTATGCGCCGTGTCGCGCCGACTTTGTCGGGGCGCGCCGCGACAAGGTCGCTCCGCCCGGAGGGCGGACGGACATTTGGGTGATTGGGTCGCTCATGACTGTGAAATGTCCGGGCTAGGGCTTGCGGGCGGGAACGGATTGCGGCTTGACCGACTCGCCGGGCGGCGCCGCGCCGGGCGCGGATTCCTTTTGTCTTGCCAGCACTGTTGCCGCCTCGGCGGAGCCATGGGCAGCGGCCTGGGCAAACCAGCGGCCGGCTTCGCCCACATCCTGAGGCACGCCGCGACCCTCGCGGTACATCAGACCCAGTTGATATTCCGCGCGGGCATCGCCGAGCTTTGCCGCCTTGCGGTAACTCTCAACGGCGGCGGGCAGGTCCCGGTTCACCACGACACCATTTTCGAGCATATAGCCGCGAAGGAGGAACGCCTCGGCTCCACGCAGCCCGGACAACAGGAGGCTCCAGCGCATGGTTTCAGCGGGATCTTCATCCATCTCGCGGGAGTTTCCCGGTGGCGGAGTCGGGGCGGCCGGCTCAGCCGGTTCGGTCGCGCCCGCAGGCTTGGCGGTTGGATCACTCCGTTTTTCATCCGCGCGCGCCTTGTCGGCCTCAAGGCGCGCCTTGGCCTCGGGCTCCCCTTGGGCGGCGGCCGCCTTGATCCATTTCGCCGCCTCGGCCGGATTCGCCAGGCCATCATCCACGGAATCATCCGCGTACAAATCGCCCAACGCGTATTGGGCCTCCGCATTGCCGGACTCCGCCGCTTTCCGCAGCCATTTCGCCGCCTCAGCCCGGTCGCGGGGCAGGCCGTCGCCCACCTTGTACTGAAGGCCGATGAGGAATTGCGCCTCGTGGTCGCCTTTTTCGGCGGCGGCCTTCACCAACATCAGGCTCTCCCATTTCATCGGCCGCGCCGCGTCCGCGATCGAAACCAGTGCCAGCACGCACGCCGCCCGGGCCATCCAAAGTCTCATGTTCCGTGTTTGTCGCCGGCCGCGACGGGGGTCAAAGCCGTTTAATTTCCGAGGATTTGTTTGCCCGGATTCAGCCATGTTTCACGCTCGGGGCCAACGATGTCCCAAATCCTGCCGTACAAAATCAGCGTTCTCGTCTTCATTGAGAATCATGGGGGCGAACAGCTCCTGATGCTCCGGGCGAAGCAGCCCAACCTGGGAGTCTGGACTCCCATCGGGGGCAAGCTCGAGATGGCCACGGGCGAATCTCCCCTGCAATGCGCGGTGCGCGAAACCGCCGAAGAAGCCGGGTTGACGGTGCGGGAAGAGGACATGCATCTGTTCGCGATGATTGCCGAAAAAGCCTACCAGGGTGAGACGCATTGGCTGATGTTCCTGTTCCGATGCAAGGTCCCCATCGATCGTCTGCCCCCGGATATCACCGAGGGTAAGTTCGCCTTCTGGTCGCGCGACGCCATCAGAGGGCTGGCCATCCCCGAAACCGACCAAGCCGCCCTATGGCCGATCTTCGACCAATATCGCAACGGATTCGTCTCTCTAAGAGCGGATTGCTCAGTTTCGCCGATCAAAATCACAATCGAGCAGATCCTCACCGGTGAGTGACGGGATGTGGCAAATCTGTTCCAACCAAAAGTTTCGCTTGTCATCGCCTGCCTTTGGCTAAAAGAGGGAATCAATCGCCACGAAATTACTTTGAACTCGAAATAATCACCGTGACTAAGAAACCCTCCACGCCCAAGAAAGCCGACGAACCCGGCTACAAAGCCCGGACGGCCCACATCAACGCCAAGCTCGGCCACGACGAATTGATCGCGCTTTATCGCGATATGGTGCGCATCCGCCGCTTCGAGGAACGGTGTCTCCGCAGCTACCAAGCCGAGCGCAAGATCGGCGGGTTCCTGCACCTTTACATCGGCCAGGAATCGGTGGCGGTTGGCTGCGTTTCCGTCATGGGCGACGACGACCACATCATCACCGCGTACCGGGACCACGGACATGGACTCGCCGTCGGCATGGGCATGAACGAGATGATGGCCGAGAACTACGGCAAGTACACGGGGTGTTCCAAGGGCAAGGGTGGTTCGATGCACTATTTCGATCCGTCCCGCCGGTTCTGGGGCGGCCATGGCATTGTCGGCGGACAGATACCGCTCGGGGTCGGCATCGCTTACGCGCTCAAATACCAGGGCCGGAAAGGCGCCTGCATGGCGTTCATGGGCGACGGGGCCGTCAACCAGGGCGCGGTCCACGAATCCTACAACCTTGCCGCCCTCTGGTCGCTGCCGGTCGTCTTTATCGTCGAGAACAACGGCTACTCCATGGGCACTTCGCAGGAGCGTTCCTCCGCCGGCCCAAGCCTCGCGCAGCGCGCCGAGGGTTACGGCATGAACTGGGACATTATCGAGAACGGCCATGACGTCCTCGAAGTCCGCGACAAGGTCGACCGGGCCCTCAAGCTCGCCCGCGACAAGCACCTGCCGAGTGTCCTTGAGATCCGCACTTACCGTTACCGCGGCCATTCGGTGGCCGATCCCGACACCACCTACCGCCACAAGAACGAGATTGAGCAATATAAGGCGACCAAGGACCCGCTCACGTTCTGCCAGAACGCCCTTCTCGCCGAAAAGGTCCTGACGGACGAACTCATCTCGAAAATCGACGAGTCCGCCCGCGCCGAGGCCGAAACCTCCGCCCAATTCGCCGAGGCCAGTCCTTTCCCGACTGTGGAAGACATCCAGAAGGACGTCTATTGGGAGGCCGACAACCCCGCCGACCGCAAATCAAAGGGCACCCTGTTTTTCAACTGAGCACCACGCGCCCCGGACCCTAGATCCCAGAACCCAGACCCTTTTCCAAAATGCCCGTTCTCACCTACCGCGAAGCCCTCCGCCACGCCATGGCCGAGGAACTGGACCGCGACCCCAACGTCGTCATCATGGGCGAGGAAGTCGCCCAGTTCAACGGCGCCTACAAGGTCACCGAGGGTCTCCTCGAAAAGTATGGCCCCAAGCGCATCGTCGACACTCCCATCAGCGAAGCCGGTTTCATCGGCATGGGCCTCGGCGCCTCCATGCTCGGCATGCGGCCCGTCATGGAGCTGATGTTCTTCAGTTTCTACTCTGTCGCCTTCGACCAGATCTTTAACAACGCAGCCAACGTCCGCTACATGTCCGGCGGGCTCATCAACTGCCCGATCGTCCTGCGCGGCCCCGCCAACGGCGGCACGAATGTCGGCGCCACGCACTCCCACACCCCCGAGTCCATCGCGGCCTACCATCCCGGCATCAAGGTCGTCGTCCCATCCACCCCGGCCGACGCCAAGGGCCTGCTCAAGTCCTCCATTCGCGACAACGATCCCGTGATCTTCCTCGAAAACACCCTCCTTTACGGCGAAAAGGGCGAGATCCCGGAGGGCGAACACCTCGTCCCGCTCGGTTCCGCCAAGGTCATGCGCGAGGGCGCCGATTTGTCGATCATCGGCCACGGCCGCGCGATCCAGATGGCCCTGAAGTCCGCCGACCTCCTCAAGGAAAAGCACAACATCAACGCCGAGGTCGTCGATCTGCGTTCCATCCGCCCGCTCGACGAGGAGACCATCCTCAACTCGGTCAGGAAAACCAACCGCGCGCTCTATGTCGAGGAAGCCAAGCCCTTCTGTTCGGTCGGTGCGATGGTCGCCTGCATCATCCAGGAAAAGGCCTTCGATTACCTCGACGCCCCGGTGATGCGCCTCAACTCCATCGATGCCCCGGCCATCTACTCGCCTCCGGTCGAGGCGCTCCAGCTGCCCAACGTCGACCGCATCTACCAATCAGCACTTGCAGTGCTGAAGTAGCGAGTAGTGGGTAGCGAGTAGCGAGCATTCCGCTCCGAAACCTGCCCACCGACTCCTGCTCCCTACAACCAACGTCATTCCACCAACCAACCCGCGCAGCGAGCTACTCACTACCCGCTACTCGCTACTCACTACTTCTCCCCCTCCCCCATGGCCGACATCATCGACATGCCCAAACTCAGCGACACCATGACGGTGGGCACGCTGGTCAAATGGCTCAAAAAGGAAGGCGATCCCGTCAAGGCCGGCGACATGCTCGCCGAAGTCGAAACCGACAAGGCGACGATGGAGTTGGAGTCCTTCTTCACCGGCACGCTCCTCAAGATCTACGCTCCCGGCGGTTCGCAAGTGGCCATCGGCGCCGCCCTGTGCGCCGTCGGCAAGCCCGGCGAAACGCCTCCCACGCCACCCGCCGCCCCGGCCCCCAAGGGTGAAGCGCCGAAAAAGGAAGAACCCAAGGCCGCCGCGCCGGCCGCTGTGGCCGGGGTCGCCGACCCCGGACCCGCCGCAACGAAGCCGGCAGCAGCTGCGCCCGCGCCCGCACCGACCTCCGCCCCGAAACCCGCGGAAGTCCTTCCCCCTCCCGCCCCGAGCGAGGCTCCGGGCGGGCGCATCAAGATTTCCCCGCTGGCCAGGAAGATCGCCTCGCAACAGAGCATGGACGTGTCGCGCCTCACCGGCACCGGCCCGCATGGGCGCATCGTGAAGGCTGACGTCCTCGCCGCGGCCGCCGATCCCACCAAGCTCAAATCCCCCGCCATTGGAGCCGGGGTGCCCCCACCCCGGACCGCCGCGACTTTCACGGGCGGCGCGGTCGGCAACAAAGGACCCGTTCAGGAAGATCGTACCGTGCCGGTTTCCACGATGCGCGGCGTCATCGCCAAGCGCATGGTCGAGTCCACCACGACGATTCCCTACATCTACCTCGACATCGAGATCGACGTCGAACCGCTGCTCGCCATCCGCGCGCAGCTCAACACGGGCCTCGAGTCCCAGGGCGTGAAGCTCTCCGTCAACGACTTCGTGCTGAAGGCGTCCGCCGAGGCCCTGCGCCGCGTTCCAGCCGTCAACAGCTCCTGGGAAGGTTCCCACATCCGCTATCACGGCGCCGCTCACGTCGCGTTTGCCGTCGCCCTCGAGGAGGGACTTATCACTCCGGTGATCCGCGATTGCCACCTGAAGAGCGTTTTCCAGATCAGCACCGAGGCCAAGGCGCTGGGGAAAAAAGCCAAGGATAAGAAGCTCGCGCCGAACGACTACACCGGCGGCACGTTCTGCGTCTCGAACCTCGGCATGATGGGCATCCCCAAGTTCACCGCCATCATCAACCCGCCCAATTCCGCGATCCTCGCCGTCGGCACCACGGTCGCCAAGGCCGTGGTCAAAAATGGCCAGGTCGTCCCGGGCCAGACCATGACCGTGACCCTCAGCGCCGACCACCGCGTGTTCGACGGCGCCGTCGGAGCGCAGTACCTGGGCGCGCTGAAAGACCTGCTCGAAAAGCCCGCACTACTCTTGGTGTGATTGGAGGCGGGGGTGCCCTCACCCCGCATCCGTCCCGGCGCGCCACCCAGCGCGCCTTCTTCATGGTCCCGTGGCCCGTCTACCCGCCATTCCGGCAGTGACCGCAATTCTGCACCGTTGCCAAGCCCAACATTGGGTTCAATTGCTGGGCGCCGCCACCGGTTCGATCAGCTTTTTCTGCAGCGCGCTGGATTCGATGAGGAGTTGGACCCGGTCGTTGCTCGCGCGCAGCGTATCCAGCTGCTCGGGGGCGAGAAATGCCGCGGCCTGCGCATAAACCGGATCCCAATCCGTCCGGGGTGGCGTGTAGGCTCCGGCCCCTTGGACCGGCTTCGAGGTGTTGTCGAATATCAGCTGGGTGAGCCGGGCCGATTGTTCGAAAGTGAGCGGCGAATCCGTATAGTGAAGGTTGGAAACGAGTGTCTCAACCGGGTTTCGCGCCATATACATCCGGTTGTCTTCGTATTCCACGAGAGCGGGATAGTCCTTCTCCCCCACCAAGGTGCGTAGATTTTCCACCTTCTGCTTCACAACCGGGTCATCCCATTGGGCATTCAGGGCAGGGTTGGCCAACGATACCCCGGCGACACCGGCCGCTGCCATGATATCGTACGTGTCCTGTATCTGCTGCAGCTTTAGCCGCTCAAACTCACGGATCTTTTCCTCCGGCCAGCCGAGTCTGCGATAGAGGGGCCGGTATTGGATCCCAATTCCCTTTTCGGCGATTTTCATCTGCAGCTGCAGGTATTCTGGATTGGCCCAAGGATTCGTTTGGTTGCCAGCGGCAGTAGCATTGGCCGGCGTCGTTTTCGTCTCCTGGAGTCCTCGCTTCCGATCTCCCGCACTTTTTTCGTTTGCGGCGTCCAATTTCTTCTCGAGTTCTGCGATGCGGGCATGAGCCGTCCGGACTTTCTCAGCATCCCGCCGGGCCTCGTCCTGCCGCTCCTTCAGGTGCCGCTGGAGTTTCGCCTGATCCGCGCGCAACGTCGCCAATTCGTCTCCCGCCTGCCGGGCGGCCCGAAATTGGTTAACGGCGGAGCCGCCCGCCACGAGGGCAACCAGGCCTGCCACACTCCATGCGATTTTGTTCGTCGTCATAAAGGCAATGATCCCGGCCGATGCCTGGGCCGCGCCCGCCCCCGCCAGCGCCGAACCCGCCACGGTGGCCGCCAGCCCCGTCGGCGCCGCCACCGCCGACTGGGCCGTGAGCAGGCTGCTCAAGGCTGCCGCCGTTGAGGTGATGCCCCGCCGGGCCAACAACGTCCGCAGCTTCTCCAGTGCCCGGTCTACCCGCCTGCGGGCGGCGTCATCCGACAAACGCAGGATCGCCCCAATCTCCGCGTAAGGCCGGTTTTCGAAGTACCGGAGCAGAACCGCGTCGCGGTCGCTCCCAGCCAGTTCGTCCATCACGGAATCCAATTCGGGTCGCAACCGGGCCCATTCGCTTTCGGCGACTTCGCGGGCAGGCGCATCATTCATGATCACGGCCTCGTATTCGCGAATCTTCCGTCGTGTTTCCGTCCGCATCGCGTTCGCCGCGGCATGCCGGGTCGCCACGTAGAGCCAGCCCGCCAGCATTGCATGGCGCTGGAGCTCGCCTGCGCTCCGTGCCAGGTCCGCAAACACCGCCTGGGCGACATCCTCGGCGAGATGGGTATCGCCATTGGTCCGGCGCAGCGCCGCATGGTAAACCAATGGCAAATGACGCTGCACGAGCATGGCGAAGGCTTCTTCGGATCGGCCATTCGCATAGCGTCGCAGCAATTCGGCATCGTCAGTCATCGGTTCATTCAGATAAGCACCGCAGTCCGGAAAACCGAACAAAGTTCTTCCTGCGCGGCGATCGAGTCGCCGCCCTGCTGCCGGGGCGGGTCGGGTTTACGTCCGACCGCGTAGCCTGTTGTCTGGCCGCCAAAGCCCGCAGCTGCCCGCCGTCAGACGATTTCCTCCTTCACCGGATCCCACTTCACCTTGGTTTCCCGGCGATAGGATTCGACCGACATGATGAGGGCCACGGCCTCCTCGAAGGCGCGGTCCACGTGGCAGCGCGGCTTTTCCCGCGAGCGGATGCAATCGATGAAGTTCTGCATGTGCGAACTCACCTTCATCTCACCCGTGCGATAGGCGTAGTCCGGCGCGACGGCGGTCGGCGGCGGGGGGATGCCCAGCGTCTGCGCCGCCTTCCGGGTTTCGACGGCCAGCTTGCGCCCGGCCATCACCCGGTCGAGCCCTTCGGGCCGCCATTCGCCCACATAGGTCCGGCAAAAGTTCGACGACACTTCCATCGTCATGTCGCGACCGAGGAACTGGATCATCTCGCCGGAGTGACTGTTGTGGAAGCTGCAGTTGAAGGTGACGGCGAGCTCCTGCTTCGGATAATCGAACAACACATGCCACATGTCGGGCACTTCGCGGTCCTCCTTCCAGAAGTACCGACCACCCTGGGTGACCGCACTCTCGGGAATGCCCATGCCGCGCACCATGTTGATGGCATCCCAGATATGGGTGAGCAGGTCGCCGGCGATGCCGGTTCCATAGTCCCAGTAACGCCGCCACGTGAAGAAACGGTCCGCGTCGAACGGCCGGTCAGGATGGGGCGAGTTGGCGATAAAGCGCTTCCAGTCGATGTTCTCCGGTGTCGCATCGGCCGGCCGTTCCTGGATGCCGTAGTCGGTGTAAAACTGCCATTCCGGGTGGGCGTTGGTCCGATCGATGAAGCCACGCACGAGCGGCACCTTGCCGAGGGCGCCCGAGCGGTAGATCTCCAGCGCCTTGTGCAGTTCGGGCAGACTGTTCATGTGGTGGCCCAGCTGCATTACCACGGTGTTCTCCTTGACGGCCGCGCGCATGGCCTTGGCCTCGGCCAGCGTGATGCACCAGCCCTTTTCGACGTAGATGTCCTTCTTGTGCTTCGCCGCGGCGATCGTCATCGGCGCGTGCCAGAAATCGGGCACGGCGACGATGACCGCGTCGATCGACGGATCGGTCACGACCTGCTCCCATTCCCGGACGATGCGCACGTCCTTGTTCGTGCAAAGTCCCTTGGCGCGGTTGATGTTGCCGGTGTAGAGGTCGCAAATGACCGCGATTTCCGTCCCCTCGACTGCCTGGACCGCTTGCAGCAGCCGGTGCCCCTGCGTGCCGACGCCGATGCAGGCGACCCGGACCTTGTTGTTGGCGCCCGTCCCACTCAGGACGGCAGGCGCGCGATTGGCGGCCAAAGCGAGGCCGGCTCCGGCCAAGGCGCTGTTTTTGAGGAAGCTCCGGCGATCCATTGCTGACAGGTGGGGCTGATTCATTGGGACGTGTCTCCAACTAGATTGCGCGTGGGGTCTGCCAATATCGGATGACGCCGACCGCCGGTCAACGGCGAAGCCGCACCGGGCAAGAAGGCTCGCCAGGCCGCCAAGGACGCTCCCCCGCGGTCTCATCACGGCCCGGTCGGCATACTGCAACGGCGGTTAACAAAAATTGCCGAAATCGGATGGGGCGGTTCAGGATTCTGGTCGCGATTTCCCACCGGGAATGCGCGCGGTTATCAGTTGCATCAGTCGCTCCACCGTGAACGGCTTCTCCAGGATTTCATCCGCGCCCAGGTCCTTCGCCATCTGCAGGTAGAGCTTGGCGCGGGAATCGACCAGGCCGGAGGTCGCAATGATGAACGCGCGATGGGCGTGTCGCCGCATCTGCATGATCGTCTCCACGCCTTCTTGCCCGGGCATCACCAGATCCATGATCACTCCCGCCGGCAGCCATTCTTGATAGTCCAACATCGCCGCGCGGCCCTCGGCGGCTTCGCGCACGATATGCCCGGCGCGTTCCAGGGCGACGCGGAGGAACTTGCGGACGAACGGATCGTCGTCGACTACGAGGATTCGACCCATGGTGAATCTGGAAACGTGGCAGACTCCAACGGCGCTGCGGATTGGGGATGAAGTGAAGCGCGGGCGTCCCTAATGTAGCATAGATCTGGAATCCCGACAGCAAAAGCGTGGCGGGATTCACCCCACTCGGTTGGGGTGGCCCTAATACGCCGGTTTGACGGCCCTTCCCGGCTTGGGCCCGGGAACGTCAGTGCGGGTTGCCCGTCAACAGGTTGGCGACCAGCGATTCCAGCTTGGACACGTCCACCTCGAAAACGACGGCCATGTCGCGCTCGCCGCGGCCGGGCCCCTTCCCCGCCGGCCAGCTCAGCGTGCTGCCGTAGGCCGCGCCGTCGATCCCGATGTCGACGCCAACCGCGAGCACCTCGCGCCGGGTAACCAGATCCGGCTTCAGCCAGACGGCCGTCGCGAGTTCATCCCACATCGGGAATCCCTCGACGTGCCGGGCCACGTACCGCGCGACCGGAGTATCGGCCGCACCGATGCGCTTGATCAGCTCCGGCGTGAACAGCGTGCGGGTGGTGGGATCGATCGGCGCCAGGGTAACCTTGGCCCAAGGCGCGCGGAGGACGGCGTCCGCCGCTTCCGGATCCCAGCGGAAATTGAACTCCAGGCGCGGGTTGTGGATGTGTTCCGCGTCGAATTCGTTGCCCATCGCGTGCGGATTGAAGCTGCCACCCATGATCACGATTTCCTTCGCCAAGGGCGCAAAGCCAGGATCCCGCTTGAGGGCCAGCGCGAGGTTGGTCAGCGGCCCGAGCGCCAGGATCGAAACTTCCCCGGGAAACTCCCGCACCTTGCGCCCGAGGAAGGCGTCCGCCGTTTCCGCCAGCGGCTTGGTCGATGGTGCGCCCTCGGGTGATGGCGGCACCACGTCGGGCGGGTGAACCGGGCGACGCTTCACGGTCCCGGCCGGCCATTCTTCGGTCCAGGCTCCCTTGTAGGCGAGTTTGCCGTAGCGCGACTCCCAGCGCCGTGTCGCTTCGGGCGAGTTCACCAGCGGAAACGTCGCGCCCGGCACAACTGGCACGTCCGTCCGTCCGACGATCTCCAGCAAGCGGAGTGCGTGGGCGACATTTTCCTTCTGCCAGCCGTCCCCGCTCTCAATCGTGATGCCCAGCACTTCGACATCGGGCGACTGCAACACCATCACGATCGGATGCAAATTCGGCCCACCCGGGCCAAAGGCGTCCTGGTCGATGATGACCTTGCGCCGGGGACCGGCGAACGCCGCGACGACAACGCCCAGGAAGACGGAAAGGAGGGGAATGCCGCGCATGCCCCAGGCAAACAGACGGCTTGCGCGGATACAATCCAACGAAATGCCGGCGCGCTCGATTCTTCAACGGCCGGGCGACAGGAGGCGCTCCCTGATTTCCGGAGGGAAATCCGGTTTCGCCATCCGCCTTTCCGCCGCGGCGCGATCACGATCCAGCCACCGTCCCGCAATCTCGGCCGCCGCTCCCGCGCGAAATTTCGGATCGCCAATCTTCAAGACCCATTCGACGGCGAGTTCGGGTGAGCGCACCTCAATGAGCCGGACAAAACTCAGCACCGTCTCATCCCGCACGTTGCCCGCAGGCATGGCATTCAGATAGGCGATTGCCTTGGCGGCGTCCTTTTCAGCCAGGCGCCCCACGTTGGTCATCTGCGCAAGCTGCCGGGACCCGGCATCTGGAAGTTCGTCGATCCGGCCGAGTGCCGCGGCTGGATCGCGGTTACCCCAGTCGTCCAGCAGTTCCTGGAGGAGCTGGGGATTGTCCGATTCCTCGGTCAGGGCCTTTGCAAATGCCCAGGCGGCAGCGGCGTCTTTGCTCAACCAGGCTTTGAGCACGGTGTTCCGCAGCATGGTTCGTTCCCGGCCGGGCGGTTGTTCGAGCGCGAAAGCAGCAGCGGCTTCCGGCTCGATCCGCCCCCAGCCGTCCACGGCCACCAGCGTCAGTCCGAAGCGCTCAGGTCCTGCCGGAAGCTTGTCGACCCAGGCCCGCGCGCCCCGCGGGTCGTGCCCCGCCCAGGACTGCACCACGCGGACCAATGCCTCGCTCTGGGACCGCCTTTCGGGCGGGAATCCCCAGGCGACTTCGGCCGCCGCGACCGGTTCATGAAGCGCCCATTCCCACAAAACCGCGTTTACGAGTTGTTGCTGTTCAAATCCCCGGGGCAGTTGCTGCATCGCGGCCAGCGCCGACCTGGCATCGATGGCCGCCCACGCCCGCACGGCCTCCCGCAACTCCCGGTTTCTTTCCCGACTCGGCGGCTGCGCGAGGACTTTGGCCACCTTTTCGGAGGGGCTTTCGGAGTCGGCAGCCGGCAGGATCACCGGGCACCCGGTGGCGACAAGGATCACCCCGAGCAAAAGTGGCGGAGTGTGCCTCATCGAAGAATTGGCGGGCGCCGGACCCGCCCGCTAGCCTTCTGCCCTTTTCCGGGCGTCGGTTTCGATCAGGACCTTCAGGGCATCGAGCGTGGCCTTGGTCTTCGCCTTGGCCGCGGGTAGGTCGGCGGCGGCGCGGACGGGATCCGACGCAAACAGGTAGAATTTCATCTTCGGTTCGGTGCCGCTGCCGCGCGCGGCGAAGGAATAACCATTCGAGAGCGTCACGAGATACAAGTCCTGCGCGGGGATCTGCTCGTGGTCGGCGTCGAAGAACTTCTCACGCCCAAAATCCTGGAAGCGCGTCACCTTCGTGTCGCCGAACACCGTGGGCGGGCTCGCGCGGTACGTGTCGAGGATGCGCTTGATCTTGGCCGCGCCGGTTGCGCCCTCGTAATAGATATTGATCACGCCCTCGAGGTAGAAGCCGTAGCGGAGGTAGATTTCGTCGAGGTAATCCGGCACGGTCAGGCCGCGCGACTTCACCCAGGCGCAGACCTCGGCGAACATCAGGCACGCCGAGTTGCCGTCCTTGTCGCGCAGCGAGTCGTTGGGCAGGTAGCCGTAGCTTTCCTCGGTGCCGAAAAGATAAAACGTGCTGTGCTGCTGGAGGAGCGCCGCGCGCTCGCGGAATGGCGTGGCATCGTAGCTGAAGCCCGGGCCCATCGCCTTGGCCAGCTGCGCCTCATAGCCCCGCATCTTGCCGGCGATCCACTTGAAGCCCGTAAGCGTGTTGATGACCTTTACGCCGTGGCCCTTGCCAATCGCGTCCTGCAGCGGGGTCGTGACGAAGGTCTTCACCAGGCATGCCGCCTGCGTGCCTTCCTTCGGGATCCAGCCGAGTTCCTTGTACTTGCCGATGCGGTAGTCCGCCAGCAACGCGCCGACCTGGTTGCCCGAAAGCAATTCCATCTTGCCCGCCTTGTTCCGCACGGCGACGCCCATGCGGTCGCTGTCCGGATCGGTCGCCATGACCACGTCGAGCTTCTCCTTTTCCGCAAGGGCGACGCCGAGCGCCAGGGCCTCGGCGTTCTCGGGGTTGGGCGATTTCACCGTCGGGAAACGCGCATCAAACGCGGACTGTTGCGGGACCTCGACCACCTCCACGCCGGACTGCGTGAGTGCGGGGACGGTGGAGACGCCACCAACGCCGTGGATGTTCGTGTAAACCACCCGCAGCTTGGCGGCGCGAAGGAGATCCTTGTCGATCACGGCCTGTTGCGCGACCGCCAGGTAGGCGTCATCGGCGTCACGCCCCAGGGTCGTCACCTTGCCCATGTCCTTGTCGAGATACTGCTTGGTCTCGGCGAGCGAGACCTTGTCGACCTCGGCGACGATACCCTTGTCGTGCGGCGGCGTCACCTGGGCGCCGTCGTTGAAGTACGCCTTGAAGCCATTGTCGTGCGGCGGATTGTGGCTGGCGGTGATGACGACGCCGGTGTGGGCCTTGAAATGGCGCACGGAAAAGCTGAGCTGGGGCGTCGAGCGCGGGCCGTCGAAGATGAGGGCCTCGCCCCCGAGGCGCGTCCAGGTCGAGGCGGCGAGTTCGCAGAAGTGCCGCGAAAAATGCCGCACGTCGTGCGCGATGACCAGGCGGGGTTTCGCCGTGCTGCCCTGCGCGGCAAGGTATTTCGCCACGTAGCGGTGCAGGCCGATGACCGCGCGCAGCAGCGTGAAATCGTTGAGGAGGTTGCTGCCGACGTTGGCGTGGGCGGGCGAGCCCTGGGCGTTGATGGTGCCGGTTTCGGCCGCCGCCGGTTTCACGCCGATGGTGCGCCCGCGCATGCCGCCGGTGCCGAACTCCAGGTAGCGGTAGAAGCGGTCGTTGAGTTCGCTCCACTCGCCGCGCGCAATGAGCTCGTCGAGGCTCTGCTGCGCCCAGTCGGGGAGGCCGCCCTGCAGCCAGGCGCGCAGGTTGTCCGCCGCGGAGGTGAGCAACTGGCCGTTCTTCACGGCTTGGATGATTTGATCGGTGGGCGTCATGGGAAAGGAGAGGACCGGGGGACAGAGACCTGAAACCTGAGACCTGGGACCGGAAAAGGAAACGCTGAAAAGCCGGCGGCCCGTTCCAGGCCTCGGGTCTCCCTATCTCGAGTCTTACTCGAGATACAGTCCTTCAGTCACCGCGGGTTTGGATGGCAGCGCCTGCCAGCGCTCGGCAAAGGTCTCGGCGTCGTACCCGAACAGCGGGGAAATCTCCACGGTGTGGCGCGGCCGCCCGGTGGCATCCGTTTCCAGGGTCGCGCCCGCTCCCTTGAGCCAGCGGGCGAACTGGCGGAGTTGGTCGTCGGTGCACGTCTTGGGCGAGTCCACGCCCTCGGCATTCTTCACCGGGCTGAAATCGTCCGCCCGCGCCGTTTCGACGACAATGGCGTTGCGCGCGAACGGAATGGCGTCGAAGACGAACAGCTCGAACTTCACCCCGTTTGCCTTGTCGGCCTTCACCGGCCGGCCCGCCGCGTCGATCGTGGCGATCTTTTTGTCCGCCCGGTGGAATGGCAGGGCCTCGCCCCCGGTGGCCATGCGCCGCGCAAATTCCCGATCGATCACGTGGATCGCGATGTTGCCGGCACTGAACCGCAGCGCACCGCCGGCCAGCGTTTCCCGCTGCATGGAGATCGGCATGTCGCTGTATTCGACCACCACCAGCCGTCCGTCCTGCAAGCAGAAATGCCCGACCTTCTCCTCGGGGTACGCCTTGGGCACCATCTTGCTGGTCATCTCCGAATCGGCGCCGAGGTGAAAGCCGAGGAATGCGGCGTCGATGCAGCGCACGAGCGGGTTGTCCACCTGGAAATAGCTCAAGGTATCGACACCCTCGCGTTGCATGAGATCGAGCGCGCCGCTGCGGTGCAAGGCGCGCAGCGAGCCCCCGTGGCCGTCGGGGCTGAGCGCGAGCGTGGAGGTCGACTCCAGCAGGATCTTGCCGTCGTAGCCGACCGCCGGCATCCGCCCCTGGCGGAAGAAATGCACGCGGTGCGGATCGAGGCCGAAGTACTTGTGCTCCGCGAAAAACGCCTCGGACTGCGCGTGGTTCGCGTGGCTCGTCATGATGAACCAGTGCAGCGGCCGGCCGTAACGCTGGCCGGCGGCCTTGATCTTCTCGGCGAACACCTGGAAGAGCGACTTGTGCCTCACCGGCGTGACGGCAAAGGTTCCCTTCGGTCCGTCGTACCCGAGGCGGGTCCCCTGCCCGCCTGCCACCGTGAAGGCGGCCACGCGACCGGCGCGCAAGGCGGCCTCGCCCGCGGCCTTGGCCCTGGCCCATTCGGCCGGATCGCCGCCGTTCGCCGGCAGCCGCTTCCACGGCGCCGGCGCCAGCCCATCCAGGCTCACGCCGCCGCCGCTGGCCTTGAAAACCAGGCTGCGGTTCAACCGGTCGACCTCCGCGAGGTCGATCTCGGCGGCCTGTTCCGCCAGGGTGGCTTGCTCGGCAGGCGAAAGCGCCGCCCAATGGGCAAAGACCTGCCCCTGTCCGGCGGCACGGTAGTTGGCAATCAGTTGGTCAGGATTCATTTTTTATCTTCTTCGAAACGGAACACAAATTCGTCGCCCTTGGCGTAACGGAGCTTTTCGCGGATCAGCTGCTCCACCAGCACGCGGTCGTGCTGCAGTCGGTCGAGGTAGTCCAGTTGCTGCCGCAAGCGCGCCTCATCGGCGGCCAGGCGCCGTTGTTTCGCCGCCAAATCCGCCTGCTTTGCCTTGAGGGTCCGGTGCATGTCCACGAAATAGACCACGGCACATAGCGTTAGCGCCGTGAAAAGTGCCGCAAAAAAACCGTTGATCAACTTGCCGTAGTTCACCCCGGGAAAAGGCGTTCAGATAAAGGTGCGGCGAGCGGCTCACGCAACGTTTTTCAAAGCGCGTTGACGCGCTTTTGGCGTGCTTTTTCCCATGCAGCCCAAATACTTGCCGGACGATGTATCAAAGCTACTACGGATTCACGGAGATGCCTTTTCACATCACTCCGGACCCGAAGTTTCTCTACCTTAGCAACACCCATTTGGAGGCTTTGCAGCATCTTCGGTACGGGGTCACCGAGAAGAAAGGATTCATTGTCCTGATCGGCGAAGTGGGGTGCGGGAAGACCACCCTGTGCCGGAAATTCCTCAACGAACTGGATCCCGCGCACTACGATTCCGCGCTGGTACTGAACCCCCGCGTGAACGAAACGCAGATGCTCGAGGCGATCCTGACCGAACTGGGTGACCCTCCGACCGGCAGCCACAGCCAGCCCGACCTCGTGGGGCAGATGAACCGCCTGTTGCTCGAACGCATCTCCAAGGGACGCGAGATCGTCCTCATCATCGACGAGGCCCAGAATCTCTCCTTCGAAGTGTTCGAGCAGGTGCGCCTCCTTTCCAATCTCGAAACCGACAAGCACAAGCTCCTGCAGATCGTGCTCATGGGCCAGACGGAGCTGAAGGATCGCCTGGCGGCGGAGGAACTGCGCCAGCTGCGGCAGCGCATCCTCGTGCATTATGAACTCCGGCCGTTCACCCTCGAGGAAATGGGCCGGTACATCCAACATCGCCTCACGGTTTCGGGCAGCATGGGACGTCCGTATTTCACAAAATGGGCCCTGCGACACCTTTATAAAAGCAGCCGGGGCATCCCGCGCATCATTAATAACCTTTGCGACAAGGCCCTGCTTTCGTCATTCATCCGGGATTCCGACGAGGTCAACTACTGGGACGCCCGCCGGGCCGCCCGGGATCTCGCCGCCCTAACCGCCTGAGCTATGAGCCTCATCAACGAAGCCCTTAAGAAAGCCCAGAAGGAGCGCGGGGGTGAGGTGCCTCCGCTCAGCGCCATGCCCTCCATTGGCGGTGAATCGGCGCAACGACTCGCCCAGCGCTCGCGACCGTCGGGGGGACCAAGCGGCTTGCTCATTGGCTTGGGCGTCGGGGGCGCAGTGTTGGTCCTGGTCGCCGTCGGTGCCGTGTTTCTGCTGCGCAAGTCGCCCGACGAACAAAAGTCAGCAACAGTCGCGGTAGCTCCTCCCAAGCCCACGACTCCGCCGAATCAAACCGCCGCGGCCACCGTTGCCGCCGTTCCGGCGCCAGCTGCCCCCGTGGTTGCTCCAGTTGTGGCGCCCCCGGCGCCGACCGTCACGCCACCTTCTGCTCCCGCCTCCGTCCCGACGACGGCGCGAATCGAGCTTCCAGTCGCGACTACCGCTCCCAGTCCCACGGTCGTCGCAGAAGCCCCGAAACCGGCCGCGTCCGCCCCACCCTCGGTGCCTGTCGTTGTCGCCGCCGCTGCGCCCGAAACGCCCAAACCGGAGGCGTCCGCCGCCCGGCCCGGCAAGCTCGAGCCGCGGGCGATTAACTTCATCGAAAGCCTGCGCGTGGCGGGCATCCGCGCCTCCGCAACCGACAGCAAGGTGCTGATGAACGACCGCGTTTACCGCCTGGGCACCATCGTCGAACACGAAATGGGACTCAAACTGGTGGGCATCACCGCCAATTCCCTCACGTTTGAGGACGAGCGCGGCGGAACGTACACCCGGACCTTCTAGCGGGCGCCGCGGTCTCACCGGGTAACTTTGTTTACGCTGGCGGCGTCTGTTGGGCGGCCAGCCAAAGCGCCGAAAACTCCTTCGATCTTCTTGCCGAATGGGTTGCAGGAAATGACGCTGCCCATTTAAGTAACTCAACCTCCATGGCCTCTTCCCGTCTTGTTCCAGTCTCAGTAGCCGTTGCGCTCCTGGCCGCCGCCGGCGGCGGCTATTACTACTATCAACGGGCCAACAACGCCACCCCGCCGCCAAGCTATAACACCGCGACCATCGGCAGGGGCAGCGTGCGCCAGGTGGTCACCGCGACCGGCCAGCTCGACGCGGTCCTTTCAGTCGACGTCGGCAGCCAGATTTCAGGACTGATCCTGAAACTCCATGCGGATTTCAACAGCGTCGTCAAAAAGGACCAGATCATCGCCGAGATCGATCCCGCCACATACAAGCAGCGCCTCAAACAGGCCGAGGCCGATCTCGCCTCCGCCAAGGCCAGCAACCGGCTCCAACAGCTGAACACCGAACGCACCCGCGAACTGGCCGCCAAGGCGCTGGTCACCCGCCAGGAACTCGACCAGGCCGAGGCCCTCCTCGCCCAGTCCGACGCCCAACTGCTCACCCGCGAAGCTGCGGTCGACAACGCGAATGTCGACCTGGGCCGGTGCATGATCCGATCGCCGATCGACGGCATCGTGATCTCCAAGCAGACCGAGGAGGGCAAGACCGTCGCCGCCAGCCTGAACGCCCCCGTGCTCTTCACGATTGCGAACGACCTTTCGAAGATGCAGATCACCGCCGCGGTGGCCGAGGCGGACATCGGATCTGTCACCACGAACCAAGCGGTGAATTTCACCGTGGACGCCTTTCCCGGACGCTCGTTTTCCGGCCAGGTCACCCAAGTGCGCAATGCGCCGAAAACCGTCAGCAATGTCGTGTCCTACGACACCATCATCGCGGTCGATAATCGCGACCTGAAGCTGCGCCCCGGCATGACGGCCAATGTTTCCATCGTGGTCGCCAATCGCGAAGACACCTTGCGCGTGCCGAATTCCGCCCTGCGCGTGCGGTTGCCCGACGCCGCCTCGCCTGTCGGGTCAGGCGCACCGGCGGCAGGTGGCTCCGCTGCCACCGCTTCGGCGCCTGGCGGCGCGCCCACCGTGGCAGCCAATCGCGGCGGTGGGGGCAACGGCAACGGCGAACGCCGTCAGCGGGACGGCAATGGCGGCGGCGGCAGTGGTGGGGGTGCGAATGCCGGTGGTGGCGGCAACGGTGGTGGCGGTGGCGGCGGCGGACGCGGCGGCTTCCTCGGCCAGGACGCCACTCCCGAACAGCGGCAAAAGGCCCGCGAGATCATGACCGAAGTGGGCATTACCAATTTCCGCGAGGCCACCCAGGAACAGCGCGATCAGTTCCGCAAGCTGCTCGTCGAACGCGGTGTCATCGCCCCTCCTGCCGCGCCCGGCGAAGTCACCGTCACCACCCGCACCGTATATCGGCTGCCCGGAGGCAACAAATTGGCCACGCCCGAGCCGGTTGCCATCAAGGTCGGGATCACGGACGGAATCACTTCGGAAGTCGTCGACGGCCTGAAGGAAGGCGATGTCGTGATCACCGGACTCGCCTCCGCAACGGTCACCGATGCGCAGCAAGGGCCGGTCAGGAATCCCTTCGGTGGTGGCGGACGGCGCTTCTGATCCCGCCATGCCCGCCGTTGTCCAACTGGAGGAGATCCACAAGATCTACGACTCGGGCGAGGTGCCGGTACACGCCGTCCGGGGCGTGACGCTGACCATTGAGCGCGGCGAATTCGTCGCCGTGATGGGTTCCAGCGGCTCCGGCAAATCCACGCTCATGAACACGCTCGGCTGCCTCGACCGGCCGACGAAGGGTCGCTACCTGCTCGATGGCACCGATGTTTCCCAGCTCGACCGCAACGAGCTCGCCGACCTGCGCAACCAGAAGCTCGGGTTCGTCTTCCAAGGCTTCAACCTGCTCTCGCGCACCACGGCCCTGGAAAATGTGGAGCTGCCGATGCTCTACGGCCGGCGCCGCTTTTCCTCGAAGGAAGTCCGCGACCGGGCAATGCACAGCCTCGACATCGTGGGCCTGGCCCAGCGTGCGGACCATTTTCCCAGCCAGCTCTCGGGCGGTCAGCAGCAGCGCGTCGCCATCGCCCGCGCCCTCATCAACGAGCCCCAGGTCCTCCTCGCCGACGAACCCACGGGCAACCTCGATTCCAAGACCTCGGTCGAGATCATGGGCGTCTTCCAGAAGCTCAACGACCAGGGCATATCCATCGTCATGGTCACGCACGAGCTCGACATCGCCCGCTACTGCAAGCGCAACCTCATCATGCGCGACGGGCGCCTCGTGAGCGACGTCCGCGTGACGGACCGCTTCATCGCCACCGCGGAAATGCAGCGAATCCACGCCGCCGAGGCCGAGGCGAAGCTGACGGCCTGAAGCACTTTGCGATTTATGATTTGCGATACGCGATTTGCTCGAACCCGTTGCACCCAGACCCTCCGACGATCCGGCCGCCGGATCCACCCAGTACCGGGTTGGACCAAATCTTAATTCCTGAACCATAAATCGTAGATTTCCCCCGTGCGTTTCCTGAACATCATCAAGGTCGCCCTCCGCGCGCTGCGCCGCAGCGCGCTGCGCTCGGTGTTGACCGCGCTCGGCATCATCATCGGGATCGCGGCGGTGATCGCCGTGGTGAGCATCGGCAACGGCGCCAAGACCCAGGTCGAGGCCTCGATCGCGAGCCTGGGCCAGAACATCATTTCCGTCTTCCCGGGAAACTTCACCACCGGCGGAGTGCGCGGCGGCTTCGGCAGCGCCAGCACGCTCACGGTGGAGGACGCCCAGGCGATCACCCGGGAAATCGACGGCATCGTCGCGGTCAGCCCGGAAATCACCGATCGTTCGCAGATCCTCGCCAATGGCCTCAACTGGAACACCATGATCCGCGGCGAGGACGTCACCTACCTCGACATCCGCCTCTGGAGCGTCGCGGCGGGTGAGATGTTCAACGAGGCCGACGTAAAAAATGCCACGAAGGTCTGCGTCATCGGCCAGACCATCGCCAATCAGCTTTTTTCGAACATGGACCCCGTCGGCCAGACCGTCCGCATCCGCAACATTCCGTTCAAGATCGTAGGCGTGCTCGCCCCAAAGGGCTTCAACTATTTCGGCCAGGACCAGGACGACACGATGCTCATCCCCTACACGAGCCACCTGAAGCGCATCGCGCGGCGCCCCAACCTCAATTCCATCCTCATCCAGGCCCAGTCGGCGGACCGCATGGCCAAGATCCAGCAGGACATCACGGACCTGCTGCAACAGCGCCGCAATGGGCGCGAACCGGATTTCACCGTGCGCAACCAGCAGGAACTGGCCGAGGCGGCGACGGCGACCACCAAGACCATGACGTTCCTCCTCACGGTCATCGCCGTCATCTCCCTCGTGGTCGGCGGCATCGGCATCATGAACATCATGCTCGTCTCCGTGACGGAGCGGACCCGCGAAATCGGCATCCGCCTCGCCGTCGGCGCCCATGGCCGCGATGTGCTCACGCAGTTCCTGATCGAGGCCGTCATCCTCAGCATCCTGGGCGGCGCGCTCGGCGTCATGCTCGGGGTCGGCGCCTCGCAGGTCATCTCCAAGACGCAGGGCTGGCCCGTGCTGCTTTCCACCCTGTGGATCTTCATCGCGTTCGGCGTGAGCGCCGGGATCGGCGTCCTCTTCGGCTTTTTCCCCGCCTACAAGGCCGCCCAGCTCGATCCCATCGACGCCCTCCGGTACGAGTGACCGAGGCTTCGCTTTCCGGTTTTTGATTTTCGCTCGACGAAGGGAAACAACGAAATGGAACGCGCGCCCGCGCGTGGGATCGATGCTCGCAACGCAGGCGAGAACCGCATCGGGACGGCGACGCGCATCATTTCCCGGCGCCAAAATTGAAAATCGGGGAATCGAAAATCGAAAAACTCCCGAACCGTCCCATTCGCGGGAATCGCCACTCCCGTCAGCGGCTGAATTCACGATCCCGGCACCAGCCGTGAAGTGAAGTGATATTTTTTATCACACTACAGGATAGCTGCTTAAGTCATCACAATTGAGGTTGGCACGGCGCAAGCAAATGGAGAGGCACACAACAAACTCCCATGAAGACCACTCAAAACATCCTCACTGCTCTCATCGCCGCCGGCACTCCCGGTGCGGCTGTCCTCGCCGTTTACAACCAGCTCCCCGCCGACCTCATCCTCGGTGGCTTGACCGCCCTCGGCCTCGTGGCCTTCGCGATCTACGACTTCTCCCGGACCACTGCCTCACTGAAGGTGAGCACCGCCGTCATCCGGCCGCGCTTCACCACGGTGGCCAGCCACGCGCCGGTCGTCGTCCGCAAGGCGGCCTGAGCCGCTTCTTGACACTTCCCGCCCTCCACCCGTCACTTGTCGCTTTCCCTGAATGGCCGCCAACGACCCCGCGCCCGATCGCATTCTCGTCGCCGATGACCAACCCGATGTGCTTGAGGCCCTGCGGCTGCTCCTTAAGGGCGAGGGCTACCTGATCGACACGGTGAAGTCGCCGGCGGCGGCGATCAAAGCCATCGAGACCCGCGATTTCGCGCTGGCCCTCATCGACCTCAACTACACCCGCGACACGACGTCCGGCCAGGAAGGACTCGATCTCCTCGCCAAGCTCCAGGCCGCCGACCCGACTTTGCCCGTGGTGGTCATGACCGCGTGGGCGAGCGTCGAGATCGCCGTCGAGGCCATGCGGCGCGGCGCGAAGGACTTCATCACCAAGCCTTGGGACAACCCCCGGCTCCTTTCCATCATCAAGAACCAGCTCGAGCTGGCCGGCGCCGTCCGCGCGTATCGCCGCCTCGAGCAGGAAAACCAGATCCTTCGCGGCAAGGGCGGTCCCAACCTCATCGCCCAGTCCGTGGCGATGCGCCCGGTGCTGGAGGTCATCTCCCGGGTCGGTCCTTCCGACGCGAACATCCTGATCACCGGCGAAAACGGCACCGGCAAGGGCGTGGTCGCCCAGGCCCTGCATGCCGTCTCCGTCCGCGCCGCAAAGGCCTTCATTTCCGTCAACATGGGCGGCCTGCCCGAAGGTGTGTTTGAGAGCGAACTCTTCGGCCACGTTCGCGGCGCATTTACCGACGCGAAAGCAGACCGTGCGGGCCGCTTCGAACTGGCCGACGGTGGCACCCTCTTCCTCGACGAAATCGGCAACATCCCCCTCGGCCAGCAGGCCAAGATCCTGCGCACCCTGGAGACGGGGGAATTCGAGCGCGTGGGTTCCTCGCGCACCTACCGCGCGAACGTCCGCCTCATTTCCGCCACCAACTCCGACCTCCAGACGGAGGTCGCCGCCGGGAAATTCCGCCAGGACCTGCTTTTCCGCCTCAACACGATCCACATTCACCTCCCGCCGCTCCGCGAACGCCGCGAGGACATCGCGTTGCTCGCGCAGCACTTTCTCAAGCAGCACGTCAATCGCTACCGCAAGGCCATCACCGGATTCGACGACGCCGCGGTCGAGGCCATGAAGGACTACGCGTGGCCCGGCAACGTCCGCGAACTCGACCACGCCGTCGAACGCGGCGTGCTCATGTCGCAAGGCAAGGTGGTCCGCGCCCCCGATCTCGGCCTCAATGCCGGCCAGGCGGCGCCGCGCCTCGATGACATGAGCCTCGAGGAGGTCGAGGCCTTCCTCATCAAAAAGACTCTCGCCCGCTGCGATGGCAACGCCCGCAAGGCCGCCGAGGAACTCGGCCTCAGCCGCAGCGCGTTTTACCGCCGGCTCGAACGGTACAAACTCTAGAATTATTTTGCCGCCAAGAGGCGCAAAAGGCGCAAGAAGGGAGAGCGTATGAAAGACGACATCTTCCTCCTGTGTGATCGAGTGCGCGAGGCCAGCTTCGATCTCCACCGCCACCTGCGGCACGGGCATGTCGAAAAGGTTTACGAGGCGGGACTGGCCAACCGCCTTCGGAAACTAGGACTGCCCTTTGTTCGGCAACACCCCCTGAATGTTTACGATTCTGATGGAACGCTGCTCGGCGATTTCCATGCCGACCTGTTTGTCGATCAGCGTCTCATCGTGGAATTGAAAGCCTGCAAGGCACTGGCCGATGAACATACTGCCCAATTGTTGGGATATTTGCGCGCCTCGCATGTCGAGCATGGGGTCCTCGTCAATTTCGGGTCTCCCCGCCTCGAAATACGCAAATACGCTCTTTCTGATGCATAATCTTTTTGCGCCGCTTGCGCATCTTTGCGGCCATCCTGTCGCCGGGCATGGCCGCTCCTAAAAAACGCCGGCTATCCCACGAACAGCGCGTGTTCTACTACGCGCTGCTGGCCGGCTTGCCCGGCGTGGTCGTTTCGATGGTGCTGCTCCTCTGGTATGTGCCGGGCGCCGACGTGAAGACGCAGTGGACCCTCGGCCTGATCATCTTCGGCTTCTGGCTGGGCTATGCCCTCGCCTTGCGCGAACGGGTGGTGCGCCCCCTGCAAACCATGGCCAACCTCCTGACCGCGCTGCGCGAGGGTGACTTTTCCACCCGCGCCCGCGGCGCCAATCGCGACGAGCCCCTCGGGGACGTCCTCGCTGAAATCAACCTGCTCAGCGGCACGCTGCAGGAACAGCGCCTCGGCGCCCTCGAAGCCACCGCGCTGTTGCGCACCGTCATGGAGGAGATCGACGTCGCCATCTTCGCCTTCGACGCCAACGAAACCCTCCGCCTCGTCAACCGCGCCGGCCAGGAACTCATTGCCCAGCCCGCCGAACGCATCCTTGGCCGGCCAGCCAAGGACCTCGACCTGGCCGATTGCCTGGCGGGCGAGGACACGCGCGTCCTCAGCCGCACCTTCGCCGGCGGCACCGGCCGCTGGGGCATGCGCCGCACGGCCTTCCGCGAAGGGGGCCTGCCGCACAGCCTCGTGGTTATCGCCGACCTCAGCCAGCCGCTGCGCGAGGAAGAGCTGAAGGCCTGGCAGCGCCTGGTGCGGGTCATCGGCCACGAACTCAACAATTCCCTCGCCCCGATCAAATCCATCGCCGGCTCGCTCACCTCGATCCTCAAGCGCCCGCAACGCGCCTCGGACTGGGAGGACGACATGCGCGGCGGCCTCGAGATCATCGAGGCGCGCGCCGAGGGCTTGAACCAGTTCATGCAATCCTACGCGCGGCTGGCCAAGCTGCCGGCACCGAGCAAGCAACCGTGCGAGATCGGACCGCTCCTGCGCCGCGTGGTGGCCCTCGAAACCCGCACGGAAGTGCAGCTCACCGAAGGACCGCCACTGACCGTCAACCTCGACGCCGCCCAGCTGGAGCAAGTGATCATCAATCTGGTGAAGAACGCCGTCGAGGCGACGCCGGAACCCGGGCAATCGGCCTCGCCCACCTGCTGCGTTCGCGTGGGCTGGCACAAGGTGCCTGGCGCGCTTGAGATCACCGTCACGGACGATGGTCCCGGAATCGCCAACCTGCAGAACCTGTTTGTGCCGTTCTTCACCACCAAGCCGTCCGGCTCCGGCATCGGCCTCGTCCTCTGCCGCCAGATCGCCGAGAATCACAACGGATCGCTCACCCTCGAAAACCGCGCCGACCGCTCCGGCTGCATCGCGCGGCTCAGGCTTCCACTCTGACGACCCGCGTCCCTACGGACCGTTGTTCGCCAACCATTTGGCCACAAGATCCAGAAAAGACGCAAAAACAGCCTCATTCATTCTTGCTGGCTGACATTCGAGCGCCGCGCGCGACCCAGATACTCCAAGATCGCTCCGTATGAATTTACCAGGCCGATTGAACGAATGATCTTTTGGGCCGACCCAACGTAGATAGTAGGTCTTGATTCACTACCCTGCTCACCCCACCCAGCCCTGAACCTCGCGGACGACTCGCGCCACGTCGTCATCGCTAAGACCAGGATGGAGCGGAAGCGAAAGCACCTCGGCGCAGGCTTGCTCGGTGTGCGGCAACGACACCGCCGCGTCGTGATAGGCCGGCTGGCGGTGAATCGGCACGGGATAGAGCACGCCACAAAGGATGCCCTGCTTTTCCAGGTGCGCCCGCAACTCCTCGCGCTTGGGCGTCCGCACGACAAACTGGTGCCAGCAATGGGTGCGCCCGTCCGCCACGACGGGCAAAACGACTTTCGCGTCTTTCAATCCTGCAAGGTATTGGTTCGCGATCGCCGCACGGCGGGCGTTCTCGGCCTCGAGACGGGCCAGCCGCACCCGCAGGATCGCCGCCTGGATTTCGTCCAGCCGGCTGTTGCGGCCGTGCGTTTCGCTCACATAGCGCTTGCGCCAGCCGTATTGGCGGAGGACGCGCATCTGTTCCAACAGCGTCGGGTTATTGCCGCTCACTGCGCCGCCGTCTCCCAAGGCCCCCAGGTTCTTGGTGGGGTAATAACTGAAGGCCGCCAGCTGGCCCCAGGTGCCTGCCTTGCGCTCGCCGACGAGCGCGCCATGCGCCTGCGCGCAATCCTCGATGACGACGAGGTGGTTTTTCTCCGCCACTTCGACCAACCGGGGCATATCCACCGCCTGGCCGTAAAGGTGCACCGGCACGACCGCCTTGATCTTCGGGTCCCGCAAGGTCGTCAGCGCAGTCTCCAGCGCCGGCACATCGAGCAACATCGTGGCCGGGTCGATCTCCGCGTAAAACGGCCGGGCCCCCGTGGCCTTGATGGCTGAGACCGTCGCGGTGACGGTGTTGGCCACCGTGACCACCTTGTCGCCCGGCCCGATGCCGGCCGCGTGCAAGGCCAGTTCGATCGCATCCGTGCCGTTGGCGACGCCCACGGTGCCGGCGACTCCCAGCCAGGTGGAGAATTCCTTTTCAAAGGCCTCGCCTTCCGGCCCGAGGATGTAGTGCCCGCTCTGCAGCACCCGCTGGATGGCGGCATCGATCTCGGCCTTGGCGGCAAGGTATCCAGCCTTCGGATCTGCAGGAATGATCTTTTTTTGCACGAGTGAAAACGAAGGGAGCAGAGGAGGCACTAACCACAGAATACACGGAATACACAGAATTTTGAGCTCATGGATTTGTTTCTGTGTATTCTGTGGTCCTTGCTGCCTGGGCTTGGATCCGCGACTTCCGGCTTTGGTTCAGAGGTAATGGGAAAGTTCCTTTCGATAATACGCCACGGTCTTGCCGAGCGCCTGTTTGATCGTGGTCCTCGGCTTCCAGCCGAGTTCCTGTTCGATCAGCCGGCAGTCGGAATAATAGTCGCCGATGTCGATCTTGCGTCGTTGGAGCGTCAGTCGCGCGGCAGTTGATTTCCAAGTCCGTCTCCGGGTCCGACATGGAATCCATGTGGCTCGTCTGGCCCGCCAGGTTGAACAGGAAATGCTGGCCGCGCAAAAACTCCGGCAGGCTGTGCCGGTCGCGCACGTCGGAAAGGTTGATGCTGAGCTTGCCCTCGAGCCCGCGGACATTGCGCCGGTTGCCGCCGTACTCGGGAATCAGGCTGTCCAGCAGCGTGACTTTGGCCCCGAGCGCCACCAGCGTGCGCGCGAGGTTCGACCCGATGAAGCCCAGGCCGCCGGTAACGAGCACCCGCTTACCCTTGAAGGATTTGGCGTATGGCTGGGTGGCTTTCACTAGTCGGCCACGTTTGCAGCGGAACCGCCGGGAAACAAGCGTGGAAGGGAAACCTGAGACCTGAAATGATCGGGACAAACGCATTCAGGTTTCAGGTTTCCCATCAGAAGTCCTGCAGCTTGCCCTCCCCGGTGCCTCGACTGGGTTCCAGTCGCTCCAGCACTTCTCCCAACAGATAAATTGAACCCGTGACGACCACCGTGTCCCCGGGGTTTCCCAATGTGCACGTGACCGCGTCGGGGAAAATCCGGTCGACCGTGCTGAGCCGTGTGCTCTCGCGCGAGCCGGCGGGGACCAGGGCGAGCATCATCCCGACCGGCGTGGCACGCGCCTGTTGGGGCGCGACCAGGTGCAGCTCCCGGGCGTGTTTCACCACCACCTCCAACAGCGCCCGGGCGCGAAACTCCCCAAGCGCTCCTGCCACGATGATCGGCCGGCCGCCGATTTCAGCGGTCAGCCGCCCGAGGCTGCGATCCAACACCTCCGCGCCCTCGGGATTGTGCGAGGCATCCAGGATGATGTTCCTCCCGCCGACCGATAGACGCTGCCAGCGTCCGGGCCAGCTGACGGACTCCAAGCCGCGCGCGATGGATTCGTCGGTCGGTGAAACCCGGCTGCGCAAGGGGTTCGAAGCGCGGCCGGCGCCCGCGCGACACCACTCCTCGAACACTCTCACCGCCAGCACCGCCGTCGCGGCGTTCCACCGCTGGTAGTCGCCTTCGAGATTCGTCGTCGGGTAGCGCTCGATCGCATCGCCAAAAACCTCGCGCACGGAATATAGCCTCGATCCACGTTCGGCGGCGATCTCACGAATCACCCGCTCAGCCGGGGGCGGCAGGCGGCCGATGATGGCCGGGCGACCGGGCTTGATGATGCCCGCCTTTTCCCGGGCGATCAGTTCGACGGTGTCGCCCAGTTCGGCACAATGGTCGAGGCCGATCGAGGTGATCACGCTGACCTCCGGCACGACGACATTGGTGGCATCGAGTCGGCCACCCATGCCCACCTCGATGATCGCCACCTCCACGCCCTTCCGCTGGAACTGCAGGAAGGCCATCGCGGTCATGAACTCGAAGAACGTGGCGTGCTCGTCGGCCGCCAACGCGGCGGCCCGCGCCGCCACCGGCTGCAACTCCCGCGCGTACGCCACAATTTCCGCTTCCGTCAGCAACTGGCGGTCCACTTGCACGCGCTCGCCGAGTTTGACCAGGTGCGGCGAGGTGTAGAGCCCCGTGCGCCGGCCGGCCGCGCGGAAAATTGCCTCCAACATCGCGGATACGGAGCCCTTGCCGTTGGTGCCCGCCACATGGATCACCGGGTAGCTCCGCTCGGGGTGCCCGAGCGCCTCGGCCAGTCGCCGCATGCGGTCGATGCCGAACTTCACGCCGCCGGCCTTGAGTGCGTAGAGGAATTCGGTGACCGCGCCATAGTCGTCTGGCACGGGCGGCATCGGATGGGACATATAGGACTTGTCGGTCCTACGGGACTTCAGGTCTGCCGGGCAGCCCGGTCACGCGCTCGCAGCCGCCGCGGCCGCCGAGGGAAACGGCGAGGCCGTAGGCACCTTGTGCGCGATGTATTTGTGCGTATGCAGCGCCTGCAGGATGCTCGTGAGCCGGTCGCGCATTTCGAGACGGCTGACAATCTGGTCGATCAAGCCGTGCTTGAGCAGGAACTCGGCGGTTTGGAAACCGGCCGGCAGCGTCTGCTTGGTGGTTTCCTTGATCACCCGCGCCCCGGCGAAGCCGATCAGTGCGCCCGGCTCCGCCAGGATCAGGTCGCCGAGGGTGGCGAAACTCGCGCTGACGCCACCGGTCGTCGGATAGGTCAGGATCGAGATGAACGGGAGTTTCGCCTGCGCCAGCCGGCCGAGCGCGGCGCTGGTCTTGGCCATTTGCATCAGGCTGAAGATGCCCTCCTGCATGCGGGCGCCCGCCGAAGCGCTGACAATGATGCAGGGAAGGTGTTTCTTCACCGCACGTTCGATTGCGCGGGTGATTTTCTCGCCAACGGCGGCACCCATGGCGCCGCCGCAAAACCGGAAGTCCATCACGGCCAGCGACACGGCGATGCCGTTGATCTTGCCGGTGCCGCAGATGACCGCCTCCGGCAGGCCGCTCTCCTTCTCGTATTTCTTGATGCGATCGGGATAGGCCGCCGAGTCGACGAACTTGAGCGGGTCGGTCGACCTTACCCCCGCGTCGAACTCCTCGAAGCTGCCCTCGTCCAGCATGCCCTTGATGCGTTCCCGCGAGCCGATGGGGAAATGATAGCCGCTCTTCGGCACCACCATCAGGTTGGCTTCGAGGTCCTTGGTGAAGACAATCTCGTCGGAGATCGGACATTTCGTCCAGAGCCCTTCCGGGATGTTCTTCTTCTTTTTGGTGGAAGCGGTCAGCTTCGGCTTGGAAAAATGCGCCATGGCGAGAGGAAATCAGCCGTGCCCAAAGGTCACGACGTCGAGAGTTAACGCACCAGCGCGCCGCAGCACGGTGGCACAGGAATTGAGTGTGGAGCCCGTTGTAAAAACATCATCGACCAAAAGGTAACGATGCGCCGGATTAATGGTCGCGCCCGGGGCCAAGGCAAAGGCATTTTTCAGGTTCTCCCGCCGGGTCGCGCGGTCGTGGTGCGTTTGGGATTCGGTGTCGATCACGCGGATGAGCAATTCCTGCACCTCGGCCTGCCCGTCGACGGCCAGCCGGCAGCAATCCGCCAGCAGGCGGCTCTGGTTATAGCGCCGTTCCCGCAGCTTCCGCGGATGCAGCGGCACCGGCACCAGGACCGCGCCGCGGAGGTGGTCGGCAAAGCCGGGCGCCAACCGCATGATGACGGCGATGTCCTCCAATACATGCTGTCCTTGGTGATACTTTAGCGCGTGGACCAGTGACCGCCCGGGCCCTTGCAGCAGAATGGCCGTCTTGCCCTGGCCAAATTCCGGCACCAAGGTTTCGCAGTGGGGGCAAAGCCGGTTTTCCGCGAGCTCGCCGAAATACGGATGGCCACAGGTGGTGCAGTGCGGCGGTGCGACGACATGCAGCAGCTTTTCGCACGTCAGGCACAAATGGCGGCAGCGGCCGCCTTCCACCAAGCCCGCGCAATGCACGCAACTGCGCGGAAAAATCACGTCGAGCCGGTCGCGCCAGAGTGCTTGCACCAAGGAATTCACGGGAAGGGCATGACCACGGAACACACAGAATGCACAGAAATCGATTCAATCCATAGAGTCCGGACCCTTCTGTGTGTTCTGTGCATTCCGTCGTTTGTTCGTCTGGATAGGGTCAGTAGATTACTTTCACAAGAAAGAGCCCCTGCGGCGGCGCGGTGACAACCTCGGGGATGCGCTTCCGGCTCCTGATCAGGCCCGCCAGGTCCGTCGGGTTGAGTTTGCCGAGGCCAACATTGACCAGCGCCCCCGCGAGGCTGCGGGCCATCTTGTAGAGAAACCCGTCGGCCTCGAACGTGAACGTCACCTTCCGGCCCACCCGGCGAACCTCGAGGCGGCGCAGATCGCGCACCGTGGTCTCGTAGGTGCGGTCATTCTCACCGGAAAAGGCCCAGAAGTCGTGCTTGCCGCGCAACACCTTCGCCGCCGCGAGGACCGCGGGCCAGTCCAGGGCGCGATTGAGCGGCCAGCAGTACTGGCGCGTGAACGGGTCCGATTCGCCGAGGTCGAGGTGGTAACGATAAACCTTTCCCCGCGCGTCGAACCGCGCGTGGAAATCGGCACGCGCGCGCCGGACGGACTTGAGCTGGATCGCCCGCGGCAGACCGGTCTGGATCGCCAGTCGCAGCTTGTCACCGCCGTGCCTCCAGGCGGAGTCAAAATGGAAAACCTGCGCCCGCGCGTGTACGCCCGAATCGGTGCGCCCACTCCCCTCGATGCGGATCGGGTGCCCGAAGATCTTCTTCAGCCGCTTCTCCACCAGGTCCTGGATCGTGTTGCCTCCCTCCTGGCTCTGCCACCCATTGAAGGGCCCGCCATCGTACGCGATGACGCATTTCCAGCGGGTGGCCGACGGAGTTTTCATCACGGATTTAGAAACCACAGAACACACGGAATACACAGAAAAATCCATCGCACTATCCGCTCAATTCGATGAGCGGATGATGTCTGAAATTGACCAGAAGACCTACCCGCAGCCCGGTCACGTTCAGGTAATTGTACAGCTGGGCCCTGTGTTCATCGGCTAGCTTCGCGACGGCTTTTATCTCAAGCACAACCTTGCCGAAGTAGAGAAAATCAGGCTGATATCTCTGTCGCAGCGGCCGGCCCTTATATTCCAAATTCAGGAGCGGCTGCGCCTGAAAGGGTAGCCGGCGGTCTGTGAGCTCACGCTCCAGGCATTCCTGAAAGGCAGCTTCCAAAAAACCGCACCCCTTCTCTCGATAGAACTCGAAGCAAGCGCCCAAAAGGGCATGCGTTTCCTCTCCATGGATGAATTCGGGCATAACCATTCTCCTTCTGTGTGTTCCGTGGTTTCATTTCACTGGCCCGAAAGGGGTGGTGGGAGTTTTTGGTCGAGGTAATCCTGCAGGATCAGGCAGGCGGCACGGGAGTCGACCAGGCCGGAGTCGCGGACGCCGCGGCGATCCTTCTTGGCGATCGAGGCTTCGGCCTCCGAGCTCGTCAGCGTCTCGTCCACGAGGTGAACCGGCAGGCCGAAGGTCGCCTTCAGGCGGGCGGCAAACGCATCGACTTCCTTCGCCTTGAACCCGATCGACCCGTCCATGTTGTACGGGTAGCCGAGGACGAGGTCCGTGATCCGGCGCTGCTTGATGACCTCGCCCAGTTTCCGCCACCGCACCGCCTCGTCGGCGTCGACCAGCGCAGGCAAGGGCGTGGCAACGCCAATCTCGTCACCGTGGGCCAGCCCCACCCGCCTCGTCCCGTAGTCGATCCCCAGGCAGCGCATGACTAAGCGCTGCCGATCGGGACAACCACGAACGGACCCGAATTCACCGGGAGGAGAACCCAGCGATCCCGGCCGCAAACATTCCCTTCTTCGTGTCCAGTCGGGTCCATTCGTGCCGCAAAGCCCTTCTTGTTACAGGAACCGCCGGTTCGCCGGGTCTTCTGCGAGGCGCTTCAGCAGTTGCTTGAGCTGGGCGGCCTTTCCGCGCGGGCAAACCAGCGTGGCATCGGCGGTGTGGACCACGACCAGATCCTCGGTGCCGAGCACGGCGGTGAGATGGCCTCCCTCGGATACGATGATGTTCCCGCTGCCCTGTTCCACCACTCCGGCGCCCCGGATCACATTGCCGGCGCTGTCCGGCGCAAAATGGCGCGCGATCGCCGCCCAGCCGCCGACATCATCCCAGTCGAACGATGCGGGCATCACCACGACATTGTCGGCTTTTTCCAGCAGGGCGTAGTCCACCGCGATCCTAGGCAAGGTGGGATAGACGGCCGCCAGGGTTCGCGTCAGTCCGCGGCCCGCCGCCAGCGCCGCGCCAATCCGGGCCAGGCCGGCGTGCAGTTCCGGGGCGTTGCGCGCGAAGGCCTCCCGCACCACCCGCACGCTCCACACAAACATCCCCGTGTTCCAGAAATAGTCGCCACTGGCCACATATTGCTGCGCGGTCTCCGGCGCGGGCTTTTCGACAAAACGCAGCGCCCGGAAAATCTCGCGGCCGTTGACCGTCTTCCAGTGCCCGGCACGCTGGATGTACCCGTAATCGCTGGATGGCTCGGTCGGACGTACGCCCAGCGTGACGAATACCGGGGAGGCCGCGGCGGCCGCCAGCGCCGCGCGCAAGTCGCGCTGGAAACTTTTCACATCATGGATGGCCGCGTCGGCGTGGACCGAAGCGAACACGGCCTTCGGATTACGCGCGGCGATGACCTCGGTGGCGAGGCCGACGGCCGGACCGGAATCGCGGCCAATGGGCTCGGCGATGACGTTCTCGCGCGGCAACTCGCGGCACACCCGTCGCACGGCGGCCGCCTGCTCGACGTTGGTGAGTATGTAGACGTTCCGCCGCGGCACCAGGGGGGCGACCCGCTCGTAGGTCTGGAGCAGCATCGGTTTTTCGCCCACGATCGGCAGGAGCTGCTTGGGACGGCGGAGGCGGCTTTGGGGCCAGAAACGCTCTCCCTTCCCGCCCGCGAGTATGACGATGAATCGTTCCGACATAGGACTTTGCCTTCCATAGCTCTGGGAGCTTCCCGCCCGGGTCAATGGCTAACTCGGCGGATAAAAACCCATTGCCAAAACCCGTGTCATCCGCTCCTTGCATCCCCATGGATTCTCCCCTCGAGGTCGATGTCATCACCGCCGCGCAACTCATGCGCGAAGGGGCGCTGCTGCTCGATGTGCGCGAACCCTTCGAAATCGCGCTCAGCTCCGTGGCGGGAAGCCGGAACATTCCCATGCGCCAAGTACCGGAAAACCTAGCCGACCTCCCGCGGGACCGCCGGATCCTCGTCTTCTGCAAGGTCGGCGGCCGCAGCCTGCGCGTCACCCAGTACCTGCGGGCCAACGGCTTCGACCAGGTGAGCAACGTGGCGGGAGGCATCGATGCGTGGTCCGAACAGGTCGACCCGACGTTGGCGCGCTATTAACGCGCCAAGGAAACCTGAGACCTGAGACCGGAGACCTGAAAGGGACACCGGCAGAAGATCTTAGGCATTTCAGGTCTCAGGTCTCCAGTCTCAGGTCTCTCGGCTCAGTCCCTCCTTTCGCCGCTCTTGACTCCCGCCCCGACTTTCCGGCACAAATTCCCTTCCACCATTACCAAACCATGGGTCAACAAACCAACAAGCACATCAAAAAGAAACGCCGCATCGCCTACCACAAGCGCCGCAAGGCCCGCGAGCTCGCCGCTCGCACGAAGAAGTAAGCCCGGCACCGTTTCGTTCCCGCAAGCGCGCGCCTTCGCGGCGCGCCTTTTGTTTTATAGCGGATTGTCCGCGCTGGCGGCGAACTTCGACGTTCAACTTTCAGCTCTCAGCTCTCAACTTCCCGGTGATCAAAGTCAGCCTCATCTCCCTCGGTTGCGCCAAGAATCTCGTCGATAGCGAGATCATGGTCGGCCATTTGCACCAGGCGGGTATGACCGTCATCCCGGAGGCGGAGAAGGCCGATGTGGTGATCGTCAATACGTGTTCGTTCATCGACTCATCCAAGGAGGAGTCGATCGGCCACATCCTCGAGGTCCACCAGAACCGCGGCATGAAAAAACGCCGCAAGGAGCAGAAACTCATCGTCGCCGGGTGCATGAGCCAGCGATTCTCGAAGGACCTGAAGACCGAGCTGCATGACGAGGTCGACGCCTTCATCGGCCTCGACCAGGTGACCAAGGTTGCCCCGATCATCGAGGAAATCTACGCGAAGGAACGGGGCAAAAACGCCGCGAAGGAGGCGCCCGCCGTCTTCATCGAGGGCAGGTCCACGTACATCCCGGACTACGACACGCCCCGCTTCCGCCTTACGCCGAATCATTTCGCCTACATCAAGATCGCCGAGGGCTGCAACCACCCCTGCACCTTCTGCATCATCCCGCAAATCCGCGGCCGCCACCGCAGCCGCACCGTCGACAGCGTCGTCCAGGAGGCCCGCCGGCTCGTGAAGGAGGGCGTGAAGGAGCTCAACCTGATTTCGCAGGACACGACCTTCTTCGGAATGGACACCTGGGACCAGCGGCCCAACCCGCGCACGCCGGTCGACTCCTCCCGCGGCACCGCCCTCACCACCCTGCTCCGCGAACTGAACGCCATCGAGGGCGATTTCTGGATCCGCCTGCTCTACACGCATCCGGCCCATTGGAGCGATGAGCTGATCCGCACGATCGCGGAGTGCCCCAAGGTCGCGCGTTACATCGACATTCCCCTCCAGCACATCAGCGACGCGATGCTCGAGCGCATGCAGCGCGAGACGAGCGGCGATTACATCCGCGGCCTGATCAAGCGCATCCGCGCCGGCATCCCGGGCATCGCGGTCCGCACCACCTTCATCGTGGGCTTCCCGGGGGAGACCGACGCCGACATCGCCGAACTCTGCCAGTTCATCGAGGAAACGAAGTTCGAGCGGCTCGGCGTGTTCCGCTACTCACAGGAGGAAGGCACGCGCGGCGCGAAGATGCCCGATCAGGTGCCCGCCAAGGTGAAGGAGCAGCGCTGGCACAAACTGATGGCGCTGCAAAAGCGCATCGCGGGCGAGGTTTCAAAGTCCTACGTCGGCCGTACGCTCAAGGTGCTCGTCGAGGAACCCGGAATCGCCCGCGGCGAGGCGGACGCCCCCGACATCGACGGGCGCGTGTACGTCCCCCGCGAACTGCCGGTCGGCGAGTTCGTGGAGGTCAGGATCACCGGCTACCACGACTACGACCTCCTCGCGCTGCCCAAGGGTCAGAAGCCCGCGGAGTTCAAGGTCGCCAAGCAGGCCCAGTGATCCTAGGCGTTGGTCCGTGAACCGGACCCTGGCCCTCGTCCTTCTCGCCGGACTTTGCCTGCCCGGCTGCAGCCGCAGCGTCGATCCGCTCGATTGGAAAATCCAGGCCGGCGATCCAGCGGAACTGGACGATTGGTTCACGAGGAATCTTCGCTTGATGCCACCCGAGCTGAGCGATGAGGTCATCGTAAGCTTCAACAACATCCGGGCCGACACCTTGACGGGAAAACCCATCCAGAAAGATCAGCGCGTCTGCAAGCGGGTCGACGGACACACGGTCCGGGAACTCCTGATCGAGGGTCATGAGCTGGCCAATCGCCAGGCCCTCGTCGTGATGGCCAGGCAATCCGACGTGGTGGTCCGGCTTCTTGCCGACGCCCACACCTTGAGCCCGGAAGACCTCAAGAAACGGGAAGCACAGATGAATGCGCAGCTCGCCCTCCAAGGACGGCTGGAAAAGCAATTGAAGGAAGGCGAAGCCCGGGTCGCCGCGTTGCGCGCCCAACCCGCGGCCAAATAGGGGCATGGCTGCGGGGCCGGAGACTCAAGCGCCGGGCGGACGTGCCGATATATAGGCTCCACGCGCCCCCTAGCTCGACATGGCTTCATTTTGCACTGATGAGGCCGGCCGCGCCAATGGCGCGGCGACATGCTGCACTACTTGCACCGCTTCCTGCTCTACCGGCTGGATCTAGCCCTCTTGATCCTGTTGGTCGCGGCTGCCTTCGTTTTGACGGACAGGCATTTACGACGAAAGATTTCGCGCGGGCTATCCACCAAAATCTGGGTGTTCGCCGCGCTCCTGTTGGGTGCCAGCGCCGCCATCGCCGAATGGGCCGCACGGGATCGGACTGACCGGCTCCAGTCGGTGTTTTCCGGTTTTGGACCCACCTACGCCGCCGAACTTGCCATTCAAGGACACGCCGACATCACAACTGAAACCGCGCCCACTGACCCCCATTATCTCCAGCTGATCGAGTCCGAAAAACGCTGGCTGCGGGCCAACCCCACCATCGCGGACATCTACACGTTTCGGCGGGACCGGGACGGCCGGGTGCGCCTGATCGTGGATTCGGAAACTGACTACGACCACAACGGCGTCATCGATTCGGACCGCGAGGAACGCACCGCGATCGGCGAGATTTACGAGGAAGCCACGCCCAAATTCTTCGCGGCGCTGGACGGGTCCGCGGAATTCGATTCCGACATCGTCGCCGACCGCTGGGGCATCTTTGTCTCGTCATACACGCCCATCCTCGACCGCAATGGCAAGGTCGAGGCGGCCGTGGGCATCGACTACCCGGCGGACGCCTGGCTGCAGTCCATCGCTTCCGCCCGCCTGATGGTGTTCGCCGTCACCCTGGTGCTGCTCGCGATCCTCCTCACGGCTGCCGCTTTCGTCAGCCTGCTCTCGGCGGAAGTCACGCGCCGGCAGGCCGTCCAGGCGAACTTGGAACAGGCGAGCGAGTCCGCCCTCGCGGCCAGCGCCGCCAAGAGCGAATTCCTCGCCCTCATGAGCCATGAAGTGCGCAATCCCCTCACCGCCATCCTCGGTTTTGCCAGCATCCTGAGCGACACCCGGCTCGACCCCAAGCAACGCCGCTACGTCGACACGATCAACCGTGCCGGCACGACGCTGATCAAGCTGCTGAACGACATCCTCGACTACACCAAGGCCGAGAGCGGCAAGATCGTGCTCGAACATATTGCGTGGGCTCCCGCCATGCTCGTGCACGAGGTCATGGAATTGATGTCCATCCGCGCCGAGGAAAAGGGCCTCCAGCTGGCTTTCGAAAACAACCTCCCGGTGGACCTGACCTTGATGGGCGATCCCACCCGCGTCCGGCAAATCCTGATCAATCTGGCCAGCAATGCCCTGAAGTTCACCGCCAAGGGCCAGGTGACCGTGCGCGCCGACTGGAAACCGTCATCCTCGAAGCCGAACCATGGGCGCCTCACCCTGGCCGTCGCCGATACCGGTCCGGGCATACCGGCGGAGAAGATTCCCCAGCTCTTCCAGGCTTTCATGCAGGCCGATTCGTCGACCACGCGTCGTCATGGCGGCACCGGCCTCGGTCTGGCCATCTGCCACCGCCTCTCCGACAAGATGGGCGGCAGCATCAAACTCGAGAGCGAGGTCGACCGCGGCAGCGTTTTCACGTTCACCCTGCCCTGCGATTCAATCGTGGCCTGCAGTCTCGATGCCCGTCCCACCAGGGGCGGCACCGCGCCCTCGATTGCGGTCTGGACCCGGGCCCTCGTCATCGACGACACCAAACTCAATCGCGAGCTCCTCAAGGTCATGCTCCGCCGCCTGGGTGTCGAAGCCGATGTCGCGGCCAGCGGGCCGGAAGCCCTGCGCATGGCTGCCCAGAACCGCTACGGCATCATCTTCACCGACCTCGAGATGCCCGACATGGACGGATTCACCACCGCGACGAGTCTGCGGAACCAGGAACTGCTGGGCCAGCACACCCCAATCGTGGCCGTCAGCGCCCTCACCGCCAGCGGCACGCGCGAGAAATGCATCGCCGCCGGCATGGACGATTACATCACCAAACCCGTATACCTCCCGGCCTTGAAGTCGGCCATCGAAGCGGTGATGCCCCAATTCGTGGCCACCCAGTCGGCCCCGCCATTTCCCATCCGGTCCTCGCCAGAGCCGACGGTCCGGCAACCCGCCGCCGAGACGCCCGTCGCGGCGGCGTAGAGCCTGCAGTCGTGTTGCCGGCAATCATGTCCCTCTAGGATCGGCGCTCGCGCCGCCTCACGTCCGAGTTCGCCGCAAGCAGCAACCCGGCAAGGAGCCTTCGACCACGCCCGCCCTGAGCCACCCTACTATTTCTTCGCGTTCGTAAATGAAGAAGATGGCAAGCTGGCCTGCGGAACCAGGAGTTGCTGGGCCAGCCCACCCTGATCGTGTCGCGACCCAATCGAACCCGCCCTTCCCGGCCAGACCCGCGGATCAGGCGCCCGAGGCCGCCGCGTAAGCCGCCAGCCCTGCGCCAAAATGTCGGCGCCGCTCGCCGACAAAAAATCCCGGACCGCGCAAAACGATCCGGGATTGTGCCTTGAAGCCGGTACCAATCAGGCGCGCTGGGCGCGGCGGCGCATGCCGACCAGGGCCAGACCCGCCAGCCCGAGCAGGCCGACGGTGGCGCCCGAATCCGGAACACCCACCGAGTCGGTGTAGTAGAAACCACCCGAGAAGTTCGAGACGGTGCGGCCGCTGCCCAATTGCTCGACATTGTTCAATGCCATCCAGCCGGAACCGTAGTTGGCCAGGAATTGCAGGTTGGCGGTGAACGATGTACCGTTGACATCCGCCACTACGCCCAGGGTCGGGCTCAGCCCCACGCTGCCTGCTGAAACAAAGGAAGCTCCGGTCAGCGTGAGGATGAACTGGAGGTTGACGCTCATCATGCCGCCCGTGCCGCCCAAACCTCCAAACGGATCCGCATCCTGCCAGAGCGTCGTACCCGTAAAGGTCGCCGTCGTGGCGGTGGCAGAAGCGAATGTCAGCGTGTTTAAGCTGCCATTCAGGCCCGCACTCACTGGCGCGGCCAAGCCCCAGTAAAGATCATCGTACGAACTGGGATTCAACGCGGAGTAGGTGAAAGTTCTCCCGCCAGGGGCACCCGACGAACCCGAGCTTCCAAGAGTAACACCGCCAGGAGGCGGATACAGCGGACCGGTGGGAGTGGCGATGGCCCAATTCAAAGAACTGCCCAACAAGAGCAGGAAAGAACAAACCTTGGTGAACCTATTCATAGCGGATTGTGGATGAGGGTGTGCGTGCGTATCTTGATAAAACACATGATGATAGCATCAGAGGTGCCAGTGCCCATGGTTTGTTACTTATAATTGACATACTGCGGCTTAGAGAAAAGTCCTCCGACCGACTGCCTTGGCGACCGGGGGCAAAATGTAAGGAAATCCAGAATCAAACGCCGGATTCCGGCGCCGTGACCGATGCCGTCGCAGACCAAGTCACCCGCCGTGCTCTTCGATCATTTGCCCGCCGGACTGCCGGGCAAACTTCGGGATTATTCCATCGAACGAACCGTTCGTGAAGAACACGACCAGCTGCGGCTGGGCCGCCGCGCGCGTATTCGCCAACAGTTTCTCCAGCAGCTCGGCATTGGTCGACGCCGTGTAGCCATGGACGCCCTGCACGTCGAGGTGTTGCAACACGGCCTCGACATCGAAGCGCTCCCCCTCCTTCAGCTTTTCCCCGCGGTTCACCGCTCCGATGTAAACTTCGTCGGCCAGCCCGAGGGCCCGGGTGAAGGCGGCCTGCAGCACCTTCGTGCGCGCCGTGTTGCTGCGCGGCTCGAACACCGCGTTGAGCACGGCGCCCGGATGGCGGGCGCGCAGGGAATGGATCGTCTCGGCCAGGGCCGTCGGATGGTGACCGAAGTCCTCGACGACCTTCAGGCGCGGCGTGTCCACCAGCAGTTCCTGCCGGCGCTTCACGCCGCGAAAGCGCGCCAGGGCACCGAGCTTGAGCTGGGTGGGATCATCCGGGAACAGCGCGAGCGCCGTCGCGGTCGCCGCCATCGCGGCGTTGCGGGCGTTGAACAGGCCGGGCTGGTTCCAATTCACCGCGATCGATTCCTCGCCGCGCCAGGCCAGCTTGAAGGCGGCACCGGCCGGCGATTCGGAGAAATCCAAGATTCGCACGTCGTTCTCCTCGCCCAATCCGACCCGGACGGTGCGCGTCCACGGAAACGCGCCGAGGGCGCGGAGGTTCTCGTCATCGCCGTTGAGCACGATCCAGCCGTTGCGCGGCACGATGCGCGCGAGGTGCAGGAATGTCCGCTGCACGTCGGCGAGGTCGCGAAAGATGTCCGCATGGTCGAACTCGAGGTTGTTCATCACCGCGACATGGGGCGCGTAGTGGATGAACTTGCTGCGTTTGTCGAAGAACGCGCTGTCGTACTCGTCGCCCTCGATGACAAACGGCGCGGTCGGGGCGCCAAGGTGGTTGCCCGTCGGCGGATCCTGCGGCACGCCGCCGATCAGCCAGCCCGGGTCCCGGCCATGCTCGCGGAGCAGGAAGGCCGTGAGCGCGGTCGTGGTCGTCTTGCCGTGCGTGCCGGCGACGACGATGTTCCGCCGCCCCTTGAGCACGAAGTCCGCGAGCAGCGCCGGCAGCGAAGTAAAGGCGACGGCGCGCGTGTCGAGCAGCCATTCGACCTCGGGATTGCCGCGCGACATGGCGTTGCCAATCACCACGAGATCGGGCGCCAGCTTCGCCAGCCGGGCGGGGTCATAGCCCTCGTGCAACGTGATGCCGGCCTCCGCCAACACCGTGCTCATAGGCGGATAGATTCCGGCGTCGGCGCCCAGCACCTCGTGCCCGGCCGCGCGGGCCAGAAGTGCCGCATTCCCCATCGCCGTCCCGCAAACTCCCATGAAATAGATTCTCATACCTTGGCCTGAGTTAAGACCAGCGGCGGGCGCGATTGAACATAAATCTTGCAACACTCTGCACCGCCCGCGCTTCGCTCAGGGGGAGCGCGCTACACCCTAACGCGTTGATAACGTCCGCTGCGAAAGAAGTGCCCCGGGGAGCAGGTCGCACCACCTCAACTGCATGAGTCCTTAGCCAAAAACCATGCAATGGAAGGTGGAGCGACTTGACCCCCATGCGCTGGCTCGGAGCGGCTTCACCGCAACGCGCAGGGGTCAGCGCGTTCCACCTTTGGTGGTGGGCGATTTCCCAGCCGCAGCGCAGGCTGCGCGACTGGTCCCGGGTTCGCAGCTCAGCCGCAGCGTAGGCTGCGCGACTGATCCTTGGTGGCGAGCACGCCACATCAGGAAGCGAACAACCGGACCTATCGCCGACAAGGACTCACGAGGCGGGCGAACCTGGCGTCGGGGTGGAAACCGACGCCCACCTACTGAATGGATTGGCTTAGTGCGGCCCGCCGGGGACTACCACTTCCATGGCGGCAGGCCCGGCGTCACCCGGTCTGCCTTCGGTTTCTTTCCGGCCAGTGACCTTGTCAATCAACCGGCGGACCGTGGGCAAATCGACCGGCTTGGTCACATGCGCCGCGAAGCCGGCGGCGCGCGACTGATCCAGATCCGATTCCATGCCGTATCCGCTGACCGCGATGCCGGCGATCCCGTGCGTTTGCCGCAGGGCGACCATCAGCTCACCGCCGGATCCGTCGGGCAACCCCACGTCCGAGATCAGGAGATCGAGTTCCCGGCCCTGGCTCGCGGCGAGGGCTGCTGCGAAGGTGGACGCGGTGACCACCTCGTGCCCGTCGCGACGCAACAGCTTGGCGAGCACCTCAAGCGTCGGGAGGTGGTCCTCCACAATCAGGATGCGCCGCCGCGCCGGCAGGAATTCCGTGGGCATGGGCCGAGCATGCCAGCGCCGCGCGCCGGGGACCAGCGGGAGGCTGCGCAATCCTGTCAGGTTTTTCCTGACGGCCGGCGCAGGGTCACCGCCGGCCAGCGCCGCTCGCGGGCGATGCGCACGATGTCGACGCGGCTGAGCAGGCCGAGTTTGCGCATGGCGCGGGCCTTGTAGGTCTCGACGGTTTTGACGCTCAACTCCATCACGGCGCCGATCTCCTTGTTCGAATAGCCCTCCGCGATATAGCGCAGGGTGTCGAGTTCCCGGACAGTGAGTTCCGGCGCGTCGGCCGAGTGGCGGGGCGGCGGCACGGTCAGGAGGTTGACGAGCTCGGTGGTGATGCGCGCGTCGACAAAGGCCTGGCCGCGGGCAATCGAGCGGATCGCATCGATCAACTCCGCGGCCGCCGCGCGCTTGAGCATGTAGCCCAGGGCCCCCGCCTCCAGCACCTCGCGGAGATAGCTGCGATCCTCATGCACGGTCAGGACCAGCACCTTGCAGGTGGCCTGCGCCGCCCGCAACTGCCGGAGGGTCTCAACGCCGCCGACCTGGGGCATCGACAGGTCCAGCACGACGATGTCCGGCTGGTGCGCCGCCACGAGGGCCGGAACTTCGCTCCCGTCCTGCGCCTCGGCCACCACCTGCAGGTCCGGTTCAGCCTCGATCAGCCGCCGCATTCCCTGGCGCAGGATCGCGTGGTCGTCGGCGACGAGGATGCGCAGCTTACCCATGGCCGTTCCCCTCCGGCAAGGGCAGCCGCACAATCACGGTCGTCCCCTCGCCCGGTCGCGATTCCAGGGCCAGTTCGCCCCCGAGCAACGCGACCCGCTCCCGCATGCCGACGATCCCGAGATGCGCGCGTCGCGGGGCCTTTTCCTCCATCGCGAGGTCGAAGCCGGTGCCGTTGTCCTCCACGATGGCGACCACCCGGCCCGGCCGGCGCCGGAGGATGACCGCGACCCGCGTGGCCTGCGCATGGCGGAACACGTTGTGCAGCGCTTCACACAGGATCCGGAACAAGGCCGTCTCCACCGGTTCGGGCAGCCGGCCGGTGCCGAGCTCCTCATAGTCGAAATCCGCGGCGATGTTCGCGCGCACCATGCGTTCCTCGATGAAATTGGCCAGGCAGCGGACGAGCCCCAGGTCGCGCAGCGACGTCGGGCGCAACTCCACGGCCACGTCGTGGATCTGCTGCCCGATGCGCTCCGTGATTTCCTGCATCGCCTGCAGCCTGGCCGCCGCGGGGGCGTGGCCCTGGACCGGCGCCTGGATTTCCTTCAGCCCGAGCAGCAACGCGGTGACGTGCTGCCCGATCTCGTCGTGGAGTTCGCGCGAAATGCGTTCCCGCTCGGCCTCCTGGGCGGTGACGAGGGCCTGCATCATGGTTTCGCGTTCCGCCTCCATCTTCCGGCGCCGCTCCATCTCCTTTTGGAGCTGCTCGTTGCTCCCGTGCAGCTCGGACGTCCGGGCCAGGACCCGGCCTTCCAGTTCCTGCTTGGACAGCAGCAGGTCGTCCTCCGCCTGCTTGCGCCGGGAGATGTCAACGAACGTCAGCACGACGCCGACCACGTGCTGGTCGGTGCCCAGGTAGGGAATCACGCTGGCCAGGTACCACCGGCCGTTGGCGCCGCGCATCTCCCGCTCGATCGAACGGCTGGACTGGAGCACGGCCTCGGCATCGGAAATGACAGTGTCGAATTCCAGCCGGTGGCGGAGGTCGAACAACGGCCGGCCCACGTCGGTGGAAATCAGGCTGAACAAGGTCACGGCACTCGGCGTGTAGCGCTTCACCCGCAGCTCCCGGTCGAGGAAGATTGTCGCGATGTTCGTCGCTGCCATCAGGTTTTGCAGGTCGCCGTTGGAGCGGGCGAGCTCGTCGACCTTGCTCTTGAGGTCCTGGTTGACGGTGACCAGCTCCTCGTTGACCGATTGCAGCTCCTCGCGACTCGTCTCGAGTTCCTCGGTGGCCGAGCGGAGCTCCTCGTTCATCGCCTGCAACTCCTCGTTGGACGCCTTCATCTCCTCGCTCGACGCGCCGTGCTGCTCCTGGGAGTTGCGCAACAGGCTCTTGGTGTACTCCAGCTCCCGCTCGAGGCTGCGCACGATGCCCTCGGTCTCGGTTGCCAGTTCGAGGGCCGCGGCGGCATCGGCCGCGTCACGCTCGGCAAAGGTCACGAGCAGGAACCCGGGAGACAGCGTGGGTGCGGGATGAACGCTCACGTCCACCTGGCGGGCACCCGTTTCAAAATCCACCGGGATGCCGGACACCTCGACCGTGACCTGGTTTTCCCGGGCGCTGAACAGCGCGGCGCGGAGTTCCAGGCGCAGCATCGGGTGGACGACGGACAGGAGGTCGGCGGTCGGCTCGCCGCCGACGAATTTCAGGAAACGCCCCACCCGCGGCGAAAGATGCGCGATCTGGTTGTCGGCGTTCACCACCACGGAGGGCGGGGCGAAGTGCTCGACCAGCTTGAAATGCAGTTCGCTCATGGCGGCCGGCCGGCCGGCCGCCGTCGCCGCGGCCGGCTCGGGCGGGACGATGTCCGGCGGCAGCACGAGGGGATGGAGACGGACGACGTGCGGCACCGCGGAATTCAGCGGCACCGGCAGGCCCGAGCGTGGCGCCGGCAGCCGGGAGTACAGCCGGTATTTCTTGTGCTCGGGCGCGAACAGGTCGCTGCGTTCGTCGGCGGATTCCGACGTGCCCAGGAACAACCGGCCGTCCCCCCGCAGCGCAAAGTGAAAGCGCTCGAACGTCCGGCTCTGCGCCTCGCGGCTCAGGTAGATCAGGAGGTTCCGGCAGCTGATCAGGTCGAGGCGCGAAAACGGCGGGTCCTTCAGCACGTCGTGGGCGGCGAAGAGCACCGTTTCCCGCACCGACATCGCCACGCGGTAGCCGCCCGTCTGGCGCGTGAAAAAGCGCCGCAGCCGGTCTTCCGAGACGTCGGCCATGATGGTGTCCGGGTACAGCGCGGTCCGGGCGCTGGCGATGGCGACTTCGTCGAGGTCGGTCGCGAAGATCTGGAGGCCGGGCGGAGCCTCGAGCCTGGCGGCGTGCTCGTGCAGCAGGATCGCGATCGAATAGGCCTCCTCGCCCGTGGCGCAGCCCGGCACCCAGATCCGGATCACGTCTTTCGGACCCTTGTCCTTGAAGAACTGCGGGATCGCCCGTTCCAGGGTTTCGAAGGCCTCGCGGTCGCGGAAGAAATTGGTGACGCTGATCAGGAGGTCCTGCAGCAGCGCGTGGGTCTCGCCGGGGTGCGTGCGCAGGAAAGCGTGGTATTCCTGGAGCTGTTCCAGCCCGTGCACCTGCAGCCGCCGCGACAGGCGGCGGATAATGGTACCGCGCTTGTAGTTGCTGAAGTCGCGTCCGGTGCGGGCGCGCAACACCGAGAGGACGTCGCGCAGCCCGCTCTCGCTGGGCGCGGCCTCCGGGGGAGGCGCCAGCGGCAGGTCGGCGGCCAGCGGCATTTGCACCCGCTGGCCGTTGCGGCGGTATTCGTCGATGCGCGCGGGCATTTCCGCCGCCCGCATCACCCAGTCCACCAGGCCGGTCGCGATGGCCGCCTGTGGCATGCCGCGGTGCTCGCTCTCGTCCGGTTCCTGGGCAATGGTCAGGCCGCCGCGCTCCTTGATGCGCTTGATGCCGATGGCGCCGTCGGCGTCGGCGCCCGATAACACCACCGCGACCGAGGTGGGCCCGTGCGTGTCGGCGAGCGTCCGGAAAAAATAATCCACCGCCACCCGCCGGCCGCGTTCGTGGTCCAGCGGCGCCAGTTCCAGGTGCCCGTCCGCCATCAGCATATGATGGCCGGGCGGGATCACGTAAACATGGTTGGGCTCGATCTTCACCGAAGTGCGCACCTGCGTCACCGGGATCGGCGCCGAATTCTGGAGGATCTCGGCGAGCATGCTCTCGTGCTCGGGGGAAAGATGCACGATGACGACATAGACCAGGCCCGAATCCGGGCGGACGTTGGCGAAAAACGCCCGGAGGGGCGCCAGGCTGCCGGCCGAGCCGCCGAGGCCGACTACCGGCATGGCATGAAACGGCAGGTAACCGGTGGTTTCGTCGGCGGGACCGGCTTTTTCCTCCATCTCATCCGGCGAATGGGATGCCGAAACGTCCGGGGAGCGGAACGCCGGGGAGGAATCCGGCGTTCGCGCAGCGGACATTCCGCACAGGTATGCACTCCCGGTCAGGAAGCGAGGACTATCCTTGTCAGGTTTATCCTGACCGGGGACTCAACTGGGTTTGCCCTGCCCGCGGTGGGGGAAGAAGGCCCCACGCCAGTCGAGCCGTCAGGTCCGGCCCGACGCCCTGCGTGAACTCCGGACGGTATTCACCCACTGGCGCGAAGCCATTGCTTATGAGATGATCGCAGCCCCCCTCATGCCTTCCCGGACAAGACTTCCCCGCGCCCAAGCTCAATCCCGCACCCCGCAGTCACGAAACCGCCTGGATCCGGAGACCTGGCTCGCCCAGTTCGCCCCCGCCGACGAAGCCGCGCTTGGCACCATCCAGCGCCATTTCGTGAACGCGCTCCGCCGGCAGTTTCCCCAAGGGCAGGTGGGCAACCGGAAGGACAACGGGTGCCTGTGCTTCTACGCGGCGGATCCGGTATTGGGATTCTTCGCCGGCTTGGTGCCGGCCGAGCCAGGTTAACCCGGACATGGGCCATGACATCCCTGCTTCCCGATGACGCCACCGAACTCCTGAGCCGCCTCACCGCGTTGCAGGTGCAGGTGGCGCGCCGGGCCGACGAACTGGTCAAGGCGGGCGCCTCGTCCACCGAGTTGAAGCTCGCGTGCTGGCTGCAGGCTGAACACGAGATCCTCGACCAGGACCTGCTGGCCATCGCGCTGGAAGCGCGGGCGGCCCAGCCGGGCAATCCGTTCCCCCGGCCCGGCTGACCCTCCGCCTCTTGCGCCCGGCGACATTCCGAGGAACCCCTGCCTTGGCGCGGGGTTCCATGCCACGTGGCCGCCGCACCTTCCTCCACCGCCGCCCGTTACCTGCCGGAAAATCCCGGCGATCTTTCGCTGGCGGAGGTGCGCCGGCGGGCCCGAAAATGCCAGGCCTGTCCGCTCTACAAGCTCGGGACCCAAACCGTCTTTGGCGAAGGCCCGTCCCCCGCCCGGGTCGTGCTGATTGGCGAGCAACCCGGCGACCAGGAGGACAAGGCGGGGCGCCCCTTCGTCGGTCCCGCCGGCCATCTGCTCGACGATGCCCTCGTGGCAGCTGGAATCGAACGCGCGGAGGTGTACGTCACCAATGCCGTGAAGCACTTCAAGTGGAAGCCCGCCGGCAAGCGCCGCCTGCACCAGAAGCCCAGTGCCCGCGAAATCGCCGCCTGCCGTCCGTGGCTCGAAACCGAGCTGCAGCTGTTGCATCCCGCAGTGGTCGTCGCGCTCGGCGCCACCGCCGCGCAGGCGCTGATGGGACCCGCTTTTCGCGTGACGCGCGATCGCGGCCGGCCTTTCGAGGTGCCTTGGGCCAGGGTCTTTTTCGCCACCGTTCACCCGTCCTCCATCCTGCGCGGTCCGCCCGGGGACCGGGAAAAGAACCTGGCCGCCCTGGTCGCGGATTTGAAGAAAATCGCAGCCCACAAGGCGTTCCGGAACGCCTGATCAATCGTTCTCGTTCTCTTAATCCCAATCGTTCTCTCGTTTTCAAATCCGAGAACGAGAACGATTAGGAGAACGAGAACGATTCGAGACCATTCTCAGGCTTGCTTTCCACCCGCCAACCCGTTCACTTGAACGGTATGCTCACCGAACGTCAGGAGGAAATCCTCGAATTCATCCGCCAGTTCCAGCTGAAGCACCACCTGCCGCCCTCGACGCGCGAAATCCAACGCCACTTCGGCTTTGCCAGCCAGACCACCGTCATGGGCCACCTGCAGGCCCTGTCCGCCAAGCAGCAGCTCTCCAAACTCGCCGATCGCAAATGGGGGCTGAAGGCGCAGGAGGTGCAGGGCCAGCTGTTTGCCCTGCCGGTCTATGGCTCCATTCCCGCCGGCCTGCCCGCCATGCAGGAACAGACCGCCGAGGAAGTGATCCACGTCGATCCCAGCATCTTCGGCCTGCGCCGGCCGAAACCCCACCAGTACTGGGCCCTGCGGGTGCAAGGCGACTCCATGATCGACGCCCATATCCTCGACGGCGACCTGGTGGTCCTCGAACGGCGCGACGCCAAAACGGGCGACATCGTCGCGGCGCTGGTCGACGAAACCAGCACCACCTTGAAGCGGCTCGTCCGGGCCAACGGCCGGCCGGTACTGCGCGCCGAAAACAAACGCTACAAGGACATCGTCCCCGACCGCATCGAATCGCAGGGCGTCGTCGTCGGCGTCATCCGGCGGGTGAAAAAATAAATGACGCACCTGTCCCCACCACACACCCCGGCGCTGCGCGCCACCCCTCTTCATAGAGGGGAGCTTCGATCGCGGGGGCTTGGATCCCCTCTATCAAGAGGGGTGCCCGCCAGGGCGGGGGGTGTAATCAGCGCGCAAGCCCGCTGCACCCCTGCGAAAATCCATCGGTCCAAACCCCACCGATGAAAGAACCGCCATGCTCTCCGGGCCAACCTCCTCCCTCTCTGCGCTGCGGCAGCTGCTCGCGACGCGCTTTCCCACCGCGGCCCACGGTCGCGCCGCGCCGCTGGTCACCGGCCTGCCGGGCATCGATGAGCTCACCGGCGGCCTGCCGCGACCGGCGTTGACCGAAATGGTCTGCGCCGCCCCGAGCTGCGGCAGCCAGCTTTTCCTCGGGCAACTCCTGGCGGTGACGCGCGCGGAGGCCTGGCGCCTGGCGCTGGTGGACGCGGGCGACGCCTTCGCGCCCGACTCGTGGCCCCCCGCCCACCTCGAGCACCTCGTGTGGATTCGCGCGCGCGACGCCGCCGAAGCGATGGCCGCCGCCGACCTGCTGGCGCGCGACGCCAACTTCGCCCTGCTCGCGCTCGACCTCCGGCATGCGCCGCGCGCGCAGCTCCGCCGCATACCGTCGACTTCCTGGTACCGGCTGCAACGCGCGCTCGAGCCAACCACGCTCGCGACCGTCGTGCTGACGCCGTTTCCCCTCGTGCCGAGCGCGCACCTGCGGTTCGAACTGAATTCCTCCCATGCGTCCGACGCGTTGGAGCAGGCCCGTCCCACCCTCGCCGTCCGCCTCTGCCCCGCCCTGCTGCGCCAGCGCCACGGCGACCTGGCCGCCACGGGTTGAAGCCATGTTTGCGGTGCTCTGCGTCCCGGCGTTTGCGCTGCAGGCGATCCTGCGCGTCGAGCCTGCCCTCGCCGGAAAGCCGCTGGCCCTGCTGGTGCCCGGCCGGCGCGGCCAGGTGATCGAGGAATGCAACGAACTCGCCATTGCCGAGGGCGTGTCGCCTGGTTACTCCGCGCCCCGCGCCCAGGCCCGCTGCCCGGGGATCATTCTCCGGCCGCGCCAGCCGGATTTGGAATCCGACGCGCGGGACACGTTGCTGGCCGCCGCCTTTGGCATCACCGCTTACGTGGAATCGACCGCGCCCGGCATCTGCACGCTGGGGCTCGAACAACTGGCCGCCGCGCGTCACCTGCCCGCCCTGCAGCATACCCTCGCCCAGCTCGCCGGTCTCGGTCTCCCGGCTTCGGCGGGGCTCGCCACCACACCCCTGCTGGCGTTGTATGCCGCCCGCCATGCGCCGCCCGGCCAGGTCCTGCCCGGCGACCGCGCTTTTCTCGCCCCCCTGCCCGTGGCCGCTGCGGAGCCTTCGCCCGAACTCGCCCCGGTGCTCGCGAGCTGGGGCATCCACACCCTCGGCCAGCTCACGGCCCTGGCCAAGGCCGACGTCGCCCAGCGCCTCGGCCGCGAGGGCCTGGCCCTCTGGGAACGCGCCGCCGGCGAAACCACGCGCCCGCTCGATGTCACTTGCCCCGCCCAGGAGTTCACCGCGCGGTTCGACTGCGAACACGAACTGGAAACCCTCGAGCCGCTCCTGTTCATCCTGCGGCGTTCTGTCGACCGGCTGGCCCTCGAACTGGCGAACGCCCACCAGGCCGCGCTCGCAATCGATCTCGCGCTCGATCTCGCGGACGACGCGCAATACCGGCAATCCCTCCGGCTGCCCGAACCGGTCACCTCGGCGGATATCCTGTTCCGCGCCCTGCAGGCACACCTCGAGACCGTGCGCACCACGGCGGGAATTACCGGGGTCCGGCTCCGGCTCGAAGCCGGCCGCATCACGGTCCGGCAGCAGGGCCTGTTTGATGGCGGCTTGCGCGACCCGCACGGTTTCGCGGACACACTCGCCCGCGTCACTGCCTTGGTCGGTGCGGGCCGCGCCGGCCGGCCGGTGCCGGCGGACACGCACCAACCGGATGTCTTCTCGCTCGTCGCGCCCCCGCCCACGCTGCAGCCGCTGTCCGCCGGTTTCTCCCTTCCGCCGTGCGGCCTGCCGCTCCGGCGCCATCGACCACCCACGCCCGCCCGCGTCGCGCTGGCCGAGGCGCGTCCCGCTTATGTGAGCGCCGCGGGAGTGGAGGGAAACGTGACGACCGCCATCGGGCCGTGGCTCGGCTCAGGCCACTGGTGGGAGGCAGGCCGATGCTGGCACCAGGAAGAGTGGGACGTCGAACTCGCCGGCGGCGGCCTCTACCGTCTCGCCCACCTCCCCCGCCAAGGCTGGTTCGTGGAGGGGGAGTATGACTGAAGGTGTTTCCCGGAGGGGCGCAGTCCTGCTGCGTGCCTGCTCTCGCGAATGGGCGCAGCCAGACCACGCCGCTACCGGAGAAGCTGCGCCATGAGCTACGTCGAACTCCACGCCGCCAGCGCCTTCAGCTTTCTCCGCGGCGCTGCGGTGCCCGAGCAGCTGGCCGCAGTCGCCGCCGAACTCAACCTGCCCGCCCTGGCCGTGCTCGACCGCGACGGCATTTATGGGGCGCCGCGCTTATATGCTGCGGCCAACGAGTGCGGCCTTCGCCCGCTCGTCGGCGCCGAGGTCACGCTCGCTGATGGCAGCGTGCTGCCCTTGCTCGTGCGCAACCGCGCCGGGTACCAGAACCTCTGCCGGCTTATCAGCACGGCAAAGCTGACGCCGCGCCCGGCGGACCTCGCCCCGCACGGGCTCGCCCCGGGAGAGGATCCCCGTGACCGCAAGCGCCGGTGTTTCGCCACCTGGGCGGAGATCGAGCGTTATGCTGACGGTTTGGTCGCCCTCACCGGCGATGAAGACGGTCCCTTGCGCCGGGCGTGGGACCGCGGCGGTGCGGCCGCCGTCGAGGCCGCGCTGCAGCCGCTGAAACGAATTTTTCCCGCGGATCGCCTGTATGTGGAGGTCCAGCGCCACCGCGTCCGGGGCGAGGAGACCGTCGTCCGCATGCTGGCCGGCCTGGCCGCGCGCGAGAAACTGCCCCTGCTCGCCACTGGCGGAGCCTTGTTCGCCGAGCAGGCGCAACGCGTCATCGCCGATGTGTTCGCCTGCCTGCGGAACCACACCACGCTCGACGCCGCCGGCCGGCTGTTGGCGGTGAACGCCCAGCGGCACCTGCACGGCGCGGCGCACATGCGGGACCTGTTTCACGATCATCCGGCCGCGGTGGCCAACACGGTCCGGCTCGCCGACAGCTTGGAATTCACCCTGCGCAACCTCGGTTATCGTTTCCCCGATTTCCCGGTGCCCGCCGGCGAGACGATGGAAACCTTCCTGCGCGAACGGGTCCTCGCCGGCGCGCGGAAACGTTACGGCCCGCTTTCAGCCGCGGCCGCCCGGCAGATCGACAAGGAACTCGAACTCATCAACCGCCTCGGCTTCGCGGGATATTTTCTCATCGTCTGGGACATCTGCCGGTGGTGCCGCGAGGAGAAACGCACCCTCGTGCAGGGGCGCGGTTCCGCGGCCAACAGCATCGTCTGCTACGTGCTGGAGATCACCGCCGTGGATCCGATCAAGGAGAAGCTCCTGTTCGAGCGCTTCCTGAGCGAAGGCCGCGTGGGCGCCGACGGCCATCCCTCGTGGCCGGACATCGACCTCGATCTGCCGAGCGGCGACCGGCGCGAGGACGCCATCCAGGAAATTTACCGGCGCTACGGCCTGCGCGGCGCCGCCATGGTGGCCAATGTCATCACCTACCGCGGCCGCAGCGCGGCCCGCGAGGTCGGCAAAGTGCTCGGACTCGCCGAGGACGTGCTGGACCGGTTCTCCGCGCTCTATGCCAACGGCGATTTTCCCCACACCCTCGGCCTGACGGAGCAGTTGGAGGCTTCCGGCCTGCCCGCGGTACATCCCCGCCTGACCGCGATGCTGACGGTCTGCCGGGCGCTCCAAAAGCAGTCCATCCCGCGCCATCTCGGCCAGCACTCCGGCGGCATGATCCTTTGTCCCGGCCGCCTGGACGAAGTCGTGCCCATCGAAAACGCCACGATGCCCGGCCGCACCGTCGTGCAATGGGACAAGGACGACTGCGAGGACCTCGGCCTCGTCAAAATCGATTTCCTCGGGCTCGGCATGATGGCCGTGCTGCAGGATTGCCAGGCCATCTGCGCGCAGCGCGGCCAGCCGTGGGAACTCTACCAGGTCCCGACCGATGATCCCGCCACTTACGACATGATGTGCCGCGCGGACACCATCGGCGTCTTCCAGATCGAATCGCGCGCGCAGATGGCGACGCTGCCGCGGATCAAGCCGCGCGTGTTCTACGACGTCGTCATCGAGGTCGCGATCGTCCGGCCCGGGCCGATTGTCGGCCAGCTCACCAGTCCCCTCCTCCAGCGCCGGGCGGGCCGGGAGCCGATCGTCTGCCTCGACCCGGAGGTGCACGACCGGCTGTGGCCCATCCTCGCGCGCACGTATGGCGTCGTGCTTTTCCAGGAGCAGATGTTGTCCGTCGCGATGGAACTGGCCGGTTTCACCGGCACCGAGGCCGAGGAACTCCGCCGCGCGCTCGGTTTCCGGCGCGACGACGGCCGCATCCAGCGCGTCACGGCCAGGCTGCGTGATGCGATGAAGCGGCGCGGCTGGTCCGACGGCGTGGCCGACAAGGTGGTCGATGCCACGAAATCGTTCGCGCAGTATGGCTTTCCCGAAAGCCACGCGTTCTCGTTCGGCCTGCTGGCCTACGTCAGCACCTGGCTGAAGGTGCACCGGCCCGCCGCGTTTTACGCCGGCCTGCTCAACAACCAGCCGATGGGATTTTATTCGCCGGCGACCCTGGTGCAGGACGGCCGGCGCCATGGCTTGAAAACGCTGCCGGTCTGCGTGGCCCATTCGGACTGGCCCTGCAGTGTCGCGGCTGAGGGGGTGATGCGCATCGGCCTGAGCTACATCAAGGGACTGTCCGAGGCCCGCACGCGACAGATGCTGGCGGAGCGGCAGGCGCGGCCGTTCGCTTCGCTGCCCGATTTCCTGCGACGCACCGATTTCACGGCGGCCGAGCGCCGCGCGCTCGCCGCGACCGGCGCGCTGAACTGCTTTGCCGCGCACCGCCGCGCCGCGCTCTGGCAGGTCGAGGCCGCATGGTCGGCGGACGAAGGCCTGTTCCATGGCGCGGACCTGGTCGCCGAAGACGCGTCGCCCCTGCCACCCATGACCCTGACGGAGCGGGTGCAGGAGGATTTCGCCAGCCTTGGCCTGACCGCGGGCGTGCACCCGATGCGGCTGGTGCGCGACCAGCTGCCGGACGTCTGGCGGGCGGCGGACCTGCCGCTGGGCCGCCACGGCGATCGCGTCGTGATCGGCGGCAGCGTGATCTGCCGGCAGCGCCCGGGCACCGCAAAGGGCGTGGTGTTTGTGTCGCTCGAAGACGAGACCGGCGTGGCCAATGCCATCGTTTATGCCGACCTCTACGAACGCCACCGCATGGTGATCAATGAGGAGCCCAGCCTGCGCATCACCGGCAAGCTGCAGAACCAGGCCGGCGTCATCCATGTGCAGGCCGAGCTGGTGGAACGGTTGAACCTCGACGCGGTGCCCGCGCAAGCCTCGCACGACTTTCATTAGGGCAGATCAACCGCGGATTACCCGGATGGCACGGATGGCAAATTGCCGCTCTCCCGGGCAACCATTGTTCGAAGATCTTGTCAGGCCGCAGCGGCATTCCGCTTTCTAAGCTCGTCCCGAATCTCGGTGAGGAGTTTCTGGTCAGTCGACAGCTCCGCCGGCTTCGGGGGTGGCTTGCGGTGCACGCGGTTCACCAAACTGATCACGAGGAAAAGGACCATCGCCACCAGGATGAAATCGATGAACGCCTGCAGGAAGTTGCCGTAATTGATCGTGACCGGCGCATCGGCCGGGCCCCCGAGGTGCCACTTCAATTCGGAGAACTTCACCTTCCCCATCATCATGCCGAGCGGCGGCGTGATGACGTCGTTCACCAGCGATGTCACGATCTTGCCGAAAGACGCGCCGATCATCACGCCCACCGCCAGGTCGACGACATTGCCGCGGCGGATGAAGGCCGTGAATCCATGCACCCACCTGACGGGCGCAGACTCGTGCTGGGGAGACTCGGAATCCATCCGGCGCAGCTTAGCCGGTCGCGGCGACGCACGCATGCCGGTGGATTCCCGGTCCGGGCATCGGGAATCAAACCGCCCGCGCGCCTTTTCTTCCACGCCCTGCGCGTCGCCACCAACATCCGGGCGATGATTTGCGGCTTGCTTCACCCGCCTGCGCGCGGGAGTTGTCTGCCCATGTCCCCGCTTGAAGCAGGTGCTGCGACCGAAAACTGCCGCCTGGTGCCGATCGTGCCGGCGGACCCGATGCCGCCGCTTCGCCTCTGCGCGCTCGTGCAGCCGGGTGCGAAACCGGATATTCCCGCCTCCCTGATCCTGCTTGGCTCCAACCTGCTCGGCCGCGCGTATGCCGGCGCGCTGGCCGACGCCGCCGACCGCGTCCACGCCTGGCTGGAAATCTGGGTGCAAACCACCACGGACTGCCCCGCCCTCGACGAGCGCGAAGCCGGCACGAATCCCGAGGCCGACGCCCGCTGGAAACGCTGGGTGAGCGGCCGCGCCGGCGATGAAATGCAAGTCGTCACCGGCTGGGAAACAGCCCACCCGCGCCCGGTCTGGCTCAGTCTCACCGGCGCACCGGCCGTGGTACCGCGCGACGCCGCCTCAGGCGATTACTACGAGCTTTGCATCGACGACACCGTCCTGCTCATGGCTGGCCTCGAACCCTTCGGCGAAACGCGCCGGCGATTCCTCGCCGTGAAGGGCAAGCCCGGCGCCGGGCTGCTCGCAACCACCGGTGAAGTTCCGCCCGGCGTCCGTTCCGCCAAGGATGTTCTGCCTGGCGGTGGCGCGGGCCTGGTCCCTTTCAATCCCGAAGGCGGCTTCATTTTCGTCCGCCGCCTCGCACCGCTCGATTGGGACCAGTATGCCGGTTTGTTGTCGAATCGCCCGTTCCAAGGATTGAGCGCCGGCCGCCCCCCGGTGAAACTCGGAGGCCCCTATGCCGGCCTCGAGGATTGGGACCGCTTGCAGCAATCCGGTGCGCACCTTTTCTCGACGACGCGCGGCCGGTCCGGCCGTTTCCATGAAACCTTCCACCTGAAGCTGCTGCTGTTGCAATCGATGCTGCGCGAAGTCCGCGCAGCCATCGCGGCCAGCCAGCTGCCACTGCTCAACCTCAATCCCGGGGCGTTTCGCGTGGACCTGTCGGCCGCCGCCGGCGCCCTGCCCGTGCTGTGGACCGCGCGCGCCATCCTGACCGGCCCATCCAGCGCCGTACCGCTCACCGCGCCCGGCGAGTTGCGTTATTTCAAATCCGCGGAGGGCAACAGCGCCTCCATTTACCGGCCGGAGGGAACCGGCCGGCCGGTCAGCAGCCGCGGCGAACTCCGCATCCGGAAAATCCTCACCACCGGCGGCCGCATCCAGGTCGAGGCCACGCTCGCCTCGCCCGAGGTGACGCGCGCGTCACCGCGCGACCTGGTGTGGGTGCGCCTGCCGTTGCCCGGCACCGGGGCACTCGACCTGGTGGGCAGCATCGACGCCGCCGACGCGCTGGCGCAGGGCGAAGCCCGGTTCCGCACGGCGCCGCTGGAACTGCGGCCGCCGGTTCTCGCCGCGCTGCAACCGACGGAAGGCGGCGTTTTTCCCGGCACGCCCTTCGAAACCATTCCGATGCTCAGCACACCGGTGGACCTGTACGGCCTCGGCGTCCTCGGCGTGCAACTGTTCCTGACCGGCGCGGGCAAGCCGCTGCCGGCGGCCATCGACGAATTGCTCAGCCTGGTGCGCGCCGTCGATGCCGCGGGACTGTCGGGCAAGCCGGGGGAGAAATTCATGCGGACCGCCGCGCTGGACGCGCGCTGGGGCGGCTCCCTCGGTCCCCAACATCACGGGCATGATGCGGCATCGAACGCCGACGTCGCGAGCCTGCTCCCCGTGGAGCTCTGGTGGGACGTCCTCGCCATCCTCGGCCGGTTCTTCGCCGGCGCGGGGCAGGATTCCTACTGCCGGGATTTCGGCGATGCGCCCGTTTATCAGCTGGAGGCAGCGCTCGATGCCCCGCTGGCCGACGTGGAGGCGCTCGTGCTCCGCAGCCGGAGTCTGTTGCTCTGCGATTGGCCCAGCAACCGCGAGGTGGCCCGCGTGATCCAGACCCTGCGTTGACGGACGCGGGAGAAAGGCCATCGCGCCCGATCCTGCGTCCAGCAACCGAGTCTTGCTAGTCGGGTTGAAACCCCCTTGTTTCCTCCTGCCCACTTCGTCTTCCGTACCCTATCGCCCAACACGTCCATGAACCTCCTCAAACGCCCGCACCTCCTTGTAACCTTCGCCGTGCTATTGCTGGGCGGCTGCGCCTCGGTCCCAAAACCGAGCGCATACACCATCAGCCTGACGCTCGATTCGCCACTGGTCGGCACGTCGGTGCAGGTTGACCTCGTGGGCGCAAACGAACTCACCGACCTGCCGAAGTGGCAGGCGTACTCGGTCACGGAATACTGGCAGCCGGGCAATCCCTTCCGCCGGGATGCGCGCAAGCACACCGTGCAGTTCAGCCGGGACCAGCCCAACACACAGATGCTGGTCATCGGTGATTCGATCTGGCGCGAATGGCTGAACACCGGGGCAATGCATCTCGTCATCATGGCTGATCTGCCGGGCGCCGTCATGGACCAGGTGGGCAACGCCGATCCGCGGCGATTGATCCTGCCGCTCGACAAATCAGTCTGGCCACCGAAGACCACGACCATCCAGGTCCTGGTCCAGGAAAGCGGCCTGCGTTTGCTCACGCCCCGCAAGCCCTAGGCACCGGCAAACGGGCGGCGCAAAAAACGCCCATCTCGTTAGTTCCCGGAACGCTCCGGCTATTATTGCTTGTGCGCGGCCAACAGGTTCTGACATTGTGACTTCAATGCAATCAGCCGCGCAGAACAACGCCGCATTGGCCGAACCGGCTGTCTGGGCGTCGGCGACGGGCAACCGGCTCAAATACCTCCAAGCCAACTTGTCCGACGAGGCCGCTCCCTCCCGGCAGGAGTTTCTCGCCGAAGAATTGCAACGGGCCCTCCAACCCGTCCCGGCGAGCAAGCGCAGCCTTTATCTGGATGCACTGGCGGAGCGGTTTCCGACCTGGGAAATTGCCACGGTCAGCGCGCACGCACCCGCGGCCCTGGCCCAGCAGACCCCGGACGAGGTGGTGAAATCGTTCCTCCAACTCGTGCCCCAGCTATCCAGCGTCCAGCGCGAAAAAGTGATGCAGCAACTCGCCGCGCTCGGGATGATCCAGACGAACAACGTGCCGCTCGACGGCGAGGCCCTCGCCGAGGTGCAGGCCAAGTTCAAGCTGGGGCCCAAGGACCAGATCGACCCGCAGCGGATGGGAAAGCTTTTTGCCGCGTTTGCCGATCTGATGCTGACGCTCGACCTGCTGGCCTGGAACCTCTGGCGCACCGCCGCGCCGAAATCCAACTTTCGCCGCGATGCCAGCCAGGGCGACCTGCGCACCCTCGCGCGCCGCTCGCTGACCGGCGATGCCGAGGCGTCGGCCAGCCAGGTGCAAAAGCAGCTGGAACGCACCCGGCAGCTGATCGCCGGCCTGCTCGCCGGGATCGGACCGTCGGGCCGGCAATTCGCCAAGCGTTACCACCAGCGCTATTCACCGGATGCCATCCGCGAGGCAATCCGCAACGAAAGCGGCGGGGGATTGTTCGCCAGCCCCGAAGCCCGTTGCTGGAAAAAGTACAGCGATCTTTCCGCCGAGATCACCGAGACCGCGATCGAACACGACGTGCAGGCCGCCGTCGTGCAGTACGCGGAGGAAGTGATCATGGGTTCGAACCGCTGAGCCACCCCACCCCGCCCTCCGACCCGACCATGTCCTCCCACGTTCACTGGCACGAAGGCTTGTGCCTCCTTCCTCACCACCTGCAGCGGCTGCAGCACTCGGTCTATGAGGAAGCCACGTCCACCCGGCGCCTGCTCCGTTCCTATCCGGCGGGCGTCGTGGAGATGCAGTTGTCGCCGGACGAGCTCGCCAATTTCCGCCTGCGCTTCGAACGACTGGTTGTCATTCTCCCGAGCGGGCTGGTCGTGGACTATCCCAACAACGCCGATTTGCCGGCGCTCGACCTGAAACCGATTTTTTCCGCGGGTGGCTCCACGTTCGACCTGCACCTGTCCGTGCCGCTGTGGCAGTCGAAGCGCGCGAATGCCTTCGAATTCGGCGAGTTCGCCGACGCCCGCGCCAAGTTGCTCTTCAAACCCGTCGAAGTCACGGTCGCCGACGAGAACACCGGCGAGAACCCGAAGCCGATCCTGCTGCGGCGTTTCAATGCGCGGGTGGTCGGGCCCGGCGACGACCGCTCGGACCTCGAGACCATCCCGCTGCTCCGGTTGATCCGCGCGACCGGCGAACAGCTCGGCCAGCCCCGCGTGGATCCGGAATACGTGCCGCCGTGCGTGTTCCTCACCGGCTCGCCCGTCCTCTTTCGGCTCGTGAGCGACCTGGTGGCGCAGGTGCAGGCGAGCCGCGCGGAACTCGTCGTGCAGGTGACGCGGGGCGGATTCAACCTGGAGACGCTCCGCGGGACGCAGTTCGAGCAATTGATGCGCCTGCGGTCGTTGAACCGCTTCTCGGCGCGGCTCGGCGCCTTGCTCGCCGCCCCGGGTGTCGCGCCCTTCGACTGGTATCTCGAGCTCCGCGACCTGCACGCGGAACTGGCATCGCTGCATCCCGACCGGGACAGCACGCTGCCCGAATACGACCACGAGCGAATCTTCCCCATCTTCGACCAGGTCGACAAGGGCGTGCGCGGGCTGCTCCGCGGCGCGGTGATGGCGACCTACACCAAGCTCGATTTCACGCGCGAGCCGGGCATGGTGGCGGCGACGCTGACCGAGGAGCATCTCACGAAGCCGCTCGAGTACTACCTCGGCGTGCGCTCCAAGCTCGACCCGCGCGAGGTCACGAAAATGGTGGAGGACGCCGACCAGTTCAAATTCATGCCCCGCAGCATGGCGGGCCGCGCGGTGCGCGGCCTGATCCTCAAGGAGGAACGCATCCCGCCGCTCCAGCTGCCCGCGCAGGCCGGCCTCACCTTCTTCCGCGTGAACCGGTCCGAAAGCACCCGCGTCTGGGCGCAGCTCCAGACGGAGAAGACGGCGATCGTGCGCTGGCCCGGCGCCGATACCAGCGACTTTGAAGTAACCCTTTTCATGACCCTGCCCTGACGCCGGTCACGGCCGCTCCCACCCCATGTCCGCCCGACTATTGGATCTCGTCGAACCCGTGTTCCAGGCCGTGTGCCGGTACAACCGGACGGCGCGCAACGGCTCCCCGATGGAATATGCCGTGCTGCGCGCCGAGGTGACCGACCTGCTGGAAAAATGCACCGAGAAGGCGCGCCCGGACATCGCGCTCGCCGAACAGTACCGGCAGGTCGAGCTGCCGCTGATCTTCTTCATCGATTCGATGATCTCGGAGAGTTCCCTGTCGTGCGCCCAGGAATGGAACAGCCACCGCCTCGCCTTCGAACGCAACGAGCTGGCCGGCGACGAGAAGTTCTTCGACCTGCTCGAGGCGACCATCCAGGAGACCAAACCGGGCGCGGATGAGCGCCTCGCCGTGTTCTACACCTGCATCGGCATGGGCTTCACCGGGTGGTACAGCGGGCAGCCGGAATTCCTGCGCAAAAAAATGCTGGAGCTCACGCCGCGGATCAAGGCGTTCGTCGACCTCGACGAAACGGCCTTCATCACTCCCGACACGTACAAGTACACCAACACGGCCAACCTGCCGCTGCCCATGGCCGCCAGCCTCGTGCCGCTCCTGATCGTGCTCATCGGCCTCTTCATCCTCGTGGTGACCGTCAACATCGTGGGCTTTCACATCGCGTCGTCCGAACTGGTCGGCGCCCTTGACGCCCTCAACGCCAAGCAAGCCGCCGCCAACGCGGTCAAGCCATGATCGACCAATTCACGAACATGCCCAAGGGCATGCAGATCCTGGTCGCCGTGGCGGGCGGGGGCGGCCTGCTGGCCGTCGCCACGATGTTCGATGCCCGCATCGGGTTGATCGTGGCGATCTTCCTCATCGTCATCACGGTGGCGATCTTCGTGTGGCAGTTTTTCACGAAGTGGCGGGCCAAGCGGCGCGGGAAGAACCTTTCGCACGAACTGGCCTCGAACACCGCGCCGGCCTCCGTGAGCGAAGGCGCCAACCGCGCCAAGCTCGACTCGCTGCGGACCACCTTCAACGAGGGCCTGCAACGCTACGCGGCCGCGGGCAAGGACCTGTACTCGCTCCCGTGGTACGTGGTGTGCGGCGAGCCCGGCTCGGGCAAGACCGAGGCCGTGCGCCACTGCAACGTGGGCTTCCCGCCCGGCATGCAGAACGAAATGCAGGGCACCGGCGGCACGATCAACATGCAGTGGTGGTTCACGAACCACGCGGTGCTCATCGACACGGCGGGCAAGCTGCTCTTCCAGGAAGCGCCCCCGGGATCGACGACCGAATGGTCCGAGTTCCTCAAGCTGCTCCGCAAAACGCGGCCCAATTGCCCGATCAACGGCCTCCTGCTGGTCATCCCGTCGGAAAGCCTCGTCCGCGACAAGCCGGCGGAAATCGAACGCAAGGCCGGGAAGATCGCGCAACAACTCGACACGATCCAGCGCACGCTCGACGTGCGCTTCCCCGTCTACGTGCTGATCACGAAATGCGACCTGATCAACGGCTTCAGGGAATTCTTCTCCGGCATCAAGGATCCGCAGCTCCAGCACCAGATGACCGGGTGGTCCAATCCCGAACCGCTCGACACGCCCTTCCGCCCCGAGGCCGTCGACCAGCACCTCGGCGAGGTGGTCCACCGCATGCGGCGCCGCCGCCTCGGCATGCTGCGCGATCCGATCCCGGTCGAGCCGCCCCACCGCCGCATCGACGAGGTCGACGCGCTCTGTGCGCTGCCCGCCGCCATCGGGGCGCTGGCCCCCCGGCTGAACAAATACCTTTCCACGATCTTCGTCGCCGGCGCGTGGTCGGCCAAACCGCTTTTCCTCCGCGGCATCTACTTCACCTCGGCCCTCACCGAGGGCGCCGCGCTGGACGAGGAATTGAGCAAGGTCCTCGGCGTCCCCGCCGAGCAGCTGAAGCAAAGCAAGGCCTGGGAGCGCGAACGCTCGTACTTCCTCCGCGACCTTTTCATCGAGAAGATCTTCAAGGAAAACGGCCTCGTCACGCGCGCCGGCAACACCACCCAGCTGCTGCGCCGCCGCCGCCGCATCCTCTCCGGCGTGGTGGTCTCGGGCCTGGCCGTGCTCGTGATCATCAGCTTCTTCGGGTACAAGGCCCTCAAGTCCAGCGTCGGCGGCGAACTTGTCTACTGGCGCGCCGGCGTGGCCGAGGAAAACTGGTCCGGCAACCGCTGGCGGCCGATCGTGAACAACAAGCTGGAGTTCACCGGCAACGAGATGATTCGCCTCGACGACGGCCGCGAATGGCCCGTCGTCGAATATCACGAGCAATTGCGCCGGCTCGTCACCAACGACCTCAGGATTCCCTGGATTTTCAAGCCGGTCGAGTCGCTGGCCGTGCGCGCCAATCCGGGCCGGCGGCAGGCCCAGCGGACTCTGTTTGAGGCCAGCGTGATCACGCCTGTGATCGAGGCCACCGCCAGCCGGCTGGTCAACGCCACGAGCTGGACCCCGGCCGATTCCGAGCGCCTCGCCGCGCTGATCGAATTGGAGGGATCGATTCACCTGCGTGATCTCCCGGGCTTCAATCCGGAGTATCCCGCCGAGGATTTCTTTGCGCCCCTCCTCGCGCCCTCGATGACCGGCGTGAAGGATGGCACCGCCATCCTGAACCGCCTCATGCAAACCTTCGAATGGACCTACCCCCCGCGGGACATCGAGCGAGGAATGTGGCCGCCCCCGCGCTATTCGAACGGAAAAACCCTGCGCAGCAACCAGCCCCTCAACCGGGGTTGGAATGCCCTCGACCAATCGATCCAGGCCGCGCAGAGCTCGCAAGGCGGCGCCCTGCAGGCCATCCAGTCCGGCCGGTTGCTCGTCGTGGGATTCGCGGACGCCGAGAAGGCCTTCCTCGCCGCGATCGCCCAGCCGCGCTCGAACGCCAATTGGGGGACCAACGTGCGCAACGCCTGGAACGAACTCACCGTGCGCCGCCTGACCATGGACCGGCTGGTGGAAGACCTGAAACAGAAGACCGGCCTGACCACCGAGGTCACCCTCGACGCCAGCTACCGGGCAACCGTGGGTCGCATTCGCGAGGAAGCGAACCGCACATCCCAGCGCATCCGCTCGGTCCTGGCCCGCCAGAAGCCCGCCGCCGACGCCGCCTCGCGCGCCACCTCGGGGCCAGCCAGCGAATTCACCCTTTATCGCGACCTCGAACGGCGGCTGAGCAGCCTGCAAACGCAGATCACCGCCCAGTTCGAGCAACTGCTGTCCGCCTCGGAACAAACCCAGATCGTCGAGCTGGACGCGCAAATCCTGCGCGTTGTCAGCGGTGGCGCCCCGGCCTACGCCGCGCGCTGCGACGCCTACGCCGAGGCCGTGGAACTCCTCGCCCCCGTCGCACCCAAGGACCGGCTGCTCGGCCGGCTGGCCGAGATCACGGCCCAACATGCGGACGCCATGGCGAAGCTCCGTGATCGCGTCGCCAAGTACGACGGCTCGATGCGCGGCGAGTTCAACGGCGGCATTGCCACTTTGCTGGACAACGCCGCCCAATCCGGTGTCCAGGCCATTGTCGATTCCTACCGGCAGGAATTCGACCGCGCCTTTCCGGAAACGCTCGGCTACCCGCTCGGGACCGGACCGTCGCTGACGCCCGAGAAGGTCAAATCCATGGCCGCCGAACTGGCCAGGGTTGGCCAGGATGCGACCGCGCCGGCGCTGGTGGGCGACGTTCGACGCAGCCTCGAGAGCCGGCTGGAGCGAGCCCAACGCCTGGCGGCGTTCGCCGCGCCCTTGCTCGCGGCGGATGGCAGCCCGACCACCGTGAAACTCGTCCTCCTGCGCGACCGTGACCAGGCTCCGACCGTGGAGCGTGTGCTCGGGGCCCCGAGTGGCCAGCGGCTGCCCAGCGCCCGCGTGTATCCCTCCATCCGCGTCGCCGGCCGCAGCTTCCGGGCGCGCGGCCTCCCCGAAAACACCCAGTTGGACAAATTCAGCATCTCCGCGCCGCTCTCGCCGATCGAGTTCTTCAACACTCCTGATCCGAAAGCCGAGGCCGACGCCAAGATCGCCACGGGCTCGGCGTGGGGTGCGTTGCGCCTCCTGCAGGCGGGCGCCGTCCGCCAGGCCGATGGCAAGGAATGGGAAACCGTCCTGCGGTTGAACGATCGTGGCACCGAACTGGTCCTGGCCGTGCAGGTCACCTTCAACCAGCCATTGCCGGCGCTGGATCGCTGGCCTTCCGCCCCGCAAAAGTAAGCGCCGTCATCGGGTGGCGGGGTCGGCGCCGGAACTGCGCAAATCTTGCTTCAGCCGCACGACCCTGCAATCAGCGCCGCAAATTTATCTCCGCCGAACACATCGGAGGCTTGCGTCGGCGATTTCATTGTCATTCCCTCGCAACACTGAAGCGAGACCGGCCACCCTCCCGTTGAATTTCCGTCCACCCCCGCTCTCATGATCCCAATCGAGGAACTTCTGGCTCCGGTGCGCGCCGACGCCCCCTGCGGCGACGATCCCTGGGCCACCGCGGTGCTCTCCGAACTGGAGACGCTGATCAAAGGCAAACCCGCCGACCAATTCTCCGCGGCAGAAGAGCCGGATTGGCCGGCGCTGCGGAAGCGGACGCTCGAAGTGGCGGCCACCACCAAGGACCTGCGGGTGGGCTGCATCCTGGCCGCGACCCTGCTGCGGGTCGAGGGATTGGCCGGCTTTCAATCCGGCATCCAGCTGATCCGCGGCTACACGGAAAGGTACTGGACCGCGGTTTTTCCGCTGCTCGACGCCTCGGACAACAACGACCCCACGGAACGCGTCAATGCCCTTGGCAGCCTTTCCGTCCCCATCGAAACGGACGGGGATATCCTGCGAATCGTCGCCGGCCTGCGCAAGACGCCCCTGCTTTCCGCTCCGCGCACCGGCCGATTTGGCTTGGAGCACCATCTCGCGGTCAAGAACCAGACCCCGTGGCCGGCGGAGGCCGGCAACGCGCCCACTGAGAGCCTGCTGGACGCCGCCAAACAGGAAGTCGGGCCGGAAGCGGTGGCAGCCGTGGTCACCGCGACCAACGAGATCCTGGCCGACCTCGCGGCCATCGAGAAACTCTTCAAGGAAAACGCCGGTCCGGCCGCGTTTCCATCCTTCGAACTGCTCCGGAAGGAACTCAAGCAGATCGTCAGCTGGCTGGACGTGGGCGCCGCCGCCGCACCCGAAGGCGAGGCCGGCGCGGCCGGCGGGACTGCCGCCGCGGGCGGTGGCGGACCATCCATCGGCGGCGCGGTGCGCAATCGCGAGGATGTCTTGCGCGCGCTGGAAGCCGTCATCGCCTACTATCGCGTGAGCGAACCTTCGAGCCCGGTTCCGTTTCTCCTGCGCCGCGCGATCCGCATCGTGCCGATGGACTTCCTCGAGGTGATGAATGAGTTGACACCCGAAGTTCGCGAGAAGATAAACATGCTCGTTGGGGCAATGGAATCCTCGGCCGAAAGAAGCTCCAGTTAGTCCACCCGCTTGACCCCCTGATTTTATGGCATCCTCCCAAAAATTCATCCAGCGCAACCGCGCGCCACGTGTCCAGATCGAGTACGACGTCGAGCTCTACGGGGCTCAGAAAAAAGTGGAGCTTCCGTTCGTCATGGGAGTCATGGCGGACCTATCCGGCAAACCGGCCGATCCGCTCGCGCCCGTCCAGGACCGCAAGTTCCTCGAGATCGACGCCGAGAATTTCGACGAGCGTCTCAAGGCCATGAAGCCCCGCGTTTCCTTCCAGGTACCGAACACCCTGACGGGCGAAGGCAGCCTGAACGTCGACATCACCTTTGAGAGCATGGACGACTTCTCCCCCGCGGCCATCGCCCGCAAGGTCGAGCCGCTCCGCAAGCTGCTCGAGGCGCGCACGCAGCTTTCAAATCTGCTTTCCTACATGGATGGCAAGGACGGCGCCGAGGCCCTGATCGCCAAAGCCCTGAACGATCCCGAGGTGCTTAAGTCCCTGGCCTCCGCTCCCAAGCCGGCCGAATAAACCCAAGCCCAAACCACCGACCCCATTTTCACCATGGCTGAAGCAGACAAACTGAAATCCGCGTCCGGAGGGACCATCGAGGTCTCCGAATTCGACAACCTGCTCAAGAAACAATTCAAACCAAAGTCGGACGCGGCGAAGACCGCCATCGAGTCAGCCGTCCGCACGCTCGCCGAACAGGCGCTGGCCGGCGCCGCGGTGGTTTCCGACGATGCCGTTCGCACGATCGAAAACATCATCGCCGAGATCGACAAGAAACTCACCGAGGAGGTCAACGCGATCCTCCATCATGCCGATTTCCAGGCGCTCGAGGGAGCCTGGCGCGGGCTTCACCACCTCGTCTCCCGGACCGAGACTGATGAAAAGTTGAAGATCCGCGTGCTCAACATCTCCAAGGCGGATCTGGGGAAGACGCTGAAAAAATTCAAGGGTGCACTCTGGGACCAGAGTCCCCTGTTCAAGAAGCTGTACGAGGAGGAATTTGGTTCGCCCGGCGGCCAGCCCTACGGCGCGCTCGTGGGCGATTACCATTTCGACCATACGCCGCCCGACGTCGAAATCTTGAAGGGCATGGCCCAGATCGCCTCGGCTGCGCATGCCCCGTTCATTGCCGGCGGTTCCCCGTCCGTCATGAACCTGAACAGCTGGCAGGAACTCAGCAACCCGCGCGACATTTCGAAGCTGTTCACCACCGCGGAATACGCCGCCTGGAACTCGCTCCGCAAATCCGAGGACGCCAAGTACCTCGGCCTCGCAATGCCGCGGTTCCTCGCCCGGCAGCCCTATGGCGCCAAATCGAATCCCGTCGAGGACTTTGCCTTCGAGGAGGACACCGCCGGCGCCGAACACACCAAGTTCACCTGGGCCAACTCGGCGTACGCCATGGCCACCAACATCACCCGCGCCTTCAAACAGTATGGCTGGTGCGCGCGCATCCGCGGTGCGGAGAGTGGCGGCATGGTTGAGGGCCTCCCCGTACACTCCTTCCCGACCGATGATGGCGGCACGGACATGAAGTGCCCGACCGAGATTGCCATCACCGACCGCCGCGAGGCGGAATTGGCCAAATGCGGCTTCATGCCCCTCTCGCACTGGAAGAACACCGACTATGGCGTGTTCGTCGGCGCGCAATCGCTGCAGCAGCCGCAGGAATACGACGATCCCGACGCGACATCCAACGCGAGTCTGGCCGCCCGCCTGCCCTACCTCTTCGCCACAACGCGCTTTGCCCACTACCTCAAGTGCATCGTGCGTGACAAAGTGGGTTCCTTCAAGGAGCGCGCCGACATGCAGCAGTGGCTGAATGACTGGATCCGGCAGTTCACCGTGGATAGCTCCGCCTCCGAGGAAAACAAGGCCCTCAAACCGCTGGCCGAAGCCGAAGTGGTGGTCGAGGAAGTGCCCGGCAACCCGGGTTACTACACCTCGCGCTTCTACCTCCGGCCCCACTATCAACTCGAAGGCCTGACGGTTTCCCTCCGACTGGTCTCCAAGCTCCCGTCCGCCAAATCCGGCTGATTTTCCAACATTCCGGGAGGTGCGCCCGCCTCCCGGGATGCCTAGTTCAACCCGACCGCAAAAAACCAGACTGCAAGGAAGGCGCTCCCTGCCAGTCGCTCACGTCGACAAACCACATTTATCACCATGGCTTCGGATATCTTTCTCAAAATTGAAGGCATTAAAGGCGAATCGGAGGACAGCAAGCACGGAGGAGAAATTGAGCTGCTCTCCTGGTCCTGGGGCGAATCCAACACCTCTTCGTCCACCAAATCGAGCGGCGCCGGGGCAGGCCGGGTGCAGATGCAGGATTTTCACTTCACGATGTCGTCGAACAAGTCCTCGCCGCATTTGTTCCTGCATTGCGCCAACGGGAAACACATCACCAAGGCCGAGCTGAGCTGCCGCAAGGCGGGCGGCAAGCAACAGGACTTCCTCAAGATCTTCTTTGAGGACCTCATGGTCACGAGCTTCCAGGTCGGCGGCACGGGCGGCCACAGTGACTCGCTGCCAACCGAGCAGGTCGCGATCAACTTCACCAAGATCAAGTACCAATACTCCGCGCAGAAGCCCGACGGTTCGTTGGATTCTCCGATCGTGTTCGGTTACGATCTCCGGAAGCAGGTCTCATCCTGACCGTCCGCCCTTCTCCCCAACTTGGCGACCGTCGGACTTCCGCGCGGTCGCCTTTTTTTCATCCTGCCGTGCCTGCGCCGGCTGTCGCTTTGTAAGTCCATATGGAAATCAGCGCCCAACTTTCAACCGATGAGGTGACCAAGGCGATCCGGGAAGCGCGCCTGGCCGCCGCCAAGGACCTCCTGCAAAACAAAATCCGCGCCGCCGCGTCTGATGCCCGCCTGCGGCTCAGCCTGCTGCAGCTGCTCTGCGTGCTCGGCGAATGGGAACGCGTGCGCGCCCAGCTCGAAGTCGTCGAATCCCTGGGTGACGAAAACCGCAGCTGGATCAACCTCCTCGGTCCGGCCCTGATGGGCGAATCGCTCCGCCGCGAGGTATTTGCCGGCCGGACGACCCCGCTGGTGCTGGGCGAACCGTCCGCCTGGATCGCCAAGCTGATCCAGGCCCTGCAGCCCGGCGATCCCACCGCCCAGGCTAGATTGCGCGCCGAGGCATTCGAGGCCGCCCCCGCCACTCCTGCCAAGGTCAACGGCGAGGAGGTGCCCTGGCTGGCGGACGCCGACTCCCGCCTTGGGCCGGTCGTCGAGGCCATCATGGAAGGGAAATACTACTGGATCCCCTTCGAACGCATCCGCCGCCTCTCCCTCACGGTGCCGACTGACCTGCGACACCTGGTTTGGATGCCCGGCCAGATCACCTGGGTCACTGGTGGCGAATCTCCCGTCCTCATTCCCACGCGCTACGCCGGCTCGGAAACCTCAACCGACGACCAATTGCGACTCGCGCGCAAGACGACGTGGGAGGAACTCACCGAAAACCAATACCGCGGACTGGGCCAGCGCATGTTCGCTGCCGGCGAACGTGACTTTCCCCTCCTTGAGATTCGCACGATCGAGTGCGCCGGAGCAGGCGAGCCGGCCGCCACCTGACTTGATGCATGGCCGAACTCGCCTCCATCGACCGGCTCCAGCCCTGCCTCTTTGACCGGCTTACGGACGACCAACCTGAGGTGCAGGTGGAGAGCCGGACCCAGCGCGTCGTCAGCGTTTCCCGCTACAAGGAAGGTGTCCTGCGCGACATCCGGTGGCTGCTCAACTCCCAGCGCCACCGGCAAAACGAAGGTCTTGCCGAACTGCCCCAGGTGGAAAAGTCCGTGTTCAACTACGGCCTCGTCGACTTCGCCGGGATCTTTTCGGAAGGGGCCGACGTGAGCGAAGTCGAACGCCAAGTGACCGACACTCTCCTCTTTTTCGAGCCACGCATCATCCGGCGCAGCCTACAGGTTCGCGTATTCCGGGACGACGAAGTGGCCGCCCAGCGCAGCCCACATCGGATCAGTCTCCAGATTTCGGCCGATCTCTGGGCCCAGCCCACGCCCGAGAAGTTTTTTGCCAAAACGACCATTGATCTCGAAACCGGCGCCTGCCAGTTCTAGAGCCGCAAACCACCGGGAGCCATGGACAAGCGATTTCTCAGCCTCTACAATGAGGAACTCCAGTTTGTCCGCGAACAATCAGCCGAATTTGCCGCCGCTTTTCCCAAAATTGCGGGCCGCTTGGCGCTCGACCGCGAGGGCAAGGAGGTATGCGCGGATCCATTTGTCGAGCGCCTGATCGAAGGTTTTGCGTTCCTGACGGCACGGGTCCGCCACAAGTTCGATGCGGAATTTCCACGCTTCACCCAGTCATTGCTGGATACGATATACCCGCAATACCTCTCCCCCACGCCCGCGATGCTGGTGGCACGCTTCGACCCCGACCTGAGTGACGGCGCGCTCCTGGCGGGCTATCACATCCCGCGCAACACCCTGCTGCGCGCGCTGCCCGGCAAGAATGAGCGCACCGCCTGCGAGTTCCGCACCGGACATCACACCACCCTCTGGCCGTTGCGCCTGGCCGAAGCGCAATACTACACTCGCAATCTCGCGACTCTCAATCTCAACGACCCCGACCTCGCCGGCCTGGGCGCGCCTCAGGCCGCATTGCGGCTGCGCTTTGAAATCACCGCCGGCGGCACCATCGATGCCCTCAAGCATCTGCCGCATCTCGACCTGTACATTCGCGGCAATGACGAAATTCCCAGCCAGATCTACGAGCAACTTGTCGGTCGCCAGGTTGGCGCTTTTGTGCGCCCGGTGGAAGACCCGCAAAGGACGAAGCCACGCCTGCTCGATCGCCCGGCCGTGCGCCGCGTCGGCTTGGAGGAGGACGAAGCGCTGTTGCCGCCCAGCCCGCGCACTTTCGAGGGCTATCGCCTGCTCAAGGAATATTTCGCGTTTCCCCAACGCTTCCTCTTCGTCCGCCTCTCCGGGGTCGGTGCCGCGCTGGCCGCCCTCACCAAGCGGGATCACACCAGCTTCGACGTCGTGATCTTGCTCTCCAAGGCCGAACCGCTGCTCGACGGCCGGATCGACCGCTCGAGTTTCGACCTGTTCTGCACCCCGGCCATCAACCTGGTGCACCGGCGCGCCGATCGCATCCAGATCCAACCGCGGTTCAATGAGTACCAGGTGATCGTGGATCGCACGCGCCCACTGGATTTCGAAGTCTACCAGATGGAGAGCGTCAAGGGCATCGGCGCTAACGCGGAGGAGATGCAGGAATTCCGGCCCTTCTACCAGGCCCGGCGCAGCGACCTGACGGGCAGCGCATTCTACACGACCCAGCGCGTGCCGCGCGTCCTGACCGAACGCGAGAAGCGCTTTGGCAAGGAAAGCTCCTACGCGGGCTCGGAAGTCTATCTGTCGCTCGTGGACGGCCAGAATGCCCCCTTCCACGGCGACCTCCGCCAGGTGGCCGTCGAGGTGCTGGCCACAAACCGGCATTTGCCGCTCACCATGGGAATCGGCCAGACGAGGACCGATTTCACCCTCGAGGGGGGCGGGCCGGTCCAGGCTGTCCTTTGCGTTTCCGGGCCAACAATCCCGCGCGAATCGCCCGTGGATGGCGAAACTCTCTGGCGCCTCATCAGCCATCTTTCCCTCAACTATCATTCCATCGTCGGGGATGGCCGGGAGGGCGAGAAGGTCCCCCTGCGCGAGTTGCTGCAGTTGTACTGCCATCCGTCGGATCGCGCCCTGCTGAAACAAGTCAGCGGGGTCCAGGCCGTCTCCAGTCGTCCCGTGGTACGACGGGTCGACACGCCCGGCCTCATCACGTTCGTGCGCGGATCCGAATTGACGGTCAAACTGGACGAGATCGCCTTCACGGGCTCGGGGGTGTTCGTGTTCGGCGCCGTCCTGGAACGATTCCTGGCGAAGTACGCTTCGATCAATTCATTCACCGAAACGGTGATTTCATCGCCGCAGCGCGGGGAGGTAATCCGATGGCCGATCCAGACCGGAATCCGACCGCTCCTGTAAACCTGCCGCCAGGGTTGGAGGCGTTTCTCAACGACCCTACCGGCCATGATTTTTTTGCCATCATGCGCTGGCTGCAAGCGCGGCTCGACATGCCCGCGATCGGCACGGCGATCAGTCCCGCGCAAGAACGGGTCCGGCTGGCCCATGAGCCATCGCTGGCGTTTGCCCCGGCGGCGATCGCCGGGGCCGGGTGGAATCCTGAGAAGTCCCGGCTGGATCTGCGCCTAAGCTTCACCGGGCTCCTGGGGCCAAACGGGCCGATGCCGATCCATCTCACCGAACATGTGCTCGATCGCCGGAACCATCATGGTGACCGGACCATGGAGATGTTCCTCAACATCTTTCACCATCGCATCTATACGCTTTTCTTCCGGGCGTGGGCGTTGAACCAGCGCACGGTCGATTTTGAATCGGCCGGAGGGCGACACGGACACTACCTGCGGTGCCTGATCGGCCGGGGCACGGGCGGAGCGGAGAACCGGGACAACGTCTCAGACGATGCGCGAATTTACTACAGCGGCTGGCTGGGCAACCTGAGCCGCAAGCCGGCCGGCCTGGCCGCCATCCTGGCTGATTTCCTGCGGATGCCGGTCACGGTGCATTCCTTCCAAGCCATGTGGCTCGATCTCCCCCACGACAGCCAGTGCCGCCTCGGGGAGTCCCGCGCCACCGGTCTACTGGGTGTGTCGTGCTTCGCGGGCGAGCGAATTCGCGTCTCGCACCTGAAATTCCGCATCAGAATCGGACCGCTGGACCGGACCAACTACGAGAACCTCCTGCCCACCGGCCCTGCCTTCCGGCAGGTCGGAGAATGGGTTCGCTCCCTGGTGGGCGAGGAACTATTCTGCGAGGTCCAACTGGTCCTCCGGCGGGAAGATGTCCCTCCCTGCCGGCTGGGCGGTGGCGTCCACCTCGGCTGGACGACGTGGCTTGGACAGCCCGATGCCGACCGCGACGTTGACGATCTCGTCGCGCAAGTTGCCTGACGATCCCTTCACCTTTCCCTCCTCCCCCAACCAACTCCTCCCATGGCTGAAATTGAACTGTCGACCCTTGCCAACAAACTCAACCCGATGGCGCGCAAGTCGCTCGAGGCCTCAACCGTGTTCTGCAAGATGCGGGGCAACCCAAACGTGGAGCTCGTGCACTGGATCCACAACCTGGTCCAGACCCCGGAAAATGATTTCAGCCGGATCCTGAAGCACTTTGGCTGCGACTTGGGGAAGGTGGCCACCGACCTGATCACCGTGTTGGACCGGCTGCCTCGCGGCGCGACCTCGATCTCGGGCTTTTCGCCCCTGATCGAAAACTCGCTCAACCAAGGCTGGACCTACGGCACCCTCCTCTTCGGCGAGTACCAGATTCGCACGGGCCACGTCGTGGTCGGCTTGATGAAGGAAAGCGGCCTCCGCGGGCCGTTCCTCGGAATCTCCCGGGAGTTTGCCAAGATCAAACAGGAGGCCCTGTCGGATGAATTCGCCAAAATCGTCGCCGGGTCGCTGGAAGAGGGACTGCGCGCGAGTGACGGCAGCGGTCTCGATCCAACCGCCGGCCCCGGGGAGGCAAGCGGCGCCGTTGCCGGAGGCGGTCTCGCCAAGGGCGAGGCCCTGAAGCGTTTTACGACCGACATCACCGCGCGGGTTCGCGCCGGCGAAATCGATCCCGTGATCGGACGCGACGACGAGATCCGGCAATGCGTCGACATCCTGCTCCGCCGCCGGCAGAACAACCCGATCCTGACCGGGGAGGCAGGCGTCGGCAAGACGGCCGTCGTCGACGGCTTTGCCCACCGCATCGTCGCCGGTGACGTACCCCCGACGCTGCGCAACGTCGCCGTGCGTTCCCTCGATGTCGGTCTCCTCCAGGCCGGCGCCAGCATGAAGGGCGAATTCGAGCAACGGCTGCGGAGTGTCATTGACGAGGTGCAGGCCTCGCCCCAGCCGATCATCCTCTTCATCGACGAGGTGCACACCCTGATCGGCGCCGGCGGTGCCGCCGGCACGGGTGATGCCGCCAACCTGCTCAAACCCGCCCTCGCCCGCGGCACCCTGCGCACCATCGCCGCCACCACCCTGGACGAATACAAGAAGCACATCGAAAAGGATCCGGCCCTTACCCGCCGGTTCCAGACCGTGAAGGTTGACGAGCCTGACGAGGAAAAGTGTGTCCGCATGATGCGGGCGGTGGTGGGCGCCTTCGAGAAACATCACCGGGTGCAGATTCTCGACGAGGCCATTGAATCGGCCGTGCGGCTGTCCCACCGCTACATTCCGGCCCGCCAGTTGCCGGACAAGGCCGTCAGCCTGATCGACACCGCCTGCGCCCGGGTCGCCGTCAGCCAGCATGCGGTGCCGGCGGGCGTGGACGACCTGCGTCGCCGCATCCAATCGCACGAGATGGAGCGTGACATCCTGAAGCGCGAACTCGCGATTGGCCATGAGCACGATGTGCGCCTTGGCGAATTGGAAGCCAAGCTCACGAAGGAGCGCGGCGACCTTCTCGAATTGGAGAAGCATTGGGAGACGGAGAAGCAGCGGGTCACCCGTATTCTCGAAATCCGCGGCAAGCTGCGCGCCGCGGGTGTCTCGCCCGATACGGCGGCCGCGGCGCCCGCGGCGCCGGCGCCCGCCACTCCCTCCTCCCCCGCGACCGAGACCGCCCCCGAGCTGACGCCGGAAGAACGGAGCAAGTTGCTGGCCGAGCTGCGCCAGGAAACCGCCGAGCTGCATAAATTCCAGGGCGAAAACCCGTTGATCTTTCCCAGCGTCGACCAGGCGTCCGTTGCCAGCGTCGTGGCGGACTGGACCGGCATTCCGGTTGGGCGGATGGTGCGCAACGAGATCGAGCAGGTGCTCAAGCTGGCGGACAACCTCGAGCGCCGCGTTATCGGCCAGCGTTCCGCTCTCGAAACCATTGCCCGCCGGATCCAGACCAGCCGCGCCCGGCTGGACAACCCCAACCGACCGATCGGCGTGTTCATGCTCGTCGGCCCGAGCGGCACGGGCAAAACCGAAACCGCGCTCACCCTCGCCGAGGCCCTGTATGGCGGCGAGCACAACATGATCAGCATCAACATGAGCGAGTTCCAGGAAGCCCACAGCGTGAGCACCCTCAAAGGATCGCCCCCGGGCTACGTCGGCTACGGCGAGGGTGGAATCCTGACCGAGGCAGTTCGCCGTCGCCCCTACAGTGTCGTGCTGCTCGACGAGGTCGAGAAGGCGCATCCCGACGTCCACGAGATCTTCTTCCAGGTGTTCGACAAGGGATTCATGGAGGACGCGGAGGGCCGGTTCATCGACTTCAAGAACACCATCATCCTCCTCACCAGCAACGCGGCCCAGGATGTGATCATCAACATGTGCAAGGATCCCGAGCTCATGCCCGACGCCGAGCAGTTGGAAAAGGCCATGCGCGGACCGTTGGTAAAGGTGTTTCCCGACGCCCTGCTAAACCGCCTCGTGGTCGTGCCCTACTACCCGATCACCAAGACGATCCTCAAGCTCATCATCAGCCTGAACCTCAAGCGCGTCGAACGCCGGGTGAATGAGAACTACAAGGTTCCCTTCACCTACGATCCCGCGGTGACCGAGCTCGTCGCCCTGCGCTGCACGGAGCTGGAGCGCGGCGCGCGCCTGGTGGACGCAATGATCACCAACCAGCTGTTGCCCGACATCGGCAGGGAACTGCTGACCCGTCTGGCCGAGGGCCGGGAAATCAAGCGCATCCACCTTACCGCCGCGGACGGCAAATTTGCCTATTCCTTCGAATAGTCCGGCGGGCACCGGGGGCCCTTTTGACGCTTGTCTCCCCCTCTTACTGCGGGAAAAATCCCCTTGAAATCGCGCTTTTGAGTTTTCCTCCCCGAATCCGCGTCCACCGCCATGCCTCCCCCGAACGAAATCAAGCAGGCTTCGCGTGCCTTGGAGATCATCACGCCGCTCGGGCCGGATATCCTCGGCCTGCGTTCCATCCACGTGCGGGAGCAGTTGAGCGGCGGATTCACGATCGAGGCGGAGATGTCGAGCGCCGACCCCGACATCAATTTTGACCAGATCGTTGGCCATCCCGTCGGTGTCCGGCTCAGCCTGCAGGACGGCACCATGCGCTATTGGCACGCCTTGGTGGCCCGGTTCATGTACGTGGAGACCACCGGCGCCTTTTATCATTACCGGGCGACCCTCGTGCCCTGGCTGTGGGCGCTGACGCGGTCGGCCGACTGCCGCATCTTCCAGGACAAGAAGCGGTCCGAAATCGTCCAGGAGGTCCTGCGCGATCGCGGGGCCAACGACTTCGAGTTGCGGCTCAGCGGCAGCTACCTTCCCGAGGAGTATTGCGTGCAGTATCGGGAGACGGATTTCAACTTCGTCAGCCGGCTCCTCGAGCAGGAAGGCATCGCCTACTATTTCAAGCACGACGAGAACCTGGGCAAGCTGATCATGGCCGATGAAAAGGCCGCCTATGACCATGCACCGGTCGCAGAGCTGCTTTACCGGCCGACCGGCGAAAAGGACGATCGGATCGACAACGTCCATGCTTGGGAGGTCGAACACGAGGTCCAGGCGACCCAGTATGCCCTCTCCGACTACAATCCGCTCAAACCCAAGGAGTCGCTCTTGCGCACGGCCAAGGTGGACCGAAGCTATGGATTGAACGACCGTCAGCTTTTCGACTACCCCGGCGAATACAACAAACCGGGCGAAGCCGAACGCATCAGCCGCATCCGCCTGGACGAGGTGCAGGCCGCGAGCGAGGTCATCCATGCCCGCACCACGTGCCGGGCGCTGGGTGCAGGCCATCTCTTTGCCTTGAAGGACCACCCGCGCGCCGATCAAAACCGCGAATACCTGGTGACTTTCATCGAGCTCCATTTCGACGCCGGAGAATTTTCGGGAACGGACCAGCCCAAGCCCAAGGTCAGCTGTGCGTTCACCGCCATTCCCTCCAGCCAGACATATCGTCCGCCGCGGCTCACCCCCCGACCGACGATCCACGGCCTGCAACCCGCCGTGGTGGTCGGCCCTTCCGGCGAGGAAATTTACACCGACGAAAATGGCCGGGTGAAGGTCCATTTCTTCTGGGACCGCCACGGCAAGGCGGACGAGAAGAGCTCCTGCTGGTTGCGCGTCGCCCAAGGCTGGGCCGGCAAGAAATGGGGCGCCCTCTACTTGCCGCGCATCGGACACGAGGTCCTGGTCAGCTTTCTCGAAGGCGACCCCGACCGGCCGGTCGTGACGGGCAGCGTTTACAATGGCGAGAACACGCCGCCTTACCCGCTCCCGGCGGAAAAAACCAAATCCACCCTGAAGAGCCTGTCATCGAAAGGCGGCGGCGGTTTCAACGAGATCCGGCTCGAGGACAAGAAGGGCGAGGAACAGATTTTTGTCCACGCCGAGAAGGACACCGACACCCGGATCAAGAACGATGCCTACGAGTGGATTGGCCACGACACCCACCTCATCGTCAAAAACGACCAGGTCGAGGAGATCGGGAACGACCGCCACGAAAAAATCAAGCGCGACCACGTCGAAGAGGTCGACCGCGATCACCACCTCACCGTCAAAGGTAAAGAGGCTATCGCAGTCACCGGCAGCCACTCCTTCAAGGTCACCGGCGATGTGATCGAGGTCTACGGAGCCAATCAATCCACCCAGGTCACCAAGGACCTCTACATCAAGGCCGCCAACATCGTCATCGAAGCCACCACCAACATCACGATCAACGTCGGCGACTCGTTTATCGCCATCGAGGCCAGCGGCATCAAGATCGGCACGAACGGTGACATCGTGTTGGATGCCAAGAAAAACATCAACCAAAAGGCCACGATGGACGTCAAGATCGAGGCTACGGCCAACGCCTCGATGAAGGGTACGGCCGGACTGAAGCTGGAAAGCCCCGCCAACGCCGAGATGAAATCCGCCGCCACCACAGTAAAGGGCGACGGCATGCTCACCCTGAAGGGCGGCATGGTGCAGATCAATTGAGCGGCCGCCCTGTCTCATGAGCGCATTGTCGGACCGGCTGCACGAATCCACGGTCATTTCGTAACCTCCGCCGGTTCATCCAGGCTTGAGCAAACCCTACACAGTCGAGCCCGGGGATTGCATCGACAGCATCGCTTTCCAGCACGGCTTCGCTGCCGCCACGATCTGGAACCACGGTTCCAATTCCGCCCTCAAGTCCAGGCGCAAGAATCCGAATACGCTCGTCCCGGGAGACATCGTGCACATCCCGGATTTGACCCTCAAAAACAAGTCGTGTGCGGCCGAGACGCGACACCGCTTCAAGCGCAAGAGCGTTCCCGTAAAGCTGAACGTGCAGTTCGAGTTCAATGGCAAAGCCCGGAGCGCCGTGCCGTACAACGTGGAGGTCGATGGGGTCGTGAAAAGCGGGAAGACCGACGGCGACGGCTGGATCCGCCTGCCCATTGCACCCAATGCCCGCGAAGCCCGGATCGAACTGCGGCCCAAGGATGCCGAACCCGAACATTTTTTCCTGCAGCTGGGGTGCCTGGAACCCGTGGACACGATCATCGGCCAGAAGGCGCGCCTGAAAAACCTGGGATTCTTCGACGGCGACCTTACGCCCGACGCCACGCCCGACTTCAAGGCGGCGCTCGCCGCCTTTCAAGCGGCGTTCAAGCTGTCGCCGACCGGCTCCGCCGATGATGCGACCCAAGGCAAGCTCCGGGCGGAACATCGATCATGAAATCCGGGAGACTGGCCGGGCTGATGGCCGGCCTTTTTTTGCTGTCTCCCGCCCAAACTCCCAGCACCCTCAATCCGTCCGAACCCAAATCCATGCCGGAAAAATCCAGTATCCTTGCCGTGGGCCCGGTTCAACTCACCCTGCCGGAGGGCTGTGTGCCCGAGGTTTTCTTCACCTTCGTGGCGGGGGAGGAGCGCCTCATGGTCACTGAGGAACCGGACGCGGCCAGCCTGGAAACCATCGTCGCCCGCCGGCTCGAAGGCGCCCGCGAGGTCGCCGGTGAATCCCTCAAGGTGATCCGCAACGAACCGGTCACGATCGGCACGCGGCCCGCCCAAGTTCTCGTGGCCGAAGTCGAAGAACGCAGGAATCGGAACGCCACTTTTTGCCTGCTGTTGTTGCGACCCGAGCCTCACCGCCTGTTTGAGCTGCGTTACGAATTCGACGCGCGCAGCACCGGATCAACGCAGGACTTCGAGCAGATCGTCCGGTCGATTCAACCCAAGGGTGAATCCCGGCCGCCTTCCGCAACCGGATCCGCCCAGGGCTGGACCAGCCACGACGTCCTCACCGCCTTACTCCTCGCGCCCGCGCGGCTTCAGCGCGCCACGCCGTACTCCTTTGCCAACGCGGCCAAGCACACCCGTTGGGTGGCGGCAGCCGGAGTGCTGGGAGGACCGAATGGCAACCTCGACCGCATGATTCCACCCGAGGCCGTTTCCCCCATGCTGACGCAACTCAGCGAGGACCAGGAGGTCGCCGCCCATGGCAGTGGCACCGTGACCGTGTTCTCCAGTAGTGATACGGAAACCGGAGCGGCCGGCGAATCCATCGTTCGGGGCGAGTTCGTGCTGCATCGGCGGGTTCGACTCGTAATCCGTGGCACCGGCCCGGAAGCGGGATCGCTTCAAGAGGACCTCCGACGCATGTTTCAGCGTCTAGCCCTGTCGGAATAGCCGCCGTGAAACGAACCGCTCCAGTAGCCCGCCAGGGCGAGAACCGTCTTTGCGGCTGGAAAGTCCCGATCATTTTCGTGCCCGGGATCATGGGGTCGCGCATCGATATTCCACGTGTTTCGGACAAATGGGATCCGGACAGCAAAAAGAACATGCTCGGGTGGAAGTTTACCTCCGCCACCAACAAGCGTCGGTTGCTGAATTTCGACAACCCCGGGGTGATCTTCACCAATCCGTCCGACGACTTCAGCGTTCGTCACGAGGAACGCGTGGCTCGTGGCTGGGGCGGCGTGCGTTGGGCTACTTACGGGGCCTTTCTCGAGTTCCTGGAGGAGGAAAAGTTCGGCAACCATCGCACGCCCCTCTACGCTTATGGCTACGACTGGCGTCAGCCCATCCCATGGCTCGGGTGTCAACTCGCCGCCGACCTGACCGGCGAGAAGGTCAACATCGGCGGCATCAAAGCCGCACCTTCCGGCCGGTTCGGATACAAGGGAATCCTGGCGGGCGAAGACACCGACAAATGCGTCATCATCACCCATAGCATGGGCGGGCTGGTCACGCGAGCGGCCCTGAAAGCCTGCAGCGCCCTGCGGCAGAAAACCATTGGCGTCCTGCACGGAGTGCAGCCAGCCACCGGGGCCCCGACGATGTATCGCCGGCTAATTACCGGAATGTTCGCCCCATATGACGGTGGCTCTGACATCGAATCCAAGGTTCTTCGCAGCATTCTCGGTGTCACCGGCGACGAGGTCGGAACGCTGGCGTCAGTCGTCCCCGGCGCCATTCAATTGCTGCCGTCAAACCTCTACCGTGACGGTTGCAGGGCCAACAAGGTCCATCACCTGAGTTGGACGGTATTTGAGGAAAACCGTGCCACCCCCCATTTCACCAGGGACGACGTCATTGAAACCTATGCCCGGCATCATCAGGACCACCCACCCGGGGTGGTCCGGTCCACGCTGGCCGTCCCGATCCAGTACGATTTGAGTCAGCGGATCAAAGGCCTCAAGTTTTTCCACGACTTCCTCGCCGACTGGAAGCTCGCCGGAAAAACCTGGGCTTTCTACGGCAAGGGCCTGGGCACTGATTCCACGGTGCACTTCGATCTCCCCCCGTGCAAGATCGTCAAAACCGGGCACGTCCTCAGCTCGGACGAGTATCATGCCGTCAACCCGGCCGGCCAAAGGGTGGAGCTGGATTACGAAGCCGACATCTTGCGTAACGGCTACAATCCCACCGCGCCCCATGATCCCGGCGGGACGTTGAGCGGATACGGCAACCATGGGGACGGCACGGTTGCTGAAATCAGCGGCTCGGCCCTTTTCAGCCACGCCGAGACCGCCTTGATGTCCGACTACACGGCCGAGACCTATCCCCTGGAAAAAATGCGGCAGTTTGGCTTGGACGGGCTCGAGCACGAACCGGCGTTCCGCGATGGCCAGGTGCAGCAGTTCACGGCGGCCTGGGTGAAGCACGTCATCCGGCAGCTCAAGCGCGATTGAGCCGGCGCACGGGCCCAACCTTCGCCACTCAACTCTTGCCACCTACCAGCCGGCATTCCATCAAAGAGCCGTCCGCCAACCCTCGTCCAAGCGCCTCCCATGAACAAGAAAAGTGGCAAAGCTGGCACCCTGGTGGCCCCCACCGCCCCGAAGGCGGCCCACGAAGCCGACGAGGCCGATGTTGGCGCCATGGCGAAGATCAAGGCCGAGCAAATCAAGAACAAGGTCGGCAAGTTCGGCACCCAGAAATTCAAGGCCTTCAAGGCCGCGGCCGCCAAAGCCGTCGGGTCGGAGGAAAAGAAGGAGGAGCAAAAGAAACTCAGCTGGATCGAGATTGAACTCGTGGGCGAGGACAAGAAACCGATTTCAGGCGAACGCTATCGGATTACGTTGCCTGACAATTCCGTGGCCGAGGGGACCTTGGACGAAAAGGGCCTCGCCCGGATCGAGGGTTTCGAGAAAGGCAACTGCAAGATCTCCTTTCCCGACCTCGACCAGGACGCTTGGGAGTAAATCCATGTCGAAGCAGCACCGGATCGAACAGGGTGAATGCGTCGCCAATGTCGCCGAGCTCAACGGCTTTTTCCCCAAGACGGTCTGGGACCACCCGGACAATGCGGCGTTGAAGAAGAAGCGGGGCGATCCCTACTCGCTCCTCCCGGGCGACATGCTTGCGATCCCCGACAAACGCCTGAAGGAGGTCGCCGGCACTCCGGAAAAGCGTCATCGCTTTACCCGTAAGGGTGTGCCGGAAAAGCTGCGGGTGCGGTTTTGCGTCGGGCAGAAGCCCCGCGCCAATGCCCGATACAAGCTCGAGGTGGACGGCCAGTTGATCCACGGCACGACCGACCGTGACGGCTGGCTGGAATGCGCCATCTCCCCAAACGCCCATTCGGCCCGGATCTATTTCGACGACTCGCGCGACCCGATCGTGCTGGATCTGGGGCATCTGGACCCGATCGAGGAGATTTCTGGCATCCAGGGCCGCCTGACGAACTTGGGTTTTTATCGCGGCCCGATGGACGGCATCCTCGGTCCCGACCTGGAAGCCGCCCTGGTGGATTTTCAGGTCGCAAAGAAGATCGAAGTCACCGGCCGCCCCGATGATGCCACGAAGAAAGCGTTGCTCGAGGCTTATGGCAAATGAACTCGCCCGCACCATCCAACCCTTGGCGATGCCTGACCCGGCAATCACCAGCCAGCGCGCGCCGACAATTCGTGCCTGCCGAAGCAAGGAGCTGAAGTCATGGCGCTAAAGTGGAACCAGGTCTACATCCGCAACAACCAGGACCGGGAAGTCCATGGTACGCCCGCGCGCGACTTCGTCCAGTCCAGCAAGCCCGACTTGATCCGCCAAGGGCCCTTCCGGGATGCGGTGGTATTGCAGGCCAAGGGCAAGGCCGTGACGGAAAATGAAGTCGTCAAGGAAATGTTGCGCGCGGCGTTTCCGGACCGCGTCCGCTTCACGGGCGACGCGGTGTCCTCCGGTGCCGCGCTCCCGGCCCGCAAGGGCAAGGAAAACGTGGTCGTCGCCCCGCTCCCGGACAAGAAGAAAGCCCAGTTCATCGGCTTCAATGTCAAACCTACGATCGGCCAGGCCGACCTCATCAACGCGGGGGACTTGACCAGCGCCTCCACGAAAACCGGTGAATACCGCGGGCCGCGCAGCGCCGCGGCCAAGGCCAACGACCTCGGCAATCGCTGCAAGATCATGACCGCCGCGGTCGCCACCGCAGCCAAAAGCGGCCAAATCGACCAGGCCGATACCGTGCTGAAGGTGTTCATGGCGCCGGAATTCTATTTCCGCGGCTACGACGGCGGCTACCCCATCGAGAAAATCTCGACCATCATGGACGAAATGCGAAAGGAAACCGCCAAGGATGCCTACAAGGACTGGGTGTTCGTTTTCGGCACCGCGATCGGCTACCTCAAGCATGAGAACTCGGGCGGCAACACCAAATATGCGCTCAAACTGACCAAGGTCTCCCCCTACGGCAGCGGGTCCATCCTCCACGTCACTCATCTCGAAGCCCACCCGGACCCGCTGAAAGGTCGCGACAAAGCCTCGGTCTGCGAGCGAATCCAACAGGGCACGGACCCGTTGTTCCGCTGGAAAGCGTCCCAAGCATCCAAGGGCGCGGAAAGCACGGTGGTCATGGCGCAGTGCGCGAACAAAGAGCGGGATGAATTCCTGCTCCTGGTCGAAGATGGCAGCGCGTTCCAGCCGGGTACCGTGGAACTCGTCGAGCCCATGTCCATCGAGGTTTTCAACGTGGCCTTGGTCCAAAAGGGCGGTCCCGAACCGGCGGACCAGCCGGCCGGTCTCCGCGACGCAATCGTGTACAAGGAATTTGTTTCTCCAATCGATTACATTGGTCCGCAATATGGTGAACACGCCAAATTCCACGACCCAACCGGCGCAAATCGCATCATCAAGATCGCCCACAAGGTCGCGCGCGTGTTGCCGACGGAGGGGTCAATCGACGTGCTGAGCGCCAAGATCAACCGGGCGGGAACGACGGAGACCTACAAGGACATCCTCGACCAGGACCAAAGCTATCGCATTTCCGAGGTCAGCAAAACCGGGCTAGGTGGTGGGTCCGTCTTCACCATCGATGGCGTTACTTTCGGGGTCGAGGTCTGCCTCGACCATGCCAAGGCCAAGCTCATTGGCTTCTACACCAGCGGCCAGGCCCTCCCCGGTGAACCCTATCCCCAACTGCAGTTGATCCCGTCCTGGGGCATGTCGATCACGCCAGAGTGCATCGCCTGCCCGACCGATGGATTGATATTCAACGTGGACGGTAACCGCTGCGACTCCGTCGCCCGGGTAAATGACCGAAAATACTCCTGCGTCGGTCATCCTTGGGTCGCGGAAACGGTGAGCAAGCCATGCCCCCACAATCATTACTTCTGCACGGGTGACCCACATGACGAGATTCGCGCCGCCGGTCCGGGTGCCTGCCCGAAATGCGGCGATGCGATGACGACGCAGTACGGTTGCGACGCCGGCTGGTACGACCACCCCGTGGAGTATGGCGTGGCCTCAGGCGCTTGCCCGGTATGTGGCCTCGCCATGGCCGAGCATTTCTACTGTCCCGCACCCGCAACCACGCATCCGGCAACTTACAGCCCGGTAGCCGGCACCTGCGCTTGTGGTTTGGACTTTGTTTCCTTCGGTTGGTGCAGTGGCGGAGTCTTATCGCACCCCCTGGCCTCCAGTTCGACGCCGGCCGCGTGCCCACATTGCGCGGGGCCGCTGAAGCAACTCCACTACTGTGACTGCGCTGTTCCCAAGGGAGGTCTCCTGGCCCTTGCCCTCGGGTCCTTCGATTGTCCCGCATGCACGAACCCGGCGCGGCCGTACTATTGGTGCCAAGGCAAGGCGCGGCACAACTGCGTCCTCAGCCTGAAGTCCGGCGCTTGCGGAAGTTGCGGGCGGCCTTTCAAGCAGTATTACCCACTCCTGACGGTCGACCTGGGGACTGGCATCCCCATCGTTGATGGTCCGACGGACGTGCCGTTGCCTGCGGACTTGGAATGGCCGCGTTACTTCGAAGGCCCCGGCAAAGTGGTGGTCTTTGAAGCCAAGGACATCCCGCCCACGGAATTCGTGCCCTGATCCGCTTCGGCCCGCCCTCACGGTGTTTGGCTTTGCACCCCCGTTCACCAACCGGCTAACCTGTCTTCTCCCGCCCCCCGGGCCTGAGAAAGTCCCTTATGAGCCTGCTTCAGAATCTGTTTGGGTTTCCAGAGCCACCGCCAGTCCCGGCCCAGCTCCCGGGGATGATCCTGCCGACGGCCGCCGCGATTGCCGAGGTGGCCGGGCCCAGCGACGCGGCGAAGCAGGCCTTGGCGATGGCCAAGACTCCTCCCGATTACCTCGCGGCCCTGCAGGAAAAGAAACTCGGGCCCGACATGATCAAGGCGATGGCCCACGGCATGTCCGACCGGGCCAGCGTCATGTGGGCGGCCAAGAGCGCGGAAAAGGTCTCGGCCAAGCTCCCTCCAGCCGAGGTCGAGGCGATGCAGGCGGCGCTGGCTTGGGTCAAGGATCCGTCGGAGGCTGCGCAAGCCGCCGCCGCGGCCGCCGCCGCAAAGGCCGACCTCCAGGGCCCCGGGGCTTGGGCAGCGCAAGCGGCCGCGTTCGCCGGCACAAAAGACAAGGCCTTGCCGCGCCTGGCACCGCCCGCCGTTTCCGCTGCGGTTTTGATGGCCGCGGCAATCGAAGCCTTTCCCAAGCACGCCATACCCAAGCCCAAGATTCCATCCGTCGAATTGCCCGCTGCCGTGGTCGAGGGCGCGGCGGCGGTCGCGCCCGCACTCGCGGCCGCCAACGTCCCCGCAGTTACCGTGCCCGCCAGGGTGCTGGCCAAGGAATTCCAGTCCCAGCAACCCTTTATTGCCCTCGGCCTCGATATCGCCAGCGGGAAAACGCCCGTCGGCTGAAGCCGGCGCTGACGGCGCGCGGGCTATACCCGTTCGGCCACCACCAGGTGCAATCGGTAGCTCATCGTGCTGCGGTCGTGCAGGCGCACGTGCCACCGCAAGTCCTCGCGTTCCGCCTTCCACGCCAGGACCTCGACCGCGCCGACTGCGCCCGGCGTCAGCAAGGTCCGCAGGGCCGCTTCGCTCGCTCCGGCCGCCGGCGAACGCTGGGAATGTCCGCCAAGCCAGTTTTCCACGGGCGTTGCCACCAGCGACCAATCATAGGGACAGGCCAGGATCGCCTTTCCGCCGGCACCCAGCACGCGCCCCAGCGACGCCAGGAATTCCCGCGGCGCCGCCACGCAATCGAGGACATTCATGCTCGCCGCGAGCGCGAAAGCTGCATTGGCAAACGGCAGGGCGGCCGCATCGCAGGCCCAAAAGTCCACCCGCTCCCGGCCGGCCAGCTCGACCGGGAAATCCCGCGTGTCGTACACCAAGCCCACGCGCCGCCGCGAATACCGCACTCTGCCCTCCCGCAACACCTGGGCCGCCAACCGCAACTTGGCAAAATTCAGGTCGATCCCCAGGACGAGCTCCTGATTGCCTTCCGCGAGGGCGAAGGTACCTCGGCCAACCGAGCAACCAATGTCCAACCGCGGACCGGTCGATGCCGCTCCCGCGAGTTCCAGCCCGTCCCGCAGGGTCCGCAACATCGAGCCCGGACGGGGTTCACCCGCAGCTTCAGCCGGATCCAGGTCGCCATAGTGGTCCCAGGCATACGAACTCAGGTACTGGCGCGTCTGGTTGAGCGCCGAGTCCGGGCCGCAACAATCGCCCAGCATGCTCTCCACCAGTTCGCCCTGATCACGCCGGGCGTTGATGGCCGCGATGTTGTCGGCGACATACTGCCGGATGTTGGCGACGATAATCGGGATGCCGTCCACAATCGGGTACTCGCGCTGGCAGCCGGCATTGGTGCAATGCAGCACGCCTTCGATCACGTGGTCGTGCTGCTCACGGGCAACCTGGGCAAGGCGCAAGGCGTGTTCCGCCCCCGCCGTGGCCCGGCAGACAGGACAGATGGGGCGCAGGGATTCGAAATGCCGCCGTCTCACACGCTCAGCCCCCGATCATGACGGTCGGGCAGCCGGGCGGCAGGATCTTGCCCACCGGGGACGGGATGGGCGCCACGCAGGCGGGATGCATGGTCATGTCGCCGACCCGGGCCGCCGGCAATCCGCCGATCAGGACGGTCGCCGACGCCTTCATGATCATGCCCGGTCCGCCCGGCACGCACCCGCCCAGCATGCAGGGCGCCGTCATGTCCGTCATCCGCGCGGCCGGCTTGCCTCCGATCATCACATTGGGCTGCCCCTTGATGATCGCGAGTGGCATCGCCGGATGCGGCGTGGGAGTCGGGACCGGTGCGGCCGGATGGATGGGCGCATGGCAGTGCGGCGCGTCCTGCTTCACCATGTCACCCATGCGCGCGGCCGCGGGCATCAGAAGGTCCTCCCGTCGGGTGAATTCAATGCCAGGGCTTGCACGATGGCCACCTTAGGGAGTTTGGCGCGGCGTTCAAGCGCGCCCTTCCGACCCATGACGGGTGGTCATTCCCGCTGCAGCAGGTCCAGCGAGGCCAGCCCCGCCAGGCCGCGCAGCAATTGCTCTTGCAAGGAGGGATCGTCCGGTTGGGGAAGCTTGGCCACCTCTCCTCGGGCGCGGGCAGCTTCATGCTCCGTCGCGAGAAACTCCCGGATCGCCGTGACCAACGCGGCGTGGTCCCGGGTGCCGTCGAGGAGCGTTACCAATTTTCGGCCCGTGGCACCGTGCACCGCCACCTTTTTGCCCGAATAGTTGAGCAGCATTTCGGACCCGTTCCTCGTCATCCACCGCGCCAGGGGATGGGTGGTCGGCCGGGCGGGCACCGTCGAGGCAAACGGTGGCTGGCTCCAGTAGAATTGGACCAATCCCGGCAGACAGGAACGGCAGAGGAACAAACGCACTTTCTCCTCGAAATCGGGCTCCAGCGGGATCTGTTCGGCCGCCATCCGGGCCTGGATGGCCGCAAACAACACGGGAAAAGGCCGCGCCCGGCCGGAATTCTCACAGATGGTCAGCATCACGGCCTTCTCCACGGGATTGTCCGTGGTGACCTTCGATTCCGTCGAAAATTTGAATTCGATCATCTCTTTGCCGTTGATCGCGCCGGTCGGGGCGGCGTCCAGGTAGGCCCGACAGCCCAGCCAAAGCGAATCGAGCCGGCTGGTCTGCAACTGCATGCCCAGGCCAGGGCGGCACAGCAGGGTCTGCCGAAACCGGCGACCCTCCATGAAATCCAAATACTGTTCCATGAGGACGCGGTTCGATTCCAACTGCTTGAGCTTGGCCTTGGCCTCGTCGGTCAGGCCCGGCGCCACCGGCAACAGGTATTCAGCCTCGGCCAGAAACTGCAGGCCGTGTCCCGCGGCGTGAGCCAGGAACTCGGTGAATAGCACGGGGTGGCTCACGGCGGAAAGCTCGTCGTGGAACAAGCCTTCGTCCGCACGCTTTTCGATTTCCTCCAGCTCGGTGGCGATCCAACGCGTGTAGTGGTTGTCGACCCGTGCGCCCGTCGCAATCACCCGCAAAATCGCCCGCGACTGCGCCACCTGGTCCTCCGGGTTTGTCTCCCCGCGCGTGTGGTACCGGATAATGCTCCGGATCGCCTCGCGCTGGTACGAGCCGGGCAGGGCCTGATAGCTCACGAACGCGACTCCTTGGGGTGCCAGGAGCCTGCCGATCACCGCCAGCAGCGCATCACGCACGTCGGCGGGGACCCACGAGTACACCCCGTGCGCAATGATATAGTCGAAGCTTTCCGGCTCGAACCCCAGTCCGTCCAACGCCCGGATGTCGGCGGTTTCGAGGCGGATTTGCGCCATGCCCATGTCCGCCAGCATCTGGCGGCCGCGGGTCACCGTCTGGGCCGAGTAGTCGATTCCCGTGTAGCTGGACCCCGGATAAACCGCGGCCATCGCCGCCAGGTTGAAGCCGTCGCCACAGCCCAATTCCAGCACCCGGCACCGGTCGGGCGGCGCCACCTCGAGGCCCCGCATGAATCCGCGGATGGCCAGACCCTCGGCAAAAGTGCGCGGGTGGGCCATGCTGGGGTAGGCAACGCGATCGTAGTCGTTGTTCTTGGGCTCGTACATGATTGCGAGGTTGCGCGCGGTCGCCGCAACCTTGGCGGACCGATCCGGGGGACTCAATGCTTTTGGCACCCGGGCTAAACGAGACTCATCGGGTCCACGTCGAGCACCTGGGTCACGTCCTTCGGCCAATTGACCGTCGCCTGTAATCGCACCAATTCCGGCACGACCTTGGTCGCCCGCGCGCAGAAATACCAAACCTGGAAGCGGTATTCGTCCTTCACCTTTTCGATGGGCGAAGGAGTCGGATCGCGCACTTCCACGGCATCGCCCAGCGCCTGCCGGACCTGCTTCACCCACTGCTCGGCGAAGAACCTGATCTTCTCGGGATTCGGGCCGCGAAAGAGATGATGGATCAGGTGCCGGTAAGGCGGATAGGCGAACTTCTTGCGCACATCCAGCTCCGTCGCGGCGAAGCCGTCATAGTCCGCCCGCCTGGCAAATTGCACGGCGTCGGCCTTCGGCGTGAATGTTTGCACAACCACTTCCCCTGCCCGGTCGCCCCGCCCCGCCCGGCCCGCGACCTGCACGAGCAACTGGAACGTCCGCTCATTGGCGCGGAAGTCGGGCACGTGCATCGACAGGTCGGCGTCGACGAGGCCGACCAGGGTGACATTGGGAAAATCCAGCCCTTTGCCGATCATCTGCGTGCCGATGAGCACGTCGATCCGCCCGGCGCGGAACTCCGCCAGGATCTCCCGGAACCGGTGGCGCTTGGACATCGTATCGGTGTCCATCCGCTCGAGTCGGGCGCGGGGCAGCACGCGCCGGACCGCCTCCTCCACCCGCTGGGTGCCTAGCCCGCGCCAGCGGATGTCCGGCGCCGCGCATTGCGGGCACACCGCCGGTGCGCCCCGCTGGTGGCCGCACAGGTGGCATTTGAGCGTTTCGTCGGCACGGTGGTAGGTCATCGCCACGCTGCAATGCGGACACTCCTCCACGTGGCCGCATTTCCGGCACTGCATGTTCGACGAATAGCCACGGCGGTTGATGAAGAGAATCGTCTGCTCCTTGCGTTCGAAGCGGCCCCGCATGTGGTCGACGAGCAGGCGCGACAGGGTCACCAGGCCTCGCTGGCGCATGACCTCGACGCGCATGTCCACGATCTGGATATCCGGCATCTTCTTGTCGTCCACCCTCCGGGCCAGGATGTTCAGGCGATACTTGCCCCCCCGCACGTTGGCGAAGGACTCGAGGGACGGGGTCGCCGACCCCAGGAGGCACGTTGCGCCGGCCAGCTTTGCGCGATAGACGGCCACATCGCGCCCATGATAGCGCGGAGTCTCGTCCTGCTTGTACGCGGGCTCGTGTTCCTCATCGACGACGATTAGCCGCAAGTCGCGTACCGGGGCGAAGACCGCGGAACGCGCGCCCACCACCACGCGGGCCTGGCCCGAGGCCAGCGCCGTCCAGCCGTCCAGCCGCTCACCTTCGCCGAGGTGGCTGTGCCAGACCACGGTCCGATGTCCCGCCGCCTCGAAACGTCCGCGCAACCGCGCGACCGTCTGCGGCGTCAGCGCCACCTCGGGCACGAGATAAATGGCGCTGCCGCCCGCCGCCAGCACCTGCTCGACGGCGCGCAGATAGACCTCGGTCTTACCCGAGCCGGTGACGCCATGCAACAGGTGCACCGCGAATTTGCCCTTGGCGATGCTTTCGCCGACCGATGCCACGACGGCCCCCTGTTCGTCGTTCAATTTTGGCGGCAGTCCCGCGACAATTTCGCCCCCGGCCCAGGTGTCGGCATAGGCCACCCGCTCGACGTGGCGGATCTCCTCGCGCACCAAGCCGCGTTTCAACAGCGCCGTGACGACTGCCGCCGTGGCCCCGAGCCGCGAAAGCACGAGCGACTTTTTGACCGGATGGAACTGTTGCTGGAGAAATTCGCAAAGCCGCGCCTGCTGGGGCGCCTTGCGACGCAACGCCCCGAGTTCCTCGGCGGAGGCCGGACGGACAGCGGCGAGGTATTTTTCCTGCTTCAACCGGGTCCCGTCCCGCACGGCGGCGGGAATCATGGCCTCCAGCACCGCTTCCATCCGGGCCGCATAGTAACCATGCATCCATTTCGCCAGCTGGAGCAAGTCGGGTGTCAAGGCGGGGTAATCCTGCATGACACCTGTCAGGTTCTTCAGCCGTTCCGCGGGGACATCGGCAACTCCGGTCACTTCCAGCACCAAGCCCGCCCTGTGTTGGTTCAAGATCGGCACCCGCACCAGCGAGCCCAGTCGCACCGCGGAGTGCAGGTTCTCCGGCACCTTGTAGTGCAGGAGTTTGTCGAACCCTGCCAGCGGCTGAACACCCACGATCATCGCCCCAAGTGAGCGCGGGTGCGCAGACGAAGCAACGCGTTTCCCAACCCTCCTCAACGGACTGGAACAAGGAGCCTGATGGACGGCGAAGGCGGCGCGCCTTTCGGCACTGGAAATATCGTCGGAACCGCGGCCGGCGTTGGCTCGGGCAGCACCACTCCGGATTTTCGCATCTCCCGCAGGGGAGCTTCCAGCGAACCGGCAAATTCCGCCAAGGCCGGCTGGTCGGCCAGACCCTCGATCAGGCGGTCAGGCATGGCTTGCAGCCCTGGATCCGGGCTGGTTCTCATCACAGCCGCAAACCGCGAAAACTCCGACCAATTCCCAAGCAGCCGACCAAGGCCGTCCTCGTCACGCGACACCGCATTGAGCATGGCGATCGTGCGCCGCGCATCGGCGCGGTAGCCGGGGGTTTCCGAAAGCGGCGGCAATCTGGGCCGCAATGCCGCGGCCACCCGCGTAAAATCGCGTCGTTGCGTCAGGGCGAGCAGGGCGTGCATCCGCTTCCATCCCTGCCACGTTTCAAGCTGCACCCGCAGCCCGAGCAAGAACCTGTCTGCCGCATGAACCCGCTCCATGGGGGCGGACAACTGCAGCGCCTCCATCACGGCCGGGGGCGGAGTCCTGCCCAGCACGTACAAACTTTTCTCCTCCACCGCCTCCGGCACGATCGATTCAGGTCGAAGTTCCGCCGCATGGGCCAGGAATTCCTCGAGCATGGGGCGCAGCGGGTCGTCGGGCGTCAACAGGCCCTCCGTCTTCAGCCAGCGCGGACCTTCGCGCTGCAGGGCGGGCACCCAGGTGTTCCATTCCCCGCACAGGACACTCCATCCATCCGGGGGCGCCATCCGGATGTTGGGATTTCCCATCTTCATCGCCAAACGCTGGATCGCAGGCGGCATGTACCTCGGATTACCCAGGAGTACAAAGCTGCACCCCGCGAGTACCAGCACGACGAGCGCACCCAAGGCCCAAAACAGGCCGGGTGAGCCGGCGCGACTGGTCTCGGTCTCGGACATGATGCGCCAAGGGTTATCGCGCTCCAAAGGCGAGGCAATGCGCTTCGCTGGTCGTGAGGAATCATCAAAAGCCGCGCATAAAAAGCTCACCCAACGCCCGTCCGTCGCCTGCCCAATTTGCTTTTGACAGGGAGAACCCCCAGCCCCGACATTTCTCCCAGTGAGTCACGACGACGTCCGTAAAAAATTCCAAGATTTCCTGGCTGAACAAGGTCTCCGCGTCACCAACCAGCGCCTCGCCATTTTCGACGCCGCCCTGGCCCAAAAGGAACACTTCACCGCCGAGCAATTGCTCGTGCACGCCAAGGCCATCGACGACTCCGTGTCCCGCGCGACAGTCTATCGCGCCCTGCCCCTCATGACCGAAAGCGGTACCTTGCGGGAGGTGGACATCGGCACCGGGGAAAAATATTACCTGCCCGTCACGGGCGGCAACAATCAGGTCGCACAGGTCGTCTGCATGGACTGCGACAAGATCTTCGAAATCAGCGCCCCATTCATGGAATGGTATGGCAGCACCGTTTCCCTGAAGCTCGGGCTGAAGCCGGTGGCCCAGCGGCTGCAGGTAAGCGCCCAGTGCATCGCGTACCGCTCCAGCGGCCGCTGCCCGAATCGATCCAAGCCCTGATTTTCGCCCCAACGATTTTCCCATGACGACGCCGATAGTCCATCCTGCTTGCGATCACGCGCGGATTTCAGGTCTCAGGTCTCAGGTTTCAGGTCTCTAATCCAGCTCAATGGCCAAATCTCCCAAGCCCGACCCGCAGTTCGAAATCGAGTTCTACGAGGCGATCCTTCGCCGGAGCCCGGACTATACCGAGGTCGTCGGCTTGTTGGGTGCGCTCTACACCCGGGTCGGCCGCATCACGGACGGCCTGCGGATGGACCGCAAACTCGTGCGGCTGGAACCTGACAATCCCACGGCCCATTACAACCTGGCCTGCAGCCTGGCGCTGTGCAAAAAACGCCCGGCAGCGCTCCAGTCTTTGCGGAAAGCGGTTTCCCTCGGCTACGACGACCTCGATTGGATGCTGCAGGACCCGGATCTCGAAATCCTCAAGACCGATCCGGAATTCAAGCAGCTCCTCGGCCAGCTCAAGCCACAGAGCTGAGCCACGGCGGCAGGGATGGCTCGCGGCTCAATATCTCTGCCGCGCTGGCTCACCGGATGCCGAACACCAGTTGCAGCATCGTCAGCAGATCCGGCCCGGGAGAGTGACGCCCGCTGCGGGTTTTGACTAGCGACTTTCCGCGAAACGCGCGCAGCGCGGCGGTGTTCACCGAGAGGATTTCAACCGCGCCATTCCGCAGGCCGGCGACTTGGGCCGGGCTGAGCGGAGTCCAGGCGAAGGGCAGTCCGGTCACATCGCATTGCACCTCCCAGCCTCCCACGAGTCCGTTGATCGGGTGGCGGAGCAGCGCGGGGTAGCGGGCGATGAAGTCCGGCACGCGGCTCGTCGCCACCCGCAATTGGACCGCCGGGCGCAGGCCGGCGAAATACTCGGCGAAACCGTCGACCCGGTGCCCGCGCCACTGGTCCAGGAAATCGCGAGGATCGATGCCCATGAGGTTCATCCCATTCCAAGGACCTTGCAGGTTGGGGCTGCCAAATCTCTTCCATTCATACCACGAGGAGAAATGGTCTGTCAGCCGCAGGCCGATCTCGAAATGCAGGTGCGCCCGGTCCACCGGGATGTTGCCGTTGGAGCTATGCCCCATTCGCCCGATGACCTGGCCCCGGCGCACCTGCATGCCTTCAACCAGCCCCGGTTCGATCCGGGCCAGGTGCGCGTAGAGCGTGTAGACCGCCGGGGCGACGGCGGGATGCTCGATGACGATATAGCGACCGTAATTACTTTCTCCGGGACGGCTGCTGATGTTCCGCACGATGCCGTCCATCGCCGCCGTGATCTCGTCCTTCGGCTCGCCGCGGGCGTCGCGGGCGACCGGCTTGATGTCCAATCCCTCGTGGAACTGCGTGCCATTGCTGCGCACCGAGCCGAAGAGGCCGGAGGTCGGTTCGCCCGAAACAGTCGGCTGCACCCAGCTCTCAAATCCCCGGCCGCGTTCCCAGGCGGTATTCGGCGTCGGCCAGCTGATTTCGACGCGTTGGGCCGACGCGGAGGTCAACAGCAGAGAGAACATGACCAGGCACCACCTGCCTGGCGGGCAGGTGCTCGGTGTGGGGGCGGATTTTCGGCAAAGGGCCATGTCACCTATCGCGTCGTCACCTTTTTTGCCGAATCAAACGCCGCCATGACTTCCGCTCCCACCGCATCCGCGAGCAGCCGGCCGCGCGCGGTCAACCTGATGACGCCCTCGGCGCTCGCGATGAGCAGGCCGTCGACCAGCAGCTTTGGCAGCAAATCCTCCAAGCCGCTCCACTGCGCCGTGGGAAAACGCCGGCGCAGTCGCGGCAGCGAAACGCCGTCATTCATGCGCAAACCGAAGATGACTGAATCGGCCGCGAGCAGCTCATCGGTCAGGGCCACGCGGTCGCTCGCCGCCCGCCGGCCGGCGGCAAGGTCGGCGAGCCAAAGTCCGAGATCCGGGGGATTCATGCTTCGCCAGCCGCCATGTTGCGACGCCGCCGAGGGACCGAGCCCCACCCAGTCCTGCATGGACCAGGTGTTGAGGTTATGGCGGCACACGTGGCCCGGACGCGCGAAATTCGACACCTCGTACTGCGCGTAGCCTCGGGCGGCGAGGTAGTCCCACGTCTGCTGGTAGAACAGCGCTTCCTTGTCGGCATCGAGCTTCACTTTCCCCTGCGACAGCTTCACCCACAGGGCCGTGTCCTCCTCAAAGGTGAGGCAATAGGTCGAGATATGGTCGGGAGCGAGCCGCAGGGCCTCGTCCAGGTCGGTCCGCCATTGCGCTTCCGTCTGGCCCGGCAACGCGAACATCAGGTCCAGGTTCACGCTGGGAAATCCCTGCGCGCGGATGAGGTCATACGCGCGATGGATCTGCGCCGGCGTATGCTGGCGGCCCAGCGCATCGAGCAATGCTGCGTCAAAACTCTGCACGCCCATCGAGATGCGCGTCACGCCGAGTTGCTTCAACACGGTGAGCCGGTCGGTTGTCACGGTGGCAGGTGCCATTTCCACCGTCCATTCGGCGGGGGGATTGCCGATTGGCCGCAGCATCGCCCGCCCAAGGCGTTCGATCTCGGGCGCCTTCAGCAATCCTGGAGTGCCCCCACCCCAAAAGGCGGTCGTCACCGGCCGCTTTTCCCAGTCCACCAAGGCTGCCTCGGCTTCGATGCCTTCCAGATAGCGCTGCACCGCATCGCCTTTCGGAACGGTCTGATAAAATGCGCAAAAATCACACGTCGTGGCGCAGAAGGGCACGTGCACGTAGACCCCGAGCAAGGCGGCGGCCGCCGACTGCGCTTTTTCTTGCCCTGTAGGGAACTCGACCATTATGAAATCGTTCAATTTACGATCTGCCAACAGCCTGCGCGGCTCCGGCGATCCATCCATTCCAATGCAAAAGACTCCCTTCCCTCACGCGAGCAGAATTTTTTCGGCCCTCGGCGCTGCGTTCCTGCTGCTGGTCCTCGCCGGCTGCAAATTCACGATCACCAACCTGACGCCCGCCACGGTTCCACAGAATCCGTCGCAGATTTACACCATCACGGCCAGCTTCCATGCGTCCAGCACCAGCATCGAAACCGCCAGCATCAAGCCCCGTATCATCGTTGACGGCCAGGCCCACCCCATGAACCGCAGTTCGGTGGGCACCGATATCTGGGAATTCGACTATCAACTCCCGGCGGGCCGCACCACCGCCACCTACTACTTCATCTGCGACTACAGCACCAAGGGCAGCACTGACGTCACCGAAGCTTATTCCGAGCTGCAAACCCTCAACGTCGCCGGGCGCTACGTCATTCGTTCCGAGGCGAGCCGGGCCCCCGTCGGCTCGCGCGTCAGCATCCTCGGCGCGGGTTTCAACACCTACGACATCGTCTACTTTGACAGCACCCCCGCGCGCACCGTGTTCGAGTCGCCCAGTTCGCTGAGCTTCTTCGTCCCCGCGGTCGAATCGGCCCGCAATTACAAGCTCTCGGTCCGCGGCACGGGCGGCAACCTCGACGTCGGCACTTTCCGCGTCGATTCCATCAGCTTCCAAGTCAGTCCCTCGGCCCTCTTCATGCGGTCCGGCGAGCAACAGGCGCTCACCTTCACCATCCCGCAGCCCGCCCCCGCGGGCGGCATGCTGATCGACGTCACCACCGACAAGCCGGAATGCGTGGTCATGCCCGAGGTGATCGTGCCGGCCAACGCCACGAGCGTCACCGTGCCGGTGCAGGGCGGCAAGCCGGGCACCGGCTCGCTGTTCTTCCGCAGCAGCGCGGGCGACAGCACGGTGACCATCACCGTCACCGCCAAATAACCTCACCTCCCCCGGCCCGACCAGCGCACGATCCACCGTGCGCTTTTTGCTGAACCGATGCGCCGTCCGCCCCACTTGAAGCAGTTTGTCCGCAGGCTCTTCCCGTGGCTGGTGGTCTTCAGCCTGGCCGGTTGCGCGACGTCGCCGGCGCCGGTGGTTCCCCAAGCCGCGCCGGTCGCGCCGATGGGGGCGGCCAACCCTTCGCCGGCGACGCCCTTGCCGACGCCCGCGCCCATCACCCCGACGCAGGCCACGTCGCCGGTTCCCGCCAAGCCGGCCACCGTGGTCGGTTCCGAGGAAAGCAGCACCCTGCTCGACAATTTCACTGCCTTTGTCGTGGCGGTCGACGCGCAGACCGTGGCCGCCGGCCGCGCCGGCTGGAACGTTCCCCTTCCCCTCCCGGCAGGTGCACACCGCCTGCGGGTGGCCTTCAATCGTGGAGTGTTCGCCGCCGAGGCCGAAGTGCCGCTCAACGCCCGGCCCGGTGGAACTTATGAGGTGAAGTTCTCGTCCGACGCGGAATTCTTCGGCCGGAACAGCTATTGCGAATTCTGGATCGTTGACACCGCCACCGGCGAGGCGGCCACCAACCGGGTGCGGGCTGCCCTCGTTCGCCGCGAGAATTCCGCCGCGCAATGATCGCTCGGCGCGTGGGCCTTCCCGGCGCCAGCCTCGCTCCGGATCGATGGACGGGGGAGCTGCAACTTGTGGAATCCGCCCGGTGTCTTGCAAGGGTCCGGGGCTTGCCCCGATTCCCCAGCCCTGCTTTCCTCGCCTCATGACCGACCCCGTCATCGACCAGAAAATCCAGGCCATCGAGCGTCCCGACAAAGCCCTTTGGACCTACTACCTCATCACGGCCCTCGTTTTTCCGCCGGCATTCCCGTTCATCATTCTGCCGATGTACTTTCGGTACCACACGATGCGGTATAAGTTCACCGATGATGGCATCTCGATGAGCTGGGGCATCCTTTTCCGCAAGGAAGTCATCGTAAACTACGCGCGCATCCAGGACATCCACCTCAAGTCGAACATCGTCGAACGCTGGCTGGGCCTCGCGCGGATCCTGGTGCAAACCGCCGCGGGCAGCAGCTCGGCTGAAGTCACGATTGAGGGCATCAAGGAATTCGAGCCGCTGCGCGATTTCCTGTATTCGCGCATGCGGGGCGTGAAGGACCATGCGCCAGCAACGCCGACCGCGCCGGTGCCGCCCGCCCCCGCGACGAGCGGCGCAGGTTCGGGCGGGGAACTCATTGCCGCCCTGCGCGAAACCACGGCCGAATTGCGCGCCGTGCGCGAGGCCCTCGCGGCCCGGAATTCCCAACGCAGCTGACTCCCTGACCCGCGGCGTCCGGATTTCCAGCATGCAGCAGCGCTTCACGGCTTTCTTGCTTCGCTGGCTGCGCGTTCCACCCGAGCCACATCCGCCGCACGGGAATCCGGCCTCGCTGCAGGTGTTCCGCGCCGGTCGGAACTTCCTCAACCTGCGACTGCTGCGGTGGGGCCTCGCGCAGGTTGCCGCCATGGTCGGCATCATTTTCTGGTTGGGCGTGTTCTCCGATATTGGAGCCCACGTGGAAGCCCAACGCGTTCGCGCCAGCCAGCCGAGGTCCGCCACGAACCCGGTTCCTGCACCTCCAGGACCGTCCCCCGCCCCGTCAAATGCGACGCCCGCGGCGCCTGCACCCGCGACATCGCCCGCACCGACCCAGCCCGCACCGGGCAATTTCGTCGAGCGCACGGTGAACTCGATGGTCACCGAGATCAAAAACCAGGCCGAGGCGACGGAGAAACGCGTGAAGCAGTCGGGCAAGTCCCGCCACCGGATCGGCCCCGTCGAGGGTTTTCACGCGTGGCGCGACGCCGTCGTGAACTTCCTGACGCATTTGCCGCGGCCCGCCATGTTGTTGGTGCGGTTTGTCGAGCTGGCGGGCGCGGTATTTTATGTCATCCAGTTGCCGGTTACCTTGTTCTTGGCGCGCCTGGACTACGAGCAACGTTGGTACATGGTCACTGACCGCAGCCTGCGCATCCGGCACGGCGTTTGGCATGTCAGCGAGTCCACGATGAGTTTCGCGAACATCCAGCAGGTTGTCGTTTCGCAAGGCCCGCTCCAGCGCCTGCTCGGCCTGGCCGACGTAAAGGTGCAGTCCGCCGGTGGCGGGGCGCACAAGGAGAAGGAACCAGGCGAGGAGGACATGCACCATGGCCTCTTTCACAGCGTGACCAACGCTCCCCAAATCCGTGATCTCATCCTGGAGCGGCTGCGGCGTTTTCGCGAAAGCGGCCTGGGCGACCCGGAGGAAAAGCCATCGACCCCACCGGTCGCGCCGGCGCTGGCTTCGGCCGCGGACGAGCGAGATCTGCTCGCCGTGGCCCGCGAACTCGCCGCCGAGGCGCGCGCCTTGCGCACCGTGCGCGAAGCTCTCGCCGCAAACCCGCGCGGTTCCTGACCCAGCGGCAATTCAGCCAACCATGTACCAACAGATCACCGCCTTGGTCCTCGCCTTGCTCAAGGTGCCACATGAGCCGCAGCCGCCCCATGGCGATCCATCCTCGCTCCAGGTGTTTCGGGCCGGCCGGAATTTCCTCCGCCTCAAGTTCGCCGCCTGGGGACTGGGACAGGTGCTAGCCTTCGCCGGCATTGTGTTCTGGCTGGTGGTCTTCGTCACCGTCGAGTCCGACCTCCACGCCCGGCGCCAAAACCACCAGGAACCGGTCTCGTTCAAGGACGTCCGCGACTTCGACGAGTACCTCGAGAAGATTGGCGCCGCGAAACCCGCTGACCGCCAATCCGCGGCCCGCCCCGCCGCGCCGGGGAGGAAGGCGCGGCCCCGCGCCGCCATCAACGGGTGGGCCGGCTTCAAGCGCATGCTGGTCGAAGTCTCCCTCTGGTTGCCGCTGTGGGCCTTTCCCCTCCTGTGGGTGATCAAGATCATCGGCTTCCTGGTCTACCTGGCGCAGCTGGCCGTCACCTATGTGGTTACCCGCCTGGACTATGAATTGCGCTGGTACATGGTCACCGACCGCAGCCTGCGCATCCGGCATGGCGTGTGGAAGGTCGCGGAATCCACCATGAGCTTTGCCAACATCCAGCAGGTTGTCGTGTCGCAAGGCCCCCTGCAGCGCCTGCTCGGCCTCGCCGACGTCAAGGTGCAGTCAGCGGGCGGCGGCAGCAGCGGGGTCGACAGCCATGGCAGCCCGAAGGGCGGCGAAGATATGCATCTCGGACTCTTCCACAGCGTCACCAACGCGCCCGAGATCCGCGACCTCATTCTCGAACGGCTGCGTCGGTTTCGCGAAAGCGGGCTCGGCGATCCCGATGAGAAGACGGCCGGACATCAGCCAATCGGCGTCATGGCGTCGGCGGCGATCAGCACCATGCCCGCCTCACCCGATTTGCTGTCCGCCGTGCGGGAACTCGCCGCCGAGGCACGCGCCCTGCGCGTGGCGCTGGACTGAGCCGGGATCATGCAGTTGGTGGGCGTCGGTTTCCACACCGACGCCAGGTTCGCACGCCTCGTGAGTCCTTGTCGTCGATATGGAAATCGACGACCACCTTTCGGTCGGTTCGCTACCGAGCGAAACGGCGCTTC
>DASZPS010000030.1:0-3368 GCA_035549955.1 Lacunisphaera sp. | reverse complement strand
CTCACGCCGATGATGCAGCAGTATTTCGAGGTCAAGCGCGGCCTCCCGGCGAACACCCTGCTGCTTTTCCGGTTGGGCGATTTTTATGAGATGTTCTTTGCGGACGCCGAGATCGGAGCGCGAATCCTCGGTATTACGCTGACCAAACGCCAGGACACCCCGATGTGCGGGATCCCGCACCACGCGGCAGACAACTACGTGGCCAAGCTGCTTGCAGCCGGGAAGAAGGTCGCGCTCTGCGACCAGTCCGAACCCGCCCAGGCCGGCAAGCTCGTGAAGCGCCGGCTCACTCGCATCCTTTCGCCGGGCACCACCCTCGCCGCCAGCCAGCTCGACGCCGCCAAGAACCACTATCTCGCGGCGCTGACGCTCAATGACGCCGGCTTGCACGCGGCCTGGCTTGATCTCTCGACCGGGGAATTCCGCCTCGCGAGCGATCCGCGCCCCGAGAACCTTCTGCCGGTCCTGACCGCGCTCGATCCGGCGGAACTCGTCCTCATCGAAGGCCAGCTCGAGAAATGGCGCAACGCGCCGCACGAACTCCATGCCGTGCACGCGCTCCAACAGTTTTGCGCGCCGCGATTGTGTTCCGAACTGCCGGGTTACCATTTCGACGTCACCGACGGCGCGCGCACCGTGATGGAGGCGCTGGGCGTGCTGAACCTGCAGGGGTTTGGCCTCGCACACTCGCACCCAGCCCTGGGCGCGGCGGGCGCGTTGGTGCACTACGCGACGGAAAACCTCTGCGCCAAGCCGGAGAATCTCCGCTCCCTCCAGGAATACCGCAGCACGCGCACGCTGCTCCTCGACCCGGCCACGCTGCGCAACCTCGAGATCTTCGCCTCCACCCGCGGCACCCGCGAAGCATCGCTGCTCGGGGCCATCGACCGCACCACCACGGCGGCGGGCGCCCGCCTCTTGGAGCGCTGGCTGGCGGCGCCGGCACTCGACCTGCCGGAAATCCAGCGGCGCCAGGCGGTGGTCGGCGAGTTCGTCGCCCAGCCCGGCGACCTCGCGAACCTGCGCGAATTGCTCAACAAGGTACGGGACATTCCGCGCATCCTCAGCCGGCTCCAGAACCGCTTGCGCAACCCGCGGGAGCTCGGCGGCGTGCGCGATACGCTGGGCCAGATTCCGCCGATCATGGCCTGCCTTGACCTGCTGGACGCCCATTTGGTCGGCAAGCACCATGGCACGGTCTCGCAGCTCCGCGCGCGGCTCGCCGATTTGCCGGCGTTGCGCGAACTGCTCGGCCGCGGCCTGGCCGAGGAACTGCCCAACGACCTGCAGGAAGGAAACTACATCCGGGCGGGCTACGACGCCGAACTCGACCGCCTGCGCAGCCTCACCTCGGACAACAAGTCCTGGCTCGCCGAGTTGGAACGCAAGGAGCAGGAGCGCACGGGCATCAAGAGCCTGAAGGTCCGCTACACCTCCGTCTTCGGTTATTACATCGAGATCACCAAGGCGAACCTTGCGAACGTGCCTGCCGACTACGTCCGCAAGCAAACCACGGCCGGTGGCGAGCGCTTCGTGACCGAGGAGCTCAAGCTCAAGGAGAAGGAGATCTTCTCCGCGGAAGAGAAGTCCCTCGCCCGCGAACTCGAACTCTTCAGCGCCCTGGTCGGAGCCGTCCTGGCGGAAGCCGCAACACTCACCGCCACCGCTGACGCGCTGGCCGAACTCGATGTGCTGGCGGGCTGGGCCGTTCTCGCCCGCGAATGGGACTACTGCCGCCCCAGCCTGGACGATGGTGACACGCTTTCGATCACCGACGGGCGTCATCCGGTGGTGGAACAAATGATGAAGGTGGAGCGCCTCGGTCTCGCCGGCAGCCACAACTTCGTGCCCAACGACAGCGCGCTTTCGGCCAGCGACGCCCAGATCCAGCTCATCACGGGGCCCAACATGGCGGGCAAGTCGACGTACATCCGGCAGGTGGCGCTCATCACCCTGATGGCGCAGATCGGCTGCTGGGTGCCGGCCAAGGCGTGCCGCCTCGGCCTCGTCGACCGGATCTTCTCCCGTGTCGGCGCCAGCGACGACCTGGCCCGGGGCAACTCGACGTTCATGGTCGAGATGAACGAGACCGCCAACATCCTCAACAACACGACCGACCGTTCGCTCATCATCCTCGACGAGATCGGCCGCGGCACGTCGACCTACGACGGCCTGAGCATTGCCTGGGCCGTGGTCGAGCACCTGCACCGCGCGTCCGAACGCGGTCCCCGCACCTTGTTCGCCACGCACTACCAGGAGCTCACGCAGCTCGAGAAACACCTCCCGCGCCTGAAGAACTACTCGGTGGCGGTGAAGGAATGGAACGACGACATCGTGTTCGTCCGCCGCGTCGTCCCCGGCGCCGCGGACCGCAGTTACGGCATCCAGGTCGCGCGCCTCGCCGGCCTGCCCCTTGCCGTCATCGACCGCGCGAAGACGATCCTGGCCCAGCTGGAATCCGACGATGTGACCGTCACCCTGCCCGCTTCGCCCGCGAGCAGGCCCAAGAAGAAGATCAGCGTGGCCGCCGCGGATGATGAGCAGATGAAGTTGTTGTAGCTTGGGGCGGAGACCCGCCGAATTACAGCTTTGCATTTCTGGCGGTGGAGGGCCCAGCTCCAGCTGGGCCGGTTCGATGTCATTTCCCGAACAGTTCAACCTGCCCGACCGCCAGCGGCCGGTTCACCCACCTCCGATCGACGCCACCAACCGATCGATCATCGTCTTCGTAACAGTTTGTACAAAGGATCGCCAACAAATACTAGTCTCACCTGCCATGCATGCTGCGTTGCTTGGTACTTGGCGCGACGCTTCCCATTGGTTGGTTGGTCGCTATGTCGTGCTGCCCGACCACATTCATCTCTTCTGTGCTCCCGGGACGATTCCACCCATGCCTCTGCGCAATTGGGTGAAATACTGGAAAGGCCGGATGGCGAAGACCGTTGGATGCGGGGCCGAGGCACTTTGGCAGAAAAACTTTTGGGACACGCAATTGCGGCGAGGCGAAAGCTACGCAGCGAAGTGGGAATACGTTCGCAACAATCCCGTGCGACATCGACTCGTGGCGAGTATCGGTGACTGGCCGTATCAGGGGGAACTGAACGCGCTCCGATGGTACGATTGAAAGTCCAATTGGGAGCGTGTTGGCGCAGGCGACTCGGCCCAGCTGGAGCTGGGCCCTCCACCAAACAAACATAAATGCCGACAAGAGAGACCCCTTCACCACTCCCCCAAAAACTCCGCCGGCAGCGGCGCCACGGCCTTGAACGGGAAGGTCTTCCCGTCGTACTCGTAGCTGAAGGCCGTTTCAAGCGAGTGCAGGAACAGTCGCTTGTTCTTCGTCGCCTTGGCGAACTCCCGGTTCAGCG
>DASZPS010000029.1:0-6173 GCA_035549955.1 Lacunisphaera sp. | reverse complement strand
CCTGTTGCTTGTACTCCTCACTGTAGGGGGTCCTGCCCGCTACCGGTTTCGTGATCTGCGTCTTCATGTGGACTCCTTGGGTTTTGATCCCCAGTCCACTGTCCGTCAAATCAGGGCAACCTCAAGTCGCTCCACCTTCTATTGCGGCTTTTGTCTAAGAGTTAGAGTCCCCCGCCATAATCATCATCGAGTCGGCCTAGTTCGCCGGGGCGTCGAGGCCGCGGCGGATGAGCAGCGGACGGATGTCAGGATCGCTCCCGGTGAAGTCCCGGAACATGTCGAGCGCTTCGCGGCTGCCGCCCCGCGAAAGGAGCATGGCGCGGAAGCGGTCCCCGTTCGCGCGGGTGAGGCCACCGTGGGCCTTGATCCATTCGACCGTATGGGCATCAAGCACTTCGCTCCAGAAATAGGAGTAATAGCCGGCCGAATAGCCGCCCGCAAAGATGTGTGAGTAGTAAGTGCTGCGGTACCGCGGGGGAACAGGCGCGAAGTCCAGGCCATGTTTCTTCAGGGCTGCGGCTTCAAACGCGGCGACCTCCTCCGGCGCGGGCACTTCCCCGGCCTTCAGCTGGTGCCAGGCCTGGTCGATGATGTTCGCGGCGACGAGTTCGGTGGTCATGTAACCCTGGTTGAACTTCTTCGCTGCCTCGATCTTGTCGAGCAGGGCCTGGGGAATCGGCGCGCCGGTCTGGTAGTGCCGGGCATAGTGTTTCAACACCTCGGGCCAGGTGGCCCACATTTCGTTCACCTGCGAGGGATACTCGACGAAGTCGCGCGGCACGCTGGTGCCGGCGAAGCGCGGGTAGTGCACGGCGGAGAACATGCCGTGCAGGGCATGGCCGAATTCATGGAACATCGTCTTGACCTCGTCATGCGTGAGGAGGGTCGGCTGGCCGTCCGGCGGCTTGGGGATGTTCAGGTGGTTGCCGATGACCGGCTTGGTGCCATCGAGGCCGTTTTGCGAAACATAGGCGTTCGCCCAGGCGCCGCCGCGCTTGTTGGGCCGGGCATAATAGTCTCCCAGGAAAAGCGCCAGCGGGGAGCCGTCCTCGTTGAAGACCTCATAGACCAACATGTCGGGACTGTAACCCTTGAGGTCAGGACGCGCCTTGAAAGTGATGCCGTAAAGGCGCGTAGCGGCATAAAACACGCCGTCCTCGAGCACGCGCTTGAGCTCGTAGTAGGGCTTGAGTTCGTTCTCGTCGAAGGCGTAACGCTCCTGCCGGACTTTCTCGGCGTTGAGGGCCCAATCGGCGGCGGTGAGCTGATAACCACCGCCAGCCTTGTCGATGAGGGCCTGCATGTCGGCCGCCTCGCGTTTGGCGTTCGCGACGGCCGGCGGGGCGAGTTGGGCCAGCATGCGGTTGACCGTGTCGACCGTGCGGGCGGTCTGTTCCTCGACCTGGAAGGCAGCATGGCTGGGGTAACCGAGCAGGGCCGCCCGCTCGGCCCGGATCGTGGCGATGCGGGTGACGACGGCGCGGTTGTCGGTTTCGCCGCCATGGCTGCCGCGAGCGAGCGAGGCGGCCATGAGTTTTTCGCGCACGTCGCGGTTCTGCAATTGGGCGAGCGCGGGCTGGCCGGTGGTGTTGGTGAGCCGCAACAGGTATTTGCCTTCGTGGCCGGCGGACTTGGCCGCGGCGGCAGCGGCCGCGATGGCGTCGTCGGACAGGCCGGCAAGCTCCTCGCGGGTATCGACGATCACGGCCGAAGCATTGGTATCCTTGAGCAGGTTCTGTTTGAACTTGGTCGAGAGCGACGCGAGCTCCGTGTTCATCGCCTTGAGCACGGTCTTGTCGGCCTCGGACAACAGCGCGCCGGCGCGAACGAAGTCCTTGTAGTAGCGTTCCAGGAGGCGGGTCGATTCGGCGTCGAGGCCGAGCGACTGGCGCTTGTCGTAGAGGGTCTTGACCCGGGAAAACAGCGCATGGTTCAGCAGGATGGCGTCGCTATGGGCGGCCAGGCGCGGGGAAATCTCGGCGTCGAGCTTGTCCAGATTGGGATTGGTGTACGCCCCGGTCAGGATGCCAAAAGCCCGGGAGGTTCGATCGAGGAGCTCACCGCTGCGCTCGAGCGCGATGACGGTGTTCTCGAGGGTGGGAGCGGCCGGGTTGTCGGCGATGGCGGCGACTTCCTTGAGGTTTTCCGTCATGCCGAGCTCGAAGGCCGGCAGGAAATGCTCGTCCTTGATCTGCTCGAAGGGCGGCAGCTGGTAGGGCAGCGTGCTGCGCGCGAACAGGGGGTTGGACGCGGCCAGATCGGTGGCGCCAGCAGCGAAGGGCAGGGCGGTCATGGCCAGGATTGCAAGGGGCGAAAGGATAACAGAGGAGCGGGGAGGGGAGATCATTTGGTGGAGAAGCAAATTCCCCGCAGCGCCGAGGGCAAGTGTCATAAACCGGACGGTCGTATGGCCGGATGGAATTGGTCGAATGCAGGGTCCAAAACTTGGCCTGACCTCGCGCATGAGGTCGGCGCCAGCGCCGACGCTGCATGGAGAGCGAATCAGTCCTTCAGATGCTCCCTCAGGAACCCGTCGATGAAACGCAGGTTGGCTTCGCTCGTGAATGCCGGGCCGCCATGGCCCGAGCCATGGACGGCCTTGAAGACGACTGGCCGTCCGGCGGCTTCATAGGCGCCAGCGAGTTCATGGGACTGGTTGATCGGCATTTGCGGATCCTGGTCCCCATGCAGCATCAGCAGGGGCGGATCATGGGCGTCCACGTGGAAAACGGGGCTGGCGAGCTTCGCGAGGTCGGGCACGGCGTCCGGCTGGCCGCCGAGCAGGAGATCCAGCGCTGGAACGCGCACGCTCAAGCCATGGGGGGTGGATTGCTTGAGAATTGTCGTCAGATTGCTTGCGCCGTAGAGGTCGACGATCGCCTGGACATCCGAGGAAACGCCTGCGTTGTCGCCGATCGTGCCCTCCAGTTCCTTGTGACCGTTGGTCACCCCGACCAGCGCGGCGAGGTGGCCGCCGGCGGAAGAGCCCGCGATGACGAATTTGTCGGCCGGAAGCCCGAGATGGCCGGCCTCGGCGCGCAGGTAGCGGATCGCGGCCTTGATGTCGTGGATTTGCGCCGGGAATTTGGCCTGGGTGGAAAGGCGGTAATCCACACTCGCCACGGCCCAGCCGAATGCGGTCATGCCCTTCAGGTCCACGCCCGCGCGGGATCCCGCGCGCCAGGCGCCGCCATGGACCCACACGATGACGCCCGCGGGTTTTCCGTGGTCGGGAAGGTACAAGTCGAGCTTGAGCTCCGTGCCTTCGATTCGCGCGAAGGCGATGTCCTTGCGGACTTCGCCGGCGGTGACGGAAGCGGTGAGAGCAAGCGACAACCAGGCGAGGGTGCCGACGCCGCTGCGCAAATACCGAAGCACCCCCCGTCCTTCGGGCACCCCTCTTGATCCGAAACTATTCAGTGGAAGGTGGAGCGACTTGACCCCAAGGCGCTTGTTTGGCGCGGCTTCGCCGCAACGCGCTGGAGTCAGCGCGTTCCCCCCTTTGGTGATCGGCGGATTCCCTATCGCCGCCATGGACTCACGAAGCGTGCGAACCTGGCGTCGGTGTGTCCCTCGACCGCCTCGGGGTCCTGAGCTTGTCGAACGGAGAAACCGACGCCCACCGATTGAATGGATCCGGCTCGAGGTGGGATCTTCATGGCCAAGGATTGGGGGCCCCGCTGGAGCCGGCACCATGCAACCGGAAGTGGAGCGACCTGCTCCCCAGGGCGCTTTCTCCGCGGCGGGCGCGCCAAGCGCGTTGGGGAGCAACGCGCTCCACCATTTAGTGATCGTTGATTTCCCACGGGAAGTCGGCCCCAACTGCATTGTCCCCGCTGAAGAGCGGTGGCACGCTGTGCCGGGGTGTGTTTCCGGGAGGACGGAATTCGCTGCGGAAATCCCGCGGGATTGATCGTCCCGCCTCCATGCGTGGAAAGTCGCGGTCATTTTACGGTGTCCAGCAGCTTCATGAACTGCTCGGGATAGCGCGTGCCGGCGACGGCGGACGCGGGGAAGGTCTTCTCGATCTCGGCGAGCTCGGCGGCGGTGAGTTTCACGTCGAGTGCCCCCAGGTTCTGGTCGAGGTTGGCGATCCGGCGGGTGCCGGGAATGGGCAGGATGTCGCGTCCCTGGGCCAGCACCCAGGCGAGCGCCAGCTGGCTGGCGGTGCAGCCCTTGCGCGCGGCCATTTGCTCGATGTGGGCAACCAACTCGAGGTTGCGGGCGAAGTTCGCGCCTTGGAAGCGTGGCTGCGTGCGACGCTGGTCGTCGGGCGCGAAATCGGCAACGGACTTGAACCGCCCGGTAAGGAAGCCGCGGCCAAGCGGGCTGTAGGCCACGAAGGCGATGCCGAGTTCGCGGCAGGTGGCCAGGACCCGCTCCTCGACGTCACGAGACCAGAGGGAATATTCGCTTTGCAGCGCCGCAATGGGGTGCACCGCGGCGGCGCGACGCAGGCTGGTCGCACCGGCTTCACACAGGCCGAGGTACCGCACCTTGCCGGCCTGCACGAGGCCCGCCATGGCGCCCACCATCTCTTCAACGGGAGTCTTCGGATCGATGCGGTGCGCGTAGTAGAGATCGATGACGTCGGTGCCGAGGCGCTTGAGGCTGGCGTCGCAGGCGGCGCGAACATAGTCGGGCTTGCCGCTGACGATGCGTTTGTGCGGGTCGGCGCGGTCCCGGATGAACCCGAACTTGGTGGCGAGAAAGACCTCACGTCGGCGCGTCTTGAGGAGCTTGCCCAGCAGCACCTCGTTGTCGCCGTAACCGTACATATCGGCGGTGTCGAGATGGGTGACCCCGCGGTCAAGCGCGTGGTTGAGCGTCGCCAGCGATTGCGTCTCGTCGCGCGGCCCGTAGAAATCGGACATGCCCATGCAGCCGAGGCCGAGGGCGGGGAGAAGGGGGCCGTTCTTTCCCAAGGCGCGTTTTTCCATGGCCGGCAGGCTAGCCAGCTTGCCCGGAAAGTAAACTGCCCGGCCCGCCATAAGGGCAGTGTGGCGTGGGTGGATAGGCTCGGAAAGTTTGCAGCAGGGTCGGCGCGCTTGGCCAGCTCAGATGGCCGAGGGCTTTGGGCCTGCCGAAATGGCGGCGACCTCCCGTGAGGTCGGACCCAAGGTCCGACCATGCATTGAGGCAAGGAATCCATTCCCCGCCCACCCCGGGGTTGCCACCGTGGACGGAAGGGATAGGGATGGTGCCGGTGTTATGCTGCCCAACGTGATAACCATGTTTTTCCCCCGTCGTTTCCCCATCGCTGCGATGATCCTTGGGCTCGCCGTCGGCAACCTCGTGGCGCAGGTTCCGTCCCCCCGTCCCCCGGGTGGCGAGAATGTCGGCCTGTTGATCGAACAGGTGGGGGTGCTGGCCTACCCGCCGAGCATGACCTATGAGGCGATCTATTCCGGGGAGGCCCGGATCGCGATCAGCGTGGACGCCCAGGGCAAGTTGGACGACTTCCTGGTCATCGCCTACACCCACGAGGACTTTGCCAAGGCGGCGGTGATGGCCCTGAAGCGCTGGCGATACCAACCCGCGTTGGTGCGCGGGGAGCCGCGGGCCTCGCGCACGGAGATTCTCTTCGAATTCAAGGACCAGGGCGTCATCGTGCAAAACCTGCCCGGCGCCCTGGAGCGGCGCATGATCATGGCTCCCTTTGGCGAGCACTACGTTTATGCGCCGTGCCGGTTGAGCGAACTCGACGAATTGCCCGAGCCGCTCGATCTCGCCAAGCCACAGGTCAAGGGCGACGGCCATAGCCACACGGTTGCCGTCGAATTCTATATCGACGAGGCGGGCCTCGCCCGCATGCCGGCGGTGGATCGGACCTCGGCGGACGACCGTTTTGCCGCCGCGGCGGTGAGGGCCGTGGAGCAATGGCGCTTTAAACCCCCGCTGCGCAAAGGCCGTGCAGTGCTGGTGCGCGCGCAGCAGGTTTTCACGTTCGAGCCGAGGACGGAGAGCGGCAGTGCTCCCAAGGTACCGTAGCAAGCCCGACGTCGTAATTGTCCTGGTGTCATGGCAGGGGCTTTAGCCCGGACATTTCACAGTCCTCCATGCGCGACCGACACACCCCGGCGCTGCGCGCCACCCCTCTCATAGAGGGGAATCCAAGCCTGCGCAGCCGAAGTCCCCTCTAGGAGAGGGGTGCCCGACAGGGTGGGGTGTGT
>DASZPS010000028.1:0-29312 GCA_035549955.1 Lacunisphaera sp. | reverse complement strand
GTGTTCGCACTGTGAGTTGCTTCGCGATCGAGTCGGGGTTGTCTTTACTGGCCCGTTGGACAGCCCGGATCCGAACCGCGGGGTGGCTCACAGTCCCATTTTTGTCGGAATCCAGCCGGGGGTCGCTGACCCGGCGTGTTTGCTCTCCCGATCTGCACACCCCGCCCTGCGGGCACCCCTCCCGAGCCGGAACTATGCAATGGAGTCCATTTTCAGACTGGGACCGGTTGCACCAAATGGTGGAGCGCGTTGCTCCCCAACGCGCTGATGACGTCCGCTGCGAAAGAAGCGCCCTGGGGAGCAGGTCGCTCCACCTCGAACTGAATTGTTCCGGCTCGAGAGGGGACCCGGAATGGAAATGTCTGCATCTGAGTCAGCGGATTCGAGGGGCTTCGCGGATGTCGTCCCGGCGACGACGCCTCAGTATTTGCTCATGATCTGCCACATGATCCAGGTCACGCTCAGGTTGAACATGATGGCGCCGGCCAGGCCGAAGATGGCGGAGATGATGTTGAAACCGGCCAAGCCCACCGCGCCGGCGATGGCGAGGTTGCCGACAATGATGAGCAGCCAGTAGTCCCGCTTGCGGCGGGATTTGATCTTCTTGATCTCGACTGCGTCGAGGCCGTGCTGCTTTTCCACGGCGCGGTTCTTTTGGAGCGCGGCGTAGACATCGTTCGGGTCGTCCGCCTTTTGCGCGCCCTCCAAGGCTTTGCCGTGCTTGGCGACGGGGCCGGCCAGCATCGCGAGTTCCTTGGCGGTGGGCGGGGGCGGTTCGGCGCCGGCAGCGACGTTGTCACGCTTGAAATCGCGCTCCTTGAAACCGAATTGCTTGCGCGGAGGGTCGGGGGCGTCGGGCACGGGGGAAAGGAAACGAAAGGAGAGGACGGAGTCGAGGTGGGAGTGGCAATCGAGGTGGGCGTCGGTTTCCCAGCCGCAGCGCAGGCTGCGCCGTGCCACTTCGCGTAGGGGCGCAGTCTTGCTGCGCCCAATCCCGGCGCACCGGGATTCATTCGTCGCGGTGGCCGATCAGGATTCCGCGCTTCGCGCGGAATGGTCGCAGCAAGACTGCGCCCCTACACCCGAAAAACGCCCTGGGGTCAGGGCGCTCCACCTCACGTTCCCGTGTTTTCGAACAGCGCGTGGGCGTCAGCGGGGGCGGGGGGGTGGGCGAGGAATACGTCGAGGATCTCGGGATCGAACTTGGTGCCGCGCATGTCGCGTATGCTGGTGAGGACGAGGGTCTCTGCCCATGCGGGCTTGTAGGTGCGCTGCGAAAGGAGCGCATCGTAGACATCCGCCACCGCCACGATGCGGGCGTCGAGCGGGATGCGGTCGCCGGCGAGGCCATGGGGATAGCCGCTGCCATCCCAGCACTCATGGTGGGAAAGCGCGATTTCGGCGGCGCGGCGGATGACCGGCCACGCGCTGCCTTCCAGCATCCGATGGCCAAGAATCGTGTGGGCCCGGACGATTTTCATCTCCTCGTCCGTAAGCTTGCCGGGCTTGTTGAGCACCTCGACGGGGACGCAGATCTTGCCCAGGTCATGCAGGGGCGCGGCATACCGGAGCTCAGCCAGGTGCTTCATCGAATAGCCCATCATGCGACCAATCTCGCAGGCATAGAGACTGACCCGGTCCAAGTGGGCGCTGATCGATTGCTCGTGTGCCTCGCACGCGTACCGCAGGCGCAGGGACATTTCGATGCCGGGGTCGCTGAGCTCCGCGGCGGTCATGGCCGCGCCTCCTGGAGTTCGGTATGGGTGAGGGGAATCGCCGGCGTGGTGGTCGTCGAACCGCGCAGACGCTTGCGCTCGACCTTGTTCGCATAGAGCGCGGCGTCTGCGGCGGCGCTGAGTTCGTCCAGCGAGCGCGAGTCGTTGCGGTCGAAATAGACCGCGCCCGCACTCGAGAGCAGGTCGAAGCCCGTCGTGCCGCCCGTGTTGCGCGCGGAAAGCACGATCTCGAGCATCTGCAGCGACTCGGCGCACTGGCCGGGTTGGGACTCGGTCCCCATCGCGACGAACTCGTCGCCGCCCAGCCGCACGAGCAGGACATCCTTGCGGAAGACGCTGCGCAGGTTGTTGGCGAATTCCTTAATCGCCTCGTCGCCCTTGGCGTGGCCGAGCTGGTCGTTGATCTGCTTGAACCGGTCGAGGTCGAAATAGCACAGGAAGCCCCGGTTTTCCGAGTTCCGCACCTTGGTCAGGATGTCGTTCTTGAGGGTGTTGAAACCGCGGCGGTTGTAGAGGCCGGTGAGTTCGTCGAGCACCGCGAGCTGGCGGATCGTGCGCTGCAGGCGGTGGCGCTCGCTGGCGTAGAGGATCGCGCGGTCCAGCGTGAGGTAGTTGAAATCACCCTTGAGCAGGAAGTCCTGGGCGCCGAGCTGCACGGCGCGCAGGCCGGTCTCGTCGCTGTTGGTGGCGGTCAGCACGATGATCGGCACGTCGGGCGCGACGTCGACGATCGCCTGCAGGGTCGCCAGCTCGCGGCTGTCGGGCAGGTTGAGGTCGAGCAGGACGACGTCGAAGTCTTCGTTGGCCAGCGCGGCAAGCGCGTCGGCGAGGCGGGTTTTGTGCACCGTCGTGTAGCGATACGTCGGCGACTTCTTGAGCATCTGCTCCGTCAGCTTCGCGATGACGATGACATCCTCGACCAGCAGGACTTTGCTGTTCTGGTAGCTCATCGTCGGTGATTTCTGTGCCTGGTTCAGGCAGGCTTACGGATGGCGCTTACACACCCCGCCCTGCGGGCACCCCTCTCGGAGAGGGGACTTCGGCTGCGGATGTGTGAGTTCCCCTCTGCGATAAGGGGTGGCGCGAAGCGACGGGGTGTATGGGTTGGTCATAGTCGCTAGTCACGTTCATTTGGCGGCGATGGCGGCCGGCCCGTTCGACAGGCTCAGGGCGGGTTCCGGGGCGGAGGCTTCCGTCGCCGCGTCGGTGATGATGCGGGGCGTGAGGAAGAACACCAATTCGGTGCGCTCCTTGGTCTCATACTTTCCCGTGAAGGCCTTCCCGAGCAGCGGGATGTCGCCGACAATCGGAATCTTGCGGCGCGTGGACGTGGCGTTGTCCTGCACGAGGCCGCCCATGACGATGGTCACGCCATCGCGCACGCGCACGAGGGACGAGGCCTGGCGGATGTCGATCACGGGCGCGTTGGTGTTGCCGCTGGCGGAGGTTTCGATGCGGACCAGGCGGCTGACCGCCGGGGTGATGTCGAGCGTGATCAGTCCGGTGCTGGAAATCTGCGGGGTGATGGAGAGGACGGTGCCGACGGTGATCGTCTGGATCGTCTCGGTCTCGGTGATGACCGGCGGCGTGCCGGGCGATTGCGTGACCTGGCGGAGGAACACGGGGATGTCCTGGCCGACGCGGACGACGGCGGGCTGGTTGTTGAGGGTGCGCAGGCGCGGCTTGGAAACGACCTTGAGTTCGCCCTGCTGCTTGAGCGCGTCGAGGACGGCGCTGAAATTGCCGCGTTGGTGCTGGATCTCGAATCCCGGCGCGCTGGGCGCGGGCCCGTAAAGGGGCGTCTGCACGATCAGGCCGCCCGCACCGGGCAGGAGCGGGAACGTGGGGCGGCCCGCCTCGGGATTGACGGCTGACCGCGGCAGGCCGGTGCCGGGCATCGTGCTGAACGAAGAGTCGAGGGTGGAAGCGACGTGCTGCCAGTTGATGCCCAGCTGCGAGGTGTTGTTCAGGGCCACCTCGTAGATTTCAACCTCGAGGTCGATCTGCCGGACGACGCTGGTGGTGACGCGGTTCAGGAAATCGGCGATGACCTCAATGCGGCGGTGGCTGTCGCGCACGACCACGGTGCCGGAGAGGGCATTGACGGAGTAGCTGCCGTTCGCGGAGACCATGGTTTTGAGCTGCTCGGCGAGGTCACCCCAGAAGTTGATGGTGGCGGAATTGGTGACGGTCATCGTCGAACCTTCGTTGCCGCCGGCCGCGCCGTTGCCGCCGGCCGCATTGGCTGAGCTGGTGCCCGTGCCGCCCACGCTGCTGTTGCCGCCCCCGGAACTGATCTGCACGGCGTTGGAGCCCTGGCCGGTGCGGGTGGTGTTGATGTAGTCGATCTGGAAGATGCGCGTCTCGCTGTTGCGCACGCGGATCAGCGGCCCGTCCTGCACGAAATAGTAGCCGCTCGCGTCGATCAGCGCCTGCATCGCCAGGTTGAGCGGCAGGTCCGAGAAATCCACGGTGATGTCGCCGGTGACGTCGAGGTCGGGAACGATGTTGAGCTTGTTGGCGTGGGCGAAGAGCGCGAGGGCCTGCCGGAGCGGGATGTTTTCCGCCCGGAAGCTGAAGCGCGTGGCGGCGTTCGTGGTGAGCGTCGCGGCGGGTGCGGCCGGCTGACCGGCGGAGTCCTGCCCGCGCACCGCCATGACCAGGGCCAGGCCGAGGAGCAGCAGCCGGAGGGCACGGTGGGGGCGAACCCATTCGGCGGGCTCAGGGCAGGCGGGTTTCATTTTCAAAGGGAGGATGTGAGCACAGCCCCATTCGACTCGCCCAAGGGGGCGGTGGCTGGGGTGTGCAGGGTAAATTCGTCACCCAGGGCGAGGTGGTCCCGGCCTTTCCAATGGACGAGCCACACGCCATCGGCGGATGCGCTTTCGATCTTCAGGCGGCCGATCTCATCGCCGGGACGGACGATATTGCCGTTCATGACGGCATAGGTCACGCCGTCCTGCGCCCACAGGGCGGAGAGGTGGACGGTTTCGACGAAATCCGGGTTCGCCTTCTCCGTGGCGGTGGCGACCGACGCCGTCCGGCTGGCCGGGGCAAAGGGATCGCGGCGGACGGCGGTGCCGGTCAGGTTGGTAAGGTCATCGCTCGAGAGCGCCGCAGTCGCAGCGGTGGCTGGCAGCGCATCCGGGGCCTGGGTTTCGGTCGGATTCGCCGCCGCCGGAATGGTCGGGGCAACCCCTTCCGGCCGTGCCGGCCAGAGGGATCGTGCGGCGCAGGCCACGGCCACCACGGCCAGGGCGGTGACGATCCAGGGGTTATTGAGAAGTTTGCGCATGGAGAATGGGGTAGGCCAGCCGAAGATTCGCCTCGACCGTCTGCCACCGATTCTCATCGGCACGAATGGCCAGCCGCATGAGGTCAATTCTCCGTCCGGATGTGGAAAAACGTTCAAGCAGAGAGAGAAGCGAAGCATAGACCTCGGCATGGCCGGCCACCGGCGCGAGTTTTACCCGCACCGGCTGGTAGCTGATCTGGGCGCCGTCACCGATGCCCTCCGTGACGGGCTCGCCGGGGTGGAATCCCGCCTCCCAACCGCGGTCCGCCGCCTCCTTTTTCAAGGTGCGAAGGAAGGGCACCAGTTCGGCTTGGTTCGGCACGAGCAGGTGCGAGGCTTGTTCGGCCTGTTCGGCCAGCTCGACGGTCTGTTGTTCGGAGTAGGCGAGTTGGAGGGACTGGATTTCGGCTTCGAGCGCGATTTGGGGTGCGTGAAGCTCGCGTTCGGCGCGAATCCGCGGCGTTTGCCACGCCAGCGACCACACGAGCACCGCGACGATGCCCATGCATGGCACCACGATTGGCAGGGTGCGCTGGACGCGGACGCTGAGGGGCGCATCGGCCCAGCCCGGCACCTCGGTGAGCAGCAGCCACGCGTTTCGAAGGAAGCGCTGGAGATTATTTTTCAAGCAAGCCTCCCTCGATGCTGAATCGCTGCGTGGTCGAAATGCCGTCGCCCGGCACGGGCACCGGCACGATGGCCCGGCCGCCTTCCGGGAAGTGGGCGCGCAGGGGGCTGCGCGCGAGCAGCTTTTGCCAGGCCGCGAGCAATTCGCGCGCGGATTCCTCCTCGGCGGCGATCTGGCCTTCGAGCCGGAATGTCCAGCCGTCGGCGCCCTCGTCCCATTTGGCGCTGAAATCCGTGAGGCTCAGTTCGGGCGGCAGCGTGCTGCCGATCAGGGCCAGAAACCGGGCCGGCACCGGTGCCAGGCGGGTTCCCGCGGCCTGGCGGACAAATTCATGCTGTCGTTCCGCCGTGGCGTTGCGTTGCACGAGGCGGTCGCGTTCGGCGATGAGCGCCGGCTGGCTGGCCTCGAGCCCCAGCAGGCGGGCACGCTCGGCGCGCCAGCTGAGGGACCGCGACCACGCGTCGAGGACCGCGAGGGTCAGGCCGAGCCAGCAGACACCGATCGCCACGCGGCGGAAGAACTGCAGCCGGCGCTTCCGATTGATGTAACCGGCGACCAGGTTGACCGGGTGGGAGGCGGAAAGCCGGGCCACGGCCTGCAGCCAGTCGAGCGGGCCGGTGTGGTGGATTGTGACTTGCTTTTCGCTGCCGCACCGCGCGAGGACCCCGGCGCAGGCCGGCTCCAGCCCCTCGCCGAGCAGCCAGAGGCGGTTGATCGCGGCCCCGAACTGCTGCTTGGCGTACAGCAACGACCGATTGATTTCCACGGCAATGCGCTCGGAATCTCCGTCCCAGCGGGCCTGCATGGTGCGGGCGAAATACAGCGGATGGCCCGAACGCCCGACCATGACGGTGGTGGCGGCGCCCGTTTGGGCCGCGATCAAGACGGGTTCGTCGCCTGCGGCCGGATTTTTTTCGAGCTGGAGCTGGAGTGGCACCGCGAGCGGCAGGATCCGGGTCAAATCGAGGTGGCGCGCGCGCAGCAGCCCGTTGAGGTGCGAATAAAATGGCGCCGGCAGCAGGTGCAGCAGCCAGGCCGATTCCTTGCGCGCGGAGGCCATGCGCTGGCTGACCCAGAGCACCGGTTCGCGACCGGCCTCATGCCGCTGCACGCGGGCGCGCAGGTAAGCGCGGGCGGCGCTGTCGGAAAAAGCCGGGGTGTATTCCGCCTGGTGGAGGAACTGCTCGTGCTCGAGGATGAGGAAAACCTCGGTGCCCCCGAATTTCAGGGTGGCGATCGCCTGGTCGAGCGCCGTCTCGAATTCTGCGAGGGTGTGCACCGGCGAGGGCGCGCTCCAGTCCGCCCCCATCGCCTGGCGGCGGAACACGGCGACTTGCAGCAGACCGTGGACCCACACCAATCCCAGCGCGTCGGCATTGCGACGCCCGCGCGGCCGGGGACCCGCGGGTGCCGAAGGCGCGAGGGGCCCGTTCGACGAGCCCAGGGCAGGCGCCGGCGAAGGGCCGGGCGAGGTGGCGGCGGAAATGATCTCAGCCGGGGTCATTGCGGGGTCCAGGTGGTGGTGAAGTCGAAGGTTTTGCCCGTGGTGCTGACGACATAGCTGTAGTCGAGCGTCACGGCGCCGGCCGCGCGGTAGAGCGCCAGGCGGTCCTTCGGCCGGAGCGTGAGGGCGGGCGAGGTCGACACGCCGGCCGCGAGGTTCACCGCGGGCAGCACCGTGCCATTGGCCTGGGTGACCTGGTAGCTGGCGGTCGTGGAACCGTGGTTGTTCAGCGTGACGTTGAAGGTCTGCAGGTCGTTCCGGTAGACGGCGGCGAAGTTCACGCGTTCGATGACGAGGTATTCGATGTTGTTGGCGTTCCAGGCGCCCCAGCCGGCGGTGGCGGGCACCGCGCCGTCGGCCGTGTTCCAGATGCTGGTGAAATTGGCGGAGATCTGGCCCGTGGTCGGCAGGGCCACGCCATTGCGCATGCTCGAGACGATCATCGCCCGCTGGTTGGCGGCGACGGGATCGGGCACGAAGAGCCGGTTCATCCCGCGCTTGTTGGTCAGGATATCGGCCGCATTGAGCGAAGAATACGTGGCGAGCTGGCTGGTCCACGCGGCGGTCGTGGGCGGCGTGGCGTTGTCGCGGAGATAGAGTTTGGATTGCTCGCCCAGGGCGTGAAGATTGTCGGACTCGGCCCGGACTGCCGCGCGCTCGATGGAGCGGAGGAGGTTGGGCGTCATCACCGCCGCGAGCACCGTCATGATGGCGAGGACGCCGATCATCTCGATGAGCGTGAACCCGCGAAGAGGCCCGCCGAACCGTGCCGGGCCCGGTCCGAAAGTTGTAATATAATACGTTACACGTTGGCCGGGGGACCGGGCGGGGCAGGCCCCGGGGGGAGTGGCGATGGCTTTCATCGGGCCTCCCAAAGCTGGAGGATGGGCAGGATCACCGAGAGGGCCACGAGGCCGACGACGGCGATGAGCGTCACCATCATCACGGGGTCGAACACGGCGAAGATCACCTTGATGCGGCGCGGGATGATCTTGTTGAAGTACTCCGCCGCGCTCTCCAGCGCAAAGTCGAGGCGACCCGAGGTCTCGCCGGTGGCGATCATGGTGATGAGGGTGCGGGGAAAGACGTCGTGTTGCGCGAGGGAGCGGTTGAGCGGCGCACCCTCGAGGACGCCGCGGCGCGCGTCGTTGACCGCGTGCTCGATGGCGCGGTTGCCGACCACGGTCGCGCAGATTTCGAGCCCGCGGACCAGCGGGATGCCCGAGCGGTACAGCATGGCGAGATTGTGGCTGAAGCGCGACAGGCCGAACATGGCGACGAGTTCGCCGAAGACGGGGATGCGCATCAGCATCCGGTCGCAGCCGAGCGCGAATGCGGGCACGCGCCAGGCCAGGGCAAACACCGCGGGCAGGCCGAAGGCGGCCGCCAGCAGGACGGGCCAGCCCTGCACCAGGCCATGGCTGATGCCCATCACGATGCGGGTGAGCAGCGGCACCTGGAGATGGAGGTCGATCAGCAGGGACACGAAGCGCGGCACCACGAAGGTGAACAACATCAGCACGAGCAGCAGCGAGGCGCTGATGACCATCACGGGATAGATCAACGCCTGGCGGATGTCGCCGGTGAGGCGATCGAGCCACTCGTAGTAGCCGGCGAGACTTTCAAACACCTCGGGCATGCGGCCGCTGGCCTCGCCGGCCTCGATCATGGCGACAATCTGGCGGGAAAAGGTGCGGGGATACCGCGCCATGGCCTGGTGGAGCGGCGTGCCGATGGCAACTTGTTCGCGCAGCCCGGCGAGCACGGCGCCGAGGCGGGTGTCGGCATGATCCTCCGCCAGCCGTTGGAGCGCGTTGGCCAGCGAGACGCCGGCCTTGAGCAGGAGCGACATCTGGACGAAAAACGCAATCAGCTCGGTGCGCCCGACCCGGAGCGGGCTGGCCTCGTCGGCGCCCGCCGCATCGGCAAGGGCGGCCCCCTCGCGCGCCTCGAGCAGCCAGATGTCGGCCACCCGCAGGCGGGTTTCCAGCGTCGCCAGGCTGTCCGCCTCGAGCGCGCCGGAAACGGTCTGGCCGGCCGCATTGTACGCCCTGTAGTGGAACACGCTCATGGCTCAGATCGCGAGCGCGACGCGGAAGACCTCCTCGAGGGTCGTGTCGCCGGCGAAGGCGCGGCGGATGCCGTCGTCGAAAAGCAGGGGCATGCCCTTTTCGCGGGCCAGCGCCTTGATCTTCTCGGCATTGCCGGTGTGCAGCAGCGGGTGGTAGTCCTCGTCGAGCTCGAGGACTTCAAAAATGGCGACGCGGCCGCGATAGCCCTGTTGCCGGCACTCGGGGCACCCCACCGCCCGCCAGAGCGTCGGCTCGACGTCGGTCGGCAGGAGGTTGAACGCCTGCAGGTGGGCATGAGGATCTGGGACCGGCTGGCGGCAGACGGGGCAGAGCCGGCGCACGAGCCGCTGCGCGATGATCAGGTGCAGCGTGGTGGGAAGGAGGAAGGGTTCGACGCCGAGGTCGATGAGGCGGGGAATGGCGCTGAAGGAATCGTTGGTGTGCAGCGAGCTGAAGACCAGGTGCCCGGTCAGCGCGGCGCGCACCATGAGCTGGGCGGTTTCCTTGTCGCGGGTTTCGCCGACGAGGAGCACGTCGGGATCCTGCCGGAGCAGGGTGCGCAGGCCGTGGCCGAAATTCAGGCCGATCTTCTCCGCCACCTGCGTCTGGCGGATGTGCGGCAGGCGGTATTCGATGGGGTCCTCGAGGGTGAACACGGCCCGCTCGAGGCGGTTCACCGCGTTGAGCGCGGTATAGAGCGTGGTGGTCTTGCCGCTGCCGGTCGGGCCGGTGACGAGGATCACGCCGTGGGGGCGGGCGACCGCCGTGGCCAGGGCGGTTTCGTCGGCCGGGCGCAGGCCGAGGGCGGAGAGGTTCAACAGCAGGTTGCCGCTATCGAGGATGCGGAGCACGACGCTTTCGCCAAAATTCGTGGGCAGGCACGAGACGCGGATGTTCAGCTCGCGGCGGCCGAGCGTGAAGCTGAAGCGGCCATCCTGCGGCAGGCGGGTCTCCGACACATCCAGGTTGGACATGACCTTGATGCGGGCGATGAAGGCGTCCTGGAGATCCTTGGGGACGAGCAGGAACGACTGGAGCACCCCGTCGTTGCGCATGCGGATGCGCAGGGATTTCTCATCGGGTTCGAAATGGATGTCGCTGGCGGATTTGCGGACGGCGGCGGCGATGATGTGTTCGACCGCGCGGATCATCGGCGCGGTGGTGTCGTCGCCACCCTTGCGGCTGCTGATCTTCATCAGCTCGTCGATGGTCTGGTCGAGCGAACCCTCGCGTTCGTGCAGAATGGCGAGTTTCTCGAGGATGTCGGGCCGGGGCGCGCTGAGGACCTCGACTTTCAGGCGGGTATGCTGCTCGACGCGGTCGATGGCGACGATGTCGAAGGGGTCCGCCATGACCAGCGTGAGGACGTCGCCTTCGCGGCGGCACGGCAGCAGGCCGGAGTCCTTGCAGAGCTCGTAAGGCACCAAGTCGACGAGCGCCGGGTCGATCGCGAGTTTCAGGACATTGACCGTGGGCGTTTGGGCGTCCTGCGCGAGGAAGGAGGCGATGTCCTGCTCGGTGACGAAGCCGAGCTGGTGCAGGACGGCGCCGATCATCTTGCCCGTGCGCTTTTGTTCGCGCAGGGCAAGTTCGAGCTGGTGCGGCGACAGGAGACCGGCCTCAAGCAGGCGGTCGCCGAGGCGCTTGGGCAACGGAGGTGTGGTCGCAGTGGGCATGGGAGCGGGCGACGGCCCGCAACCCGGCCAAACGGGGCCGGTCCGGGAAAGCGGCCTTACTGGTGGGCCAGGTAGATGTAGACGGTGGTCGTGCCGGCGGCCGCAGGGGCGGCGTAGGCGACCTTGCCGGAGGTGTCAGCCAAGGCGGAGGAAACGGGCTGCGTCATGGTGTCGCCGTCGATCTTCAGGCTCAGCTCGCGGGCATCGTTGATCGGCACGCCGGTGATGACGGCGGACACGACGCGGGCGGCGGCCGGGAGGGAGGTGACGCCGTCGAGGTGGTAATTGGTGCCGGCGGCGCCGGGGACGGCCGCGGGGGCGGAAGTGAGGCAAATGATGCGGGACTGGGTGGCCTGCGAGGACCCGCCGGTGGCGACCCACGAGCCGGTGGCGTTGCTCCAGGTGGCGCCGGCGATCGGGGTGGCGCCGGGCTGCGTGCCGATCTTGACCAGGTAGCGCGTGTCGAGGATGCCGGCGGTGACGAGGAGGTCGTCAATGCGCGAGGCCGCGACGGTGACGGGGATCGTGCCATATTTGCCGGCAAACTCGGTGACGGCGGTCTTCATCGCATTGGTCGAGCCCACGGCGCTCGTCACCCGGGAAGAAGCGATGGTCGAAAAGACTTTCGGGACGATGACCACCGCGAGGATGGCGATGATGGCGAGGACACCGATCATTTCCACGAGGCTGAAGCCGGCGGAACGACGGGAAGGGAAGGTGCAATTCAGGGTGTTTTTCATGGTGACTGGAGCCAGATGGGGCAGGCAATGAATCGGCCCGGAGGTCCCCTGCTTGAGACAAAAGGTGGCGATGGGTGGCCGCGCGCAGGCCGACACCCCGCCTTGGCCCGTTGATCGGCACATCTCGGGATGGATTAAGCGAAAAAGACGAAGGGCGCCGGCCCGGGCGTAAAAACCAGTAACTTTTTCCCCGCCGCCGGGTTTGATCAGGACACATGTTTTCCCACCTGCGTCTTGCCCTGCGTTCGCTCGCCCGGTCACGAGGTTTCGCGCTCATTGCCGTGCTGACCCTGGCCGTCGGCATCGGTGCAACCACCGCCATATTCAGCGCCCTGCAGGCGCTCGTGATCCGGCCGTTCTCCTATCCCCGTGCCGATCGCCTCGTCCACGTGTGGTCGGGCAATAGCTGGCCGCTGTCGCCGGCCGACTCCATCGATGTTCGGGAACAGTCGGCCAGCTACGAGACCTTCGGTGTCTACCAGCCCCAATCCTACAACGTCGGTCAGGAGAACGCGCAGGCGGTGATCGGCGTCAGCGGCACCGCCGGCGTGCTCCGCGCCTTCGGAGTCGCGCCGATGCTGGGCCGGTGGTTCGAGGAAGCCGACGATGCCCCGGGGGCCGCCCCGGTTGTCATTCTCAGCCATTCGCTCTGGCAGCAGCTTTTCGCCGGCGAGGCCGGCGCGATCGGCCGCAAGCTGCGGCTGAACGGCCGCGACGCCGAGGTCGTGGGGGTCATGCCGGCGGGGTTTGAATTCGTCAGCCCGTGGATGCGGACCGACGACTGCCAGCTGTGGACCCCCCGTTCGTTCGACGACAAGGAGAAGAAACAACGCGACAGCCATTATCTCCTGGGCATCGCCCGGATGAAGGAAGGCGTGACCGTCGAGCGGGCCGACGCCGAGGTGAAGACCATCGGCAAGCGCCTGACGCAGCTCTATCCCAATTCAAACACCCGCAAGGAATTCCTGGTCCGGTCGCTGCACAACGAGATGACGCGCCAGGTGGGCCAGCAGGTGTGGATGCTTTTCTGGGCGGTCGTGCTCGTGCTGCTCGTCGCCTGCGGCAACGTGGCCAGCATGCTGCTGGCGCGCGCCGCCCGCCGGCAGGGCGAGTTTGGCGTGCGCATTGCGCTGGGCGCGTCGAGCAGCGACCTCATGAAGCTGGCGCTGGTGGAAAGTGCCGTGCTGGCTTTCGCCGGCGCGGTCCTCGGGGTGATCCTGGCGGTCGGCGGGATCGAAGTCCTGCGGTTGATCGCCCCGGTGAGCGACGCCCGCAAGGCCGCGATGGCGTTGAACGCGCCCGCGCTGGGTTTTGGGTTGCTCGCGACGGCGCTGACGGCGCTGCTGGCTGGATTGCCGCCGGCGTGGTCAGCCATGCGCACTTCGGTCGCCGGCGTGCTGCGCGCGGACGCGCGCGGGGCGGTCGGTTCGCATTCCCGCCACCGCATGCTGCGCGGCCTGGTCATCGCGCAGGTGGCGGTCGCGTTCGTGCTCGCGAATGGCGCCGTGCTGTTTTCGCAGGCCTACATCAAGGTGATGGACGAAAACAAGCTGCTGGCCACGGAGGGTGTCATCACGGCGCAGGTCGCGCTGAACGGCGAACGTTACAAGGAGGACGCCGCCCGGGTGCAGTTCTGGTACGCCCTCGTGGACCGGGTGAAGGCCCTCCCGGGCGTAACGCATGCCGCGATCACGTCGAAGCTCCCCCTCGAAGGCGGCAGCAACACCAACGCACTGGTGAACGACGAGACTTACGATCCGACGATCCAGCGGATGCAGGTCGAGCGCTCGTCGGTGACCGAGGATTATTTCACCACGATGGGCCTGCGCCTGCTAAAGGGCCGGACGCTGCGCACCGAGGACCGGACGGGCGATATCCGGGGCGTCGTGGTCAACCAGGCCTGCGTGGACAAGGCATGGCCGAAGAAGGACCCTATCGGCGAGATCATGCGCGCCAACCAGCCGGAAAAACCCTGGTACGTGGTGCGCGTGGTCGGGGTCGTGGAGAACGTCAAGCAGTGGGGCGCCACCGCCGAGGTGCAGCCGGAGATGTACACCGCGCCGGAAGGCCACTGGGGCCGGCGCATCAACCTGGTGTTGCGCAGCCCCCTGCCGGTCGCGCAGCTCGTGCCTTTGCTTCGGAAGGAACTGGCGGGGATCGATGCCGAACTGGCCTTGAAGGATGTCCGCACGATGCAGCAGGTGGTCAGCCAGTCCACGCGCGGTGAGCGCGCCCTGGCGGGCCTGGTGAATTTCTTCATGGCGACGGCACTCGGCCTCGTGGCCGTCGGCCTGTACGGCACGCTGTCGTACTCCGTGCAGCAGCGCACCCGCGAGATTGGCGTGCGGATGGCGATTGGCGCGTTGAAGGGTGACATTGTCCGGCTGGTCTTCGCCCAAGGCGGCCGCTGGGTCGGGATCGGACTCCTGCTGGGCCTCGGGGGCAGCATGGCGCTGGCTTCGGCGTTGAAGTCGGTCGTGTACCACATGGACGGCATCACGGCGCCGCCGCTGCTCATCGCGATGGCCGCGGTTGGTTGCGCCGCGTTGCTGGCGTGCTGGCTGCCGGCACGGCGGGCGGCCAGGCTGGATCCCTTGGAAGCCTTACGGGCGGACTGAATCTATTTCAAGCAGGCGCCGTCGGGGATATCGCCGTAGGCCAGCATGTCCGTCGCGAGTTGCTGGAGCTCGCCGGCGGCATGGTGCATGTCCCGCGCCCGGTCGCCCGCGGCTTCGCGCAACCGCCGGGCGAAGACCTTCAGCGGTGTGCGATCCGTCGAGACCGGCCCGGGGTCCTTTAGCCGGGCTTCCGCCAGCTCGCGGGCGAAGGTGGCGACACCCTTCAGGCTGGTGCGGAGTTCGGCATTCAACCTTGCTTGGGGCAGCTCGGTGGTTTCGGCGCAGCCGCCAAAATAGCCCAGGAAGCGCCCGTCGGTCGCGTAGTGCGGCAGGCCACGGTCGAGGATCCAGTGATATTCGCCGGAGTAGTGCTGGAGGCGGTATTTCATCACGAACGGCACGCGTTCCTGGAAACAGGTCGTGTAGTGCTCGACGCAGCGCTGCAGGTCCGCGGGATGCACTCCTTCAGCCCAACCGTTGCCGTATTCCTGCGCCAGCAAGCGGCCGCGAAAATTCAGCCAGGCGCAATTGAAATAGAAACAGCCCATGTCGAGGCTGGACATCCAGATCATGAGCGGCGCGCGGTGCGCGAGGCCCACGAAAGAGGGATCGTCGTCGTGAAACTCGTCGGAGTACGGCATGGCCGGCGATGACGCGGTGAGAAAGAATTTAGCTTAGGGGGGCAACGGTTCGCCCGGCAAAAGAAAAGGCCATGGGGTCGGCCCCGGTTGCGTCTTACGGGTTGGGTCCGGGAGACGTCGCGTGATTCGCAGGCGATCGCGGGTTGTCCGCCGGCAAGGTTTCGCTGCCAGGCGTCGCTCCCTGCGAGGCCCGAACTGCGAGAGCCTTGGCCAGTGCTTCTGTAAGTTGTTGTGCTGTTACAGGTTTTGTGACATGCGCCGCGAACCCCGACTCCATGGCACGGCGGATATCGTCGGTCATGCCATAGCCGGTCAGAGCGACGCCGACGACCGGCTGAGTGCGACGGAGGGATTGCATCAGCTCGTAGCCGTCTTGGTCCGGCAGGCCAATGTCAGAGACCACCAGGTCGAACTGGCGTTGCCGCCCCGCCGCCAGCGCTTCCCCCGCCGTGGCCGCCGCCGTCACATCGTGGCCCTGCCGCTGCAGGAGCTTCTTCAGGACCACGCGGCTGGCCTCATGGTCTTCAACGAGGAGAACGGCGAGCGCCGGCATGGCAAAGGGCGGCGCACTATAGCTGATCGATCGGGGCGGTGGGACCGTGGGCGCCGGGACGGTCTTCAACGTGACGACAAAGGAAGATCCCTGGCCGCGGCCGGGGCTGGCGGCGGCGATCGTGCCACCCAAGAGCCCGATGATGCTCCGGCTGATGGCGAGCCCCATGCCGAGCCCGCCCCGTTGGTGCCTGCCTTGGGCGAAACTGTCGAAGCAGCGGGCCAGTTCTGCGGGGTCCATGCCGAGGCCGGCGTCGGTCACCCGGATTTCCAGGCTTTCCCCGCTGCCCTCGGTCGCGACGGTGATCGTGCCGCCTGGCTCGCTGAACTTCACGGCGTTCTGCAGGAGATTCCAGAAAACCTGCTTCAGCCGGGAGGGATCCGCGAAGGCATGGCGGGAAAGGGCCTCGAGCTTCCGCTCCAGCCGGATGTTTTTTCCCTCCATGGCGGGCTTCACCACCTCGATGGCTTCCTCAATGATATCGTGCACGTCGACGATGACCGGCTCCATCTTGAGGATGCCGCGGGAAATCCGCGTCAGGTCGAGCAGGTCATCGATCAGGCGGGATTCCAAGGCGATGCCCTGGGCGATGTCGGCGAAGGCCTTCCGCGCCTCGGGCGGATAGTTGGGGTTGGCCGCGGAATCCGTGGCAAGCAACAGGACGGGATTCAGCGGCGTCCGCAGTTCGTGGGAAAGTGAGGCGAGGAAGAGATCCTTGGCGCGGGATGCCGCCACCAGCTCGGTGGATTTTTGCTCGAGGGAATCCAGCGCGGCCTGGCGTTCCGCCGCATTTTTCGCCGTCAGGGCGAGCATGGCCCCGGCAATCACGACGCCGGAGACGATCAACAGGTCCTTGAGCGACCAGAAGCCCACGGCTGACTCCTGCGCGGCGATTTCCCGCACGGGGATGTAGCACGCCGCCGCCATGCCCGTGTAATGCATGCCCGCAATGGCCAGGCCGAGCGCCAGGGCGCCCGAGGCCTTGAGCCAGTAGCCGGTGGCATCCTGGCCAATGGGCCGTTGGGCGAGGAAAAGCGCGCCGGTCGAGGCAACGATGGCCAGGACCACGGAAGCGGCGAAGAGAACCGGCACATACCGGATGCGGGCAGGCATCTGCATGGAAGCCATCCCGACATAGTGCATGGTGGCGATGGCCAGGCCCATCGCGATTCCGCCGAGGATCACATGGGTTCGCGTGACCACCGGGCGGTTCACGATCAGGAAGGCCAGGCCGGCGCCAAACGCCGCGGCCACGACCGAGATGGCGCTCAGGGCGGGATCGTAGTGGACGGGAATGCCCAGCTGGTGGGCGAGCATGCCCACAAAATGCATGGTCCAGATCGAGACCCCGATCAGCGTCGCGCCCGCCAGGAAATAGCGCCGGCGCGACACGGGATTGGGCGCCGCCCGCATCCGATCCGCGCACTCCAAACCGGCAAACGATCCGCCCACGGCGGTGATGAACGAAAGGACGACCAGGCTCTCATCCCACGTGCCCCGAAGGGTCACATCCCCGCCGCAAGTGAAGAGTTCATTGGGCATGGGGCGGTGTCCGGGTGCGCAACAATTCAGACGCGTGGAAAAGCGGGCCCGTTCCGGCCCGGCGGGTGAATGATTTGGAAAAAAACGCCGGAGTCCAGAGGCGACAGGTCGGGAGAACACCCTGTTGCCACTTGGCAGCGATTAGCCGGTCGCTAGCGTTGCATCATGGCGGTTTACCAAACGAAGCTTTCCATCCGGACCCAAGGGGCCGGAACCTACGAAGTGACCGACCAGGTCAACCGCGCCTTGCCGGCCAGCGGGCTGGCGGCGGGAATCGCGACGGTGTTCTGCCAGCACACGAGCTGCAGCCTCGTGTTGATGGAAAACGCCGATCCCACAGCCCGGGAAGACCTGGAAGCATGGCTGGATCGGCTGGTGCCGGAGGACGATCCGCATTTCGTCCACACCGCCGAGGGGCCGGACGACATGCCCAGCCACATCAAGATGGCGCTGACGCGGACGAGCGAAACGATTCCATTTGCCGACGGTCGGCTGCTCCTCGGCACCTGGCAGGGTATCTTCCTGTGGGAACACCGGCGGTCGCCCCACACGCGTCATCTCGTGCTCACGTTTGTCGGCTGAGGCGGATTCATGCAGCCCCAAACCGCAAAACCCATTTTGCTCCGGTCAGGAAAAAACGGGGTGGTTGTAGCCGGGGAGGGTAACCCCGGACCGGCCTCAGCGAGGCCGGCTACAGCGCCGCTGTTTCCGAGGAGTTGAGGTCCATTTTCCGACTGGGACCGGTCGCACCAAATGGTGGAGCGCGTTGCCCGTTCGACGGAGGTCAGGGCCTTGAGCCTCGCCGAAACGGCCCCCAACGCGCCGAGGATGTCCGCTGCGAGAAAAGCGCCCTGGGAAGCGGGTCGCTCCACCCTCGATTGCATGATCCCGGCTGAGGCGGGGATGGCCGGGGGCGGTCAAAGGCCGGACCTCCTGGTTGCGCCCCGATCAGGGCAGCGGCTCGGAACTGGAGAACTCGAACGTAATGACCTTGGCCGGCCAGGCCGGCTCTTCCACGGCGCTGAGGAAGCCGTAAAGGGAGAAGGTCGTATCCTTGACCAGGCGGGCGGTGACTTCCCGGTTGTTGCGTGTTTCCGGCGAAAGTTTTGCCAGCACGCGATAGCGGGACAGCTCCCCCTTTTCCTCCACAAACTCCACCACGCCGCTTTCCCGGTCGTACGACTTGACCATCGCGATGAACCGGTAGCGCTTGTCCAGCCAGGTTTCCGCGAGTTTCTTGCGGTCGAGGTTCCGCACAATGCCGTTCCGTGAGCGATAGCCGGTGGTATTGGTGAAGGCCGGGGAAAGCTTTTCCTTGTCTTCAGGCGGCGATTCCACCCACACCGCCCGCAGCAGGGTGATGGGGTCCAGCTCGGGAAACGCCATGGCCAGTACCGCCGTTTGTTTCACCTCGCCGCGGTCCTCCATCGCGATGGTGACCTCCATGGGCGGGAAATCCTTGGCCTCCACGGAGAGTTTGGTGGTGCCGGCCTGGTAGCGTTCGATGGTGAGCGGCGTCTGGCCGATCGCGCGCTTGCTGAAAAGCACGGTCGCGCCGGCAGGAACGCTCTCGAGGACCAGGCGGCCATGGGGCAGGCGGGCCGACGCGACATTCTCGACGTTTTCGGCCACGGTCGTTTTGAAGGCCAGGTTGGGCCAGAGGGGATATTCCAGGACGAGTTCGACCTCGCCGGGCGGCAGTTGCGGGATCGTGAGCGGGGTTTTGCCGAGGGTGGCGCCGGCAAACTTCACCGTCGCCCCGACGGGTACGGAGTCGAGCTTGAGGGACCCGCTCTTGAACTGGACGGCGAGCTCTTTCTTTTGTCCCGCCACGATTTCGACCTGCTGGCTGATATCGGGCCAGCCGGTGGAGCGGGCGGTGACGGTGTAGGTGCCTGGGGACAGGGCGGCGAGGTTGTGCTCGGCGGCACCTTCCTCGTTGCCTTTGACCGGGGGAGGGGGCGCGGTTTCGCCGGCGGCCGCGGGGCGGGAGGCCTCGATCGTGGTGTTGGCCCGGTTGGATTTCACCGCCAGCTGGCCGGTCGTCTTGGCGACGAGGGCGGCCCGCTCTGCCCGCTGCTCCTCCGGGGACTTGGACGCCAGCTTGGCGACGATGAGCACCAGGACGATTAAGCCCACACCGATGGCGATGGGTACGAAAATCTTCTTTTTCGGCGGTGCTTCAGGCACCGGGGGGGATTTCTTGGGAGTCATAGGTTTCCAAAAATGGATGGCCCCGGCCAATACGAGTAGCCCTACCGTTGCGTCGGCGACGATGACGCCGGACTCTTCGCTTTTAAGCGATCTGATCAGGTTGAACAGCCCAGACAGGAACAAAAGAAAAAGCAGGATGGAGAGGGCTTTGCGCATCGTAGGGTGGGATGGATAGGGCAGAGCAACTGGCCGAAAGGACGTGAGGAAGGAGGGATTGGCCCGCGTGCGCATGGTTGCGTTGGCCCGGGAGAGGGGCAATGAGTTTTTCCCGGGTCGTTTCCAATCCGTCACACTTGAAAAAACCGCGGGAGTGGCAAACCTCGGCCTGCCCTCTTTGCCTTTCATGCCAATCCGCTGGCGCATCGCCCTCCTCGTCAGTCTGGCCATCGCGATCAGCTACCTGGACCGCCAGACGCTCCCAATCGCCATCGGGGAGATCCAGCGCGAGTTCGCGATCTCGAATTCGGTCAAGGCGTTCCTGGATTCCGCCTTCCTGCTCACGTACGGGGTCATGTATGTCATCGGCGGCCGCCTGCTGGACGTGCTCGGTTCCGGGCGCGGTTTCCTGGTTATCATGGTGTTCTGGTCGCTGGCCTGCGCGAGCCATGGCTTCGCCGGCGGCGTGCTGGCGCTCGCGGCGAGCCGGCTGCTGCTCGGCGCGGGGGAGGGCGGGGGCTTTCCGGCGGCGACGCGGGTCGTGGCCGAGTGGTTTCCCGCGAAGGACCGCGCCACGGCGATGGGGCTCATCAACGCGGGCACGGGCCTTGGCGGGGTGATCGCGCCGCCGCTCATCGCCGCAATCATCCTCAATGTGCACTGGCTCGATGCCTCCTCGTGGCGCTGGGTGTTTTTCGTCACGGGCGCGTTCGGCCTCGTTTGGGCGGTCGCCTGGCGGTGGCTCTACCGGGCGCCGCCCGGGAGCGAGCCGGCGGCGGGACTGGCGCGGCCGGTGCCGATGGGCGACCTGCTGCAGTTTCGTGAAACCTGGGGCGTGGTCGGCGCCAAGTTCCTGTCCGACGCCGCCTGGTACTTCTACATGTTCTGGCTGCCGAAGTACCTGCTCGACGCCCGTGGGTTCAACATCAAGGCCGTTGGCTCGGTCGCGTGGATCCCGTTCGCGGCGGCGGCGGTTGGCTGCGTGGTGGGCGGGGGCCTGTCGAGCTGGCTGCTCCACCGCGGGCATTCGGTCGATGCCGCGCGCAAGATCGCCCTGGGTCTCAGCGCGGCGGTCATGCCGCTCGTGATGTTCGTGCCGCACGTGCCGGTGCCCTGGGTCATCGCGCTGTTCAGCGTGGCGTTTTTCGGGCAGCAGTCGTGGTCGACCCTGGTCATGACGCTGCCGACCGACCTGTTTCCGAAAAACGCGGTCGGGACGGTCGCGGGTTTCGTCGGGCTGGGCGGGGCGCTGGGGGGCGTGGTGCTCGGGCAGCTGGCCGGGTGGCTGCTGGACCACGGGTTCAGCTACACGCCGGTTCTCGTCATTGCCGGTTCCCTGCATGTCACGGCTTTCCTTGTGATTTTGGCGACCGTGCGTTCACTGCGGCCTCTGCCCCTGACCCCGCCTGCCCATGCCGCCCCCTGACCTCCCGCCGTCCCGCCTGCGCTTCGGTTGCTGCGGCTGCCTCGTTTCGCCGGCCGACCCGCTCGGCGCCGACATCGCGGAGGAACTCGCCGTGCTCGGCTACGACTACCTGGAACTCTCGCTGCGGGACGTCGCGGCGCTGCCGGCCGCGGCGTTCGCGAACCTGGCGGCGCGGCTGCAGCGGGCCGGGATGCCCTGCGAGGCGTGCAATAACTTCTTTCCCCCCGAAATCCGCCTCACCGGGCCGGCGGCCGACCTGCCCGCCGCCCTCGGCTACGCGCAGGCGGCGTTTACCCGGGCGCAACAGCTGGGTGTCACGGTCGTCGTGTTCGGCAGTTCCGGCGCCCGCAATGTGCCCGCGGGTTTTCCGCCGGAGGCGGCGTGGGCGCAGCTCCGCGACCTGCTCGTGGCGCTGGGACCGCTCGCGGAGGAGCACGGCATCACCATCGTGATCGAGCACCTCAACCGCGGCGAATCCAACATCCTCAACCTGATCGCTGACGGTGCACGCATGGCCCGGGAGGTCGCCCACCCGCGGGTGCAGGTGCTGGCCGACGCCTACCACGTCCGCCAGGAAAACGAGGATCCCGCGATCCTCGCCACGCTGGGCCCGAGTTTGCGCCACGTGCATGTGGCGCAGCGCGCGGAACGGCTTTTCCCCGATGGAAACGACGCCGCGCTGGCGGCGTTTTTCGGAGAGCTGCGCGCCACGACCTACACGGGACGCTGCAGCATTGAGGCTTACACCAGGGATTTTTCCGCCGACGCCGCGCGCGCCCTGCGCGTTTGTCGCGAGTTGACGGCCTAGCCCATTCCTCCCGCGCCCCGCCATGCCCAAAAACCTCTCCGACAAGAAACTTGGCATCATCCATGCCGCGCTGATCACGACCCGCGCGGTGCAGAAGTACCTCGACGAGATCATTCCCGAGGTGGAGGTGGTCCACTGGGTGGATGACACCATCCAGAACACCAATTTTGCCTGCGCCCCCGGCACGATTCCGCCGGGCAACTTCGCGAAGTTCACGCAGGCCGCCCTGGCCCAGCAGGAATATGGCGTGGACCTGATCCTCCTGGCGTGTTCGACGTTCAACCGCGCCGTCGAATACGCGCAGCCGATGGTCCGCACCCCGTTGCTCCAAATCGACCGGCCGATGATGGACCTCGCCGTCCGCCACGGCAGCCGCATCGGCCTGCTGGCGACGGTGCCGACAACCGTCCCGGCCTCGGAGCGGCTGATGCGCCTCGCGGCGACGGAGGCCGGCAAGACAATTGAGGTCAAGACACGGCTCTGCTCGGAAGCCTTTGCGGCCATCAAGGCCGGCCAAACCGAAAAGCACAACGAGCTCCTGCTCGCCGAAATCGACCGGTTGGCGGGTGAAGTGGACGCCATCGTGCTCGCGCAGCTTTCGATGAGTGCCCTCGAGCCCCGCCTGATCTCCACCAAGGTTCCGGTCTACAACAGCGGCCGGACGGCATTCACGCGCATCCGGGCCATGCTAGAAGGTGGTTGAGCGCCAGCGCAGGCCGGTCCGGCGGCGTCAAGCGGTGGTGCGATCCGGTAGTGGCTCCATTTGGTTCTTTCGCGGTGGTTTGAGTGTAGGGTCGGCGCTTACGCCGACCTCATGCGCGAGGTCGGACCAAGGTCCGACCCTACATCGGACTGAAATGGACCCATTATTTGCGATCCGGCGGACTGGGCGGATATCCGGATTCGTCGAGTTGCCGCATGATTTCATTCACGCGCCGGACGGTGAGCAGGTTGTTCATCTGGTGGACGATCATCTGGGCGCAGTCGACATCGCCGAGGCGCTCGGCGGGGGAACCCAGGCGTTGCTGGACGGTGCGGAGCAATGTTTCGAGGCGCGGCTGGTCGCATTGCTTGAGGAAGAGCTCGACGTCCACGCGGTTGGGACCGGGGCGTTCGACGCAGGGGGATTGGAGGATCATGTCAGGAAGCGGTGCGTTGCCTGACCGAAACAGCGGATGGGGGAATCGGGAGCGAGGGCATGGTGGCAGTGGGAGGAGGGTTGTGTCGGGTCAGATGCGGGTGCGGGGGGCTGGGAGAACGAACGTCCCGGTCTTATTCCCGGCAAATGCGCCGGCACGGGCCGGCCACCGCTGCTAAACTTGCCGGGGCTTGTGCCGATAAGCCCCTGTAAACCCATGAGAAGCCGCAATTACACCAAGGAAATCGGCATCGAAACCAGCGACCAGCGGGCGCCGTTGGCCGCCACCGTCGCCGTCCTTGTCCTGGTCGTAGTGGCGGCCGTGATGTTTGCCCGCCAGGTGAATGCGACGCAGCATGCCGCCGCGGAGCCGGTCTCGGCGCCGATCAAGGTCACCAGCCGCTGAACGGCGTTCATTTGCGGTTGGGCCCAAACAGCCCGCCGAAAAAGTCGCCCGGCAGCCAGGCAGGCGCCTGGGGATCGTTGGCGACGTCCCGCAAAATGTCCGTGACCAGCCCCGCAAACGCCCCGGCGGAAGGCCAGTCGATGGGCTGATTCAGGTCGTCCGAGGGCTTGTGATAGCGTTCACGCAGGTGGCGCGTCCACAGGACGCGCAGGTCGACGGAGGGATCGGGCGATTGCTGGCCGCTGCTGAGGTAAATGGAAGGCACCCCGGATTTGACGAACGGGTACTGGTCGCTGCGGATGAAGATCGTTTCCTCCGGCATCGGGTCGGGTGTGACCGCGAAGGCATCCCGCGCCGCGGCGGCGGTTGCGATCGGGCCCAGGGTCGTGTGTTCGGCACCCCAGGCGATGATCGAGCGCACGGGTGCCATGAACAGGGGCATGTCCACGTTCACATTGGCGGCAAAATGCTCGACCCGGGCCGGCGGGTTGCGCGACAGGTGGACGGCGCCGAGCAGGCCCTTCTCCTCGCCGGTCAGCGCGGCGAAAAGGACAGGTCGCGCCGCACGGGGAGCGGTGGCGAGTTCCTCGGCGGCGGCCAGGACGATGCCAATGCCGATGGCATTGTCCATCGCCCCATTGTAGATGGTGTCGCCATTGACCGCCGCGCCGATGCCCAGGTGGTCGAGATGCGCGGTCACGACAATGGGCTGGCGGGCCAGGGCGGGGTCGGTGCCCGGGAGCCAGCCGAGGACATTGGCCGAGGCGACGGTGCGCAGGGTGGCTTCGCCTCCGAGCGTAAACTCGGCCTGCAGGTCAAATGCCTGCGGCTCGCCCCGGTCCGCCTTGGCAAAGACTTCCTCGGCGGTGTGCCCGCTCGCCGCCAGCAGGCGAGCGGTGGCCGTGCGGTTCACGGCGGCGGTGGCCCGGAGCTCGGGATATCCGTCAACCACCGCGCCGGCGGCATCGAGCAGTCGCATGGCGGGGAAGCGGGCGCGCGCCACCGCGACTGCCCACGGGTGAATGGCCTCTTCCCAAGGTGGCAGCGCGATCACCAGTCCGACCGCGCCGTGCTTGACGGCAAGCATGCGCTTTTGCTCGGTGCTGGTGTGGTGTGCGCGCTGGGTGCTGGGGAATCGTTTCGGCGCGCCTTGGAGCACGACTGCGATCTTTCCCTTCAGGTCCACGCCCGCGAAGTCGTCATAGCCCAGGTCCGGCGCCTGGACGCCGAAACCCACAAAGACGGCGGGCGCCGTAACCGAGGCGGAAGTTTCGCTGACGTTGGGGCTCGCAATCATGTCGTTGATCGGGACCAGCGAATCCTCCCTGCCGTCGTGGCGGACGACGAGCCGGCCGGCTTCGAGCTGGTTGGTGGATTCGAGGAATCTCATGGGCTGCTCATAGCCGCCGCCGTCGCCTCCGGGTTCGAGGCCGAGGCGGGCGAACTGGGTGGCCACATAACGCACCGCGAGGGCGTAGCCGCGCGTGCCCGTGCCGCGACCTTCGAGCAGGTCATCGGCCAGGAAGGTGGCGTGAGCCTGGACGCGGCGGGTGGCTTTGGCGGCATCGGCCGCGAAGTTGGGAACGGCCAGCAATGGCAGGGCCGCAACGAGGCCCGGGAGGACGGGAATTCGCATGGCGCAGGCTGCGGCGCGGCCTGCGCCCGCGCAAGCCCGGCGCGCGGGATGGTGCGCCTGCCGTGCGACCCGGGGGGCTCAGGCGCCGGCGGCGAGCGCGCGTTCCCGCCAGCGGCGCACGCTCATCACATCGAAGCGCTCGCCCGAAAAGACGATGTGTTTCACGGGCTTCCGGCCGTGGTCGGTCTCGCGCCTCAAGTAATCGCGGATTTCCATCCAGCGCACTTCATTCACCGCGAATTGCCGGATCACAAGCAGCACGGGGAATTGCTGGTTCATCCAGTAACTCACGTGCCGGTCCTTCTTGATGGCGAAGATCTCCGGTCCGTCCGCCCCGGCCTGCCGCAGGTAGGAGTCCCCGCATTTCAACTGCAGATAGAGCTTCCGGCCGGTGGCGTGGCCCGCGTCATCCTTGAATTCGATCTCCATGTCGATCCCGTGGTCGCTCACGTTGAGTTCCCGGCACAGCTGCCCGGCGAGCGCGACCGTGGAGATCACCTCCCCGACCAGGGCGCGCTCCTTGCTTTCGTTGTCGAGCACGATGGTCGATTGCTCCTCCAGCTCGCGCACCTGTCGCTTGGTTTCGGGGCTGGCGAAGAGCTCCTCCAGCTTGTCCCAGAGCGGCACCCTTTTCGCCGGGTCATCGCAGTTGGCGCACAGGATGTCCCGCTTGCCCTCGGCCAGCTTCCGCATCGCCACCTCGCGGTTGCCCACCGGCGTGTGGCAGTGGGGGCAGAGGTAATGGCGCAGGCGCGTCACCTCCCGCGCATGGCGCAGCAGGTGTTCATGGATGTACTGGGCGAAGATGATCTTCTCCTCCTCCGGGATTTCCGGGTCGAAATAGACCTCCAGTTCGCCCGCGCCTTCGCCGCGCCGGGTCAGGCGGAAGCCGAGCTGCCGTTGGGTGAGGGTCTTGAAGTCCGCGGCATAGCGCCAGAGGTTGTCCTGGGTGAATGGCTTGGTGTGGTGCAGGCGCACGACGAGCGTGGCATAGATTTCGTCGAGGAAGCCCCGGAACTGGTAGCTGACCAGCACGCTGCGGCGCCCGACCATGGTGGGGCGCTCGCGGCGGTAATAACTGGGAAAGATCAGCAGCGTTCCCTTGTCGGTGTGCTCGCGCAGGCACAGCCCGCGTTCGACCAGCGTCTGGTGCATGGCGAGCAGGACGAAGCGTTCCTCCCCGGCGTCGAGCCGGGCCATGGCTGAGACGTAGTTGAGATCGCCGCTGAGGACGCGCTCCTCGGGAATGCAACCACGTTCCTGGTCGTCGGCGCGCATCGTTTGGATCACCGCCTGCGCGTAGGCGTTGATCCGTTCGGGCTGGAGCAGCACCCAGCTGCCGAACTTCAGTTCCCAGACGACGCCGGGCCCGGTCAGGAGATTCACCACCGCCTTCAATTCGCCGTCGGTGAACCGGGTGATCTCGCCCGAAAGGCTCAATTGCAGGGTTTCACGGAGCTCGTTGAATCGCATCAGGACCCGCCCGGCGTCCTTGAGCCGCACGATCTCCTCGTTGAGCCGCTTGAACAGCAGGGGCGTGGACCGCCAGGGGATGTTCTCCCAGCGGATGCCGCCAAGGATGGCGTCGCGGAGTTCCTCGCAGCCCAGGTTGGTCTTGGCGCTCGTCTCCAGGTACCGGATGTAGCCGCGTTCCTGCGCAAACGATTCAATGGCGCTCCGGCTGACGCGGAGACCGCCCGCGTCCACGCGGCCGGCCACGAGCAGCTTGGTGAAGGTGCGGCTCGAGGCGCGCGTGAGGTCGCGATCCCACTGGCCGAGGGTTTCGAAGAGGTCCTCCTTCTGGCCGTCGAACACCAGCACGGCGAGGGCGGTTTCCTCCATGTAGAGCTGGTGGATCAAGCGCTGGTCGGCCTGGCCGCCGAAATCCCAGAGCCAGATCTCCCGTTCGATGCCGTCCGTCCGGCTGACCGGCAGCTTCCACTGGCTCGCCCAGGCGCCGACCGTCGAGTCGCTGGGCTGCCACGTGTTTTGTGCGAGGCGCTTGGACAGGCCGGTCTTGCCTGCGCTGCTTTCGCCCACCAGCAGGACCTTGGCGTTGGTGTATTGCACCTGCTCCGGCGCCGGCGGGCGGGGCGCGGCGGGGCTGGCGACGGGCGAACGCGAGTCCACGCCGAAGGCGGAGAGGTCCCACGTGCGGATGCCACCCAGGCCGTCGCCGGAAATGGCCCGGCGCTGGCCGGAGTTCCAAGCCACGCTCCAAATGTTGTCCGTGTGGCCCTCGAGGACCCGGAGGCAGCGCCCGGTCTTCAGCTCCCAGAGCCGCACCGTTTTGTCGTCGCTGCCGGAGAGGGCGTGGTTCTGGTTGGTGTTCCATGCCACCGCGCCAACGCTGTCGGTGTGGCCCTCGAGGACCCGCAGGCAACGGCCGGTCTTCAATTCCCAGAGGCGCACCGTCATGTCGTCACTGCCGGAAAGGGCGTGGTTCTGGTTGGCGCTCCAGGCGACGCAATTGACCAGCCCCGTGTGGCCTTCGAGGGTGAGCAGGCAGCGGCCGCTCTCCACCTCCCACAGTCGCAGGGTCCGGTCCCGGCCGCCGGAAAGCACGCGGCGCCGGTCGCCGCTCCAGGCGACGCTCCAGACGTAGTCCGTGTGCCCCTCGAAGATTTGCCGGCAGGCCCCGGTTTCCAGATCCCACAGCCGAACTTTCTTGTCCCATGCGCCGGAGAGGGCATGGCGATCGCCGGCCCAGGCCACGCTCTTGACGTGGGAAGCATGGCCTTCGAATACGCGGAGGCAGCGGCCGGTTTCGACATCCCACAGGCGGACCGTGTTGTCCATGCCGCCCGAGAGGGCCCGCCGCTGGTCGCCGCTCCAGGCGACGCTCCAGACCGAATTCTTGTGGCCTTCCAACACCCGGAGGCAGCGCCCGGTTTCCACATTCCAGAGCCGGACGGTCATGTCATCGGCGCCGGTGAGGGCATGCCTTCCGTCCGGACTGAAGGCGTAGGCGCACGTGGCCTGAAAATAGTCGAGTTGGAAGGGCGCCTCGCTCGCGCGCGGCACGGCGGGAGTTGAGACGGTCGAAGGCTTTGTCGCCGGCCGACAGGCATCGAGCAACCTGGGGTAGCCGTGTTTCCGGTCCGCCGGCAGCCAGCTGATGTAGAGGAACTGGGCCAGTGAGCCCTTGAGCGCGGTGCCATCGAGCCGGAGGGGAATGAAACGCCGCTCGCGGTTCAGCGGGTCGCGGAAGCGGAAGGTGCCCGCCTCGAGCTGCGCCCAGTCCGAGCCGAACGCGTTGGCCGACATGCAAAGCACCAGGATGCGCGAATATTCCAGGCCTTCCTCGACTTTTGCCGGAATGCTGTCGCCCGGCTTGATCTCCCATTCATCAAACCAGACCCGCAGTCCGTCCCGGCGCAGCCACTCGGCCAGTTCCCGCACGACCGGCTTGTCCCTCGAGCTGTGGCTCAGGAAGACGTCGTACTTGGCATTGATCGCGACCGCCGTCATTGGAGCGGAAAGCGCGGCCCTACTTTCGCCGTCATCCTCGGCCGGCGGGGCGGGGAAGGCAAGGCTCCGTATGGGCGTTCAGCTGGCGGGCGCGCCGACCATCCGACCATTCCTGGCGCGGGAGTTCACGCCCCGTCGCGGCGCAGCTGAAGCCGATCGAGGTACGCCTTCGCTTCCGGCGTGCCCTCCTTCGGCGCCCAGGGAGCAAAGTCCTTGTCGGAGCTTTTTTCGTAGGGGCCTTGTTTTACTTCGAAAACGACCGTGTCCGGCTCCAGGGCAAAAAAGGTGTGGAAGACGCCGGCGTGGATATCGATGCCGAAGGATGCGCGGCCGGCACCCAGGACGTGCAGTTGTTCCACGTCGCCGTGATCGCTGAAGATGGCGCAACCGATTGCGCCTTGGAGCACGATGATGCTTTCGGCCTTGGGCGGGTGGCTGTGACGATGCGGTTGGACGTAGCTGGCCGGCTGGATGGCATTCAGCATGCGATGCAGGGTGTCCCCCGGCGCCGGATGGAACGGCAGGATGATCCGGCCCCGCGGACTCCGGCGCGATTGCGCCACCGCTTCGTCGACCTGGGATCGGCCGATGACCGTCACCGGTCCCGCGGGCGCCGGCAGCGCGAGGGGAAACGGCGGTGGGTTGGGCGGAGTGGGCATGTGAGAGCGCCGGCGGAGCCGACGATTTCCCATCTTCCATGGCCGGACAAGGCGGGAAAAATGCGGCTGACGCGCTTATCCGGGCAAGATTGGAGGGCCCGCGTCCCTGCGGGCCGGTTCGCAGGGACGCGAGCTCTCCAGAATTCCGACGGTGGCGGGACCACCGCCCCTCCTACGCCCAAGGCACGGCCCAGCTGGAGCTGGGCCCTCCATGCAACGGCTCAGACCGACTCCAGCAGCTTGTAGAGGCGTGCGACCATGGGCGTGGCGTCCTCCAGCATGCCGGCCGAGATGAGGGCGTTGTCGAGAATCTGCTCGGCGACGAGCTTGGCGCGGTCGGGGGCGGTGGTGTGCGTCTCGAAGAGGCGCTTCATCACGGCCGAGCGCGGGTTG
>DASZPS010000027.1:0-9525 GCA_035549955.1 Lacunisphaera sp. | reverse complement strand
CCGATCTTCACGTCGGTGCCGGCGGCGACCCTGAACGTGATCCGGCCGGCAGTCTCGGCGGTGCCTTCGGAAGTGATCTTGTCGGTCTCGAGTTCGAAAAGCGGCTGGTCCTTCTTCACGAGGTCGCCGTCCTTGACGTGCCATTTCGCGAGCACGCCAGAAGTGATGGATTCGCCCATCGGTGGAATTTTGACTTCAATGGCCATGGAAAGTGGGGTCTTGGGTCTGGGGTCTCGGTTCCGGGGGATTCGTTCTCGTTCTCTTTATCCTAATCGTTCTCTCGGATTGGTGTTTTGAGAAAGAGAACGATAACGAGAACGAGAACGACTTCAGAGCGTGAAGGCGTTGTGGAGGAACGTCGCGAGTTGCTGGCGGTGGAGGGCGAGCAGGCCGACGGCGGGGGACGAGGCAGCGTCACGGCCCGCATAGGTGGGTTTGCGCCCGAAGATTTCCTCGAGTTGCGGTGCGATGAACGCCCAGGCGCCCATGTTCTGCGGTTCCTCCTGGCACCAAATAAGGCGCGCGTCGCGGCTGTAGGAGTCGGCGATTTCCGCCAGGCGATGGCGGTGCAGCGGATAGAGCTGTTCGACCCGGAGGATCGTGGTGTTCGCGAGCTTGTTCCTGGCGCGATGGTCGACGAGATCGTAGTAGACCTTGCCCGAGCAGAGGATGACCCGTTCCGTTTGCCGGCTGGCGGTCGGGTCGTCGATGATTTCCTGGAACGACCCGGTCGTGAAGTCCTCGAGCTTTGACACCGCGCCCGGGTGGCGGAGCAACGACTTGGGCGACATAATGACGAGCGGCTTCTTGAAGTCGCGCATCATCTGGCGGCGCAGGGCGTGGAAGAGCTGGGCCGGCGTGGTGAGGTTCGCGACCTGCATGTTGTTCTCGGCGCAAAGCTGCAGGAACCGCTCGAGGCGGGCCGACGAGTGTTCCGGGCCCTGGCCTTCGTAGCCATGAGGCAGCAGGAGCGTGATCGCGCTGCTGCGCTGCCATTTCGACTCGGCGCTGGTGATGAACTGGTCGATGACGACCTGGGCGCCGTTAGCGAAGTCGCCGAACTGGGCCTCCCAGATGCAGAGCATGTCGGGGTAATCGAGTGAATAGCCGTAGTCGAAGCCGAGCACGGCGGCTTCCGAAAGGAGGGAGTTGTAGACGCAGAACCTGGCCTGCTTTTCCGCAATGTGGTTGAGGGGAGTGTACTTTGCGCCGGTCTCGGTGTCGTTGAACACGGCATGGCGGTGGGTGAACGTACCGCGTTCGCAATCCTGGCCGCTGAGCCGCACGGGCGTACCGTCGAGGAGGAGCGTGCCGAAGGCCAGGGCCTCGCCCATGCCCCAGTCGTAGGGCCCGCCGTTCCGGTGGGCCTCCGCCCGGCCCTCGGTGAAGCGCTTGATCTTGGAATGGACCTTGAAGTCGTCGGGGATGGTGGTCAGCGCATGGACGACGCGGTTGAGCGTGGCGGCGCTGACCGCGGTCGCGACTGGCGTGTGTTTGAAGGCCGGCTGAAAGACGGCGTTGGAACCCTTGAAGATGGCGGTGCTCGCGCCTTCGAGCGCGGCGGCCTTGCGCTTTTCCGCCTTGGCGGCCTCGCGGGCCTTGGCCTTGCCCAGGTTTTCGTCCAGCGCGCCGGAATACTCGGCTTTGATTTCCTCGCCTTCCTGGTCGGTGATCGTCCCGGCCTCGATGAGCTGGCGGGTGTAGATGGCGGACACGAGCTTGTGGGCGGCGATCTTGCGGTAAAGCATCGGCTGGGTGAACGACGGCTCGTCGGTCTCGTTGTGGCCGTGCTTGCGGTAGCAGTACATGTCGATGAAAACGTCGCGCTTGAACTGCACGCGGAAGTCCACCGCCAGTTGCGCAACCATGCAGACGGCCTCGGGGTCGTCCCCGTTCACGTGGAAGATCGGCGCCTCGATCATCTTGGCGATGTCGGTGCAATAGCGCGTCGAGCGCGAGTCGGTCGGGTCGGTGGTGAAGCCAATCTGGTTGTTGATGACGAAGTGCAGCGTACCGCCGGTCCGGTAGCCGGGAAGTTGCGAGAAATTCAGCGTCTCGGCCACGATACCCTGGCCCGCCACCGCGGCGTCGCCATGGATGAGGAGCGGCATGACCTTGCGGCGTTCCTTGGCATCGCCCCGGATGCGCTGGCGCGCGCGGGCCTTGCCTTCGACGACGGGATTCACGATTTCGAGGTGAGACGGATTGGAGGCGAGGCGGACCTCGACCTTCTTGCCGGAGGTGGTGGTGAGAATGGATTCGTAGCCGAGGTGGTACTTCACATCCCCATCGCCGGCCACCGTATCAGGAATGTAGTTCTCCGAAAACTGCTCAAAGAGCTGGTCGAAGGATTTGCGCATCACGCTGCACAGGACGTTGAGCCGGCCCCGGTGCGCCATGCCCATGACGATTTCCTCGACCCCGGATGCCGGGCAGTGATCGATCACGGCATCGAGCGCCGCGATGATGGTCTCGCCGCCCTCGAGGGAAAAACGCTTCTGGCCGACGTATTTCGTGTGGAGGAATTTCTCAAAGAGCTCCGCCTTGTGCACGCGGCGGAGGATGCGGACCTTCTGCGGCTTGGTGAATTTCGGCTGGAGGCGGGTTGACTCGATGCGCTCCTGGAGCCAGCGGCGGGCATCCTGGTCCTGGATGTGGGCGTATTCCACCCCAACATGCCCGCAATATGTGAGCTGAAGCGTATCGACCAGATCGCGCAGGCTCATCTGGCCGCCGCCGCGGAAATTTCCTACGTCAAAAACCGTATCGAGGTCGGTTTCGCCCAGGCGGAATTGCGCGAGCGTAAGTTTCGGCGAGCGCGGGGGCGGAGCGGTGAGGGGATCCAGGTGCGCCTGGATGTGGCCAATGCTGCGATAGGCGCTGATGAGATAGTAAACCCCGGCCTGTTTCACGCTGTCCACGACCGCTCCGGCGGGTGCGCTCGCCGGCGCCTGTCCGTTGCTGCCGAGGGTGAAGCCTTGGAAAAAGGCCCGCCACGTCGGATCGACGGAATCGGGGTTATCCAGCCAGCGCTGGTGATACTCTTCGATCAGGCCGGCATTGGCGCGTTCGGAAACAGAGGAAGGATTCATGAAAAGTGGCGGAAAATCGGTGACCGCAACGGGTCGGACATGGAAACGACCTGCGAGTGCGGGAAGTGAATAGGAGCATCGGGCCCAACCTGACTCAAGTGGATTCAGGCTATCGGCGGGACGCGGAATGCACTCATTGCACCCTTGCTAAATGGTTGATTTCGAGTCCTTAGTTAAAGGCGGATTGACCATGACTGAAGCCAAAATCAAAGCAGCGCTTATCCGGTTCACCGGTGCAATAAAGAACTCTGATGCGGGAAACATCTCGGCGGCCCTGAACGAGGTCGAAGCCCTGTTGCGCGCCCATCGGGCGGAACTGGATCCGCGCTTGGTGCATTTTCTGGATGGCCGAAGTTATGCCAAAGCCCTCGCATGGCTGGGCGCCGGAGATGAACTGGCCGCCAAACCGGCTTCGCCTCCCGGAGGCTGCGGCGGAGGGCGATCACCATGAGTTCTGCCGGCAAGGTACCAACCGACGGCGGCCAATCGCTTGGTTCAAATCCTTTTGGGGGATTGAACGCAGCCGGATTGCCGGCGGCCAACCCGCGCCCAAGCGAAAGTCCAAGGCAGAAAACCGAAAACCAGAAATCCCGGGGACGAGTTGACATCAAGCGCACCACCGCAGGACGTGGCGGCAAGACGGTGACGATTGTGACCGGTTTCATCGGCATCGGCCTGCCTGAAAAAGAATCGCTGGCGAAAAAAATGCGCAACGCATGCGGCTGCGGCGGCACGGTCAAGGATGGCGACATTGAAATCCAGGGCGACCAACGCGAAAAGATCGCGCAGATCCTGGCGGAGGCCGGTTTCCGACCGGTCTTTGCCGGTGGCTAGTCGCAACGGGCAGTCTCCAACTCAGGCCGCCAGGCCCGCGGCCAAAGCCAGCGCGCTCTTCGCCCGGTTCATGATGTAGAGGTGATAGCCGGGGGCCCCGTTGGCGAGGAGGCCACGGATCTGGTCCAGCGCCCAGTCGAGGCCGATCATTTCGACGACATCGGCATCCTCGGCAGCCACCTCGAGTCGGGTGACGAGTTGTGAGGGAAGATGGGCGCCGCACATCTCGGTGAAGCGCTTGATTTGCTTCAGCGACAGCACTGGCATGATGCCAGGAACGATCGGGACCGAGATGCCGCGCGCCCGGCACTTCTCGACGAACCGGTAATAAACCGCGTTATCGAAAAAAAGCTGCGTCGTGATGAACGACGCGCCGGCGTCGACCTTGCGCTTGAGGTTGTCCAAGTCGACTTCCAGCGACGGAGCCTCGGGATGTTTTTCAGGATAACCGCCGACCCCGAGGCAGATTTCAGGGTGACGCGCCTTGAGCAGCGCTACCAGATCGCTGCCATACCGCAAACCGTCCTTGTAGGGTACAAACTCGGTCTGGCCCTTCGGTGGATCACCGCGCAGCGTCATGATGTTGCGGTAGCCACCGGCATGAAGTTGGTCGGCCACGGCATTCAACTCATCCCGCGTGTGGCCTACACAAGTGAGATGGGGCATGACGGTGAAACCAAACTCCCGCCGCAGCAATCCGCTGACTTGCGCCGTGCGGTCACGAGTGGTGCCGCCGGCACCGTAGGTGACGGAAACAAAATCGGGCGAAATCCGTTTCAGGCTTCTCGCTGTCTGTCGGAGAGCCTCGACGCCGGCGTCATCCTTCGGCGGGAAGAATTCGAGCGAGCGCAGGGGACGGCGCTGGGCGAAAAGCTCAAAGATGGGTTGGTCCGAATTCACTATTAATCAATACATGTGAATCTGATGATGTGTTCAACTTGTTTTTGCCTCATTTCTTACGCCCCTAAGCCATAGGGTGTTACAAATCATATTTCGGGCGCCTGCCTCATACCTTTCGCAAATACAGGGTCAAGTAGCCGCCGCTTCTCGGGCCTTTTCGGTCTTGAGGCGCAGCTGTCCGCACGCGGCGTCGATGGCGTGGCCTTTCTCGCGGCGCAGCGTGACGGAGACTCCGCCGCGATCGAGCACTTGCGCGAATTTTTGCTGGCGGGTGAGGCTCGGCCGCTTCCAAGGCAGTCCTTCGACGGTGTTGTAGGGGATCAGGTTCACATGCGCGTGCAGGTCCGCGGCGATGTCGCGCAATTTCTCCGCTTGGTCGAGGGAATCGTTGATCTCCTCAATCAGGATGAATTCCAGCGTGACCATGCGGCCACGCTGTTCTGAAAACTCCCTCACCGCCGGCAGCAATTCCGCGAGGGGCCAGCGCTTGTTGACCGGCATGATTTGTTCCCGGACATCGTCGGTGGCCCCGTGCAGGCTGATGGCCAGGCGGAAGCCGAGCGGTTCGCCGGCGAGCTGCCGAATCTTCGGCACCAAGCCCGACGTCGAAAGCGTGATGCGGCGGGCGCCGAAACCGAGACCCCAGTCCGCGTTGAGGATCGTGAGCGCGCGCATGATCGCCTCATAGTTGTGCAGCGGTTCGCCCATGCCCATGACGACGAGATTGTCGAACGACACGAGTTCGGCCCGCGCGCGGGGGGTGCGGGCGTCCTCCTGGCGGCACACTTGGATCAGCTGGTGCACGATTTCACCGGCGGAAAGGTTTCGCTTCAGTCCCTCCAGGCCGGACGCGCAGAATTTGCAGCCCATCGCGCAGCCGACCTGCGTGGAAATACAGATGGTCTTGCGCGAGTGATCCAGCCCGACGCCGTCCTGCGGCGCGCGGATGATGACGGTTTCGATGAGGGACTTGTCGCCCAGTTCGAGCAGCAGCTTGTCGGTGACGTCCTCCGATTGATTGGTCAGCACAAAGTTCGTGGGCGCGAGTTCGAAGGTCGCCTCCAGCCACGCGCGCAGTGGGCGCGAAAGGTTCGTCATCTCATCCCAGGTTTGGACGCGCTTTTTGTAGAGCCAGTCCATGATCTGCCGCGCGCGGAAGGCCGGATGTCCCTGCGCCTTGAGCAGGGCAGTCAGCGAGTCGAGAGTCTCGCCATGGATGGCCGGTTTGGCGGGGATGAACTTCATGCGCGTGGAAATGTCTTGGACAGGATTACGTCAAAATCACAGGCTTCAAGCCCTGCATGAATCTCATCCACCGGCATATCTTTGCGAACGTCTTCGTCACGTGCGCCGCGGCGGTGGGGTTGTTCGGATTCGTGCTGATGATCGGCAACGCGATGAAGGATATCCTGCCTTACGTCATTTCCGGGCAGCTCGCGCCCGACACCACTTTCCGGCTCATGTTGCTGATGGTGCCCTTCGTCACCTATTACGCGCTGCCCATGGGCATGCTGACTGGCATCCTGCTCGTGCTTGGCCGGATGTCCGCCGACCGGGAGATCACGGCTTTGCGCGCGTCGGGCGTCAGCGTGGCGTGGTTGTCAGCCCCGATCATCTTCCTGGCCCTGCTCGGCGTGGCGGCCGGCCTGCTGATCAATTTTCACTTCATGCCGCTGACGCGCCTGGCCTACCTGCGGGAGAAAGCCGAGGCGGTGCGGCACAATCCGTTGAACTTCATCGTGGAAAAAACCTTCATCCGCGATTTTCCCGGGGTGGTCATCTACGTCAGTGAAAAGCGGGGGACCCGCCTGCGGGATTTCTGGATATGGGAACTGGACTCGCAGAATCGGGTGAAACGATTTGCCCGGGCCGATACGGGCCGCCTGGACTTCGACGTGCCCAACAACAAGCTGCGGCTGACGCTGGAGAGGGCCCAAATTGAACAGCGCGACGAGAAGGACCCGGAGGATTTCACGAAACAGATGCCCCGCGACCCGGGGGGCGACCTCATGGCGGTTGACCTGCCGCTCGGAAAGCTCACGGGCGAGACCATCGTGCAGAAAAAATTGAAATGGTTCACTTTCCCGCAGCTCATGGCCGAATGGAGCCGGCTGGGCCGGCCGGACCGGGACCACCCGGAAATTTCCGAGGCCGACCGCGCGAAGCAGCGGATGCGGGTCCAAATCACCATTCAGGAAAAATTCGCGACGGCATTTTCGGTGCTGTCGTTCGCCTTGGTGGCGATTCCGCTGGGCATCAAAGTCTCGCGCAAGGAGACCTCCGCGAACCTTGGGATCGGTCTCCTGCTTACCCTCGGCTACTATTTCGTCACCATTCTCGCTGGCTGGTTCGACAACCATCCGGAGCTGCGTCCCGACCTCATCATTTGGCTGCCGAACATCGTATTCCAAGGCTTGGGGTTATGGCTTTTTTACAAGGTGGATCGCGCGTGAAGGCCGGCTCCGCGCCGGTAACTCCGCCCTCCCGCCAGTCGTCTCCAATCATGTGCCAAATGCCTGTCATATACCATGGTTGATGAAGCCTTCGATTTCGCGGAGTGCCTCCGACGCGTGCGCGAGCGCGACCAAGCCGCCTCCCGGCAGTTGGTCAATGAGCTTTATCCCCAGGTCATCCGCATCGTGCGCTCCCATCTTCCCCGGCGCGTCGCCGAGGAGGACCTGGCCCAGGAGATCTTTCTGAAGATGTTCACCCGCCTCGAACAGTACCAGGGCAACGTGCCGTTTCCGCACTGGGTATCGCGGATCGCGGTGACGACCTGCATCGACCAACTCCGGGCGCAGAAGCGCCGGCCGGAGTTCCGCTGGGCGGATCTGCCCGAAGACCAGGCCGACATGCTGGACCATGTGTTGAGCGACGAGCGCGACGCCCTTCCCGGCGACGCCCTGGCCGCCCGCGAACTGGTGCAGAAGCTGCTTGACCAGCTCAAGCCCGATGACCGCCTCGTGATCCAGCTGCTCGACCTCGAGCAAAAAACGCTCGTCGAAATCAGCGAACTCACCGGCTGGAACCAGACTCTGATCAAGGTGCGCGCATTTCGTGCACGACGGAAATTGCAAAAACTATTTCAGGACCTAAAACAACAGGAGAAGTCATGAGCCAATTCGACCATCAATGGCAGCGCCTCACCGCGCTGGCCCGCCAGGCCCCCGCCAATCGCGACGACGCGACGCCGGCGGGCTTTGCCACCCGCGTCGCGGCCCGGGCGGGCGCCCTGCCTGCCGGCACGCCCTGGCTCTCGTTCGAGCGGTACGCATTGCGCGGCCTGCTCGCGGCCGCGATCTGCTGTATTGCCGCCGTCGCCTTCAATCTTTCGATTCTTTCCTCGGAACAGGCCGACACCTTCGCCACCGGTACGACCGACACGGTGGTCGAGTTGCTGGATCTTTCCTGATGAACCAACCCTGGAAAGTCATTGTCGTTCTGTTTGGCATCTTCATCGCCGGGGGAGTGACGGGCGGGTTTGTCGGCCTGCGGATCAGCCGCAACGCGACCATGGATCGCCCGGTGCCCGAGGAATGGGCCCCCAAGCACATCAAAATGCTCATCGAAAGACTGGGCCTCACGCCGGACCAGGTTGAGCAGATTCGACCGATCGTGCGGCGCGACATGGAACAGCTGAATCGCGTGAGGAATTACGCCCAGTCCGAGACGCAAACCGTCGTGGCCGGCATGCAGCGGGATATCACCGAGCTGCTCACGCCGGAACAGCGGACGAAGTTTGAGCAGCTGAACCGGGAGACGCGGGAGAAGTTCGAGGCCCGCGAAAGGCGGGAGCGCGAAAAGCGCCTTCAACTGGGACGCACCTTGGGTGAGAAGCCACCCGAGAGGCCCGGGGACAGGCCTCCGGCCGACCGGCCGTCCCCGCCCAAGTGAGGTGACGCGGATTTGCCGCCCGGCGCCTTTTCCGGCGCCTGCTTTATTTTGATTGAAAGGGCAGGGGTGCAACGTACGGTCCGCCTTGGCCAGGCGCCATGCATGCGCAGGCGCGTGAACCCCGCCAGGGCCGGAAGGCAGCAACGGTGACGACGTCCTGCCAGTGCCGTGGATTGCCTGGCCACTTTGATTTTCGCTTTTGGATTTGGGATTTTGGATCGGGTGGTCGAGGCGCGGCAGGGCTGCGTTTTGGGCTTTTCTCCCAACTCCCAGCGCTCAACCCTCAGCCCAACTTGTCTTCCGCCTATCAAGTCATTGCCCGCAAGTGGCGCCCGCAGACCTTCGACGATGTCGTCGGGCAGGACCATGTGGTGCGGACGCTGAAGAACGCCATTGCCCGCAACCGCATCGCCCACGCGTACCTGTTCGTCGGCCCGCGCGGCACGGGCAAGACCAGCACCGCGCGGATTTTCGCCAAGGCGCTCAACGCCACCGGCGGGCCCAAGGCCGATTTCGACGTCAATGACCCCGTCGCCGTTTCCATCGCCGAGGGCCGCTGTCTCGACGTGATCGAGTTCGACGCCGCCTCGAACACGCAGGTGGACAAAATCCGCGAGTTCATCATCGACACGGTCGCCTACGCGCCGGCGCAGGGGAAATACAAGGTCTACATCATCGACGAGGTGCACATGCTCTCGGCGGGTTCGTTCAACGCGCTGCTCAAGACCCTCGAGGAGCCGCCCGCGCACGTGAAATTCATCTTTGCGACCACCGATCCCCAGAAGATGCCGGCCACGGTGATTTC
>DASZPS010000026.1:0-72818 GCA_035549955.1 Lacunisphaera sp. | reverse complement strand
CCGTGAAATAGTCGATGAGCACCCGGCTGAGCCGGTCGGGATCGTCCAGTTTTTCGGAAAGCTTCGAGAACGCCTCGATGTCGGTGAAAACGAGCGTCGCCACGACCTTCTTGCCTCCCGGCTTCAGCGAAAAGGTATCGTCGCTGATCTGCTTCACCAGGTCGGGCGAAAGGTAGATCTCGGCCGCCTGCCGCAACTTCCGGCGGTGGGAAGCCTCGACATAGTACCGGGAGGCGACGGTGACGACAAATGCGACCGGGATCTGCACCACGACCGGAACCGTCCAATTCCACCACCGGCGGTCCTGCCACTGCATCCAGCAGGATACGGCGAACACCACCAGCGCGACCAGCGCCAGCACCAGCGCGGCCGGTCCTGGCCGCAGCCACCATAGCGCCCCCAGGGCGAGGCCCAGCAGGACCACGAACCAACGCTCTGTGGCCGGCGACACCCGTTCGAGCCAGTCATGGTGCAGGAGGTTGAGGAGCATGGTCGCATGCACCTCGGCGCCGGGCGTAGTGACCCGGCCGCGGAATCGCGACCACGGAGTGCTAAATTCGTCGAGCCGCCGGTTGGCCTGAGAGGCAAACCCGCTGCGCGATCCGATAATGACAATTTTGTCCCGGAAATATCCCGCGGGCACTCCCGCGTTTTCGGTCAACAGCCGGTAATAGCTGATGCCCTGGATCACGCCGGACGGGCCGTAGTAGTTCACCCAGCGACGGGCGAAACGGCTGCCTTCATCCAAGGGCATCCCGGCGTTGAAATGCTGCGCCATCACCCAGGTCACGGCCGGCCAGGGGTCGTTTCCTTCGCGCGGCTTGCCGACAAAAAGCCGCCTCACCCCGTAATCGCTTTCCATCGGCCGGAAAGTGAGCACCCCCCAGCCGAGGGCGGCGGAGTACAACGTCTGGTTGCGCTTGGTGAGGCGTTCCGAAGTGAGGCCAACGGCATTGAACCGGGCTTGTTCCAAGAGCGTCAGCGGGGCATCCGAATTCATTTCGATGGCGACCCCGAGAAACACCCGGCCATTTTTCCTCATCGCCTCGGCAAAGGCGGCATCTTCCGGGGTCTCGGAGTCAAAAAAGGCGTCAAACATCACCGCCCGTGGGCCGTCCAGCGTCAACCGGTCGAGCAGCCTGGCATGCAATTTCCGGCTCCAGATACAGGATTGGATCTGCTCCAGGCGGCGGTTGGATTCGTCGTCCATGTAGATGACCACGACTTCGTCCAGAACCTGGCGGGGCGGATTGCCGAGGGGGCCGAACCAGGACGGAAGCGACTGGCGGACTAGGAACGGCACATCGTAGCTGAAGCCCTGGGACCAACTCATGCCCTTTTCCTGATAGTCGATCACCTCGTCGCCCTGGCGCGGCCACAACAGTTCGCGATACTGCAGGGCCACCCAACCGACCGCGGCCAGGAACAACGAAAGCAGGACGCTGGTCCACCAAGCCCGCGGGCGCGCGATGCCTTCACCTTGGGGCTGGTCCGGCGGTTCCAAGTTAGAATCCCAGGCGGCACCGGACGATTACCGTCCGGGAATGCGGCAACTCCGCGGTGTCATTCAGCGGGCTGAGGCGATAGTCGCGATCGTTGAGATTGAGCAACCCCACGCCCACCTCGCGCTGATTGCGATGAAAGCGAAAGCCCAACTGCAGGTTGTATTGCCAGAAGTCGTCGCCCGGCGGACTGGCCGTTGGCAGGCCGCCCAAGGTGGCGGCCAGCTCCTGGACATACCAGTTCGCCTCGGCGCGCGCATACCATCCTTTCGGCGAATTCCAATTGGCAGTCACCTTCAGCTCCTGGAGCGTCGCCACGTCTACGCGATCGGAAGTCGCGGCGAGCGCCGACGGAATCTGGGGGGCGCGATAATGCAGCCGGGCGCGATTCCGCCGATAACCCGCCCCGACGGCAAACTCGTCGCCGATGAGATGGTTGATGCCCACCGTCACCGTCTCCTCGCGGTAAGCCAGTTTTTCCGGCGAGCTGGACGGCAGGATCGCCACGCCGTTCGGAAAAACCGGGGCGTAAAGGATATCAAAGGCGCCGACAGTGCGCCTGACGTCCTCGGTCAACCGGTTGTGCGCGGCGCTCCACCAGGTGCGGCCGGGCAGGAGCCCTTCGAGGCTCACCCCAATGTTCCGGTACACCGGCGCCTCGATCGATCCGGCGATCGACTCGGAGATGACCGTCCGGAACGCCTGGTTGAAACCGGCGAACTGCACCGGCTCGAGCCGGACGCTCTCATCGAATGACACGCCGCCCAACGCCTCGGTGTAGACCCCGCGGAGGGTCACCCAGCGGGACGGTGACACGGTGAAACCCAGCTTTGCGTTTGCCCGTTCCGTTTCCACCTGGCGGTCGTTGACCGGCGGGTTCCGGAAATTGTCGGGGTGGTTGAGCCAGTCCCACGAGGCGCCCGCAATCACGGTCAGCCAGGGTGCGACCCGGCAGAAATCGTAAACGTAATAGCTGCGGCGTCCAAACTCGGTCGCCTCCTGCTGCAACGCCGCCGGCGCCGTGAACAATACGGCCAGTCCGGAATTCAGCGCATCAAGGCGGGAGGCGGTTTCAAAGTCACCTTCCTGCCAGCGACCGCCCAGGAGCAGCGTGTGGCGCCGGGCCTGCCAGAGGTGCTGGATCTCGGCCGACCAGGTTTGGAATTCCCGGCGGGTGGAAAAATCAAACTGGTCGCTGAAAACGCCGGTCACCGCACCCTGGCCGAGGAAGGGCGCGAGGGTCCGCTGGAAATCCGCGGACAGGTTCAGGGAGCCATCCGGATTGGTGGAGACCGCCGGCGTAGTGGCGTTCCGCAGGACGTCCGAGGTGTATTCGAGGCCGCCGCCGGCCTTGGGCCGCAGGAAACCCGGCTGCAAGGCCGCCGGGTCGCGCTCAATCATCAGCTGCCTCGTATCCGGTGCGTCCAGCGTTTCCCGGGTGGCTAGGCGCCCGCCCAGCAGCAGCGTATGGATGTTGGGCGCCCATTGGTGATTCCAGCCCAGCAGCAGCAGTCCGGGTTCCTGCTTGTCCGTGTAGCGCAAACCGGGATTGCCCGGCAGGTTGTCGTAGCTCCGGTTGACGTCGCCGTTCTCCTGGTCCTGCCACTTGACCAGGCCATAAAGCGAGTCGTAGGCGGAAACCTGGTATTTGAGCTGCCAGTATAGCTCCCGGCGAACGCTGTCGCTGTTGGGGTGGATCCCATCATCGCTGTGATACGCGAAATCCAACCCGGTGCTCAACCGGCCGCGGGTGAGATACAACGACGCTTGCTGGTCGAGGTAGCCGCCGTCCCGGAATTCGGTGGTGAAATTGCCGCCCACGCCGTCGGCTTCCAGGAGTTTCGAATACTCCTGCTGGGACACGAACTGCGAAAGCGGTCCGCCGCCGACCGGTGCCAGCAGGTTGGCCAGCAGCAGCTCGTTGAACCAGGCCGTCTCATACCGCAGCGCCAGCCGCTTGGGATCCCGCAGCGCATCATAGCTGTTGGCCAGGAACAAATGTGCCGAGGAGCTGGCGTAGTCGCTATCCACCGCCCGGGTCGCCTCCCGCACCGAAAGGTCCGGCATCGAGTCGTGCTGGTAGATCTTCGCGAGGTTGGCGCCGCGCACGGCGCTGTCCTGGTCGAGCAGGAACCGGGAGCGATAGACCCGCCGGTTGTCATTCAGCCGGATCGACTCCTGCATTTCGTCGATCGCGAGGTTCGGCCGGTTCTCCTGTTGGGCGAGGAGAGCCGAATAGAGCCATGGCGTGGGATCCTTGGGATCGAGCTGTTTGGCGAGGGCGAGGTCCTTGGCGGCGAGGCGGCCCGATCCCTCCCGGCTCAGCGCCTTGCCATGATAGCTGTAGAAAAACGCGCGTGTGGCTTCGACGGCCGCCGCGACCTGCAAATCGGCGCGCCCTTCCGCCAGCCGGCCCTGCTTGATCTTGGTCAGGCCGAGCCCGAGCCAGGCGCTCCCCAGTCCGCCATCGAGCTGCACCGCCGCCAGGAACGACTCGCGCGCGACCGCAATGCGGTTCTCCGCGCTGAGGAGATAGCCGCGCAGCGCGTGGCCCTGCGCGTTGCGCGGTCCCAGCTTCAGGCCCTTTTCCAAGGCCGCCTTCGCTTCTCGCGTCCGGCCGAAGGAGAATTCCAGCTCGGCCAGTCGGACGAAAGCGAAGCCCGCGTACGGGGCCAGCTCGGTGGCACGTTTCGCCGCCGATCGCGCCGCCGCCAGGTTGCCGCGGGACTGCTGGTAGTAACTGTCGGCGAGGGCCGCGCCGGCGGTGGTCGCTGGTCCGGCTTCGGGCAGTTCAACGAACAGCACGGCCGCGAGCATCCGCTCGAGGGCGAGTCGGCCCGGATGGTCGGCCGGGACCGCGGCGAGCAGGGTCCGCGCCGCATCCACCTGCCCGGTGGCAAGGAATACCGCCGCCCGGTAAAGACGGACGGACGGCGAGGCCGGGGTTGAACCCGCGGGATAGTGATCGAGCGCCGCCAGCACGTCCCCCTGCCGGTAGGCGTCGAGCGAAAGCGCCAGGTCTCTTTGCTCATCGCTGGTGAGGCCCAGTTCTTCCGGCAGCAGGACGGCCGGATAGTAAAGCGCCCATTGCAGCAGGTTTCTCGTTTCGATCACCGCGGTCTTCCTGGGTGCCTGGCCGACCTCTGCCTCCCCCGCTTCGCCGCTGGCCAGCAGCACCTGCCCGAATTGGTTCGCCATCTCCACCTCGCCCTCGAGGACCTGCATCTGCGTCCGTCCATCGGGCCACACTCGCACCGCCAGCTGGGTTCCGCGCAGGCCTCCGGTCGCGGTCGGCGTCGTGACGCGCAGTTCGCCTTCCTCCTCCCGGCTGTAAATGAACACCCCGCCCAAGGCCACCTTCAGGTCGTCCGCGGACCGCGCGCCCAGCGCGCCCGGCGTGATCTGGATGTCCGTTTGCTCGTCCACGCGGGCCAGCCATTTCGCGCTCATCCGCAGCACGGCGCGGCTGTCGTCACCCGTGCCCAACCGGTCGCGCGCGGCCAGCCCCATCTCCTTCACGGCTGGCACCGGACTCCCCGACCCCTTGGTGACCATCACGCGATGCTCCGTCTCGACAACGCGGGCCTCCTGGCCGAGCAATGCGACCACCATCGATCCAAACAGGAGCAAACCTCCCGCCACGTGCTGCTCCCGCGCTTGCATGGGCTGCACGTCATATTGGGCGGCAGGGCAAGTCAAGTGTGCAGCACCCGCGACCGAGAGCACGACGACAACTTCTCCCGCTGTCGGGATGCCTGCCGATATTGCCGGGAGTTTTTCCCGCTACCGGTGACGCAAACCGGCCGGAATTTCACCAAGTTCCCTTCCGCTGCAGCGGCCGACAGCAATCGGGAGAACGCCGGCGGCGGACGGCGCATGAAATGATTCAGGGGCGTTGCGACCACCGGCGCTGATCGAACCCTCGTTGCCGGGGTCGGAATCATCGGTCGAATGGATCATCAAGGAGCCGACCATGCGTCTTAAACTCCGTAAGACTTTCCGACGAATTCCATGCCTACAGCCCAATATCCTGGCGAGACCATGGGGCAAAAACTGCGCATTTAGCCGGGGGACAGGCTACTGCAGACGCACAAATCCTACCGCCTGCGCTGGAACGGAACCAGCTTCCCAAAGTCGGCGCCTGCTGACGCGCGCCTATCACTTCAAAATGAGCGGTCGACTTAGCTCCATGCCCCCAGACATCTGCTTTCGGCATCGCCTCGGACCGAGCTCCGGGAGAATCCATCAGCGTACTTGCGATCGCCGCCTCGCAACGGTGACTCGGGGGTGGACCAGTCAGAAGTCCTGGCCGCCAAGGCTGGCGTCAGAGGCGATATGGGCGCAACAAGCCTGGCATCGCGGCGCATACCCAGCTGCAACCACCGGTGGCTGCCCGTCGCCTTATGGCCTCCAGCTTACGCGGCCAAGACTCCCTTCGCCACGATTGGCTCGGTCAAGTATCATGGTGTCCGCAGCCTTGATTTCCATCGCGGGAAGGCCATCCGCCGAGTAATTGTCTGTCATGCTACCACGTTATATCAAGTTTGCCTTCGGAATCTTTGTGGCGGCGGCATCAACCGCCTTCGGACAGACAAACGTCGTGCTCGCAAACGGAGTGCCAGTCACCAGCTTGTCCGGGGCTGAAGACTCCCAAGTCTTCTACGCCATCAAGGTGCCGGCGGGAGCGTCGAAACTCGCCGTTAAGATTTCGGGCGGCACCGGCGATTGCGATATTTATGTGCGGCGCGGTATCCGACCGACCTTGGCCGCATACGACGCTAGACCCTACTTGCCTGGCAATGTGGAATCCGTGACAGTGAACTATCCTGCAGCGGATACGTGGTACATCATGCTGCACGGATTCTTTTCCTATGGCGGCGTGACATTGGTTGTCACCACCGACACGGTCTTGACCAGCGGGGTGGCGGTGAGCGGCCTGTCCGGGGCGCTCGCCTCCGAGCAACATTTCTTGATCACGGTTCCGAACGGCGCGGAATTGAGGCTGCAAACCTTCGGGGGAACCGGCAATTGCGACGTCTATGCGCGCTACGGATCCGCGCCTACCACCTCGAGCTATGACCACCGCGGAAACTCGGGCACCAACACCGAGGCAGTGGCGATTGGCGGCGCATCCGCGGGTATCTGGCATATCATGGTAAGTGGAGCTTCGGCATACAGCGGCGTGACGCTCGTCGTCACGACAAACATCAACCTCTATTGGGGGATCTCCGCCTATAATCTCTCCGGCGCAGCCGGAGCCCAGCTGTACTTTGTGACGGCTTGGGTGCCGGCCGGCGCGACCAAACTGCGGGTGACCACCGACGGCGGCACGGGGGACTGCGACCTTTATGTCCGCCGCGTGGACAATCCGACGACATCGATCTACGACTACAACGACTACTCTTCCTCCAATAGCGGCACCGTCGAAATCACCAATCCGGCGTCGGGTCCCTGGTTCGTCATGGTTCGGGGATATGAGGCGTTCGAGGGCGTAAACCTGAAGGCGGAGATCACGCAACCTCTGGCAGTCACCGCCGCGGTCACCGGACCCGGCGGCGTGACCGCCGGCCAGTCGGCGACTTTCAATATCACCGCCACCGGCGCCCCGACCTTCCAATGGAAGCAAAACGGCCAGGTCCTGACCGACGGCAGCCAGACCTCTTCCGGGTCGAACGTCACCATTTCCGAAAACCAGGACGCCAGCACCGGCCAGACGACCTCCACCCTGACGATCGACAACACCCACCTCGGCGATGCCGGCTCCTACACCGTCACCGTTACGGACTCGGTCGATACCATGACTTCCGGACCCAATAACCTCACGGTGCGGGTGCCGCCCGCGATCAACAGCGAGCCTGCCAACCAGCAGACGGTGCCCGGCGGCAACGCCGCCTTCACCGTGGGCGCCACCGGGCGACCCGGCCTCTCCTATCGATGGCAGGTTTCAATCAATAGTGGGCCCTGGTCCGACCTGGACGATTTCGCACCCTATTCGACGACGACGGAGGCCACGGTGCACATTACCTCAGCCACCTTCGCCATGAATGGTTATCGGTATCGCTGTGTTGTCAGCCATCCTTGGACGGACGGCATTGAAGTTTCGAGTATCAGCAATGAGGTCATGCTGACCGTGCGGTCGGTCGGCGCCGACTTCAATGGCGACGGAAAGTCCGACATGATCTGGCGCCACAACACCGGCGGCAATGTTGTCTTCTGGCTCATGAACGGCACCACGCCCCAGACGGTGGCCGAAGTCACCCCGGTCAGCACCAACTGGACCCTCGCGGGTACGGGCGACTTCAACAGCGATGGCAAAACCGACGTCGTCTGGCGCCACAACACCGGCGGTAACGTCGTCTTCTGGCTCATGAACGGCACCGTTGTTGCCAACGTCGCCGAGGTCACCCCGGTCAGCACGGACTGGATGATTGCCGGCATCGGTGACTTCAACGGCGACGGCAAATCCGACATCGTCTGGCGCCACAAGACCGGGGGTAACGTCGTTTTCTGGTTCATGAACGGCACCACGGCCGGCAGCACCGTGGAGATCACCCCGGTGACCAACGATTGGACGCTTGCAGCCACCGGCGACTTCAATGGCGACGGCAAGTCCGACATCGTCTGGCGTCACAATACCGGCGGCAATGTCGTCTTCTGGCTCATGAATGGCTCCGCGGTCCTCAACTCGGTCGAAGTCACGCCGGTCAGCACCGTTTGGACGATCAGCACCACCGGCGATTTCAACGGCGACGGCAAGACCGACATCGTCTGGCGCCACAATGCCGGCGGCAATGTCGTCTTCTGGCTGATGAACGGCACTGTCGTCCAGAGCGTAGCCGAGGTCACTCCCGTCAGCACCGATTGGACGATCGTGCGCTGACGGTGGACCGTCTTGATGTTGGCCTCGGGCGCGCGATGGCCGGTAAGTGGTCCGCTCGGGCCGGATGTATTCGGCGCCTCGCATTCCGTTGAATGCCCTTGCGTCAAACAATCGCTTTGCCTGCACTGGCGATTTGGGAAGTTTGGAACAGCTCCCGCCCGCCCCATATCATGCCCGATCTCCGCCCAATCACCGCGTTCGGAGTCAACCTGCGGGCGGCTTCAGGCGGACTATTTTTCGGCCCGGTCGGTCAAAAAATGGGTAGCGCCGTGGGCCCATACTACCGCTCCGGCTGGGCTTTCTTACTTCCCTATCTGGCGGCGTACTTGCTGTACGCCCGGCTGGGATGGCCCGTCAATCCTTCCCCCGGCGCAGGCATCCCCTGCCTGCTGCATCTCTTCTGGCTCCTGCATTTCGCCCATTTTCTGCTGGCCGGCGTCGCCCTGCGCGCGTGGTGGCTCGGGAGAGGTGAACCGGGGGATGCGCCAAACTCCACGCTGACCGATCGTGCGTCTCCAGTCGCGCAGGTGGTGCTTGCAGCCCTTCCCTGGGTTTGCCTCGGGCTCTTTTTCCAGATTCCGGGTGTCTACCTGGAGTTTCCCGCCGACCCCTGGCAGCACTATGGTCGGGTGAACGAGTGGTCGCAGGCGGTCGTGGTGACCGACCATTCAACCTGGAAAAAGTTCAGTTACTTTCTTGCCTACACTCTGATCGGGAACCTGTCCCCCCCATCGCTGCAGCTGAAGTGGTTCAACCTATACTACACCGGCTGCTGCCTCTTGCTCTGCTGGCAGTACCATCGGCTGGCCCAAGCGGTGGGCTTGGGGCGGCGCGCTGCCATGGTTTTCGTAATTTTGCAGGTCCTGCTCTTCGGCAACAACCTGTTCGGGTTCTATCGCTACTACGGCATGTCGAGCACAGTGTTCGCGCAGCTCGGCGCCGTGGCGCTTGTCCGCGTGGCTTTGGCGGCCCTGCGCGCGAGGCCGCTCTGCGACGCGCCTGCCGGTTTGACCGGCCCGGTCCGCTTCTCGCTTGCGATCCGCAGCCATATCGGGGCGGCGGTGGCGGCTTGCGCGTTGCTGCCGCTGATCGCATTCAACCACGTCCAAGGCCTGGGCATCGCCGGTTTGGGATTGGCCGCGGTGGTTATCTGGCGGCTGGTTGAATGGCGCCGGAGCGCCGTCGCATGGCTGGTGCTCGCCGCGATTGTGCTTGGGGCGGCCACGATCCGGTGGTTCCCGCGGCACCCGGCATTGGACGCAAACTATCGCCCTGCAGGCTGGCTGACCCCGTGGTACGGCTTCAATCTGTTTCAACCCTCGTCACCCGCGTTCGATCGGGCCGCTGTGATTCTCGGATTGGCGGGATTGATTAACCTCGGCGCCGGGTTCCTGCTGCTCCGGCGCAACAGTCCCGCCGCCTGGCTGACGATCATCCCCGTCCTGGCGCTCTGCCATCCCTCCGTCGCCATTCCCTTTGCGCAGGCCCTCGCCACCGCCTTCACCTATGGCGAAGGCTCCATCCTCATCTTCCACCGCATGCTGATGGCCATTTCACCAGGACTCGCCTTGGTGGCCGTCGGTGACAACTGGCGGGAGATCTTCTCTCTCCGCCGGACCCGCGTGGAGTCCCGCCCCAGGGAACGTCATCTCCCGCCTCTCGCCGAGGGAGCCGGGTTTTTCCTGCTCGTGCTGATGTTGTTTTCGCTGACGACCATCCCGCCCGGAACCAGGTTTTTCAATCGGCTGTTCCACTCCCTCATGGTGCCGGCGGACGACCTGAGCATGCAGCACGTCATTCGATCCCCTTTGATCGAACCTCCCCTCGAAGCCAATAAGGCGCAAGTCGTCGCCGGCGACATCCCGGGCGACCGCCCAGTACTGCTCGCCACCCCGGGCATTGGCTATGTGTTGGGCGCAGCGGGCCACGTGCGGGTTCCCGGGGCGAGAAAATGGATGATGTGGCCCACCGTGACTCCACCCTCGCTGAACACCTCCGCATCATTGGAAAGCCTGCGGCACGTGGAACCCGCGCTTGTCCGGAATGCCCCATTCTGGCCGGTGCCCAATTTGTACAGCCCGGTTTCGCTCGTTGGCTTCATCTCCGGACACTGGCTGCCCCAGGAACTGGCGCTGGAGCACGCCGGCCAGTTTGAGCTGTTTGCGCCGGATCAGCGGCCCCGGGAACCCCGCCGACCTCCGCAAATCTGGTTGGAGTGCAGGGATCCGGCACTCGGGCCGGCCTTCGGCAGCAAGGAGTCAGGCCAGCCCGTGAAGCCAATCCCGTTCGAGGACCGCGGCCTGATCGACGAGGACACTTCCGGCCGCGCCATCGATATCAGGGCGGGAACAAGCCTGATCTTTCGCCCGATCATGCGCACGTTGGATGGCAACGGCCGCCAGCTCGCCTTCGCGATTCAAGGCCCGGGAGTGCATGCCACCCGGATTTTCGCCGGGCAACCCAGCCCCATCGGCGGTGACACCTGGATTTTTGGCGACGTCAAAGTTCACCTGAAGGAACCCGGCACCTACGTCGTGGACGTCGCAGGCACCACAAAATGGCCGGAGCAATCCTTCGCCGTGAGATATCGAATCAACGTCTCCGCCCGCCTCACCGACCCGGTCCAGCCCCGAACTCAGTAAGCGGACTTTGGCGGAAAAACCAGATGCCTGGCCGTCTTGACGGTGATCAGCACATCCAGCCAGAAGGACCACTCGGTGATATATGCCAGATCCAGCTTGATCCGATGTTCCAGCAATTGCGGATCGGTGATTTCTCCCCGCAGTCCATTGCACTGGGCCAGGCCCGTGATCCCCGGTTTGACGAAAAAGCGGGTGCGATAGCCCTTCATCAAGTCGCTGAACTGGCGGTCGAGGTTGACCGGATGCGGCCGCGGACCGACGAGGCTCATCTCACCAATCAGCACGTTGATGAATTGGGGGAACTCATCGAGGCTGGTGCTGCGCAACAGCCGGCCGAACGGGTAAATCCGACCATCGTCCCGCTTCGCTTGTTGCGCTTCCTGTTCAGCGGATTGGTCCATCTCATACATCGAGCGGAATTTGATGATCTTGAAGCTGCGCTGGGCGTGGCCCGTCCTTTCCTGGACAAAGAACAAGCGGCCTGGCGCCTGGAATCGCTGCATCACCCACACCAGCGCCATCAACGGGGGGAGCAGGAACATCACCACGGGGAGCGAAAGCGCCAGGTCGAAGCTCCGCTTCAACACGCGATTCAGGGGATCCTCGAGCGGTTCCTCCTGCAGGGTATGAAATTGATGACCCTCCTCCGTCACGGTGACAAGCGGATGCCGCAAGCGCTCCGCCAGGTTGCTGTAAATGAGCAGGCGGCAGCCATAATCCTGGCAGGTTTCGATGATAAATCGGGCCTCAATGGTTTGGCGGGGAAGCTCCAGGACGATCACCTGCACCACGCGGCCTTCGGCCAGGATGCGCGGAAGGGAAGTCAGTGCGCCGAGAAACGAGGGCGCGGACCCGCTCACGGGCGGTTCCTGGTCGGCGAGAAATCCGACCGGGTACAGACCCAGCATCTCCTTGGCCGCCAGCCAGTGCTTCAAATCCCCCATCCCTTCAGGACTGCCGATGAACAACGTGGGAATCCGGCGGTCGCGCTCAAAAAACAGCCGGCAAAGGAACCTCGGCAGCCCCAGGTTCACGAAAAGCAACAGCACCCAGAGCAAGGCCAGATATGTAACCACAAACACGCGGCTGATCTCGCGGTTCTTCAGGGCGAACATGAAGGCGAACACCGCAAGGGCCACGACAATAGTCTGGCGGGTCGTCAGCCACGCGGAATCCAGCCAGGACAGCCGGTAGAAGCGGGGGCCCACCACATGCAGGTAATGGATGCTCACCACCATGCCGCCAACGACGCAGACGATAAACGGCAGGATATTGGGTTCCGAAATCTCGGCGAAGTAAATGTAAGGAAAGACGTTATGATAACCCAGCATCAGCAATGCTGCCAAGAGGATGGTAACTCCGGCGTGCAGATTGACCAGGCCACGAAGCCGATTTGTAATCATAGAGGTGGCTTTATTCTATCTCATCTCGTTCCGGATTCGAAATCAATGAATAGAAACCAGCCTTGGACCAAGGGCAATGCAAGGGGATAAGACGCTGCCGAGCTAACTGCTTACCCACAATTACCTGTACAAACGCTACACCTTGGGCTCATTGGTTCGGTGGCTGCCCACCAGTCGCTCACCTGGCGGAGCCGCCAAGTAAAAGACGCGGCCAATGACCATGAAACCCCTGCTGCCCTGCATTTTGGTTTTTACCGCTGCCTGCTGCTCGGCCGAATCCGAATCCTACCAGATGGCCGCGGGCCGGGCGGATGCTGCCGCAATCGCCCGGGTCACATCGTCCGAACAGAGTTATCGCGAGGGCACAATCTACGAAAGTGCGATCTTCACAGTCGAAGTTCCGATCAGGGGTTTGGACTCCGGGGAAAAGGTCCAGAAATCATCTGGCCGGCGCTACCAGCCGGGTGAGTACTCCAACCGGACCTATGTGATCAAAAGGGATCTCGGCCAGGATGCCCCGGTGTTACTCATCGGCGACCGCTATCTTGTCCTGCTGGAAAGGCGGAAGGGTCGCTGGGAGTTGATCAGGCAATCCTTGATTCTTGAGGATGTGGTGAGGGATGCCACGTTTGAAGAGTTTGCAGGTGCCGAGAATGTGCCGGTGGCCACCGCAATCTCGTTGCTCAAGGCGCGCCCAAGAAAATAGCGAGCCTGGGCTGGCGCTTCGGCGGTACCGGTCTCGCCGGCACGAAATGCTCACTGGGACGACATTAGTGACCGGTAGGTTCGGTCGATGGCGTCGATCATTCGCCGCTCAGTAAACAGTTCCTGGTACCTGGCGAAGCCTTCCCGCCCCATGCGGTCAGCTTTCGCTTTGTCTGCCAGCAGCGAGTCGATCGCCCGGGCGTATTCGCGGGGATCCCGTGAGGCGACCAGCAACCCGGTGACGCCAGGCACCACGATCTCCTTCAATCCGCCCACTTCAGCAGCCACCACCGGCTTGCCCAAGGCCATGGCCTCCACCGCAACGTAGCCGAAGGATTCGTACACCGAGGGAAGCACGACGATCGTCATGGCCCTCATGTGGGATTCCACTTCATCGCAGTCGCCATAGAATCGCACCCGCGACTCCACCCCAAGGCCGCGGGCAAGTTGCTCCAACGCCGCCCGGTCGGGGCCGCCACCAAACAGGTGCAGCACCACTTCGCGCGCAGTGACATCCTGCCTCAAGAGAGGCAGGGTCCGGATCATCACCTCCTGCCCTTTCTGCCGCCGCAGCGTGCCAAAGATGCCGAGGTTTGCGGGCCCCTCGCACGTAGCGGCCTCCGCCGGATCTCCGGCTGGGCTGCCGGGAGCCGGCGGCGCAATTCCATTGTGGTTCACTAGATATTTCTGCGGCGGGCGGCGCAGAATGTTGAAATAGGCCGTGGCACTGTAGTGGGACTCGAAGAGCAGGTAATCCGTGCCGCGGAAAAGAAGCCTCTCGATCGCCCCATAAATGGCGTCCTCCACCGGTCCGAACATCCGGTGGACCGCGCCGCCGTGCGGCGAGTAGATCGATTTAGCCCGGGTGAACCGCGCCACCAGGCGCGCGTAAGCGCCGCCTTTCGCCCCATGCCCGTGCACCAGGCAAATCCCCTCGGCCTTTGTCAACCGGACCAAGTGCGCGATATTCCGGAGGTCCCCCAGGTACGGCTTCTTCTTTATTTCAATCTCGATCGCCACCACGTTTTTCCGGCGCCTGATTTCCGTTATGTCCTTCTTGAAGCGGGCATCCTGGTTGATGGTGGAGAACACGTAGAAAATGCGATAGTCCCGCTCCGGCAACCCGGCGATGATGGCGTGCAGGTGTTTCCGAATGCCGCCGATCGGCTCGCCGACGATGAGCATTATGTTTCGCATCTGTCCGTATTGCCCGGGCGGTCCGCCATATGGTAAAGCAAGGCCATACAGCCAAAAACCAACGGGGCAGCCTGGGTGGTGTAATAGACGCAGAATCCGGCCAGGCTGGAAATTGCCGCGATTCGCGTCCGGATTGTGGCGAGAGATCCAGCGCCTGGGCCGTTTGTCGTCCGGTAGACGCGAATTCCAGAACACCCCAAAATGAACAGAAACAGCAGGCAGGTGGTTAATCCCACAACGCCATATTGCGCTGAAAGGTCGACCAAGAGATTGTGGGTGTTCGATGCATAAGCGGGGTCGGTGACGCTCCGATACATCTCCCGGCTCTTTTCCGACATCTCCCGGTAGTCGAGCACGGGGGGAATGCCGGCGTCGCCCATGGCCATGGAGAGGTTGCCGGGGCCACAGCCGAAAAGCGGATAGTAACTGAAGACTTCAAATCCCCGAATCTGGGCGCCAAAGCGATGGGACAAGGTCTCGAGATTGAAATAAGAGGTGCCTTCATCCTTTGCGTTTTCGAGGCCCAGCTCCTTCACCAGCAGGTACTTTCCGCTCCAGTTGGCGGTGACTCCCAGCACCGCCGCGCAGGCCGCCGCGACAATCAGCCAACGAAACCTCCGCGCTGCGAGCCAGGCTACCAGGAAGGCCGCGCCCAGCCCGCCTACCAGCGGCCCGCGCCAATAGGTCTGCGCGATCACGAGCAGGAACAATCCGGCGAGGACAACCGATAGCACCTTGTGTCTGCTCCAACAGGTTGGATAGATGAACGGCAGGGCAAAGATCAGGAGCAAGCTCAGCAGGAGGCCCGACTCGAAACCGCTCGATTGCCACGCGCTCCTGAAACCTCCGGTGTCGACATCGTACATGTAGTAGCGAATGGATTCGGGAACCAGCTGGGTGCCGGCACTCACCAGGAATTCCGCCACGAGGACAACACCGGTGAACAGCGCCACCTTCCTGATTCTTGCCACGATGCCGCTGTCGGTCAGCACGAAAGGACTGGGAACCCACACCACCACCGCGACCACCAGCGGCCAGAGCGTCCGCCAGATTTTCAGCGGGGATTCATAATGGCCGGCGATCTCGCCGGCCCGCAGCAGAAAATGGCCGGCCCCCACGGCCACCATGAGACAGAGCCCGCAAAAGAACACTTTCGCGGTCAGCGTCTGCCGCAGGAAGGATGACCGCACCTGCCTGGATCTCATGCTCCTGATCAGCAACGCGACCACCACCGTCAGTTCAAAATATTCAAAAAAGGAGAAACGCTGTGCGTCAAACCATTGGCCGAGGAGGCTGGAGCTGTTTTCCGGCAGCGCCTTCTTCGGGAACAGGAAAAAGAGGTACACCCAGTTCAGGTAGCTGCGCTGGACCGAGCGCAGAAGGCCGAAATAGACAATGTAGGTGCCGGAAAACACGATGCAGGCGGCGCCATACGCGAGCCCGAGGGCCGCACTACGTTCGACGAAATAGCCGAGCCCCATCAGCAGGACACCCGCCAGGTAGTATCCGAGGAAGATCATGCCCTGGACTGGCCCGGGGCATGCCCCCCCCTGTGTTCGCGTTCGTTCACGACCGCGTCGGGGCGCCGTTCTCGCCACTCCCGGCCTCTGCCACCATGTCGCCCATGTTCAGGCTCCGCATCCCATATTCCTCCCGCAACCTCCGGAAGTGTTCAAGAATTCGCCGCAAGATCGCCAGGTTCATCTCGAGGTGATTGCCGAAATCATGGGGATGCCACCACAGGTGATAGTTCAGGCGGTTTTTCGCGGCGTGCGTCAGGCTGGTCGTGATTCTGCTCACTCGCAACGGTTCGAGGAACCAGAAACGGGGCGAATGGGGCCGGAGAAACCTGCTCCCGGGGATGTCGTACAATCCCAATGCGTCGGGGCTCGGCCAGGCAAAGCAGTTTTGCCCGGAAAGGCAGATGTAGCTGTCGAGCAAGCGCAGGGCCCGACGGAAGTAGGCGCTATCCGAGGGCAGAGTGGGCTGGAACAAATAGTGGGGCAGGTTGCCCCGATAGGCGGTCAGGCCGTGAGCGCGACACTGCTTTAGGTAGGCCGGATTGACCTGGTTTCGCGGAAAGACGATGCTGCGGATTTGCCGGCCGGTCCGCTTCGCCGCCGTGAGCGCGGCCCTCAGATCGGCCACAAACTCCACCTCGGTCTGGCCGGGCTCGTTGCAATAATAATGGGAAAAGGTGTGTGATCCCAGCTCCTGCCCGGGGCGGGTGGCAATCAGGTCAACCAGGCTCCCGGCGTAGTGCAGCGGATCGGTGGCTTCACTGTCGCCAATTCCGGGCAGGTGGGCATAGGCGGACAGTTCCGGATTGCGGTAGCGGGGACGTTCGGCGGGAAGTGCCCCGATGAGGTCCCGCTTGGAATCGTAAAAGAGCATTCCGACCGTGGCCCAGGTGCACCGAATATCGTATTCTGCGAAGAGCTCGAGTATCCGCGGTATCGCCACGCGAGCGCCATGCAGGTTTTGCCTGTAACGACCAATGGGGACGACTCCTGCAATCCCCCAAAACAGTTCGAAATCCAGCGAAACAACCAAGGTGCCCTTCTGGTTTTTCATGCGGCGTGTCCTCAGAAGCTGAACCCGAAATCCCAGGCTCCGCCGAGAAGCGGGGGGGCGACAACGGCGGCCAATTCCCTGCTCTGATGGATTCTGCAACCCGGCGGATTACGCCGGTTGCGCCACCGGGCGCGCCGCAAGCACGAGACCACGTGCGGGTCCGTGGTGGCCACCAATCCCAAGGCTGCGCCGGACCGTTTGCAGCATGCCTCCGTGGCGCGCAGCAGCGCGTCCGCCGCCATTGGGTTCTCCGCTTGGAATTCCAACAATCCGGCGCACGGGATCCGGCGACGCTGAAAAGGCGAAACGACCGCATAACCCGCCAGCCGCGAATTCAGTTCGACCCGCACGAGGTTCGTTTTGGGTCCCCCGGGATGAAAATAGCGCCACCTAAACCCGGCTCGATCCCATTGCACCCAGCCGGCTGACTTTTCGTGAAGGTGCAAGACCTCATCGATCGCCTGGTCCCCCGGGCTCTCCGTCGCGTAGGAACGATATTCCCGCCAAGGTGGACCCAGTTCAGCGCCGCTTCCCGCCGGCGCCGCTCCTGTAGCTTTGCCCTGATGCCTTGTGGGCATCAAAATATTGGCGATGGAAACCATCTTCCACAGCCACTGGCAACCGAGGTCCGCACAGCCCAAACGCGCGTAGATGGCATCAGCCTGGGGGGTGGAACCAGCTAGAAGGGCGATTTTCTCGGCGGCCAGAGCCTTGCGAATCAACCGGACGCCCAATCCACCCCGGTGCTTCTCCTCGACCATAAGGTTGTTGAAGCTGGCCACCTTGAAAGTCCCCTGGGAGGTCCGCCAAGTCAGGCGCAGAAGATGAAAACAGCCGACAATGTCGGCGCCGCTGCGTGCGATCCAGAGATCCTTTAGGCCGCGGGAATAGGGATTATCCTCGTATTGCCAGCGCAGCCATGCCCGGGAACCCTGATAGGCGCCGGCTCCGTAACAGCGCCGGGCAAAGGCAAGGTAGGCGTCCGCTTCCGCCGGCTCGATATTTCGGACCTCAATCGAGTTCATGGTCAACCAGGACGGTGCCGCAAGCGGGGACGTCCCACAACGAAACTCACTTCGACTTGCAGCCTTCCAACGCCTTGGTCAGTTCATCGACCGACATGGCGCCATCAAAAAGAATGCCACTGGTATCGACGCCCAACCGGCCTTCCAGCTCAACCTGCAGGTTGACGGAATTCATCGAGTCCCAGCCGGGCAGATCCCCCAATTTCGTTCGCGGCGACAGGCGCGTTTGGTCGGCCTTGGGAAAAACCGAAATAATTGCGGCGAAAATTGGGTCGGATTTCATAAACGAATTAAGCTGCACCCCCAAGATAGCCCCCCGCCAAATGCCGTCACAACCACCAAATCCCCCGGTTTTGCGTGGCCCGCGACTAGCAGTTCATCGAGACAAAGCATGACCGAAGCCGCGGCCGTGTTGCCATACCGGTCGAGGTTTATGCTGAACCGGTCCAAGGGGATCTCGATCCCTTCCGCGATTTTCCGCAGGATGTTGATGTTGGCCTGGTGCACGACCACGTGCGCGATTCGCGACTTGTCCACGCCCGTCGCTTCGAGCGTATTTTTGATGATTTCTATTCCCTTGCCCACTGCGAAATCAAACACGCTCCGGCCATTCATTGTGAAATAGCAATCCTTGGGAGGTTCGCCCGGCCGATAAGGCCGCATCGACCCACCCACGGGAATCTGGATGACGTCCGCGCCGGAACCATCCGAACCCAGCAGCGTGTGCAAGACCCGAGGCCCGGCTTCATCCCCGGTCCGGGTCAGGAGCAAAGCCCCCGCCCCGTCGCCAAAATAGGGGAACGTGGAAAAGTCCGCCGGGTTCAGAATCCGGGAATAAATTTCCGCGGCGATGACCAGGACATTGCGGTGCTGGCCGCTCCGGATCATCGCATCCGCCAGGCCGATTCCATAGACCGCCCCCGCACAGACGGAGTTCAAGTCGAAGGCGCAGGCTTTCGTCGCACTGAGCAGGTGCTGGATCCGAGTGGCCGTGGCCGGCATGGGCCGATCCGGGGTCGAAGTCGCGAGAATGATCATTTCGACTTCCGCAGCCGGGAGGCCGGCGCGTTCCAAGCACAAGCCGGCCGCCCTCGCGCCGAGGTCGGAGGTGAATTCCCCCAGACCGGCATAGTGCCGCTGCTTCACGCCGGTCTTGGCTTCGATCAGGGGAAGGGCGGTCTTGGGAAATTGCTCCAGTTTATCGTTGGGCACGATCCGCGATGGGACGTAGGCTCCGCCCGCTGATATTTTGGCGTAAAACGATCCGGGCTGACGGAGGGTCATGGGCTTCATCTGCTGTCTGGTCATGAGGCGGGGAGCGCCTGCAATCCCAGCAGCACCCGCCACGTGGACAGGCGGTATTTCCTGATTCGGTGGAAGTAGCGCCAAATCCCGAAAGGCAGCAACAGCATCAGGGCAAGCCCGGCATACTTGTAATTTCGATGGGCATGCTTCCAGACCGCCGCGATGGCCTCTTGCCGCTTTCCCGCCATGACCGACAAATGGGCCCGGTAGTAGTCGCATTGCGCATATGCCTCGCCTAGCGCGTCGCCGTACTTGGTTTTCAACTCGGGATGCCGGGAGGTCAGCAGCCCGAGCGCATACTCCCGTTCCGCTATCCGGATTTCGTAGGCCCGGTTGGTCAACGCCCGGTCGTGTACGCGATATTTCGCGACCACACGAGGGATGACTTTGGCGGGGTATTCGGCCGCAAGGTGCATGAACAGGCAATAGTCCTCGAGCGCTTGCAGCTTTTCGTCGAAGGCCAGGCCGCTTCGGACCAGGGCGGACCGCCGCATCATGCAAAAAATCGGGATTTCAAAGACCCGGAGGTTTTTCTCGAGGAGGTTGCCGCTGCCGCGCGAAGGCTGCCAAGTAGACAGGACTTTGCCGCTGGCGTCAATTATCTCCGCACCGCCGTACCCGAAGCCAAATTGAGGGTCGGCCAGCGCCTTCACCAACGTTGCCACGGCGTCAGGGTACAACACGTCATCGCAATCCAACACCATCACGAATTCACCGCCGGCCCGGGTCGTGGCCAGCTTGCGCGCCTTGCCCAGGTTGGTGTGCTCGTCCGCACGGAAGTAGTGGATGCGTGGATCGCCGAATGAACCAACCACGTCCGCGCTGCCATCGGTGGAGACGTTGTCCCAGAAAATCAGTTCCCAATTGGGGTACTGCTGCGCCAGGACTGAGTTTATCGCCTCCCGAAGGTAGGCCTCCGAGTTGTAGCAGTTCATGATAATGCTGACCAGCGGCGCGGACGCGAGACTCCCCGGGATTGACTGCACGGCGCGACCCATCGACGGAAGCGCGGCCTTCAAGGCCGCTCCATGAGGGCGTAGCACAGGATATGGCAGATGGTCATGTGAATGTCCTCGACCCTCCCATAGTGCTCCGAGTCGACGACGATCACTTCATGCGCCAGTTGCGCCAGGCGCCCGCGTCTGCCACCCACCAGGGCGACCGTCTGCAGCTTGTGCTGAACCGCCCACTCGATCGCCTTTACCAGGTTGGGGGAATTGCCGCTGACGCTCATGGTGAACGCGATGTCGCCGGGCCGGGCAAAATTCTCCAGCTGCCGGACGAAGATATCCTCGTAAGCATAGTCATTTCCCAGTGCGGTCATCCAGGCGACATTGTCCGTGAGCGAGAGAACGCGGAAACGCTTCGGACACGCATCGGATGCCCCTTTACCCAGGTCGGTCGCGAAATGCGTGGCGTTGGCGGCGCTGCCGCCGTTGCCAAAGGTGAAGATCTGTCGTTCCTCTTCGCCCGCGCGACGCAAAAGGTCGATCAACCTGACCAGTTGTTCAGGAGGAACGGCCCCGAGGGCGCGCTGTTGCTCGGCAACATAGTGGGAAGTCCAGGATTTCATAAGCGAAGGGACGCAGGGCCTGGTGACCGGGCAAACCTGCGCAAGGCCGGGGCGCGGCCGCCGGGCTGGAAGCTCCCGGCTACCATCGGTATGGCACCTCCTCGCCATCGAGCCTTGCCTGTACCGACTCCGCCGGGTCATGCGGCAGATCCGCGCAATTCGCGATCAGCGACGGTCCCGGCGCGATGCCCTGGAAACCGTACCAGACGCCTGGGGGGATGACCAGCAGGCGATAGTGCTCCGGCCGTCCCAATGTCCAACTGGCGAGCTGTCCGCGAGTCGTCGAGCCCGGCCGCCCATCGTAAATCACAAACTGCACCCGACCCACGGGCACGGCCAGCCGCTGGGTCATCTGCAGGTGCTTCTTCCACCCTTTCACCACGCCGGGATTGACTTCCGAAAAATAGATTTCGCCAAACTTGGCGCCCAAGGAGACATCGCCGCGCAACATGTGCAGCACCGCTCCGCGCCCATCGGCCAGCACTTTCAAGGGGTGGATCGCCACTCCTTCGATCTGCGCTTCGACAATCGTGGTGGACTCGCTCATGTCAGGCCCAACCGAGTCCACGCGCCTTCGCATGCCCACAGTAGGCGTCGAGTTGTCCCATGGTAACGGCGTGCATGTCGGCGTCGCGCTTCTGGTAATAGTGCTGGTACCATTCGCCGGTCAGCTGGACCGTTTCTTCAAATGTCAGGACGGCCTTCCAGTTCAATTCCGCCAGCGCCTTGTCACAGCACAATTTCAGCAACCTGGCCTCGGGCTTGGTCGCCGGTCCCCGAGATTCGACTGCGCATTGGGCGTTCGGCCAGTATGAACCCAATGCCTTGATCAAAGTGATGACCGGCTGGTTGACCGTCGCATCGGGACCGAAATTATAGGACTGCCCCGCGACGGCCTGATTGCGCCGCCAGAGTTCGCCACCGAGGTGCAGGTATCCGCTGAGAGGCTCGATCACGTGCTGCCACGGCCGCGTTGACTGCGGGCTGCGCACGACAACCGCCGTGCCCTTCGACCAGGATCGCATGCAGTCCGGCACAATGCGATCTTCCGCCCAATCCCCGCCCCCGATGACATTGCCCGCGCGCGCCGTGGCCACGAAGGCCCCGCCCGCTTCCGGTTTGAAATACGAGTTCAAGTAGGAGTAGGCGATCAATTCAGCGCATCCCTTGGACGCGCTGTACGGATCCTCCCCGCCGAGCATGTCGTTTTCGCGATAGCCCCAGGTCCACTCCACGTTGCGGTAGCACTTGTCGCTGGTGATCATCACGGCGGCGCGCACTTCCGGGCAATGCCGGATGCCCTCAAGCACGTTCAAGCTGCCCATCGCATTGGTGGTGAAGGTGGCGACGGGGTCGGCGTAGGAACGCCGGACCAGGGCTTGGGCCGCAAGGTGGAAGACCATTTCCGGCCGGAACTCCTGCATGACTTCGGCGACCCGCCGGTAGTCGCGCACATCGCCCACATAATGGCGCAGTCGCTTCTGCAAGCCCAGGATTTCAAAGTTGCTGGGCGTGCTGGGTGTGTCGAGGGAAAGCCCGCCCACTTCCGCTCCCAAGCGCATGAGCCAGGTCGCCAGCCAGGAACCCTTGAAACCCGTGTGCCCGGTAATCAAAACGCGTCGTCCCTTGTAAACGCCGGAGTACATCGTGATTATTCCGCCTTCCCGGACCACGGCGCCTGCCCCGAGGCCCACAGTTCGTTGAGGGCATCCCGATCCCGGATCGTATCCATCGGGTGCCAGAAGCCGTGATGCTTGTAGGCCATCAACTGGCCGTCCCGCGCCAGGCCTTCCAGCGGCTCCTTCTCGAGGATGGTTTCGTCCCCCTTGAGGTAGTCGAAGACCCCGGGCTCAAGGACGAAATAGCCGCCATTGATCCAGCCTTCGGTTGTCTGCGGTTTTTCCTGGAAACTGGTTACGCGGTCGCCGTCAAAAGCCATGACTCCGAAACGAGCCGCCGGCCGGACGGCCGTGACCGTGGCCAGCTTTCCGTGCCGCCGATGAAAGGCCAGCAGGGCCGCGATATCCACGTCGGAAACTCCATCCCCATAGGTCAGCATGAAGGTGCCTTTCGGACGCATCATGGCTTCGAGTCGGCGCAACCGGCCACCGGTCATGGTCTTCCCCCCCGTGTCGACCAGCTCCACTTTCATGTTTTCGGCCGGACGGCGGCTGTATTCCACACCGCCGGAAGCCAGGTTGATCGTCAGGTCGCTGTTGCGCAGGTGATAGTTCAGGAAATATTCCTTGATGATCTCCCCCTTGTAGCCGAGGGCCACCACGAATTCGTTCAGCCCAAAGTGCGCATAGCTGCGCATGATGTGAACGAGAATGGGAATCCCCCCGATTTCGACCATGGGCTTGGGCCTCAGCTGGGTTTCCTCGCTCAAACGAGTGCCCAGTCCCCCCGCAAGTAAGATGACCTTCATGTTTTTGGTTGCTTTGCGAAATCGCCAATCAGGTCTGCAATCCGGTCGATCGTGGCAAGCTCCAAGCCAGGATGCAGGGGCAGGCTGAGCAACTCCTCGTAGAGTTGTTCGGTAACGGGCAGCCGTGGGGAGTCGCCGCGAAAAAGGGAAAGCAGGTGGTTGGGTTTGTAGTGAATGCCCGTTTCCACGCCCTGGGCTTGCAGGTAGGCGCGCAAGGCGTCACGGCGGCCGTGCAGGACCCGGACTGGCTGGAGATGGGGTATGACCTCTCCCAGGTCCGTCGACAGCAGGGCCAGGCCGGGCAAGCCTTCGAGGCGCTGCCGGTAGCGGCGGGCCAGCTGCGTCCGCTTGGGCGCAAATTCGCCGGGGAATCGGCGCAACTGCACGCGTCCGATCGCCGCGTTAAGGTTGCTCATGTGGTACCGGTAGCCGGTGCGCTTGACGTCGAAATCCCAGCTTCTTTGACCGGAGAACCGTTGGTCCGTGTCGCGCTCCACGCCGAGCAACCGGGCATCCCTGACCCGTGCCATCACCGCCCGGTCCGCGCTGACGACCGCCCCACCCTCGCCGCAGGTGATGTTCTTGATCCCATCGAAGCTGAAACACTGGATGTCGCCGAAACTGCCGACCTTGCGCCCTTGGTGGCTGCAGCCAAAGGCATGGGCCGCATCCTCGATCACCCGCAGGCCGTGCCGGCCGGCGAAATCATAGACCGCGTCCAGGCCGGCCGGATTGCTGGCATAGTGGACCGGCATGATCGCCTTCGTTCGGGACGTCAGGCGCGTCGCTGCGTCCTGCAAATCGATCGTGACCGTGTCCCGCAGCGCTTCACAGGCGACCGGCACCATGCCGGCCGCCCGGATTGCCTGGAACGAAGCGACAAAGGTGAGCGATTGCACCAGCACCTCATCGCCCGGCGCCAGAGCCGCTTCGACCGCGAGTTGCAGCGCAGCCGTGCCTGAATTGCCACAGGCGACGTTTTGCGCCGGGACGCCGAGGAATTCGGCCAGTTCCCTTTCAAATCTCTGCACTTCCTGACCCATGCCAAGGTAGCCGTCGTCCAGGATCACCCGCGCCAGCGCCTTGGCTTCCTCCTCACCCACGATTGATCGGCTCAACCGGACCTTTTCCATGGAATTGCCTGTCACAGGTGGTGCAGGTGCCGGGATTTTTGTGTCGAGTCGCACGTGGTGGATATTCTTGGTGCTAACAGAAAACTTCATTGTCTAGCCAATTCATAAGCCCGGCGCAGCCAGCCCTTGGCGTAGATTTCGCGGGGGACTTCGCCAAACCTCAGGCTGCTCTCCGCCAGCAATGCCAGGAAGCGTTCCGCCACCGCCGCGATGCTGTGGTGGGTGCGGCAATATTGGTGGGCGGCCGTGGCGATTCCCGCATAATCCGACTTGAGGGCCGTGATCATATTTCCCAACGACTCCCCCGTCGGGTCCGCGTCCGCCGCGGTGATGGTGTGAGCCAGGTCGAAGTCCGGCGTTTCGTGGAGCCAGCGATACCGATAGGGTGTGGAGATCGGCTTGTAGGCGATGTCCACCACGAGCACCGGCAACCCCAGCGCGGCACCCTCCAGCGCCGCGGTCCCCATGGCCGTGAGCAGGTCGATTCTCTGCCGCAGGTATTCCCGCATCGCCCCCACTTCCAAGTCGCCCACGCGGATCAACTCGAACCAATCGTGGGCCGGTTCGACTTCGTCCAGCATCCGACCCAACGGGCCATCACCAATCACGTGGTACACCACCTTGGTTCGGGTCGCGGCCGCATAGTCCGAGAGCCGCCGGATGGTGTGGCACAGGATGTGGATCTTGAAATCATAAAGCCGCCCTACCCACGCCACCTGCAACGCTGCTTCCCCCACCCGCCTGATGCGCGGGTTTTCGGGTACATCCAGCGCCACGGGCAGGAGAATCGGATCCGCTATCTTGCATCCCAGATAGGACTCGGTGGTTCGCCAATTGGGTCCGTCCATGAAAAACAGGCTTCGTTCCCGGACTAGCAACCGCACGAAATCCCTCGTTTTCCTCAGGGGCCGGGCCGCGGTCATGCCGGCGATGGTCCGGTATACCTCCGGCCGTTCCGTCAACCAGTGCCCGCGGCCCATCAAGGGCAGCACCTGGGGCACGAAATTAAATGGATGCAACTGCCAGTAAATTACCCGAGCCTGGGCGTCGATGCGCAGTTGCCGCCGCAAACGGTAGGGCAACTCGCCCTGCAGCACCAGGATCTCCCCCGCCCCGATGGCGACCGTGCCGCGCGAGTCGAAAGGCCGCAATTCGACCCCGCCACCCGGTTTTAGTTGTCGGGCCATGAAGCCGTCGGGAAAGTCGATCACGCGCAGGTGGAGGTCGCCCCGCGCGCCCAGGTGCTGGGCGAGCCGCACGAACAGGGCCGATACCCCGTTGGGCGGGCGGTAAGGATAGAAAAAATTGATCACCAGACCCATCGACGTCCTATTCCCGGCAATACTCCGGCAGTTCCTCCTGAATCCGCCGGATCTCGTGCTGGTCGGGGTGGTTGCGCCAAATGCCGACATTCTTCGCCGATGCCTCCGGGATGAAATATTTGCGCGGGGCGGTGTGCCGTTCCGGCCGCACGCCCAAGAAATGCAGGATCTTAGGCAGCGTGTCTTCGTAACGCAGCACCAGGTCCTCAAACTGGACGCGCATGACGTCAGGTGACGGCCGGGCGAAATGTTCCGCCACTCTCCGGTAGGTCCGATATCGCCTGATGAACTGCTCCACTGGCAGCCGCATGGGTTTGTACCACAATCCGGCGACGTAGTTGTCGCGGGGGTCGCGATCGACGATGATGCACTTGGCCGAATCAAACAGGGTCAGCGCGCGGTAGGGATTAAAGGGCTCGAAGGCATTGTGCATGACGACAACCTCGACCGCCGGATCCACATTCGTGGACAGCAGATCGGCCAGATACTGCCGGGTAAGTTCGTCAAAGCGCTGCGGCCAGGCGAGGCACATCTCCACGGCGTCGGCGTCAGGGAGGCGGAGCTTGCGCGCAAGCCGCCGGTAAAACATCTCATACCCACTCCACTCGGCGGCGGCATAAGGCCAGGCCGCGGACCAGCTGAACTCGATGAGTTGATTGATGTACGCCTCGGAAAGCGGGGTGAACCGATTGTTGTAGTGTTGGTCGTAGTTCGTGCCCAAGGCCTGAAACCACGTGCGCGGATCCGTCCATTCGGCCTTGGTTGCCATGCGGCGGACGAGGCGCCGGAAGCGCCGGATGGCCGCATCGGACCGGATGGGCGACCAATCCTCCACCAGTGCCGCACGGAGATCGAGCAACCCGCCTTGGATCCGAATCAGCAGGAACTCGAACTGAAAATTCTCCACATGAAACCCTTGCATTTCCCTCATCAGGTCGATGACGGCGTGCTTGCCGCTGAACCCGTAGCCGGAGAGATCGAGAAACCGTTTTCCGGAGGTGGGGGGCGACGCTGGCGTGCTGTTGGTCATGGCGAAGGCAGGCGGAAAATTCAAAGATGCCGGCTGATCAGGGCGTGCAATTCCGCGTCCTCGTCAATGACGTAGTCGAGGACCGTCTTGCCGAAGATGTCCCGATGCCGCAGGTCGGGCGCCGCCGCCAGGACCCGCTTCAGGGTATCCGGTGATTTGTCCCTCACCGCTCCCGCCTTGGCGTACATCACCACGCTCGTGGCGTTGTAATTCGTGGCGTTCACGTCGGCCCCCTGCTGCAGCAGGAAATCGACGACGTCGAGGGCGTTGTGATAGGCGGCCATGATCAGCGCGGTCCATCCCTCCCTTGATTTCACCTCGAGGTCCGGAACCAGCCCGGCCAGCAGCTTGACTTCGTCGAGCCGGTTGCCCGCACAGGCGGCCCAAAAACGGTCGTAGTGATCTTTGTGCAGCTCGATGTTGTAGTCGATTGTGGCCAGTTCCAGGTAGCGTTCGGTTTCCCGGACCAGGTTTCCCGGTCGCAGGTTGCTTTGGGTTTCCGTGATCCGGGCCCGCGAGATCGGATGCCCCATGACCTTCGGCAGTTGGTATTCGCGGAAAGCAAAGGCCCGCACCTGCCGGTCGATTTCAACGGCGGTCTTGTTCAGGTCGAGCGCCAGCGCCCCATAGTTGATCGACGCGCGGGAATAGTAGGATGCCCCTTCCGCCGGCTGGACGGTCGCCCGATAGCGGTCCGCCAGCAATGCCGGCAGGTTCTCGATCATCAGGCGCGTGCCCTCCGCCACGTACCGGAACCACAAGGTCCGGACTGTCTCCGTCGGGGCGAGCGGGAACTCGTGCTGCGCGATGATCCGGCCCGTGTCGATGCCGGCGTCGATCTCGTGGAGCGTAACGCCGGATGTCTTTTCCCCGTTTAGGATGGGCCACGCCGAGGTAAACATGCCCTTGTACGCCGGCAGCCGCGAGAAATGGATGTTGAACAGGCGTTTCGAAGCGAACTTCGAGGGTTTGATGATCCGGTCGAATTCCAGGGAAAGGAAAAGGAGATCCCGGTGGGAACCGGCCTGCTCCAGGTCGATGCAGGCGAGCCCGTTCATCCGGGCAAACAGCTGCAAGGATTTCTGGAAGGTGTTTTTTCCCGGGTCGTTCCGGTTGGGAATGACGACCAGTCGCTCGTTCGGATAGTGCCGCATGACATGCTCCGCCACGTCGACCGCCATATCGCTTTTGCCGGCAATGCAGATCATGATTTCGTCACGCTCCTTCTTTCGACCCGCCACCGGATGCGGGGCGCAACCTGCTGCAGCGGACGCTGGCAAGTCTTGTCATCTAATTGGTTCCCGCCCAGCTCCATTGTCCACCGGATGTCGTTTGATGAAGTCGAGGGCATACATGCGCCGCCACCGCTCCACCGGCCGGTCGACGGCATAGTAAAGGCCGAATCCCGCGGCGAGGGAAAACACGACGACCAGAAGCCGAAACTGGAACTGGTGCACCGCGACCCACTCGCCGAGAAATCTTTGAAAGGCCCAAATGACGGTAATGTGGCACAAAAAAGTGCCATACGCCCCCTTCCCCAGCGCATCATCCCACGGGTTTCGCGCCTGACCAGCACAATGCGAAACCACCGGATAGCCCACAAGCACCCCGATCGCCACGGCAAACACCAGGTGGCTGGAAATTGTGCCGGCAAGAAATGCCGCGAACAACAGCGCGGCGTAGGCCATGAGGATGATTTTCACCCACGGTGAGGGGGGGTGATCCCGCCCGGGGACCAACACCCCGAGAAGAAATATCGCCAGCGTGCCGGGAAGCAACCGATACAACCACAGGTCCCCAGTGAGTTTGGATAGCGTGCCCGTCGCGACCGACAGCCCGATCGCCGTGAGCACAAATCCCAGGCCGACGCCTATCGCCACGGGGAAAAGTCGCCGGTAAACGAGCAGGAACGGCAGCACCAGGTAGAATTGCTCCTCGAGGGCCAGCGAAAAGGCCTGCGGGATGTAGGCGCTGAAGTCCGGCATGAACATATAGTAGTTTGCCGGCAGCAGGGCCAGGTTTCCGAGCAGACTGAGGGCGTCGATTCTGGCCGGCAGCGAATGAGAGGGTCCAAATGTTCCGACCAGGATGGTCGTCACCACCAACACGACAAAATAAGCGGGATAGACCCGGAAGAAGCGATCGAGCATGAACAAACGGATGGGATGGGTCGTGGTTCTGCGAAAGGCGGCGAATTTCAATCCCATCAGGTGGCCCGTAATCAGGTAGAACAAGATCACGGCGCTGACCGCCAGTTCGAAGCTGAAGCCCGGGTGGGGCACATGTCCCGCCACCACCAACAGGGCCAGGAAAAGTCTCAGGGTTCCGAACATGGGTACCGTCCGATTGTTTCTCGCCGGGGTTGATCCGCTCCAGGATGCTTTAGTGTACCATGCTGGCCGCGCGCCGTTTCGCGCCGTCGCCGCCTTCCGCGCGCAGGGCTTGCAAGGACCGCCCGGGATACACGGATTCCGCGCGGTCAAGCCAGGCACGGTCGCCGGTCAGGAGCGCGTAGTACATCAGGTACTCCCAGCTGATACGCTGGATGCCCTTTTCGGCGGTCCCCTCGGTCAGCGCCGTGTAACGCTGGAACATCTCGGGCACGCATTGCGCCGGATCCTCCACCTTGAAATACCGGCTGCAGATCTTGAGGTAATGTTCCGGCTCGAGGCGGGTCTGCCAAACGCGATCGGGATCGAGCCGGCCGTAGTCGAAGAGGTCGCTGCGCACCCGGTAGCGCGCGAAATAATCCCGCTCAATGGTCGCGCAGATCAGCTTGTTGCACTCGAGGATCGGATGCATCTTGTCCACAAACAACCGGCCGTCCTGCAACCCGTCGTCCAGATGGTCCGCGGCCGCCTGCCAGAAATCGACGAAATACACGCCGCGTCCCGGGTCGGCGAGGCGCTGCTGGATTTCGCGATAGGCGCGGACGTAGCGCTCCGGCCGCTCGTCATAGTCGATGGCCGCAAGGAAATGCTCCCGCGCCGCCCCGGGTGCGCCGGCAATCTGGTCCAACAGGCCAAGGTGGAAATGCGCCAGCGCGTTCTCGGGATCCTGCCGGAGGATTTCCTCGGCCCGGCCGCGGGCGAGGCCCCAGTTGCGCTGGGCGTGCGCAGCGCGCATCTCCTCGACCAGGCCCGCCTCCGCCGCCTGCCCCGCCGCAGGAAACCAGGAGGGTTGGAAATAAAAATGGGAGGGCTGGCTCACGAGGAGCACCGGCACTCCCTTCGCCTGCGCGGTGGCAATGATTCCGCGCATGTTTTGCTCGAACTGGGCCGCGAAATAGCGCCGCTCCTGGGCCTTGAAGCCCTTGTTGTCCTTGAGGAGCGGCGGGACGTACATGGAATTTTCCGACAGCAGGTTCACCCGCTCCGGGGGCTTGGCGAGGGTCTGCTCGAAGAACTTGCGTGCCACCTTCACCGTGTAGAAGCGCTCGCCGAAGTGCTGGAATCTCACCGCCATCGTATCCTTGGCCAGGTCGAGGTAGATGTAGTTGTCCCACATCTCATTGTGCCCGGAATAGATCACGATCAGGTCAGGCGCGTAGTCGATTGTCGCTTTCACCAAGCCCAGGGCGCGCGTGCTGCCATAGCCCGATCCGCCGAAGTTGAGCACCTCCACGTTCGTGCCCTCCCGTTTCAGTGCGTTCAGCTCGTCCTCGAGAAAGCGGCTGAAGGAGGCCTCGTGGCCCCAGGGCGAACCCGCCGTCGACGAGCCGCCAAACGAAAACACCCGGAATGTCGTCTGGGATTTGACCGCCGCCATCGACTTGCCCCGCATGCTCCGGTCGCTCGAATAGTAACGGGTCGGGAAATAGGGCGAGAAAAGGATGTCTCCGCCCGCGGCCTGCCGGCGCTCGAAAAGATTCGGGATGTTCTGGAATGAATTGCTGACGTCGATGGGCATGAAGTCATCGACGATCTTCCAGCGATAATAGACGGAGGAGCCCGCCTCCAGCAGCATCGCCAGGATTGTGACCGGCCCCAGCGCCAGGAGGGCCAGCTTGTACCAGGCAACGGGCTTTGGTTTCATTTCCGCGGGCTCGGGCACGCGCTCAGGGCCTGCATTCGGTGCTCACCCCGCTCAAACCAGCAGGTCGCGATCGATTTTGATGACCAGCTTGTCCACCCGGGCGTTCAGCCCGTCGCCGATTTTCGGCATGTGGCCGTCGGTGGCATGGAAAATGGCAAAATTCCCCGTCGCCATCCGCAGGGTGGCGGCGGGTTGCGCCGGCGAATGGTGGTGAATCACGTCCTTGGCCCCGTCGTACTCGTCCTTCGCCGCGAGCTGCCGCAGCGGATGCCACTCGATGAGTTCCCCGCCGGAAATGCAGTACTGCAGGTCGAGATATACCCGGTGGCTTTCGTAACGGCACGCGGCGCGCGGACGAGTCTCATAGCCGTGGACATTCACGTACATTTGCTTCCCGCGCAGCTCAACGATCCCGGGCGGGTGGGTGGCGGCGTGGCGCTGGATCCAGGCGAAGGCCTCCTCCCAAACCGGGTGGCGGCGCAGGCCGACGAGGTCCGCCGGTTCGTCAATTCGTCCGCAAATCATAAGGCTCCCTGGTCACCGCGGCCGAGGTCCCGGAGGATGTTCCGCACCGCCTCGACTTCCATCGCAAGCCGGCAGCGGCGGGTGTAGGTGCTGGCATGGGGGGACAGCAGCACCTGGGGAAATCGCAGGAGGGCGCCGCGATAGGGCTCCTGCCAGAAGGCATCAATCCACGCCTTGCCCACCCGGCCGGTTTCCAACGCGCGGACCAGCGCCTGCTCGTCGACCAGTTCGCCGCGCGCGGAGTTCAGCAGGATCAAGCCCGGGCGCGCCAGCGCGAACTCGGTCTCGCCCAGCAGCGGTTTGTCCCCGCTGGCATGCAGCGACACCACGTCCGCCGCCGCCAGTCCCTCCGGCAGCGTGACGCGGGCAAACTCGCAGGCGAGGTCGGATGCCAGGAACGGGTCGTGGACGAGGACCCTGCAACCGGCCGCGGCCAGCTGCCGGGCCACGCCCCGGCCGATTCGCCCGAAGCCGACGATCAACACCGTCAGCTCCCGCAGGCTGCGCGAGATTGTCTTGGGCCACTGTCCCTCGTGCAGGGCCCGGTTCATGGGTTCAAGGTTGCGCGCCAGACAGAGCAGGGCCGCCAAGGTCATCTCGGCCACCGCTTCGGTGGGCGCATCCGGGGTGGAGCTGAATTTGATCCCGAGTTCCCGGCATGCCGCCTGGTCGACATTGGTGACACCTATGCCGACTCGGGCCACCGCCCGCAACGCGGGCTGCGCTGCCGTCAGCACCCGCCGGTTGAGCGGTTCCAATCCAGCCAGGAGACCGTCGGGTTTCTCCTTCACGAGGTACTGGAGCACCTCCTCCTCGGTCAGCCGCCGCGCAACGGGATTGGGTATGACCGTCACCCCGGCCTGCTGGAGCAGCTGCAGGGGCGTCAGGTCTTCCTGGGCGAAGCTGGAGGGACCTATTCCAATGCGCATAAATTCACTCGGGGGGCCGGGCGTTTGCTTCCGGAAGGCGGGCCGGCCTATACCCGCAACTGACGGACGGAGGCGAAATATTCCTCGCAGGTGGTGCGAAACGTCGCGTCGTTGGCACATTGCACCCGCCCCGGGATGCCCCCGGCATCAGGCAGGATGAGCCCCAGCTTGGCATCCGTGTTCTTCTTGTCCTTGCCGATGGCCGCCAGGAAACGGTCCATCGGCACGGGCGTTTGCTCGTAGTTCCGGTAGTTGGCGGCGAGCGTCGGATGCATCCGCCGGAAATGCTCCTCCCCCATCCGCCCCAGCCGGACGGCCGTGAAATTCGCCATGTCCATCCCGATGGTGACAGCAATGCCGTGCGGGATGCCAAAGTCGGTCGCGGACTCGATCGCATGGCCGAAGCTGTGCCCGAGGTTCATCACGTTGCGGATGCCCCGGTCGAATTCATCCTGCTCGATGATCCCCCGCTTGATTTCCAGCGAACGCCGGATGTAGGTCCGCATCATCGCAGGATCGGTGAGGATGGCGGCGTAGTCGGCGGCGATCCGGTCAAATTCGGCCGGCCCGGCGATCATGTGCACCTTCAGCATCTCGCCAATCCCCGACCGGATTTCCGCCTCCGGCAGCGTCGCGAGCACCGGCGGGCTGAGCACGATCCGCACTGGCGGGGTGTAGGTTCCGACGACGTTCTTGTAGGGGCCGACATTGATCGAGCTCTTGGAACCGATGCAGGAATCCGCCTGCGCCAGCAGCGTCGTGGGATGAAAATGCCAGTCCACGCCGCGCAACAACACGGCTGCGATGAAGCAGGTGATGTCCTGGATGACGCCGCCGCCGATCGCCACCAGCACGTGGCCGCGTTTGATCCCGCGCCCGATCAGGTGGGTGACATACTCCGGGCTGCGTTCCAGCGATTTGTTGGGCTCCCGGGCTTCGATGATCAGCACCGAGGGCGAAGCCAGGACCTCCGCCAGTTCCGTCCGGTAGAGTTCCGCCACGCGGGCATCGACGATGTAGTGGCACTGACTTGCCCCCGCCGGGCGGCTGCCCGCAAAGGGCACGTCGGTGAACAGCACGGCATACGGTCCCTTGTGCGATTGAATGACCAATTCCTCAGACACGGGTGAATCCTCCATCGATGACAATGTTCTGGCCGCTGACAAAGGTGTTCTCCGGACCCGCCAGCCAGGCCACCAGCGCCGCAACTTCCTCTGGCTGCCCGAGGCGGCGCATGGGCACCCTGGCCACCAGTTCCCGGATGCCCGCCTCGCCGAGGTTCTTCCGCGTGAGGTCCGTCTCGATGAACCCGGGCGACACACAGTTGGCGAGGATCCCCTCGGCCGCCACTTCGGCGGCCAGGCCCGTGGTCAGCCCATCGAGGGCAAACTTGCTGGCGGAATACGTCGCACGATGCTCCTTGCTGATCACACTGAAGATGGACGCGATGTTGACGATCCGGCCCCACTGCTTGCGCCGCATCCCGGGCAGGACCGCCTGGCAGAGGCGAAAGACCGAGCGGACGTTGACCTCCTGGATGCTGTCGTAGTCGCTCGTTCGAATTGCGCTGAACGGGTTGTTCGTGTTGATCCCCGCGTTGTTGACCAGCAGGTCGAAGTCGCCCTGCCCGACCTCGGTGGCAAAAGCCTCGGCCGCCTCCCGGTTGGAAAGGTCCACCGCCCGGTAGATCATCGACCCGAAGCCGGCGGGCCGCGGTGACACACCCGTGATCCAGACGCGCGCGCCGTCAGCCTCCAGCCGGCGGGCGATCGCCGCACCAATCCCCCGGGTTCCCCCGGTTACGAGCGCCGTCTTGCCTGCCAGCGGGGTTTTCATGCGGAGGGTGGGTCAGACACCAACCCGGCCACGGCAGCTGGAACCTGGTCGTCGATCTTGAACCGCGCCTTCCATTCCGGATCGGCGCCGTAAATCCGGTACACCAGGGCCATGGTGCGGAGGGCCTCGGCGGAGGAACCCTCGGTGATTGGCTGATCGCCGGCTATCGCCGCGGCGAACTCCGCGATCTCGTCGCGCCAGGAATCGTCGCGATTGTAACGCGTGGTCACTTCGCGCGGGTCGCCGGCATCGTGTTCGCTCGCGTAGGCGATCGTCAAGGTCTCCGTGCCGTAGCTCTTCGAGCCCGACAGAATGCCGGCGAGAATCAGTTGGCCCCGTTCAAGGGTGATTTCCAGCCGGAAATGGTGGCGCCACTGGGTGGCCGAGGAATGCAGCATCGCGACCACCCCGTCTTTCGTCCGCATGAGCGCATAGGCGTTGTCCTCCACATCGTGGTGCCAGAAGTCGTTCGATACGTAACTCTTCACTTCGACGAACTCGCCGGCAAACATCCGCATCAGATCCACCATGTGTATACCTTGGTCCAGCAGGATGCCCCCTCCCGCTTCCGTCCGCCGGGTGCGCCAGTCTGACTCGAAGCTGATGATCTTGGATTTCCCATAGAGCCCGCGGAGATTAAGCACCCGGCCCAGTTTCCCGCTCCGTATGATCTGGTGCGCGTCCCGCACCGAGTCGTGGTAATGGTGATTGAAGCCGTACATGAGCTTCTTTGCCGGATGGCGCCGCTCAACCTCGATCACGCGTGCGAGGTCGGCCAAGTCCCGCCCCGGCGGCTTCTCGCAGAAGACGTGCAGCCCCCGTTCCAGGCCCGCCACCGTCACTTCCGCCGCGAGAAAATTTGGCAGGCAGACGAAGAGTACGTCCAACTCTTCCTGCAACAAATGCCGGTGGTCGGAGTGAAAACGGACCCCGTCCTCGAATACGCCGGACACCGGGTATTTCACATCGCATACCGCCACCGTCCGCAACAAGGGGTGCAGGTCGATGAACTGTCGCCGGCGGCGCCCAACGACGCCGTAGCCCGCGATGCCCACCCGCAACCGTCCGGCAGGGATTGGCTGGTTCATTTCCCGGTAAGGTAATGGCTCAACCAGGGATCGGCCCGCATGAGTTCGATGGCCTTGGCGAGGTCCTGCGGCGTATCCACGCCGATGCTATTGCTGTTGACGGAAACGAATTTAATGCGGTGGCCGTGCTCCAGCAGGCGCAACATGTCGACCGATTCCAGTTCCTCCAGCGGCGTAGGCGCGAGCTTGGTGTAGGCGCTCAGGCAGTCGCGGCGAAAGGCAATGATGCCCAGCTGCTTGTAACGCTGCATCGGCAGCTTGCCCGCCTTCTTGCGGGACGGGATCGGCTCACGCGAGAAATAGAGGGCGTGCATGGACCGGTCGAAAGTCACTTTCACCAGATTGGGATTCTCGCCGTCCATCTCGGCGATCGGAGAGATCAGGTTGGCGCAGGGCAGGGCAGGGTCGTCGAGCATCGGCCGGATCACCGCCTCGAGCATGTCGGGACTGAGCAGGGGCTCATCGCCCTGAACGTTCACGATGATGTCCGCCGTCTCGGACGCCGCCGCCTCCGCAACCCGGTCCGTGCACCGTTCGTGCGTGCTGGCCGTCATGACCGCCCGCCCCCCGTGTGCGGTGGTGTCGGCGACAATCTCCGGGTCACACGTGGCCACGATGACGTCGTCGACCAACGGGCAGAGTTTCACCCGTCGCCGGACGTGTTCGACCATTGAGAGTCCCTCGATCTTTGCGAGGGGCTTGCCGGGGAATCGGGTGGAGGCCATGCGCGCCGGCACGACGACCAAAACGTAGGGGGTTTTCATGGCGAAGGTTTTCGAGCCAGCACGCGCATGTGGGAGCTGAAGCGATGCCTGGTGATCCAAGCCTGGAGTTCCTGCTTGGCTTCCGCGGAGCCATGACGGCTGACGGTCGCCCAGAAACGGTCCACCTCCGCCTCCCCGCGCTGCAGGGCGCCCTCGACGATTTGCCAGTCCAACACGCCGGGGGTTTCCGCGGCGCAGACCTCGAAGCCAGCGCGACGGCAGAGGCCCGACAATGAATCGGGATTGAGGAAGTTCAGGTGGTGGGGCGGAAAGACGCTGCGCGATTTTTCCCAAAGCGCCTGGATGTCAAATCCTTCGCCGCTGAGCGTGGTGACGAGGAAATAGCCGCCCGGCTGCAACAGGGTGAACGCCTTTCGCACCATGGTCTCCGGGGCGTGCAGGTGCTCGAGCAGTTCGAAGGCGGTCAGCAGCGCGAAACTGCCGTCGGCCCCCGCCAAGTCCTCGATCATCACCTCCGCCACCTCGAATTTCTTCTGCCGGCAAATGGCCGCCATTTCCGGCGACGGTTCGATCGAGACATAGTCCGCGGCTGGCCAGAGGCGTCGCAGTTCCTCGAGAAACAGACCGAAACCGGCGCCGATGTCGCCGATTCTACCCCGGGCCAGCTCGGGCAGCAACCGAGCGACGTGCTCGGCGCGTGGACGGAACATTTTCTCCCGCCGCGCCTCCGCCACCGGCTTGAAAAACTCCTCGACCCAAAAACGGCTCGAAGGTGACTGGACGTAGAAATCGGTCAGGGGGCCGATCTTCGGGCGGGGATTGACGTAGAGAGTGCGGCAACTGGAGCAGGTGCCGTAGGTGAACCCGAATTTCGCGAATGCTGGTTTGAACTGGTCCTGGCCGCACGCGGGACAGGGCGTGGTCTCCAATCGCGACGCGTCGCCAAAATAGGCGAGGGCATCGATATGGACCATTTCCAGATAACGTTGGTGGGTCTTCGGGTTCCTGATGTCGGATTCTTTCATCAATGCTGCGATCGAACGGACCGGGACTAGGGCTGGCGGCGGGGGTGGCGCCCGAGCTTCGCGCGGATTTCGCGGGCGCCCATGCGGCAGGCCTCGCCGAGCATGATCATATCCGTGCTGTAGGCGATGAAGCGGTAGCCTTCCTTGATGCGCGCTTGAACTTGGAGCGGGTCGGGCAGCACAACATGATAACCGGGCGCCACCCGGGGATGGCGGGCGGCGACCTGCGCGATCTCGGTGAGCGCTTTGCGCATCTCCGGATGCGAAAACTGACCCGGGCGCCCCAACGACCCGGACAAGTCATAAGGTCCCACGATGAATCCGGCCACACCCGGTACTGCCAGGATTTCGTCGAGGTTTCTGACGCCCTCGATGTGCTCGATCTGGGCGATGATCACACTTTCGGTCGCCACCCATTGCCGGTACTCATCGAAACTTGCCCCGTAACCCTGCGCCCGGGCCAGGCCAACGCCGCGAGCCCCGTGCGGCGGATAGCGCACGGCTGCCACTGCCTGCTCCGCCTCCACCCGCGTCTTGATCATCGGGACGATTATCCCGTCCGCCCCGGCATCCATCACCCGCTTGATCTGCACCGGATCATTGCTGGAAAGCCGAACCAACGTCGCCACCCCCTTCGCGCCGATGATCCGGATGAGTTCCTCCGCCTCGCGCAAAGATATTACGCTGTGCTCGAGGTCCACCACCACCCAGTCGTAGCCGGCGGCTGCCATCATTTCCGCCGTGGCCGGTTGGGCCAGCTGGATCCAGGTCCCCACGGTCACTTCTCCAGCGGCCAGTCGCTGGCGCAGGCGGTTCGCCCCAAGCTTGGGAGCACGCTTGGATGCCGGTGGGTTTGGTGTCAGGGATTTGTTTGCCATCAATGGATGCAATCACAGTCCGCCCAGCGCTTTCCAGAAAATACCCTTGCGAGGCGCGATATTGCCATCGGCGGGGGCGCGGGTGGCTGCAGTCATGCCGCGGTGGAGCCCGGCCCCCTCCCCGACCAATTGCGTACCTGGCTGCCCAACCGGCCGAGCCAGTTTTTTTCCTCGGGTGTTAACACCAGGCGATAGAAGGCGATGCCCGCCAACAGCACCAGCGTCGCCTTGATGCCAATCGTTGCCGGAAGTCCCGGCAGCCGGATCTGCGTTCCCGTCACCAGCACGACCAGGAAGATCACTGCGCTCAGGGCAAGGCGGCGGGATTCCATGGGGATCTTCCACAGCCGGTTTGAGACGAAATAGATTGCCGTGACCAGCGCGCCCATGCTCAGGACGAGGGACACGCCGGCCCCGATGAACCCGAGCCGCGGCAAGAGCCAGACGTTCAGGAGCCAGTTCACTGCGACGGCCCCCACAAAAAGCCCGGCGGAGTATTCGCTGCGGCGCGCGTAAACGATACCCGTATCGAAAAAGGCTATCAGGCCATAGAGCAGGTGGCCACAGACGACGAAGGGCACAGCCCGATAAGCTTCCAAGTAAGACGGATCGCGCGCCAGCACGTCCACGATTTCCCGGGCAAACAGGGAAAGGCCGAGCGCGAACAACATGCCGCACATGACGTAGTAGGTCAGGATCCGCTGGAAGAAAGGCCCGGCGTCGGTCCGGTTGTTCAGTTCCATCCGGACGGGCAGCCAGATTTGCCCGAACGGCATGATCAGCAGCACCTGGATCAACATCCCAATCCGGGCCCCAAGCGAATAGACGCCCACGTCGGACAAATCACAGAATCGCTGGACAAAGTAGCGGTCGCCATTGGCGAAAAGGTAGTACGCGATGCCGCTGATCACCGTGGGCAGGCCATACGCCAGTTGCACCCTCAGCTCGCGCTTCGAAAAGCTCCACCCGAGGAGGTCCCGGGATAACCACGCCAGCACCACGCAGGTGAGCAGCTGGTTGACGGCTTCTCCCAGCAAGGGGGCGAGGACGCCGAGCCTTCGCACAAGCAGGAAGTAAAGGACCCAGCCGGCCCCGTTCAGCATCGTCAGCACATTGACAATCACCACCGCCTTGGAATGGCGCTGGAACCGCAGCACGACATAGAACAAGCCGTTGACGAAGGCGAAAGCGGCGGAGGTAAGGGCCACGCCGATGTGCAGCCCATATTGGTCGTTACCGAATAGGAATTGGGAGATCAACCCGCGACATGCCCAGCCCAGGCCGATTTGCAGGAGCGCGCCGCCGACCGTGAGCAGCAAAGCAGTGCTGACCACCTTCCTCCGGTCCGCGAGGTCCTGGTAGTCGTAGAAGGACCGGGACAGGGCTGAACTGGCCCCCAGGTAGAAAAGCACTCCCGCCAGCGTGCCTGCCAGCGTGATCAGGGACCACGCGCCGTACATCTCGACCGTCAGGTTCTTCGTGTAGATCGGAATCAGCACGAAGCCCAGCGCCGACTGCAACACGCTGCCCAAACCGTAAACCACACTGTGGTTCAGGAGCTCCTTGAGCTTGGCACCGATATCAAGCTGGCTCATGGAACGGGATGGAATTGCTGCCGCCAGCCGGGGCGGTCAGGCCGGCACGTTGGCCGAGGCCACGACAAAATCCACGACCACCCGCGCCACGTGGTCCACCTGTTCCGGCTCCAGGTGGGGCGTGAGCGGCAAACTCAGGACGGTGGCGGCAAGTTGCGCAGCCAGCGGATATTTTTCCCGGGCAATACCCTCGCCGGCGTAGGCCCCCGACGCGTGCGGTGGCACCGGATAGTGAATCAATGTGCCCACGTCCGCTGCGGCCAGGGCGGCCTGCAGGCCGTCCCGCCTTGGATGCCGGACGACGAAAAGGTGCCAGACGGGCTCAGCCCAGTCGGGGGGGGAAGGCAGGATTAGGTCGCCGGCGGCCGGACCCAGGCGGTCAAGGTACCGCCGGGCAAGAACCCGGCGACGCTCGTTCCACGGGTCGAGATACCGGAGCTTTACCCGGAGCAACGCCGCCTGAAGCTCATCCAGTCGGGAATTCATTCCCTGGTAATCATTGTGATACCGTTTCCTTGAACCGTAGTTGCGCAGGCACCGCACCTTGTCCGCCAATTCGGCATCGTCCGTGGTTACCGCACCTGCATCGCCAAACGCGCCCAGGTTTTTCGTTGGATAGAAGCTATGCCCCGCCGCATCGCCCAACGCGCCGGCGCGACGGCCCTTGTACCGCGCCCCCTGCGCCTGCGCCGCGTCCTCGAGCAGCTTGAGGCCACGCCGCTCCGCCAGGTCCCGCAACGGGTCCATGTCAGCCGTCTGCCCATACAAGTGGACCGGCAGGATCACCTTGGTGCGGGTGGACACGGCCGCCTCCACCCGGTCGGGATCCAGGTTGAAGGTCTGGGGATCGGGCTCCACCGGCACCACGCGGCCGCCGGTGGCGGAAACCGCCAACCAGGTGGCAATGTAGGTGTTGGACGGGACAATCACCTCGTCACCCGGACCCACGCCCCAGGCCCGAAGCACCAGGTGCATTGCGTCGAGCCCGTTGGCTACACCAACGCAATGTTTTGTTCCGCAGAAGGCCGCGTATTCCGCCTCGAAGGCCTCGACTTCCCTCCCCAGGACGTACCAGCCGGATTGCATGAAACGACCATAGGCGTCGTCCAACTCTGCCTTCAGTTCCTGGTAAGGCGGGCAAAAATCCACGAACGGCACCTTCATTGCGGCGCGCGCAATGCGGCGATGAAGGCGGCATATTCGCGAAAATAGTGGTCGGCCTCGTATTTCTCCGACGCCAAGGCCAGGCAGACCGATCCCGAGGAAAAATTGTCCATCTCGCGCCAGATCATGGGCGGCAGGTGCAGGCCGTAGTACGATCGACTCAAATGGATGCGCCTTTTCTCGGTGCCATCGTCGACGATGACGTCGAAGCTTCCGGACATCGCGATGAGGAACTGGTGGCAGTGCTTGAGCGCATGCCCGCCCCGGTCAGCCCCGCCCGGCACGTCGTAGAGGTAAAAGACCCGCTGGATGGTGAAAGGTATGTGCCGGTTGCCCTCGACAAAAGTCAGGTTGCCCCGCGGGTCCGCGATTTTGGGCAGGTCGATGAGTTTGCAGTCAGCGATTGTCATGGGGTTCTCTCCTGGGCTGGGTGCTTGACAATTACCTGGGGAATTATGCGGGCGAGCTTCGCCCCGTTGCTTCCCGGATCGAGACGCAACTTGGCGTGAATGGAATGTGCATGCCACGGCACGGGGCCGGAGGGTCTGAACTAGTGATCAGCCAGGGGCGTTTCGCGGCCCGAGCCCCGTGGTTCCACCGGGGCAGGCGCAAAGACGCCGCGGGCAAGGGAAATCAACTGCCGATCATGGGACATCAGCGGGGAATGTGCAGAAAGGCGCGGGCAATTGGCACGAGCGCCCGCGTGCGCTTGTTCCATCGGCCCAGCAGCTTGAGGCGCTGGTTGAACACGGCGGCCCGGGCCGGGTCCCCCGCCGGCACCCGCCGGCTGATGTCAGCCAGCTGTTTGCCCCCGGCGGCCAGCTGGGTTTCCAACCGGGTCGCCAGGAAACGCTCGATCAATTTCCGCAATTCCAGGTCCGGGGTGAACAACTCCGCGCGATCCGTGGCGCGGGACACTTCCTTGATTGCCCCAATCTCGCGCAGCACCCGCAGGCTCTGGCTGATCGTGCCCCGGCTCAAATTCAGGCGCTGCTCGATGTCGGCGAAACACAGGGGCTCCACGGAAGCGAACACGATGCCATAAATGGCGGCGACCGACTTCGGCACACCCAGCAGCTCCGCCGCATCGACAAAGAAGTTCACCACGGCTGCTTCAAAATCCACGAGGTCCGCCGGGCGATTCCCGACATTGACCAATCCGCGCTCCGCGGGCGGCAGGCTGGGCTGGGAAGAGGTCGGGCGCACCATGCCACGCAGCAAGACAGGTCGGCGCCGTAGATCAATTCATTTTGAAATGAACAAAATTCCCGTCCCGGCGCCGAATCCTTCCCTGCCCGCCGCCGGTCCGGGCAACCACTCTGGGGTTGAACAAGAGTTGGAACTCGTCTTCATCCAAACACTTTGGACCTTGTACCTTCAATCGCCCGGTGTCACGTCGCGGAGCCGGCCGCAACCCCCCTCGTCCCGCCCTTCGCTCGCCCACCTTCCCACTCATGCCAACCAGTCCACCCTCCCCGCCTTTCAGCGATGATGACCGGATCGATTTTGCCGGGCTGTTCACGTACCTCCGGCGCGGCCTGCGCCTGATTCTCAGCCTGGCTGCGCTCGGCTTGGCCGCCGGCATCGCCATCAGCCTGCTCCTGTCCTACAAGCAGGCGGCCGTTTCCACGCTGCGGGTCACGTTCGGGTTCTCCGGTTTTGAGCGCGGCACCTATCCCAACGGCGCCAAGTTCCAGCCCGACGATATCCGGGCCCCAGATATCGTCAATGAGGCGATCAAGCACCTGGGCGTACACGACCTGACGCCGGACCTCGCGACCAAGGTTCGCGGCGCCATTGGGGTGAGCGGCATTGTCTCGCAGAACATCATCAAGGAGCGGGACAAGCTGCGGGCCGCGGGTCAGAACCTCCCGCCTTACTTTCCCGACGAGTATGAAATCTCGTTATCCCTGCCGCGCGACTTCATCCTCGACGTGCGCCAGCGGGAACTGCTGCTCGCTGAGATCGTGAACGTCTATCTCGAGAAATTCCGGCGCACCTACGCCGATCTTCCACCACAATTTGGGAATGCTTTCGATTCGCTCAACAATGCCGATTTCGTCGAATATGAGCTGGTCCTGACCAAGGAAATGCAAAACCTGCACTTTTTCCTCGAGCAAAAGATCGACGCCGGCGACGAGTCGCAGCACCGGGAACCCACCAACCGGCTGCGGACCGCCAAGATTTTCCGTTCTCCCACCAACAATCTGTCGTTCCAGGACCTGCTCAAACAGACCGAACTCTTTACCCAGATTCAACTGAACGAGGTGCTAAGCCAGATCTATATTTACGGCCTGTCCAAGGATCGCGACTACGCCCTCACGAAGATGAACTACTACATGCGGACCCTGGAGGACCAGGAGCAGCAACTGAAGGAGGAGGAAGCCGTGGTCACCGGTCTGCTGGCCCGGACCCAGGAACGCAGCCAGAACTATGTCCTCGCCACAAAGACGCAACAGCCCCAGTCCGCCCAACCCATGCTTGACCAGGGCTTCATCGACGCGCTCCTCGCCAACGACGCCTACAATTTCCTGATCCGTCGGGCGCTCGATGCCGGCCTCGCCGTGAAGCGGGTGCAGGGTGACATTGCCCGGCTGGCGGACCGCCGGAAGCGGATGCAGTCCTTCACCAACCAGGAGGGCAAAGACCAGGCCGCCGTTATCGCGAGCACCCGCGAAGCGTTGGGCCGCCTGGAGAAAAGCTACCAGGAATTGATTTCCAAAATCCGGGTGGTCCTCGATGACTACGCCCGCCAGGAATACGCGGATTCCGTGCGCATAACGATGCAGGCCAAAACAAGCTCCCTCCTCCTCAATCTGATGCTCGGCAGCGCGGTGGGCGTCGCCTTCGGGCTGGCCATCGGCGCCGGGCTGTCCCTGCTGAAACCCGCCCCTGCCCTTCCCCCGGCTTCCAGCGCTTGAGTTCCTTTCGCGCGGCCCTCCCAGCCATGCAGGTGCCGGTCTCCCTCGATACGTCGCGGCCTTGGTTCCAGCCCACATGGGGGCGGCTTTCCCTCGCCCTTCTGCTCGCTGCCGCCGGCTTCCTCCTGTCGCAGGAAGTCGCGTTGGAGTGGTATCCCCTGAACGATCCCGCACCTGACATAACCTACTTGGAAATCTCGTGTGCCGCCGGTGTCGCAGGCAACATGGAGATCCGCTATGATCTCGCATCCGATGGCCATCGAACCATCGATACGATTCGCTGGCCGGTTACCCCCACGAGTAAGGCCTACACCTATACGTTTCCGCTGCCCGATGCGCCGATCGTGGAAATGCGGGTGGCGCCCCCCCCAGGCGGTCGAACCACCATCAGCCAGATGCGCATTATCAACCGGCGAAACGACGAGATCCGCCGCTTTACCTGCGACCTTTTCCGCGCCGAACGGGACATTCTCGCCCTTTCTCCCACCCCGGCGGGCTGGGAAATTGCCACCGCCGCCGGTGCCAGCGCGCCGTCCCTGCGAATTGAACTGTACTCGCCGATCATTCCGAAGGGCATGGATCACCGCAACCTGCTCCGTTGTCTCCTTTCCACCGGTTATTTGACGCTGATGCTGTGGATTCTGCTCCTCGCTGTGCTATTCGTGTTCTATCGCCCCGTGGGCTGGAGGGATCTAGCCGCGCACCTGGCGTTCATGGCGGCGATCGCGTTCCTGTTTGCCCTTGTCGGTAATCGCGGCCTGATCCGCAACTTCGTCCACTACGCCCGTTTTCAAACCCCATCGATCCCGCCCGGGCCCAAGCTCGAGTTCGATCTCGTTTCCTCCGGGCCATCTCCGGCCCAGGTCTTCTGGGACCGCGGCCGCGGTATCAACGGCGAGGACAGTTTCCGGGTCGAACACGAATCGCACCATGGGCAGCAAACCCTTCGCTTCCCTCTCCCGTCAGGTCCGTTCAAGGCCCTGCGCTTCGACCCACGCGATAACCCGGGCACAGTTCTGATCCGCGGCATCCGGCTGGTCGATGCCGGCCAGCGCACCCTGGCTGTGCTGCCGCTCGATTCCCTGCACCCTCTCCGCGACATCGCCCGGATCGAAGCGGGACCGAACGGTTTGCTGGTGGAAACCACCCCGACGGGCGGAGACCCGATCACCGAATTCAACGCGCCGGCGATGGAATTGATCAATCGCACCCTGAGCCAGCCATTTCCTCCTTGAACTTCCTGCTGGCGGGAGGGGAGGCATCCGCTTTCTCTGGCTTGGTTCATGTCCATCTCACCTTCCAGCGCTGCAAGTCCGGCCGTTTCCCTGCGCAACGTCTCCAAGACCTATGCCATCTGGGATGACCCGGCGGACCGGCTCATGGCACCTTTGCGGCGCCTTTGGTCCAGGTCCGGTCCACGGACGAATGGCCGCCTGTTCACCGCCGTCCGCGAACTTTCCCTGGAAATTCCGCGCGGCGAAAGCATCGGCATCATTGGCCGTAATGGCGCGGGCAAGAGCACCCTGCTCCAAATGATTGCCGGCACCGTGCGGCCGACCACCGGGTCCGTCGCGGTCAATGGACGGGTCGCCGCGTTGCTCGAACTGGGCAGCGGCTTCAATCCCGACTTTACTGGCCGCGAAAACATCCACCTCAACGCCTCCATCCTGGGGCTGACCCGCGCGGAGATCGATGCGAAGTTCGATGCGATCGTCGCGTACTCGGGCATCGAGGAATTCATCGAGCAGCCCGTGCGAACCTACTCCAGCGGCATGGCCCTGCGGCTCGCCTTCGCCGTGTGCGTCCATGTGGATGCCGATATCCTGATCATCGACGAGGCACTGGCCGTGGGCGATGCCCGTTTCCAATTCAAGTGCCACGCCACCCTGGAACAAATGCAGCGCGAAGGACGGACGATCATCTTCGTTTCCCACGACACGAACTCGGTGAAACGCATGTGCCGCTCCGCCCTCCTGCTCGAGCGCGGTGAACTGCTGCTCCACGGCGCACCCAACGATGTCACCAACGTCTATACGAAGCTGATCACCAGCCCGCATGGGGTCGCTTCGGTCCGGGCTGATTTGGAAGCGCTACGCCAACAGAAAGACAATCCGGTTCCCGCGCCCCCCGCCCCGGAAACGGTCAACCCGGATCTCGATCAATCCCTCGGTCAATCGGGACCTGGCCCCAACCTGCTCGCGGACGAACGGGCCCATCGACAGGTTTCCGACAAGGAATACTCCTACGGCGGCCAACTCGGGCAGATCATTTCCGTCACCTTGTCCGATGAACAGGACCAACCGCGACTGAGCTTCCTGACGGGCAGCCGGGTCAAGGTGCGAATGACCTGTCGAGCGGCGGAAGCCGTCACCGAACCAATCTATGCGCTGACGCTGAAGGATGTCCGGGGCCAGGAAATCTACGGGACCAATACGTATTTCCAGAACCAGCGTCCGCCGACCGTGCCTGCGGGCCACCAGACGGATGCCGTCTTTGACCTCCAACTCAATGTCCAACCCGGCGTATATTTTATTTCCCTCGGCTGGGTGCGCCTCGAGAACGCCGATGTTCAAGTCATTCATCGCCGCTACGATGTGCTGCGGTTCGATGTGTTGCCCTGCGACAAATCCTTCGGCGTGGCCCACTGTCCGACGCGTATAATTGTTGGCAAACCGGGTCCTGCCGCTCAATAGGTCTCAGGGAGTCACCTAGCTCCCTCCCCTACTCCTCATGCCCCGAACCCTTTTGGTTCTCGGGCTGGTCGCGATCCTGGCCGGAATCGCCCCAGCTGGCGAGAATACCACCCGCTGGACAATGTTGAACGTCACGCCGCGCGACGACGTGGCGGACTGCCATTTGCTCGAGCTGCCCGACCATATCAAGGTGCTGATCGATGCCGGCAAGTTGGGAGATTCCCCGGGCGCCGTCCTTGCAGAACTCCAGGCCAGAAGAATCAACTCGCTCGACCTGGTCGTTATCAGTCATCTCCACATCGATCACTATGGCGCCCTGGTTGAACTGGTTGAAAATGGCATAAAGATCAAACGCGTCGCGCTGACGGTGCCGACCAAATCCTTGGCGGATCGCGAGAAACCCTGGGGTTGCGACTTGGATCATGTGCATCGGACCTTGGAATCGCTGACCGCGAACGGCATCCCTTTTTTCACCCCGACAGTGGGCGAATGCCTCTTGGAAGCCACGGCTGCGGATGGCTCACGGGTATGCCTCGAGGTCCTCGCCGCCTACAACGGAGACAACAGCCCGATCGAATTGCAGGATGTCAACGACACCAGCATCGTGGTTCGCCTCAGCCATGGACCCACCCGCGTGCTATTTACCGGGGACCTCAATCATCCGCTCGGCTCCTATCTCGCCGGGAGAGGCATCGATTTGCACGCCGACGTGCTCAAGGCTCCCCACCATGGCACCGAAAGCACGGTGCCAAACGAATTCTACGACCGCGTCGGCGCCAAGGCTGTCCTCGTTTCGTCGCCGAAAAACCTCTGGCAGTCCGCCCGCAGCATGCGCACTCGCAATTATTTCCTGACGCAGAAGGTTCCCACCTATGTCAGCGGCATCAATGGCAGCGTCACGGTCACCTTGACCAGCCATGGCTATCGGGTTGAGAGTGAACGCTGATCCTGCGTTCATCTCTGCCGTGTTTTCCTTTCACTTCGCCCACTCCGGTAAAAAACACACCCTGCCGGTCGGCGAAACTCACGCCATCCCGCGCGATGCCGGGTTTCGCGACACCCCGGCGGCCGACCTCCTGTCTCTCGTGGCCGAGATCGACGCCGGCCGGCCCTGGCGCGATGCAGTGCGGGCTCGTTATGCGGTGGATAATCCCTGGCTGCATCGCATCGTCACGGACCCGCGCCGCACGGCATTCTTTGAAGATGTGCTGCCCCCAGGGGAAGGTCCCGCCCTCGATATCGGCGCGGGCTGGGGTCAGACCTGCCGTCCCCTCGCCGCCCGCCGGGCTGTCCTGGCCCTCGAGCCGGTGCCGGAACGATTGGCGTTCGTCCGAGCGGCGGCCCGCCAGGACGGCGTGGCGGCCAACCTCGCCTGCCTTGGGGCCGACTATCTGGACGTTGAGTTCGAAACTAAATTTGCCGCGATCTGTGTCATCGGGGTCCTCGAATGGGTGGGCGCCTTTCAGGACCATGCAGATCCCCAGCAGCGCCAGGCGGCCTTTTTGCGCAAGATTCGGACCGATCTCGCTCCCGACGGCTCGCTCGTCCTCGGGATCGAAAATCGCCTGGGGCTGAAATACCTGCTGGGCTGTCCCGACGACCACTTGGGCGAGCCTTACATCGCCAGCCGGCCAGCGACTCTAGCCCGCCGGCGCTGGCGGGAATCCAGCGGTCGGATTCTCCAGAGCTTCACCTATTCCCTGCCCGAAATGGAACGAATGCTGCACGAAGCAGGCTTCTCGGAGGTCGATTTTTTCGGCGCGTTTCCCGACTACAAGCTCCCGGAGAAAATTGTGCCCCTCGCGGGCTCGCAGTTGACTTCATGGCTGGCCACTGCCGCGGTGCCGGCTGAACACAACGGCTACAACGGCCATCCCCTCGATGCCACGTTCCAGGAATTCCTGGTGACCCAATACCGCGGGCTCGCGACGGCGGGCAACGCCCGCCATTTTGTGCCGAGCTTCTTTGTCCGCGCCCGTTGATCGTGCCGCGCCATGACCGATTCGGAGCCCAATGCCGCAATCCAGGAGCTGATGGCCCGCGGCTTGGTTGCGTCAGCCCCGCCACCCCGGCTCCTCGCGCGGGGTAATGTGGACCGGTCGGATCCCACCCGGGAGTCGTGGCTGGTCGTGCTGCCCTCCGGCCAGCCAGCCAAGCTCACCCTTGGCCGGCACCTCGCGGACTTGTCCGCCCGCCATGCCGCGCTCAGCCAGGCATGCCCGACGATTACGACGCGGCAGTTGCATTTCGTCCAGCACCCTTCGGCGGATGCGATCCTGGAAACATTCTTCGCGGGCCCGTCGGCGGAATCGGCCGCCACCAGCCGGTCCTTGACCCGGGAAACCATTCGCCACGCCGTGGCCCGCACCTGGTCGGCCCTGGCCGCCACCGAACGGCCCTCGACGGAATCCTCCCGAATCGCCGAATGGAACGACTGGACGAAGCGCCTGCTCTCGCTGCCAGTCTGGTCGCCCCCAGAGGGGCGCGATTTGCAGGAGCAGATATTGCCCGCGCTCTACGCCCAACTCGCCACCGGGGCGCCCGTCACCCGATGGACCAACGGCGATTTTCTTCCGGCGAACATCCTGGTCAACGACGCCGGTGAGGTGCGGTTGGTAGATGCCGAGTTTGCGGCGCGCACCCATTTCTTTGCCGAGGACGCCGTGCGTTTCCGCCTTCTGTCGCCGGCAGCGCGGGCGGAGCCGGATCTATTCGCGGGCCTGCTGCCCGAACCGGACCTCGGCTGGCACCTGTACTTCTGGCTCCGGCAGTACCAACTCGAGGCGGAGCAAAACACCCCGGACTACCTCGCCCGGGTGCGCTTGCCGCGCCTCGGCGCAATCCGCCGCCTCGGCGAAATGGTCCTCGGCCATCCTTTCACTGGATGGTCCGCGCCCGCCACCGAGGTCCACTACGCGCTGGAGGTGGCCGACTGGCAGCAGACGGCCGACTACGCCATCGTCCTTACGGGCTGGTGCCATCTGCCTGCGGCCCAGCTGCGCGAGGTGGTGGTCACGCATGATGGAGCCGTGCTGGCACGGGCAAGGCCCACCGCGCGACCAGACGTGCAAACCCATTTTGGGGGTGACCCGGCCGCGGCCGCCACCGGCTTCCTGCTTGCCTTTCCCTTTGCCGAACCGGATGCCCGCCTGGTGCTGTCGGCGCAGGCCGGCGACGGCGCGCTGCTGCCCTTCCACTCGTTCCGCTCCGGCGATCTTCCCGGACGGGGACCCATGGTTGAAAACTTCACCCGTTGGGCCGCGCTCTACGACCCGGATCCATCCCCGCCCGCCGAAAGCATTTCCGGTCCACTGTTCTCCATCCTGCTTCCCATCTTCGAAACCCCGCCGGACTTCCTGCGGAGCTGCCTGGAATCCGTGTGCCGGCAGCACTACTCCCGCTGGGAACTGTGCGTCGTGGACGATGCTTCTCCCACCGATGACACCCGCGCCATCGTCGGGGACTACGCCGGCCGCGATCCGCGGGTCAGGTTTCAACGCCGTCCGGCCAATGGCGGCATCAGCCGCGCCACCAACGACGCTCTCGCCCAGGCCAGGGGCGAATTTGTCGTGCTGCTCGACCACGACGACCTGCTCCGGCCGCACGCCCTGACCGAATTTGCCCGCCGGCTCATCCAGGATCCGGCCCTGGACGCCCTCTATTCGGACGAGGACAAGATCACAGCCGACGGCACGCGCATCATTCCGTTTCCCAAGCCGGGCTACTCGCCTGAATTCCTCCTCGGGGTCATGTACGTCGGCCACGCCCTCTGCGTGCGCACGAGCCTGGCCCGCGAGGCCGGCGGATTTGACCCAGCTTTCGACGGGATCCAGGACTATGAGTTCTTCCTGCGCGTCCGTGAGCGCACTGGTCGCATCGGCCACGTTCCGCGCATCCTGTATCACTGGCGCCAGTCGCCCGCCTCGAGTGCCCTGCATGGCAACATCAAGGGCGACATGGACCAGAAACAGGCCGCCGCCGTGCAAGCCCACTTGCGCCGCCGCGGCCGGACCGAGCAGGTCATTCCCCACGGACGCCATCGGCTGCGTCTGATTGCCACCTCCGCGCCCACGGTGGAGGAGGTGCACCCGAACCCGGGCGAGAATGGGTTGGCGGCGCTGCGTCGCGCCGTGGCCGCCTCCACGGCCGACGTGCTTGTCCTGTTGTCCGCCGAAACCCTGGGCCCGGGAACGGACTGGATGCCGGCCCTCGCCGCAACCGCCGCCCTGGACGATTCCGGTCTCGTCGCACCGCTGATCCTTTCCGCCGAAGGCCGGGTCCTGGAGTCGGGCTGGACGGCCGGCCCGGAAGGCTCGCGACCGCTCATGCGCGGCTTCGATGCTTCCGGCGACGGGCAAAACGGCTCGTTGTTATGTACCCGCGAAGTCGCCGCGGTGTCACCGTTGTGCGTGGCGGTATCGCGCTCCCGCTGCGCGGCGATGTTCGCGACCGGCTCTGCCAGCGAATCATGGCTGGAATTTTGCGAGCGCTGGCGGAGGGCCGGACAGTTTCACCGGGTATGCGCGCCCGCCCGCATCCAGCTGGCCATACCCTGGCGCGCGCCAGCTCCGACCCTCGGCGCCACCCAGTTGGCCGACCCTTTTTTCAATCCGCACTTCGATCCCCGGCGGGCTGACTATTCTCTCGCGCGACCGCCTCCGTTCGCCCCACCCGTCCTTTGGCACCTGGACACCCCGCTGACAGCGGGCACCCACTCCGGCTGCCTCATCCTGCGCGGCTGGGGCTTCGGTTCGGATGGTCGTCCGCTCCGCGCCGTTCGGGCCAAAGCCCCGGGCCTCGCCTACTTTGGAGCTGTCGGCCTGCCGCGGCCGGATGTCCGGATGGCGCTACCGGCCGCACCGAATGACAACTCCGGCTTCGAGATTCGTGGAATCCTTCCGCCCGGTCGGGTTGACTTGGAATTGGAGGCGAGTGTCGCGGATGGCACCTGGCATCCATTGTCCTCGGCTACCCTTGAAGTGCCGCGCCCGCGCGTACCTCTCTGGCTGCGCGGTGGCGATTGGCTGGAGCTGATGTACCGACAGATGCCCACGCACGTGGCGCACCCGCCACGACCGGTGCAAAGGGAGAGATTTCCCCGCCACCGCCCGAGTGCGCCTGCACCGCGGCTGACGATCGTTACTCCTTCCTACAACCAGGCGCGCTTCCTGCCGGAAACGATGCGCAGCGTGCTCGAACAGGCCGACGTGGCCTGTGACTATGTGGTGCAGGACGGCGGATCGACGGATGGCAGCGCCGCCTACATCGAAAGCCAGGCTGGCCGACTCCATGCCTGGGCCAGTGAGCGCGACGACGGGCAAGCCGACGCCATCGTCCGGGGCTTCGCCCGCACCTCCGGCGAGCCCAACGATGCGATGGCTTGGATTAACTCCGATGATTTCTATCTCCCTGGCGCCCTGGGTTATGTGGCCGGCTATTTCGCCCGGCATCCCGAAGTCGATGTGGTGTACGGTCACCGCATTGTCGTGGACGAGGAGTCACGGGAAATCGCCCGGTGGTTCATGCCGAGGCACGATCCGACCGTGCTGCAACTGAACGATTTCGTCCCCCAGGAAACGTTGTTTTGGCGGCGAAGGGCTTGGGACCGCGTTGGCGGCGTCGACCCCACCTTCAAGTTCGCGATGGATTGGGACCTGCTGTTGCGCTTCCAGGCGGCGGGGGCGCGGATCGTGCGCGTCCCCTATTTCCTCGCCTGCTTCCGGGTCCACGCGACGCAAAAAACCGCGGCCCAGATGCAGGGCGTCGGCCAGGAGGAGATCATCCGGCTGCGGCAGCGGACGCATGGACGGTCGATTTCACCGGCCGAACTGGAGGGCCATCCCGCCTTGCTGCGCTATTTGCGGCGGAGCGCGTTCATTGGCTGGCTGTGGTCGTGTGGTGTGCGTTGCCCGTAGCCCTGGGCGCCGGGTGACAAAAGACTTCACATACCTCCCGCGGCGGCCAGTCTCACTGGCGCACATTCATGCAACTGTCCATCATCGTTCCCGTCTATCGGGAGGAGAAGAACATTCCGGAGTTTCTGCGGCACATCCGTCCGATCCTGGAGGCGCTGACGGCGGAATATGAGATCATCTTCGCGCTCGATCCTTCGCCTGACCGGACTGAGGAAATCATCCTGGAGGCCCGCACGCAGGACCCGCGCATCAAGCTCCTGAAATTCTCCCGCCGCTTCGGCCAGCCGATGGCCACCCTCGCCGGGATGCACTACTCGACGGGCGACGCAGTGGTCGTGATGGACGTGGATCTCCAGGACCCGCCGGAACTCGTGCAGGAAATGGTGGCGAAGTGGCGCGAAGGCTACGATGTGGTGCTGCCCCAGCGCCGCCAGCGCACCGGCGAGCCCTGGCTCAAGAAGGTGGTCTCAGCCGTGGGCTACAAGATCATCAACAAGATCGCCGATGTCCAGATTCCGCCGAACACGGGGGATTTCCGGCTCATGTCGCGCCGCGTCGTCAACGAGCTCCTGAAACTGAAGGAATCGCATGGTTTCCTGCGGGGCATGGTGGCGGTGGTCGGGTTTCGGCAGGTCATCATTCCATTCGATCGCCCGGCCCGCTTCGCCGGCGCCACAAACTACAATCGCTTCTTCGGCTCCCTGCGCATCGGGTTCAACGGCATCTTCTGTTTCTCCACCTACGCGCTCCAGCTCAGCACCATGCTGGGGTTCGCGATCGCCGGTTTTTCATTCCTGCTGATGGGCATTTATCTCTTCTACAAATTGATGGGGTGGACGATCCTTTGGGGCAATCCCACCTTGGTCATCCTCATCTCGTTCCTGGGTGGGATCCAGCTGATCAGCGTGGGCATCCTCGGCGAATACATCGGCCGGATTTACGAGGAAGTGCGCGGCCGGCCCCGCTTCATTGTCGAGCGCTCGGCGGGTTTCGACCGCGCCGCCTGATACCGCCGCCATGCCCGCCGCCAAGTGGCCCAAGGTCCTGCCCCCGCTCACGCCCGAACAACAGCGGCGCAGCGACCAGTTCATGAAGCTCTGGCACGAGGAACTCGCGGGCCGGCCGCGCTATGGCCTCATCGAAAGCTTCAACCACAACTATCCCGTCCGCCACTCCGCCGCCGGCTTCCGCACGACCCTGGAAATCGGCGCCGGCCTGGGAGAACACCTCGACTACGAAAAGCTCACGCCCGAGCAGGAACAGAACTACTACTGCAACGAATTTCGGGAAAACATGGCCGCGGAAATTCGCCGCCGCCATCCCCGGGTGCGAACCATCCTCGGCGATTGCCAGGAGCGCCTGGATTTTCCCGATGGCTACTTCGACCGCTACATCGCGGTGCATGTCCTGGAACATCTGCCCAACCTGCCAGCCGCCATCCGCGAGGCCTATCGCCTGCTCAACCGGCAGACCGGCCGGTTGCTGGTGGTCATCCCGACCGAGGGCAGCCTCGCCTACTCGCTCGCGCGCAAGGTTTCCGCCCAGCGGGTCTGGAACCGGCATTTCGACGCGCCCTACTCCGAGTTCTACACGCGCGAGCACATCAACCTTCCCCACGAAATTCTGGCCGAACTCGATCCTTATTTCACCATCGCCAGCCGCCGCTACTTTCCCCTCCCTTTCCTGCCCCTCGTTGCGTGCAATCTCGTCATAGGCCTGACCCTGCTTCCCCGCCCCGCTCCCCTCCCCTCCTGATGGTTATGAAACATGCCTTCGTCACCGGCGCCGCCGGCTTCATCGGTTCGACCCTCACCGACCGCCTGCTGGCGGAGGGTATGGCGGTGACTGGCTGGGACAATTTCTCCACCGGCCAGGACCGCTTCCTGGCCGGAGCCCGGTCCCACCCCTCGTTCCGGCTCGTGCGCGGGGACAGCCTTGACCTTCCCGCCCTGACCGCCGCGATGGCTGGCGCCGACTTCGTGTTCCACCTCGCCGCCAATGCCGACATCAAGGATGGCTGGTCGCACCCGCGAAAGGACTTGGAACAGAACACCACCGGAACCTTCAACGTTCTCGAGGCCATGCGCGCGAACCAGGTGCGCCGCGTCGCCTTCTCGTCCACCGGCTCGGTCTACGGGGAGGCCCTCGTCACCCCAGACAAACCAACGCCCGAGAACGAACCGTTCCCGATCCAGACCTCCCTGTACGCGGCGAGCAAAGTCGCGGGCGAAGCCCTCCTTTCGTCATACGCCGAAGGCGGCCAGCTCGACGAGGCCTACATCTTCCGCTTCGTCTCCGTGCTCGGCGAGCGCTACACCCACGGCCACGTGTTCGATTTCCACCGGCAGCTCATCGCACATCCCGATCGGCTGCATGTGCTCGGCGACGGCCGCCAGCGGAAAAGTTACCTCTATGTGCAGGATTGCATCGACGCGATGTTGCACGTCACCGGCCGTGCCACGGCCCGGGACGCGAAGCACCGGACCCAAGTCTACAACCTCGGCACCCCTGAATACGTGGAGGTCAACCAGAGCATTGGCTACATTTGCGCCGCGCTCGGCCTGAAGCCGAGGCTGGAATATGGCGGCGGCGATCGCGGCTGGATCGGCGACAATCCCTTCATCTTCCTCGATACGCGGAAGATCCAGGCCACAGGCTGGAAACCCAAGCTGACAATCGAGCAAGGCATCGTGCGCACCTTGCGCTGGCTCGACGCCAATCGCTGGGTTTATGAGGCGCGCGCCGGCCACAACGCCACTCCGCGATGAGTTCGCCGCCCCCGCTTCGGGCGCGCTGGATGTGGGTGGCCGCGGTCCTGTTGCTGGCCGCGGAATTCATGATTTTTGATCGGGCGACTTCGCGCCACCATGCGAGGTACTACCCCCGCTGGAATGACCAGATCCAATACCTGTCCGAATCCTATCGCGGCTACGAGGACGCCAAGGCCCATGGCTTTGTTCACGGTCTGCAGGCCACCCTCACCAACCCCGTTCCCCAAGGCACGCTGCACGACGTGGCGGCGCTCTTCGTTTTCACGGTCGCGGGCGGACCGTCACGCAGTGCCGCCCTCAGTCTGAACATGCTCGCTTTTCTGGCCTGGCAGGCCGCGCTGCTGTTCGCCTTTACGCGCGCGAGCGGCAGCTGGACCGTGGGTTGGATGGCCTTCGGCCTGCTGCCCTGCCTCTACTGGCCCTGGTCGGCGGAAGCCGGTTCCGCCGTGGATTTCCGGCTGGATCACTCGGCCATGTGCCTGCTCGGCCTGAGCGCCGCCACGGCCGTGCTTACGCGGGGCTTCCGGGCCGCGGGCTGGTCTGCCGCCCTGGGCGTGGCGCTCGGCTTCACCGTGATCGAGCGGTTCCTGACCAGCGTGTACCTCGTTCCCATCTTCTTCCTGACGATCGGATGGATTCTGTGCGGCCCTGAAAAGCGGCTGCGCCTGCGCAACCTTTTCCTCGCCGGTCTGGTGACCAGCGCCTTGGTGGGACCGGTGTTCTGGATGAACCGTCACCAGCTCTACGAGTATTACTGGGTCGGGCAGGTATCGAGCGCGGAGGCCGCTGCCCGCCTGCCGGGCTATACCCTCTGGCAATCCGTGCAATTCGTCTTTCTCTATTTCCGCGAGCAGCAACTGGGCCCGTGGTTCCTCGGCACGGTTACCGTGCTCACCCTCCCCTTGTTGGGGCTCGCCCTGTGGTCCCGGCGACGGGATCGGGCCGCATCATTCCCCCGACCCGACTGGGACTGGCTGTACCTCAGCCTGGTCTTTTTTGCCGTGCCCACGCTGGTTCTTTGTGTCCACCAGCAGAAATCAAACATCGTTCTGGGGGTCATGGTGCCGGGCGCCATCCTGTTCGTCGGTTGGGTCTGGGCCGTCCTGTGGCCCCGGGCGGCCGCGACGCTGCGCGCACTGCCGACGGGCCGCTTCGGTCCCGTCGTCTTCGCCGTGGTCGCCGTGTACGCCGGGGCGAGGTTCTTCTGCGTCCGGCAGTTCTGGCAGCCGCACAGCCAGGCGTTCATCGAGGGCTCCCAACGCGTCAACCACCTGTCCGATTACTTCTTCGACCACAGCCGGGCCGCTGGCCTCGCCACTGCCCGGATCGGTGTCGACCAGGTAACCGACGCCTTCGACGCCCAGATCATGCGGGTCGTGTGCTACGAGCGGAAAGGCATTTGGATGCCGTACCAAATGCTCCTGCCCACCGGCATCCTCGAGGCGCCGGAAGATGTGATCATGGAGCGGTTGCGCGAGTGTGACTTCGTCCTCGTGACGGACGAAATGGTTGGTCACGGCCACTGGCCCTACGACAAGCAGATGCGGCGGCTCTATCCCACCGTCAAAGCCTGGTGCGAGGCCAACCTCCGCCATGTCGAGACCTTCCCGATCTTCGATCGAAAGATGTCACTTTACCAACGCCGGGATATTTCCGGACGATAACTGCCCTCGGATGACGTCCTGGTTCCAGCCCCGGTCATGCAAGATGTGGTTGGCCGCCAGCTTTTTGATGGTGGCGGAATTCCTGGTGTTTGACCGGATGACTTCGCGGCACCACGCCGGCATCTTTCCGCAGTGGACTGATCAGGTCTACTATCTGACCGACGCCTATCTCGGGTACGAAGACGCCAAGGCCCATGGTCTCATCCACGGCCTCCGCACCACGCTCCTCAACACCATGCCGCAAGGCGCCCTGCATGACGTGGCGGCACTGGTGATTTTCACTGTGGCGGGGGGACCTTCCCGCAGCGCTGCGCTCAGCCTGAACATGCTCGCCTTCCTCTTATGGCAAGCTGCGCTGTTCCATGCCTTTGCCCGAACCAGCGGGTCGTGGGCGTTGGGCTGGATGGTCTTCGGCTTGCTCCCCTGCCTGGCCTGGCCTTGGGCGACTGGAGCCGGCGCCGCGATGGATTTTCGATTGGATCACGGCGCCATGTGTCTCTTCGGCACCTGTGCCGCTTTCGCGCTGCTCACCCGCGGATTTCGTTCCCTCGGCTGGTCGGTCGCTCTCGGCTTCGTGCTGTGTCTCACCCTCCTCGAACGCTTCCTGACGGCCGTCTACCTTGGCCCCCTCTTCATCCTCACCGCCGGCTGGGTCCTCTGCGGAGGCGAACGAGGACCGCGGCTGCGCAATCTCCTGCTCGCCGCCTTGATAGCCGCTGCACTCGCCGGGCCGGTTTTCTGGTGGAATCGCGCCCTCCTGCGCGAATACTACTGGGTCGGCCAGGTATCCAGTGCCGAGGCCGCGGCGCGGCTGCCCGGTTTCACTTCCGGGCAATCCCTGCAATTCCTCTATTCGTGCCTCAAAGACCAGCAGCTGGGCATCTGGTTTCTCTGGACCACGGTGGCCGTCACCGTGCCCTGGCTGGCCCTCGCGATGTGGCCTCGGCGCCCGGTGTCACCAAAGCCGGCCCCTCGCACCGACTGGGACTGGTTGTTTTTCAGCGTGGTGTTCTTTCTTGTTCCGGCGCTGATCCTGCACCTTCACCAGCAAAAATCTCACGCGGTTCTCGGGGTCCTCGTGCCGGGAGTAATCCTGCTCCTGGGTTGGATTTGGTCCGTGCTTTGGCCGCGGGCGGCGAGGGGGGCGGGCCCGGGCCCGATCGGCCGACTCTGCCTCGAGGCCCCGCTCCTGCTCGCATTGTTTTCTGGCGCGTTGTTCTTCGCCGAACGGCAGGTCGCGCCGCCGTACGGTCCCTCATTCAGCGAGGGCGCTCGCCGGATCAACTGGCTTGCGGACTATTTCTTTGATCACACCCGCGCTGCCCATCTTCCGGTGGCGCGGATCGGGGTCGACCAAATGACCGACAAGTTCGACGCAAATCTTATGCGTGTCATTTCCTATGAGCGGAAGAAAGTCTGGATGCCTTACGAGATACTGCTCCCCACTGGAATCCTGGAAGTCGATGATCACGTTATCATGGATCGGCTGCATCAGTGTGACTTCGTGCTAGTTACCGACGTACCGGTCGATGCGGGCCAGTGGCCCTACGACAGGCAGATGCATCGGCTCTATCCCACGGTCAAGGCGTGGTGCGAGGCCAATCTTCGCCTTGTTGAAACCTTTCCGGCATTCAACGGATGGATGACTCTTTACCAGCGGCGCGATATTCCCTGACGATGGAGATCCTCTCTTCATGAATGTCATCGTACTCGGTTTGTGGCACCTCGGTAGCGTGACCGCCGCTTGCCTGGCGAAGCACCATCGCGTGATCGGCCTCGATTTCGATGAGTCGGGGCTGGCCCAACTGCGCACCGGGCACGCTCCCCTGCATGAGCCTGGGTTGGACGACCTGCTGGCGGCGGGACTTGCCACGGGTCGGCTGGAATTCTCGTCTGATGCCGCCGCCGCCATCGCCGCCGACGTGCTCTGGGTTTGTTACGACACCCCGGTCGATGCCGACGACCGCTCGGACCTCGACTGGGTGCACACTCGCTTGGCGCGCGTGCTGCCGCGACTGCGGCCTGGCACCGTCGTCCTGCTGTCCTCCCAACTTCCCGTCGGCACCTGCTCCCGGCTGGCCCAACAACATCCCACCCTCCATTTCGCCTGTTCGCCGGAAAACCTTCGCCTCGGCAAAGCCATCGAGGCCTTCGAGAAACCCGCCCGCATCATCGTCGGCGTCTCGTCCGCTCCGGCCCGCGACGTGCTCGAAAAGCTGCTGGCACCGCTGGGCGCCCCGCTCGTCTGGATGCGCCCCGAATCGGCCGAGATGGTGAAGCATGCGCTCAATTCCTTCCTCGCCCTGTCGGTCGCGTACATCAACGAGGTTGCCGCCCTTTCGGAAACGGTGGGTGCAGACGCGCAGGAAGTGGCCGCCGGCCTGAAGAGCGACCCCCGCATCGGTTCTCGCGCGTACCTCGGCCCCGGCGGACCCTTCGCCGGCGGCACTCTCGCGCGCGATGTCGTCACGCTAACCCGCCTCGGCGCCGCGCAAAATGTGCCGCTGGCGCTGATTCCCGCCATCAAGGAAAGCAACGACCGTCATCGTAGCTGGGCCTTCCGCAAACTCCAGTCCGCCCTCGCGGGCGTGGCGCAGCCGGTGGTCGCGGTGCTGGGGCTAGCGTACACGCCCAACACCAGCACGCTCCGCCGCAGCGCCGCGGTCGAACTTTGCCGCCAGCTCCTCGCCACGGGCTTCAAGGTCCAGGCCTTCGATCCGCTGATCCGAACCGCCGACGCCGACCATCGCGACCTGCCCCTCGTCGTCTCGCCTGCCGATGCCCTGCGGGGCGCTCATGCCGCGGTCATCTGCACGGAATGGCCCGAATTCCGGGACTATGCCTGGCCGTCGCTGCTGGCGGCCATGTCCCGCCCGGTGATTGTCGATGCCAACCGCCTCGTCGAAAAAGCGGTGGCTGGGGCCCCCGGGATTGTCTATCTCACTGTCGGACGCCCATGAAACTTTCCGGACGCAATACCCTCGTCACCGGCGGCAGCCAGGGCCTCGGCCGCGTCATCGTCGAGGCCTACCTCGCCGAAGGTGCGAATGTGGTTTTCTGCGCCCGCACCGCGGCGGACGTCGCCCGCACCCACGACGAACTCAGCCCGAATTTGAAACCGGGCCAGCAGCTCGTCGGCGTCGCGTGCGACGTTTCCGATCCCGCCGCCGTCGCGACGCTTTTCGCCCGCGCCGCCCGCGTCGGCCCGCTGCACGTCGTGGTCAGCAATGCTGGCATCTATGGCCCGATTGGACCCACCGAGGAGGTCACCCTCGCCGACTGGAACCAGGCCTGGCAGGTCAACGTCACGGGCACCTTGCTGGTCTGCCAGCATGCGGCGCGGGCCATGAAACGCCAGGGCGGCGGCAAGATCATCACCATCTCCGGCGGCGGCGCCACCAACCCCATGCCGCGTTTCGCCGCCTACGCCGCCACCAAGGCCGCCGTCGTCCGGCTGACCGAAACCCTCGCGGAAGAATACCGCGCCGACCGCATCGACGTGAACGCCGTGGCGCCGGGCGCCTTGCGCACGCGGCTAACCCAACAGGTGCTCGCCGCCGGCCCGGAAAAGGCCGGCGCGGAGTTCTTCGCCCGAAACAAGAAATGGTCCGACGAAGGCGCGGACGATCCGCAGAAGGGCGCCGCGCTTTGCGTGTTCCTGGCCACAACGGCGAGCGACGGGATCACCGGGAAGCTGATCAGCGCCAAATGGGATCCCTGGCAGGATCCGGCCCGGTTTCGCGCGCTGGCGACCGGCGATGTCTACACGCTGCGGCGCATTGTGCCCGAGGACCGCGTGAAGAAACCCGCGCCCTGATGGCCGCACCGCTCCATTACGCCATCGTCGGCTGCGGACTGATCGGCCGAAAACGCGCCGCCAGTTTGCAACCCGGTCAGTTGCGCTACGCGTGCGACCTTGACGCGACGCGCGCCGCGGACCTCGCGAAAACCTCCCCAGGGTGCATGGCGACCACGGATTTCACGGTCGCCTTCGCCGACCCGGCGGTCGGCGCCGTCATCGTCGCCACCCTCAACGGCGCGCTGGCGCCCATCGCCCTCGCCGCCGTGCGGGCCGGCAAGCATGTGCTGGTCGAGAAGCCCGGCGCGCTCAACGCCGCGCAGCTGCGCACGCTGCAGGCCGCCGCGGAGCAGGCCGGCGTCCGGGTGCGCATCGGCTACAACCACCGTTTCCATCCGGCGCTGCAAAAGGCGCGCGAACTCTTCGAATCCGGGGTACTCGGGCCGATGATGTTCCTGCGCGGCCGCTACGGCCATGGCGGGCGCAAAGGCTACGACCGCGAATGGCGGGCCGACCCGAAGCTCTCCGGCGGCGGCGAACTCATCGACCAGGGCGTGCACCTGATCGACCTCGCCGGCTGGTTCCTCGGCGATTTTTCCACGGTCGCCGGCCACGCCACCACGTCGTTCTGGGACATGCCGGTGGACGACAACGCGTTTCTTTCGCTGCGCACGGCGACCGGGCAAACCGCCTGGCTGCATGTCAGCTGCACCGAATGGAAAAACCTGTTCTCCCTGGAGATCTACGGACGCGACGCGAAGGTCGCCATCGACGGCCTCGGCGGCAGCTACGGCCAGGAAAAGTGCACCTACTACAAGATGCTGCCGCAAATGGGCCCGCCGGAAACCACGGTGTGGGACTACCCTGCTGGCGACAACTCGTGGCGGCTCGAACTGGCCGCCTTCGAGGAGGACATCCACACGGGGCGCGCGCCCAGCCCCGGCCTGCGCGAAGGCATCCGCACCCTCGAAATCGTGGAGGAAATCTACCGCGCCAGCGGCTACCCCGTATCCAACGCCTCGCTTTGATGGATCGCGATTCGGTTCAATCGTAAATCGTAAATCATATATCGTAAATGATCATCACCCGTTCCCCCCTGCGCATTTCCCTCGGCGGCGGCGGCACCGACCTGCCGTCCTACTACCGCGAGCACGGCGGTTTCCTCGTGGCGGGCGCGCTCGACAAATACGTCTACCTGACGCTGCACCGCACGTTTGTGCCCGACCTGATCGTGAAATACTCCAAACTTGAGCGCGTGCCCCACGCCGCGCAGCTGGAGCATCCGATCATCCGCGAGGCGTTCGCGCTCCTGAACATGGACGGGCGCTCGCTGGAGCTCACCTCGATGGCCGACATCCCCGGTGGCACGGGCCTCGGGTCCTCCGGCAGCTTCACCACCGCCCTGCTCAAGCTGCTCCACACCGCGAACAAGCAGCTCATCTCCCCGGCCGAGCTGGCCGAACAGGCCTGCCACATCGAGCTCGACCGGCTCGGCGAACCGATCGGCAAGCAGGACCAGTATATCGCCGCGGTCGGCGGCATCACCGCCTTCACCTTCCACCCGGACGGCCGCGTCGAATACCGGCCGTGCAAGATCGCGGAGGAGACGCTGTTCAATCTCGAGGACAACCTGCTGATGTTCTTCACCGGCTACTCCCGCTCCGCGTCCGCGATCCTGAAGGACCAGAACGACCGGTCGAAGAAGCAGGATGGCGCCATGCTCGACAATCTGCACTTCACCAAGGAACTCGGCTACCACTCCCTGACAGCGCTCGAAAGCGGCAACCTGGAGGAATTCGCCCGGCTCATGGACGTCCACTGGCAGCGCAAGAAGGTCCGCAGCTCGGGCATGAGCAACGAGCGCATCAACGAATGGTACGACCACGCCATGGCCAACGGAGCGCTCGGGGGAAAGCTCATCGGCGCCGGCGGCGGCGGCTTCCTGATGTTCTATGCGAACGACAAACGGAAGCTCCGCCACGCCATGCGCGAGAAAGGCCTCCAGGAAGTCCGCTTCCGCTTCGACTTCGAAGGCACCAAGGTGGTCGCGCAGAATTGAGATGAACCGCAGAACACACAGCATGCCCGGAAAATTCGGCAGTGGGTCCATTTCAGTCCAATGTAGGGTCGGACCTTGGTCCGACCTCGCGCATGAGGTCGGCGCAAGCGCCGACCCCACATTCAAGCCAACGCGAAAGAACCAAATGGACCTACCACCGAAGATTCGACCCAGTCCGCTTGGTTTCTGTGTGTTCTGTGAATTGTGTGGTTAAGAAATGAATGCCGCAGATTTTCCCGTCGCCCTTCTCGCCGGTGGACTCGCCACGCGACTCCGCCCGATCACCGAAAAGATTCCGAAGCTGCTCGTCGAGGTGGCGGGGGAGCCATTTTTCTCCCACCAGCTCCGGCTGCTGAGGAAGAATGGCCTGACCAGGATTGTCCTCTGTGTCGGCTATCTCGGCGACATGATCGTGCAGCAATACGGCGATGGCGCCAAATGGGGCGTCCAGATCGAATATTCCTTCGACGGGCCGAAACTCCTGGGCACCGGCGGCGCCCTGATTCGCGCCCTGCCGAAGCTCGGCAACGCCTTTTACGTGCTCTATGGCGACAGCTACCTGCCGGTCGACTACCAGGCCGTGGGCCGCGCCTTTCTCGCCTCCGGCCAGCTCGGGCTCATGACCGTGTTCGAGAATCGCGAGGCCTACGATGTCAGCAACGTCTGGTTCGAGGCCGGGCGCATCAAACTCTACTCCAAGACGGAAAAGCCGCCGCAAATGCGCCACATCGACTACGGCCTAGGGGTATTTCGGTCCGCCGCCTTCGACGGTTATCCGCGCGACGCCGTGGTGGATCTCGCCGCGGTCCAGACCGACCTCTGCCGCCGCGGCCAGCTCGCCGGCTATGAAATGCCAGAACGATTCTTTGAAATCGGCTCTCCCGCCGGCCTGAAGGAACTGGACCAGTTGCTGCGGACCGGTTCTGCTCCCCGCTAAAGAACCTCCCATGTCCTACGCCGTCCAACACCTCAAGGAAACCGCCGAGATTGTCGCCAAGCTCGATGCAGCCGCCTGCGAAAAATGCGTGGCCGAACTCCGCGCCACCCGCGAGCGCGGGGGCCGGCTCTTCATCCTCGGCGTCGGCGGCAGCGCCGCCAACGCCTCCCACGCCGTGAACGATTTCCGCAAGATCGCCGGCTTCGAATGCTATGCGCCGACGGACAACGTCTCCGAGCTGACCGCGCGCACCAACGACGAGGGCTGGGCCAGCGTGTTTGTCGAATGGCTGCGCGGTTCGCGGCTGACCGCCAGGGATTGCCTGCTCGTCCTTTCCGTCGGCGGCGGCAATCTGGAAAAGAACGTCTCGCCCAACCTGGTCACCGCCCTGCAGCTCGCAAAGCAGGTCGGGGCCCATGTCATCGGCATCGTCGGCAAGGACGGCGGCTACACCGCCAAGGTCGCGGATGCCTGCGTGATCGTGCCCACCGTCAACCCGAACAACATCACGCCGCACTCCGAGGCCTTCCAAGCCGTCGTCTGGCACCTCTTCGTCTCGCATCCCGACCTGAAGGTGGCCCAGACGAAGTGGGAGTCGGTCGCCGCGAAGCCGTGAACCCGGCGCTTCGTCCCGCCGTCTTCCTCGATCGGGACGGGACCTTGAATGTCCCGGTGGTCCGGGATGGCTTGCCCTTTCCGCCCGCGACGGTGGACGAGTTCGTTCTCTTCGCCGGCGCGGCGGCGGCCTGCCACGCACTGCACGCCGCCGGCTTTGTGCTGGTGGTCGCCACCAATCAGCCCGACGTCGGTCGCGGGACGATGCCCCAAGCGGCGGTCGAAGCAATACATGCCCGCCTGCAGGAGCTCATTCCCGAGATCGCCCGCATCGAGGCCTGTTATGCCCCGGGCCGGGGCATTCCTCATCCCGAAAATCGGCGGCGCAAACCCGAGCCCGGGATGCTGGTCGACGCTGCGGCGGCGCTCGGCCTGGACCTCACCCGCAGCTGGATGATTGGCGACCGGTGGCGCGACATCGATTGCGGAGCCAACGCCGGCTGCCGGACCATCTTCGTCGACCACGGCTACCAGGAGTCAATTCGGCGTAAACCCGACTTCACTGTACATTCGCTCACCGAGGCTGCCGGTATTGTGCTTGCCCGGTCCGGGACGCCCAACTGACTGAAGCCATGCTGAAACTCGATACCCTCAAGGTCCACCTCTACGCCGATGGCGCCGACAAGGCCGGGATTCTCGACCTCTACGGCAAGCCTTATATCAAGGGCCTCACCACCAACCCGACCCTGATGAAGAAGGCGGGCATCACGGATTACGAGGCCTTCGCCCGCGACATCCTGCAGACGGTCACCGCCAAGCCCATCTCGCTGGAGGTGTTTTCCGACGACTTCCCGGAAATGAAGCGCCAAGCCCTCAAGATCGCCGGCTGGGGCAGGAACGTTTACGTCAAGATCCCGATCACGAACTCCCGCCGCGAGACTTCCATCCCGCTTATCCGCGAGCTCGCCGCCGGGGGCGTGCAGCTCAACATCACCGCCATCCTCACCCTTGAGCAGGTGCGCGATGTCGCCGCGGCGCTCAATCCCAAGGTCCCTTCGGTCGTTTCCGTCTTCGCCGGCCGCATCGCCGACACGGGCGTCGATCCGATGCCGATCATGCGGGAGAGCCGCAAGATCCTCGCGAACCAGCCCAAGGCCGAGCTCCTTTGGGCCAGCGTGCGCGAGGTGCTGAACATCATCCAGGCCGAACAAAGCGGCTGCCACATCGTCACCGTCCAGCACGACATTCTCGCCAAGGCTGCCAAGCTCCTCGGCATGGACCTCGGCGAACTGTCGCTCGACACGGTAAAGATGTTCGCGAACGACGCCGCCTCCGCCGGTTACAAGCTCTGAATCCGGGTACCGGCATTCAAGCGACACCGGGTATTGCAGGAATGGGAATCGTGAAAACTGAAAATCGGTCATCCTAAATCTGGAATCGGGTCCAATCCGGGCGCAGGTCGCTCCTTCGATTTCAAGATTCCTGATTTCACGATTACCGATTTCACGATTTCCTTTCCTCCATTTGGCTTCACATCCGCCCGGGGGCGCGGCTTGCTGGGGCGACGCCATGAAGCCCGATCCCACCGTGCCGGCTGACACGTTGAATCTCCTGCGCCAACAGCTCATCCTGGCGCAGGTGCGCCTCATGGAATTGGAGGATGTGCGGGATGAACAGGCCGCCCGACTGGCCGATATGGAGACCCTCATCAATTCGTCGCAGGAGCTCGCCGACCGGAAGCTCGACGAGGCCGGGCACTTGGAGAAAGTCCGCGCCGATTTGCAGGCGCAGTACGAACACATGCGCCATATGCAGCATGTGACCAATGAGGCGCTGCAGGCGAGCCGTGCCGAAACCGCCGCGCTGGCCGCCCGCGAACAGCTCCTCCTTTCCGAGGTCGAGAACCTGCACGTCCTTACGCGGCAGCTGGCGGAATCCGGCCGTCAGCAGCTCGAACGCATCGGCACCTTGGAATCCGGCCTCCGCGCCGCCCAGGCCGACGCCGCCGCCCGGGAGGAGCGCATCGGACAGCTCGACGCCGAACAACGCGCCATGAAAGTCTCCCGCAGCTGGCGCTGGACGGCCTGGTTGCGTTCCCTCGAGCGCACCTTCGGCAACCGGAAGTGATGAAGGGTCCCGCCACATCGCGGATTCATGGTGAGATCGAAAGCCCGCGTCCGCTTCGGGCGCGCGAAGGATTGGTGTCCGTCACCGGCTGGTGCCTCCAGGCGGGCGTCCCGCAGCCGCCGGCCGTGCGCCTGGTCACCGGTGGGGGAATCCTGCCGGCGTCGCGGCGCATCATTCGCAACGATGTGCCGGGCCAGGCCGCGCCCAGCGCTTGCGGCTTCGTGATCGAGGGTCGCTTGCCGCCGGGGACTTATGTCGCGCGATTTGAGGCGCAGCTGCCCTCCGGTGGCTGGGCGGTGTTCAAAACGCTGACCCTGGCCGTCGAAGCCCGGCCTTTTGCCGCCGATGTCGAGTTTCCCCCTCCCGGCCAGCCATTGGACGAGCGGGTCTTTGTCGAGGGCTGGGCCCTGCACCCGCGACAGCCCGTGCGCAAACTCACGCTGCGCTACGGCCGCCAGGAGATCCCGTGCGACCTCGGCCGCCCCCGCGCGGATGTCCCCCTCGCCTATCCCGAGGTTCCGCATGCCGCCCGCTCCGGCTTCCGCAGCCGCGTAATCCTTTGGGCCGGCCGCGGACCCCTCCGTCTGCGCGCCGAACTGGATGACGGCTCCATCGCCGTCGCGCACACCGGCCGCGAGGTCGATGTTGCCCGCGACGAGCATACCGACGCGCGCGTGGAGTTCGGCGCCCCGCGCATCCCGCTGCCTGGATACGTCCCGCGTCCGCCCTCGCCGCCCGTTCCCGCACCCACCGGTTGGAATGTGCTCTTTGTTTCGCACGGGGACTTCACGGCGAACAGTTCGCTCCAGATTTCCGCCCTCGCCCGCGAACTGGCTTTCGCGGGCCACTCCAGCGCCGTCGCGGTCCCGCAGGACCTGGACACGCTCGCCTACCAGCAAACACCCCCGTTCCGCGGCTTGCTCCATGCCGAAGCCATCGCCACCGGCGGCGGTTTTCCCAATGGCCGGGGCCCCGACGTCATCCACGCCTGGACCACGCGCGAGTCCGTCCGCGCCACCGCCCTGGCAGTCCGCGCCAAATTCGGCGGCCGCCTGGTCGTACAGCTGGAAGACAACGAACAGGAGATCCGCCAGCAAAACCTGGCGACCGGCGCCGCCGCGAGCCAACCCCTTGACCTGACCGATCCGGCCAAAGGCCAGGCTTTCCTCGAGGCGGCGGACGGCATCACCCTGATCGTCGATTCGCTCGCGAAATTCGTCCCCGCCGGGAAACCGCACGTCACGATCTGGCCGGCGGCGGACGCCCGGTATTTCCACGCCCGCCCCGTGCCGGCGGAGTTCCGCGCCGCCCTCCAGCTCCCCGCCGACGCGACGCTTTTGTTCTACCATGGCAACGTGCATGCCGCCAACGCGGCCGAGATGCGGGAGTTGTACGACAGCCTGCTCCGGCTGAACGACGCCGGACAACCCACCTACCTGATCCGCGCCGGGGCGGATCAGGTCGATTTTCTCGGGCCGCTGGCGGCCAGGGTGAAGCCCTTTGTCCTCGACCTGGGCACCATCCACCATCACCGCCACCTGCCCCCGCTGATGGCCCTGGCCGACATCTTCGTGCAACCCGGCACGGCCGATGCCTTCAACGACTTTCGTTTCCCGTCGAAGTTGCCGGAATTCTTCGCGCTTGGCCGGCCCGTGATCCTGCCCCGGACCAATCTCGGCGCGCATCTCCGCCATGGCACCGATGCGTGGGTCCTCGACTGCGCCGATGCAGCCGGGATCGCCGGGGCGGTCACCGCCCTGCGCCAGGACGGGGCGCTCCGTGAGCGGCTCGGCGCCGGCGCGCTGGCTTTCGCCGCGCAGCACTTCAGCTGGCGACGAAGCGCGGAGGCCCTTGCCAAGTTCTACGGAACGCTGGCAACCTCCTGAGCCCCGCGATGCCCGACCTGCCCGAGATCACCCAGCAGCACCTGACGAAGGTCCGGGACTTTTATGACCACGCGCCGGCGCGGCCGAAAGACGGGGGCCGTGGCTACCGCCGCCTGATCGCCCACTACTACAACCTGCTCATCCCCGCCGGGGCCAGCGTGCTCGAAATCGGCTGCGGCAACGGCGAACTGCTCGCCCAACTCCAAGGCGCGCGCAAGGTGGGCATCGACCTTTCCGCCACGCAGCTCGCCGCTGCGCGCGAGCGCGTCCCGGACGCGGAATTCCATCAACAGGCCGGCGAAGCCCTGGCCCTTGACGAACGCTTCGACTGCATCGTCATCTCCGACACCCTCAATCTTGCCGCGGATGTCCAGCGGTTGCTCGAGCAACTGCATGCGGTTTCGCATGCGGACACCCGGTTGTTCCTGAATTTCCACAATTCCCTCTGGCGGCCCGGGCTCTCGCTCCTCACCGCGCTCGGGTTGAAGGACCGCCACCCGCGGAACAGCTGGCTGGCGTCGTCCGACGTGCTGAATCTCCTGCACCTGGCCGGATGGAGCCCGGTCTGCCGCCAGGCCCACCTCCTGCTGCCCGCCCCGGCGCTCGGCCTCGACCGGCTGGTGAACCGCTGGCTCGCGCCGCTCGCGCAATGGTTCTGCCTCACCATCTTCATCTCCGCCCGGCCGGCCCGCAGCCTGCCGGCGCGCCCGCCGACCGTATCCGTGGTCATTCCGGCCCGCAATGAAGCGGGCAACATCGCGGCCGCCGTGCGTCGCACTCCCGTGATGGGCGGCGGCACGGAGCTCATTTTCGTCGAGGGCCATTCGACCGACGACACCTGGGCCCAAATCCAACAGGTGAAGGCCGATCACCCGGATCGCCCCATCAAGATCCTGCAGCAAACCGGCCGGGGCAAGGGCGACGCCGTTCGCGCGGGCTTCGCCGCCGCCTCCGGCGACATCCTCATGATCCTCGACGCCGACCTGACGATGCCGCCCGAGGAACTGCCGAAGTTTTACGAGGTCATCGCCAGCGGCCGCGCGGAGTTCGCCAACGGCGTGCGGCTCGTGTACCCGATGGAAAAAGAGGCCATGCAATTCCTGAATCTGTGCGCCAACAAGGCCTTCAGCCTCATCTTCACCTGGCTGCTCGGCCAGCCGGTGAAGGACACGCTTTGCGGCACCAAGGTGCTCAGCCGCTCCCATTACGAGAAGATTGCCGCCAACCGCGCGTACTTCGGCGACTTCGATCCGTTCGGCGACTTCGACCTGCTGTTCGGCGCCGCCCGGCTCAACCTGCAGATCGCCGACGTGCCGATCCGCTACAAGGAGCGAACCTACGGCACCACCAACATCCAGCGCTGGAAACATGGCTGGTTGTTGTTGCGCATGGTGTTCTTCGCGGCCCGGAAGCTGAAATTCACCTGAGCATGAGCGCGACCTCGCCGAAATGTCTTCATGTCACCGGTGGCCGCGGCCGTCTCGCCTCGCTCATCGCCGACCACTACCGCGCGCCCGCGCACGAAGTGCTGCTTTATTCCCGCGGCGGCGGGCCGGGATTCCGGCCCCTCACCACCCTGCTGCAACCGGGCGCGGTCGGACCGGCCGATGTTGTCCTGCACCTGGCCTGGAGCACGCTGCCCGCCACGTCCGAACAGAATCCCGGCAGCGAGCACCTTCAGGACCTGCCACTGCTCCGGAAGATGCTCGAAGCCTGCATCTCCGGGCCGGCCGCCCAACGGCCGCACTTCGTGTTTTTTTCCTCGGGCGGGGCGATTTATGGCAACGCCCCTGGCCGCCCTAATGTCGAATCCGACCCCTGCCAGCCCATCGGTTCCTACGGCCGCGCCAAGCTGGCCGCCGAAACGTTGATTCAGGCCACCACCGCGCGCGAAACGTTGCCTTGCACCATCCTGCGCATCTCCAATCCCTACGGCTATCCCGTGCCGTCCGGGCGCGCCCAAGGAGTCATCCCCCATGCGATCCGCTGCGCCATTGGGAACCAGGCGCTCACGTTGTGGGGCGACGGCCACGCGCGGAAGGACTTCATCTACTACACGGATTTCCTGTGGGCCCTCGACGAAATTATCGCCCGCCGCCTCACCGGCGTTTTCAACCTCTGCTCGGGTGAATCCCACAGCGTGCACGAAATCATTTCCCTCGTGGAAAAACACACGGAAAAGAAAGTGCTGACGACCCATACGCCGGGGCCGGCTTGGGACGTGCGGGACAGCCGCCTCGACCACGGCCGGCTGACCGAAGCCACCGGTTGGGAACCGCAGGTCGGCTTGGACGAGGGCATCCGCCGTTCCGCGGCGCCGTATCTGAACCATTGAGCCATGGCGAATACCCCGATTGCCTCAACCTGTCATCGCGAGTCCTCCGGCTTCAGCCGCAACCATGCAGCGAACCGCAGAATCCATCCTGTAAAGGCGAGGACTGGAAGATGGAACGCGCTGACCCCAGCGCGTTGCGGCGGAGCCGCTTCAAACCAGCGCCTTGAGGTCAAGTCGCTCCACCTCGAATTGAATTGTTCCGGTTTCAAAAAGGGGAGCTCCATCGCCGTGGATTCGGGTCCCCTCTCGAGAGGGGTGGTGCGAAGCGCCGGGGTGGGTAAGGCCGACCAGCGCGCGCTCCCCGAGCAACCACCCGCGCCCCACTCCAATCCTTGACCATGTCCGCCCCGTCGGAGCCGTCGGCCTTTTCCGCGCGCACGCTCATCGTGATGTTCGTGCTCGTGAGCCTGCTCGCGCTCGGGTTGCTGTCGCTGTCCTGGCATGGTTCGCTGTTGGACCGCTATGAATTTCGCCAGCTCCAGACCGCGCTCAACACCTGGTGGATTGCGCGGGATGGCTGGCAACTCGACTATCCCCTGCCCCTGTTTGGCCCGCCCTGGTCGGTCCCGTTCGAATTTCCCATTTATCAGGTCATCGTCGCGGCCCTGCATCACGTCACCGGCTTGCCGATCGAACAGGCCGGCCGCCTGACGGGCATCGTCTTCCTCTTTGCCTGCCTGCCGGCGCTGCATGACCTGCTGGGCCTCGCCCGCCTGCCGCCATCGCGGCGCCTCGTCGTGCTCGCCGTAGTCCTGACCTCCCCCATCTATCTTTTCTACGCGCGGGCGTTCATGATCGAGACCACCGCACTGTGTTTCGCCGTGTGGTTCCTCGCCCTGTTCCGCCGCTCGCTTGAGAGCCGGCATTGGGGCTGGTTGGTCGCCTCGACCCTCGCCGCCACGCTCGCCGGGCTGACCAAGGTGACGACGTTCCTCGTCTTCGGCCTGCCCGCGCTGGCGCTCGCGGTGGCAGCGTGGCGCGCGGCCGGCGCGTCACGGGCGCGCCTGCTCGTCGCCTCGCTTGTCCCCGCCGTGGTTTCACTCGGCCTGACCTGGTGGTGGTTGCGCCATGGCGATGCCGTGAAGGACTCCAATCCCTTCACCGGATTTCTGACCGCGCGGGAGCTCCGCGCCTGGAACTTCGGGCCCTGGTCCCTGCGCCTCGACTGGTCCTTCTGGATCCGGATGCAGGAAAACATCGTCCACCATAACCTCGCCGAGGGGGCGATCGCGATTGCCCTGTTTTGCGCCGCCTTTGCGCCCGCGCGAAGCCGGTGGATGGCCGCCGCCGGCTTCCTGGGCTTTGCTTCCGGCCCGCTGGTCTTCGCCAACCTCTACCACGTCCACGACTACTACTATGCGGCCAACTCGCTGCTGTTGCTTGCCGCCGCGGGTTTGCTGCTGGCGTCGGTCTGGGACGACCCCCGCTTGCCCCGCGGCGCCAACTGGCTGGCGCTGGTCCTGGTGTTCGCCTTCCAGCTGCACGCTTACTACCGCGGATACTACACCCATCACGCCCGGGGTCCGGCGGCCCCGCCTCAACTTGCGGACGTCATTCGTGAGGCAGTGCCTGCCGAAGGCGTCGTCCTCATCTACGGGGCGCACTGGGATCCGCTCCTCCCCTACTATTGCCAACGCCGCGCCCTGATGGTCGCGGGCGACCGGGAAGACGAAACCGGTGTCCTCGAGGACGTGCTGGCCCGCCTGCCACCGCGCCACATCGCCGCCATGGTGATCCACGGGGACAAGCTTCGCGCGCGTTCCGATTTTATCGCCGAGCGCGCCGCCCGCTTCAGCCTGTCCCCCCAGCCGGTCGCGCGCGAAGGACTCGATGACCTGTATCTGCCCGCCGGCCTGGACCCCAAGCTGCTGGCCAGGCTCGCCGCCCGCCCGCCCGATTCCTCCGTCCGAATCCTTTCGCTGCCGGCGCAGGATGCCTTCTCCGCCGCCCTCAAGATCGACGATCTCGCCGGCCTGAACCTGGCGATCTTCCAGCCGGCGCCGGTTGAAATCCGCAGCAAGTACGGCGTGAGTTCCGCGGCGCCCGGCGGCCAGCCCGTGCTCAATGCCCACGCCCCGTCCGAGCTCGTTTTCCGCCCCGCCGCCGGGGCCGCGCATTTTCACGCGACCGTCGGACTACCCGATGCCGCCTTCGCGTCCGGCAAGGAAGCGGTCACCGATGGCATTACCGTCGATGTCTTCGTCGGCGCCCCCGGCGGGGGCAAACAGCTGCTGTTTCACCGCCGGCTCGATCCGGCCAAAGTGCCGGGCGACCGTGGCCCGCAAGCCATCGAAGTCGACCTGCCGCAACCCTTCCCCGGCGAGGTGCTCCTCCGTCTCGGCAATGGCCCCGCTGCCAATCCCACCAACGACTGGGCCTATTGCGCGGGTGCGGAGATCCGGTGACGGAAGGGAATCTTGAAAACTGAAAACCGTGAAATCCAAAATCTCTAGAGTGGTTTCAAAAATGTCGTAGCCGGCAATGCCTGGACAAAAGCAAATCCCCAGCCTCCGTCATTCGGTAGTGGGTCCATTTGGTTCTTTCGCGGTGATTTGAATGTAGGGTCGGCGCTTGCGCCGACCTCATGCGCGAGGTCGGACCAAGGTCCGACCCTACATCGGACTGAAATGGACCCAC
>DASZPS010000025.1:0-41950 GCA_035549955.1 Lacunisphaera sp. | reverse complement strand
CCGAATTACGGCGGAGCGAGTGACGGCCCGGGCGCCGCCACCCCGACGGCGCATCGGGTGACGCTCAATGGCAACGCCCACCTGGGCGGCTTGCTGCGTCGCGTCGACCCGATCGCCCTGCCTGCGGTGAGCGCGCCGCCCGCGCCTGCGGGCAGCCGCAACGTAACCATCAACTCCCCCGGCCAGGGTGCGGGCGATTTTGCGACCGTCCGCGACCTGACGCTTAACGGCAACGCCGGCACCGTCGCGGTGCCCCCGGGCACCTACGGCCGGTTCACCGCCAACGGAAACAGCAACTTCCGCCTCGGCGTGGCCGGCGACACGACGCCCGCCAGCTACAATCTCCAGGGCTTGACGCTCAACGGCAACGGGACCCTCGAAATCGTCGGGCCGGTCGTGTTGACGCTCGCGAATGGCACGTCGTTCAACGCGAGCCTCGGCAACGTCGCGCATCCCGAATGGCTCGAGGTGCGCGTCGCCTCGGGCGGCATCACGCTGAACGGCAATGTCGCCTGTTATGGCTCGATCATCGCGCCCGCCGGCACGGTGATCGTCAACGGCAGCACGCAGCTCGCCGGCCATGTGGTCGCGGACCGCTTTACGATCAATGGCAACGGTGCCCTGGCGAACCCCGCCGACCAATCCGCGCCGACGGTGGCCATCACCTCGCCGGCCGCCGGCGACACGGTCACGGGCACCATCGAGGTCCTCGCCACCGCGGCCGACAACACCGCCGTGGCCGCGGTCCAGTTCAAGCTCGACGACGCCCCGCTCGGACTCGAGGACACGACCGCGCCTTTCGGGGTCAACTGGACGACCGTTTCCGCGACGGCTGGCGGCCATACGCTGACTGCCGTGGCGCGCGATGTGGAAGGCAATTTCACCACGTCAGCTGCGGTGCCGGTCACCGTTGCCGACCAGACACCGCCGACGATCAGGTTGACCGCGCCCAACGCGGGTGCACCGCTCAGCGGGACTGCGACGGTGAGTGCGACGGCGGCGGACGATGTCGCGGTGACGGGCGTGCAGTTCCAGCTCGATGGCGCGGACTTCGGCCCCCAGTTCCCGGCGGCACCTTATGAGTTGTCCTGGAACACCGCTCTGGCGGCGCCGGGACCGCATACGCTCAAGGCGATCGCGCGCGACGCTGCTGACCACGTGACGGTCTCCGCCGAAATGGCGGTGACCGTGGCCGACCAGGCCGCGCCGTCCATCACGCTGACCTCGCCCACGGACGGCACGACCGTCAGTGGGGTGGTGACCCTCGCGGTCGACACGACTGACAACGTGGGCGTGACCGGCGTGCAGTATCGGTTGAACGATGCCAATTTCGGTGCGCTGGTCACGACAGCGCCCTTCACCCTCGCCTGGGACACCGTCCCGCTCACGGAGGGCACTTACCGCCTCGCGGCCATTGCCCATGATGCGGCCGGCCACGTGATGGAGTCGGCGCCAGTGTCGGTTCGCGTTGCCAACACGAGCTTCGACACCTTTGAAAACGGCGCGGTCACGGGCTGGACCACCGATGGCGGCAGCTGGAACCTGACGGCCGAGACCGGCACGACCACGTGGCGGCAATCCGACCGGACCTCGGTCGCCTATCGCGCCGTCCGCGACGGCACGAATTGGGCGGACCAGGTCGTCGAGGCCGATGTGAAGTTGTTCTCGGCGAACGGGTCGAACCGGTTCTTCGGGGTCGTTGCACGCCACCAGGCGTCGCCGAACGATTACTACTACCTGATCCTGCGCACGAACAACACGATCGAGCTGAAGAAGCTGGTGAACAACGTGTCCGCCAACCTCACGCCCGCGGTCGCATTCCCGGTGGCCACGAACACGAGCTACCGCCTGCGGCTCGAGGTGATCGGCAGCACGCTCAAGGGCTACGTGAACGGCCAGCTCAAGATCCAGGGCAATGACTCGACGTTCGCCACGGGCACGGGCGGCCTGCTCACGTTCTTCACCGACGTCTCGTTCGATGACGTGCACCTCGATCCCACGCCGGGCAACCCGTTGCTGCTCGCGGACGACTTCGAGGCCGGTGCTGGCGGGTGGACGGCCGAGAGCGGCTCCTGGACCCTGGCCGCCGCCGGCAGCCAGGTGTACCGCCAGGCGAACCCGTCGGGACCGGCTCGCGCCGTGGCCGGGCAGCCGGCCTGGGCGGACCAAATCGTCGAGCTGGATCTCTGGCCGCGCAGCTTTGGTTCTGCGACCGGGATGGCCGGCCTCCAGTTCCGGCAGGTGGATGCGAAGCATTATTATGCGATCGCGTTGCGCAACGGCAACACGCTCGAGCTCCTGCGCGTGGACGGCGACACCGTGACCACCCTGGCGTCGGCGACCACGCCGGTGACCGTGGGCACGGGGGTCGGGCTGCGGCTCGATGCCGTGGGCAACTCGCTCAAGGTCTACCGCGACGGCGCCCTGGTGCTGCAGGCGGTCGATGACACCTATGCCGCCGGCACGATGGCGCTCGCGACGGAAGACGCCGCGGCCGACTTCGACGACGTCAGCGTCGTCGGACCATAAGCCATGAGTCGGGCCGTCATGCAAAGAACCGCGACAAGCCCGTTCGTTGCATTGGCTGTCGGGTCGGCGCCTGCGCCGACCTCATGGGCGAGGTCGGACCAAGGTCCGACCCTTCAGCCAGACTCCGCGTGGCGATTTCCTGACCGCACCGTCGCGCCCATTTCTCATCGGCACACGCACGTACCTTCAGCGCCCATCCCGATGAGGTTGCCAATAACCACGACCCCTTGAACCGTCCTCCCGAAATCCGGTCCAAGCCTTGGGCCCCTTGAGTCACCGATGACAACTATGACAACACTGACAAGACTTGGGGCGCTGGCAGCCGTTTGGCTGCAGCTTTGCGCAGAGCTCGGCGCGGCCCCGCAGCTGGTGCCGGGGGTTTATGGCTATGGCTTGGACCGCGCAGCCAATCCCGCTGGTTTCGGGCCCGGTTCCCGCATCATCCATGTCACCACGCTGGAGGACAACGGCAGCAACACGAACCCGGTGGCGGGTTCGCTCCGGGCCGCGGTCTGCGCGAGCGGCCCGCGCGTGGTGGTCTTCGATCTCAGCGGCATCATTGAATTGGCGTCCACGCTCGTCATCCCGCACGGGGAAATCACCGTTGCCGGCCAGACGGCGCCGTCCCCGGGCATCGCGCTGCATGGCGCGCCGTTGATTGTCCAGGCCGGGAACGTGCTGGTGGAACACATCCGCGTCCGCCCCGGCGATCGCTGGCTGCCCGATCCGCACACGCACAACCGGGATGCGGTGGATGTCGACGGCCCGCGGGGCAAACTCGTGGCCAACGTCGTGTTCGACCATTGCACGTTTGCCTGGGCGCTCGACGAGATCGCCAGCACTTGGAACGATTACGAGGATGTCACTTTCAGCCGGTGCGTGTTCGCCGAGCCGCTCTACCAGGCGATCCACATCGACGAAGGCACCTTCCCGCATCATTTGCCGCCGCAGGTCGAAACCCTGCGCCTCAGCCCGACCGGGTTTTCCGGCACGGAAACGCTGCGCAGCCCGCTGGCGGTGGGCGGGGAGTATCAAGTGGTGCACACCGATTCCGACGGCGATGTCGTCGAATACATCCTGCCGGTGCTGCCGGACAAGACGCGGCGGCTGAACGAGCATCTCGTGGTGGGAAGCATCACGGGACCTGACCGCGCGAAGTTCCGGGTCGAGGTGCGCGATCCCGACGACCACCTGTTGCAGAGCAGCGAGGTTTTCGACCAGTACGCGCCGACCGGCGAGTCGGCGCTGATTTCCCACGTTTCCCAGGTCGCGGCCACGGGCTTCATCCTCCCGCCCAACGTCGCGAGCCTGAAGGTCCGCCTCATCGTGTCGGGCCGAAATCCCGCGAGCACCGGCTGGAAGCTCGGGGTGGACCTGTTTGCGCTCTCGCAGGGCCACGCGATGGGGCCGTTGTTCGGCTCGGGCAAATCCGGCGCCGGCCGCCTGGCAGTCGTGGGATCGGTCATCGCGCACGTGCTCGAGCGGGGGCCATGGGCGAACTCGAAGCAGTTCGTGTTCGCGAACAACGTCCTCTACAACCGGCGCTATCGCTTCCTCATGATCGGGCACACGGATTATTGGTCCGACCCGATCCACGTGGCGGCGGTGGGCAATACGTTCATCGACGGCCCGTCGCTCATCCAGACGACCACCTCGCCGATCGCCCGCCAGAAGCCGCCGGAGGGCACGCAGGTTTACCAGGCAGACAATGTCTTCGATCCCGGCGATCGCGACCCGCCCGCGCCCCTGGTCGATCCGAAGCTGGCACCCTACCTCGTGGACCGCGACCCCACCACGCCGGGGCATGGGTTGGCCGGCTTCGCACCGCTGCCCGCGCGGGAGGCGTTCGACGTCGTGCTGCGCTCCGCCGGCGCGCGGCCCAACGACCGCGACGTGGTGGAGCGCCGCATCTTCGACGAAATCGCGCGGAGCCAGGCGATTCACCGCCTCGCCGATCGCCCGGGCCGGGTGCGCAACTCGGTCGCGGAGGCCGGCGGCTGGCCGGTCTATGCCCAGAACCAGGCGCACTGGTCGACCCCGATGCCGGCGGCGCCCAACGCGGACGACGACCACGATGGATATACAAACATCGAAGAGTGGCTGCACGACCTCGCGGCGCAGCTCGAGGTGCAACGGCAATGAAGCGTATCAGGTCAATGGTCTCTTCGGTCGCCCGGTTCGATTGTAGGGTCGGCCCTTGGGCCGACCTCGTGCGTGAGGTCGGCGCAAGCGCCGACCCTACATTGAAAAAACCGAAAGCCTCGGCTGCCGCGTTCCCATTCATGAAATTCGTCTCCCGCGTCCCGGCCCTATGTTTGCTCGGTATGTTCATTGCGGGGGCCATGCCTTTGCCGGCGGCCGACGCCGCAGCGTCCAGTCCCGTCCACTTCAACACCGCGTTCGAGGGCGGCGCCATCGGACAGGTTGAGGTGATCGGCGAGACCGAATTCCGGGTGCATGTGCCCGGCCAGCAGGACCGCCGCGGCCGCAACCGGCAGGCGACCTGGTTTTACTTCCGCATGGATAATGTCCGGGGGCGCGATTTGAAGGTCACCTTCACGGGTTACCTCCCGAGCGAATACAACGACCGGCCCAATTCGCCCGTGAACGGCGACGTGCGGCCGGTTTACAGTTTCGACGACGAGCATTGGACCCACTTTGCCGCCTTGGACTGGGACGATGCCAAAAAGGAGCAGACCGTGCGGCTGCATCCGGAAACGAACTCCGTCTGGCTCGCGTTCGTGCCCCCTTACCCGGAAAGCCGGTTGCGGCATCTGCTGGAGGAGATCGGCCGGTCACCGCACGCGCGCGTCGAGGTCATCGGCCAGAGCGTGCTCGGCCGGACCCTGCCGATGGTGACGGTGACCGACTTCGCCACGCCCGACACGAACAAGAAGACGATCTGGCTCCAGGCGCGCGACCACGCCTGGGAGTCGCCCACGTCGTTCATCGCGGAAGGAGCGCTCAAGTTCGCGGTGTCGGACGACCCCGCAGCCCGGGCGTTGCGGGAAAAATTCGTGGTGGTGATCACGCCGATGATGGATCCCGACGGCTCGGCGCTGGGGCGGGTGCGCTTCAACGCCAACGGCTGGGATTTCAACCGCCACTGGGACGAGGTCGACTTGCGCGACCCGCAATGGCTGCGGCAGACACCGGAAATCTGGTACCACAAGAAGGCCATCCGCGACTACGCGGCGACGGGTCGCCGGATCTCGCTGTTCGTGCACCTCCACAACACGAACGCGGAATACATGGCAGCGCAGGCGCCCACGGCAGAGGACGTGCCGCGCCTGGAGAAGCTTTTCAACCTGCTGGTGGAACGGACGCAGTTTGACCCGTCGCAACCGCTTCGCATCCGCCCCGGTTTTGCCCAGCCGGACCGGGAAACCAAGCCCTGGTGGGTGGAGTACGGCGTGCCCGTGGCGCTCATCGAGGCGCGGATCCTGGCGGGCAAAAAACTCAAGGGCTACCCGACCGCGGAGCAACGCACGGCCTTCGGCCGCGAACTCCTCCTGGCCATGGCGGGGGCGGTGGAATGAAGCCGACTTGCGATGAATCCGACAATCCCAGCGCCAGCAGCCGCGGCTTCAATCGTTCTCGTTCTCTTTATCTTAATCGTTCTCTCCGTCCTGAATTAGGACGTCCCAACCGGGATTAAGAGAAGGATTCCGAGAACGAGAACGATCAAACCCATCATTGTTGTCCCTTTGTCATCCTCTTCCCATCTTCGCCGCCCTGCTGGCCTGATCTGCGTGCCAACGCTGGCCCTGGCTTCCCTGGTGTCCGCCGCCGACTTCGCCCGGTTCACCGACCACGTCCTCTGGCTCGACAACGGCGCGGTGCGCCGTGCCGTGGCCATATCTCCCCAAGGCCAGGTGAGCACGCGATCTTTCCGCCTGCCGGACTATGCCGGCAATTTCCTCGCCATCGAAGGCGAGGAGCCCGCGGGTGCGGGACAACCGGCCCCGGCGACGGCGGGTCGCGTGATCCATGGTCCGGATCCGGCGGAGTTTTCATTCGTGGCCGATGGTACAACCTACAGCGGCAAGGATGCGTGGGAAGTCATCGGCGTCACGCCCTTCGCGGAAGGCGAGGGCTCGGGCGCGACACTCGCGTTGCACAGCACCAAGGGACCGGCGCGCCTGCGCGTGGAGTTGGATTATGTCCTTTATCCCGGCCTGCCGCTGGTGCGCAAACGCCTGCGGCTGGCCAACGAGGGAACGGCACCGGTCCGGATCGAATCCGTCGACGTGGAGGTGCTGAACGCCTCGTGGAACTTCATCCACAGCCCGGTGTTCTTCAACAACGGGCGTTACCGCCACCTGGGCCCCTACGAGGGCGACGCGTTCGATTCGGTGGTGGTGAAGCACGACGAGCGCTCGCATTGCGGCTTCGTGCTCGGAAACGAGGCGCCGGGCGTGCTGAAGCGCACCGCGGTCTATTCCCCCGATTGGGCGGCTTTCAGCATGGGACTGACGCATGCGGACCAGCGCTTTCCGTTCCGGAAGTGGCTGCCGGCGGGCGGCCGGTGGGACAGCCCCTGGACCTTCATCGCGCCCTTTCACGACGCGGATCCCGCCAGCCCGCTCAGCACCACGGTCGCCACCTACACGCGCAAGTTTCTCGGGGCGCGGGTCACACAAATGCCGGACCTGCCGGTCTTCATCTACAACACGTGGATTCCATTCCACTCGCACCTCGACGAGAAACTCGTGCTGGAACTGGCGGACGCGGCCGCGGCCTGCGGCGCCGAGGCGTTCGTGGTCGACGATGGCTGGCAGGACAAGCTGGGCGACTGGAACGCCGACCGCACAAAGTTTCCGCACGGGCTCAAACCGGTGTTCGAACACGTCAAGGCGCTGGGCCTGAAGAAGGGCCTTTGGTTCAGTTTCACCACCGTCCGCCGCGACAGCGCGGTCTTCACGGCGCACCCGGAATGGTGGCTGCGGGGGCCGGACGGCGAGCCGCTGGACCTGCAGACACCGGGCAAGATGGAGTTCGCGACCGCGTGCCTGGCCTCGGCGGGCTGGCGGGAGTACATCAAAGGGGTGATCCTGGGCATGGTGCGGGAGTGCGGCTTGGATTACGTGAAGCTCGACTTCTCGATGGTCACGAGTGCGTACCGGTTCGATCCCGCCTTCACCGGCTGTTACGCCACGAACCACGGGCATCGCGACCGTCCCGAGTCGTTCCTCGAAATCTATCGGGGCGCCTGGCAACTGTTCGACGAAATCCACGCCGCGGCGCCGGGGGTGTTTGTCGACTGCACCTTCGAGGCCATGGGCGGCATGCAGCTGAGCGACCTTGATCTGGTCAAGCACGCCGCGGGCAACTCGGTGGCCAACTTCAGCACCGATGCCCCGACGGGCGTGATTCGCCTGCGGCAGCTCGGCTGGTGGCGGACGCCCACGATCCCGGCCACCGCCCTGGAGATCGGCAACCATGAGGTCGATTCCCCCGGTGCCTTGCTGTCGTTCCAATCCCTCGTGGGCACGCTGCCGCTGATGTGCGGTGACCCGCGCAAGCTGGCTCCCGCGCAGCGGGCCGAAATGAAGCGCTGGGCGCAGTGGCTGCGCGCGGCCCAGGACCGGCACCAGTTCCTGCAATTCCGGCAGGACCTGCCTGGCTTTGGCGAACCGGCGGCCGGCCGGTGGGATGGTTTCCAGCGCATCAATGACGAGACAAAGTCCGGCGGAATTGTCGGGGTTTTCCGGGCCGGGGCGACTGAGCGCGAACGGCGGATCACCGTCGCCGGCCTCGCTCCCGCGGCACGCTATCGGGTGCACCGGGCGCCCGAGGGGACGGTAACTGCGACGCTGTCGGGCGCCGAACTGGCGCGCGACGGGTTCCCGGTCGCGCTCGAGCGGGAGCACGCGGGAGCGTTGTTCGAGATTTCGCGCGAATAGGCCAATTTTCATGAGAGCATTCGGAGTTTCCTTCTTGCGCGGCGGCATCGTGGCTCTGGCGGCTTGTGCCACGGCATGGGCCGCCGGCGCGGCCGAGTTCCAAAAGGTCATCGCCGGCGGCAGCTACGCCGACTTGGCGGATTTCGAGCGTTTCGCCACGCGCGCGAAGCAGTCGGGCGTCACGCACGTGCGCATCACGGACAGCCTGCCTTGGAGTTCCTGGCAATACGATGATCCGAACGACCCGTATCCGTCCTGGGTGATTTCCAACCCCGGCCTGCTGAAGATCGCCATTCCCGAGGCGCTGAAGCGTTACATCCCGCCGGCGCATGCCGACCGGGTGATGAAGATTCTCGAGGAACGCAGCGCGGTCCTCCGCCAGCTGGGGCTCAAGGCGGCGATCAGCTGTTTTGACCCGAGCATGCTGCCCGAGCAGGTGTTCGCGGATCATCCCCTGTGGCGCGGCCCGCGGGTCGATCACCCGGCCCGCGCGCGCCATCCCCGCTGGGCGCCGTCGATCGACCATCCCGAGGTGCTGGCGCTCTACCGGGAAGCGATGACGATCCTCCTGAAGCGCTGTCCCGGGATCGAGGTGGTGAGCATCACCACCAACGATTCCGGCGTCGGCCTCGACTGGAGCTCCGGGACCTACGCCGGTAAGCTGGGCAACACGCTCTATCGCGGCCGCCCGATGGAGGCGCGGCTGGAGGGGTTCTTCTCGGCGCTGCGCGCCGCCGCGACCGACGCCGGCGCCACGCTCGACCTCGCGATCAAGTGGACGCGCGAGCCCGATGCGCGCCGGATTGCCGCGAAGCTCAGCCCGGGCATGGCGATCGAGAACTTCGAAGGCCCCAAAGCCACCCCGTTCCAAAGCGCCGTGGGCTTCGAGGAGTTCTACTGGTCGCCGTATCATCCCGTGATCGGTATCCCGCAGCCGCGTCGCGTGCTCGAGGGGCTGGTGGCAGCCGCGCGCCGGCCGGCGCCGCGCCTCGTGCTCAACTTCGGCGACCGGATGAACCGCGACCTGTATTTCGATCTCTTCGATCGTTTCCAGGCCGCGGCGAACCAGCCGCGCACCGAACTCGAGCAGCTGGCCTTTCTCCGCGAGTTCGCCGTGGCGCGGGCGGGTGCGGACAAGGCGGACCGGCTGCTGGAACTCTGGCAGAACGTCCACGAGTCCGCGCCCAACCTCGAAATGCTCAACTCCGGCGGCTACCTCACCGACCTCGGGCCGGTGCAACAACGCTGGCTCACGCGCCCGTTCGTGCCGTTCCCGGAGGAACTGAAGCCGGAGGAGAAGGCGCATTACCGGAAATTCCTGTTCCAGGCCCGGCGCGAGTCGGACGCGGAAAGCCTCGCCGACATCCAGGCGATGATGTGGACCGGCTGGGCCGCCAAGCATTTCGTCTACCGGATCGCGAGCCCACTCGAGCGGCGGAACCGCGAATCGGCCGACATCGCCAGGGAGTTGGGTGACCCGGACCTCGCCCGCCGGTTCGAGATTTTCAATTGCTTCGTGAAGACCGCGGTCGCCGCCATCGACTACCAGGCGCAGCTCGACCGTGCGCGGCGCAAACCGGGCTTCCCGGATGACCCCGCCTGGGAGGCGCAGACCCGCATCGGCTGGGATCACCAGCTCATGATGGAAACCGCGCGGGCCGAGATCGACAACACCGCCGTGCTGATCGACCTGCTCGGCGCCAAGCCGGGCGAGTACTTGGTGCTCGCACCGACGAAGGAGGAAGAGGACATCCGCCTGCTCGGCCCCGACCTCACCGCCCAATTGCGCCGGAAGCTGGAGGTCATGAATGCCCACTGGGAAGATTACGAAAGGCTCTTCCAGGCAGCGGAGAAGCCATGAGTTGCCGGGGAATACATCAATCGCGGTGGATTGAATGTAGGGTCGGGCCTTGGCCCGACCTCGCACGTGAGGTCGGCGCAAGCGCCGACCCTACATTCAAGACACCCATCAAACAAACCTTCCGCCCTGCCAGGTTCACACGCGTTGGCCTGGCCTTGATGGGAGCAGCGTCGCTTCTGGCCCAGAGCGCTCCTGCCGCTGAGCAACCGACCGCGACGACCGTCGTGCCCGACCGCCGTCCGAACATCCTCTTCATCGTGCTCGACGACTGGGGCTGGCGTGATGCCGGCGCCTACGGCGCGAAGTGGCTCAAGACCCCGACCTTTGACCGCCTTGCGCGGGAGGGGGTGCTTTTTCGGCACGCCTTCACGTCGAATCCCAAATGCTCGCCCTCGCGGGCGTCGATCCTCACCGGACGCCATGCCTGGCAGCTCGAGGAGGGCAACGTTCACTACAGCTCGTTCCCGTCGAAGTTCCCCGTGTATCCGGACCTCCTCGAAAAGGCCGGATATGCGGTCGGCCTGACGGGCAAGGGCTGGGCCCCGGGGAATTTCAGCGTGACCGGATGGGCGCACAATCCCGCGGGGCGCTCGTTCGACGAGGTGAAGCTGAAGCCGCCGGCGACCGGGATCATGCCCACCGACTACGCGGGCAATTTCGCGGAATTCCTGAAGACCGTCAAACCGGGCCAGCCCTTCTGCTTCTGGTTTGGCCTGCACGAGCCGCATCGCCCCTACCAGCGCGATTCCGGTGTTCGTAGCGGCCGTGACCCGGCGAGCGTGCCCGTGCCGCCCTACCTGCCCGACAACGAGATCGTGCGGGGGGACCTCCTCGACTACGCGGTGGAGGTCGAGTGGGCCGATGCACAGGCGGGGAAGGCCCTCGCGCTGCTGGAAGCCGCCGGCCGGCTGGAGGACACGCTCGTCGTGATGACCTCGGACAATGGCATGCCTTTCCCGCGCGCGAAGGGCCAGATCGTCGAGGACGACTTCCATCTTCCCCTGGCGATGCGCTGGGGAAAAATCGCGGCGCCGGGGCGGGTGGTGGAGACGTTCGTCGACTTTCGCGACCTCGCGCCGACGTTCCTGACGGCGGCGGGCGTGGCGGTGCCCGACGCGATGAGCGGGCGGAGTCTTCTCCCTTGCCTGGCACAGGCGGATGCTCGCGCCGCCAGCCAGGCGAAGTTCGCGCTCGTCGGCAAGGAGCGGCATGACCTCGGCCGGCCCTACGACGCGGGCTATCCGGTGCGGGCGATCCGGACGTCAGAGTGGCTTTATGTGCGGAACTACGCCCCCGAGCGCTGGCCGGCGGGCAACCCGGAGACGGGATTTCCCAACTGCGATGGCGGGCCGACGAAGGATTGGGTGGTCGCGCATCGCGACCGATTCTTCGACCTCGCCTTTGGGCTGCGGCCGGCGGAGTCGCTCTATCGCGTCGCCACCGACCCGGATTGCCTCGTCGATCGCGCGGGCGAGCCCGGGCTGGCCGAAACGATCGCCGGATTGCGCGGCCGGATGGAAGCGCAACTGCGCGAAGAGCAGGATCCCCGGGTGCTTGGGCTCGGGGAAATTTTCGATACCTATCCCTGGTACGGCAGTCGGGCACGGGCCTACGACACCTGGCTGCGGAAGCAGTTGAATCTGCCGGCGGCGGCTCCGGCCCGAGCGGCCTCGGAATGAAAGCGCAACTTTCTTACTCCGCTGACGGAATACTTCATGACGCTCCTCCTCTTCACCAAACGCCTCGCGGGATGGTCCATTGACGAATTGGTTGCGGGAGCGCACCGGCTCGGCCTCGCCGGCTATGACCTGGCGGTGCGCGAAGGCCATCTGGTCAACCCCGACAACGTCGGCACCGCGTTGGCCGACCTGGTGCGAGTCATGCGGTCGAACGGCCTGGCCGTGCCAATGGTGAGTGCGCGCGCGGACCTGGTTTCGTACCAGGAAGGGGACGCGAAAATGCTCTTGCGCGCGATGGCCGCTTCGGACGTGCGACTGTTGAAAATTGGCTATTTCCGGTTTCCGCGGTCCCCCACGTTCAACTATCGGCTGAAGGTGGAGGCGTGCCGGCGATTGCTGGCGGAATGGGAAACGGCGGGGCGGGAGCATGGCGTGAAGATCTGCTACCACACCCACTCGACGACGACGGGTGACTACTTCCTCGGCTCCAGCGTGGCCAGCCTCCTCGACCTCTTCGAGGGACTGGATCCCGCCTGGATCGGCGCCTATCTGGACAGCGGCCACCTCGCGATGGAAGGCGAACCGATCGACCTCGCCCTTGCCATGGCGTCGAGCCACCTCTGCGCCATGGCCTTGAAAGACATGAGGTCCGAGCGAGGGACGTCGTATCTCCCCGCGCAAAACCGCCTCGTGCCGGCGGGCGCGGGTGCCGTGGATTGGGCGGCCATGGCCCGGTCCCTGGCGCGGGTGGGATTTCGCGGTCCGCTCTCGATCCATGCCGAATACGAACCGGGGCCCGGCCCGGGACTGGAGGAAATGCTGGCCCACGAAGTCGGGTTCTTCCGCCAATTGCTCGAGCCTCACTTTGCTCCGGCCGAGCAGGGTCTTAACAGAAGGTAACGGGGGAAAACGAAGAAGAACACCGTGCCATGTACCAGTCTCCGTTCACTTGGTTTCCTCATGTGAAAATGAAATTCCTCATCATGGTATTCCTCGCGGCATTTCCGCTTCATGCGGCCGGGCATGCGCCGCAGGTCTACCTCGCCGGCGACTCGACGATGGCCAACTACGCCGAGAAGAACCCGCAGCGCGGATGGGGCATGGCGCTCGGCCGGCATTTCGTCGACCCGGCGATGGTACATAACTTGGCGATCAGCGGGCGCAGCACCAAGAGCTTCATCGCCCGCGGCAACTGGGAGAAACTGCTGGCGGAAATCCAGGCGGGCGACTTCGTGATCATCCAATTCGGCCACAACGACGAGAAGGTGGAGCTGCCGAAAACCGGGACCGACGTGGCGACGGAGTTTCCGGAGAACCTGCGGCGGATGGTGCGCGACGTCCGGACGAAGCAGGCGGTTGCTTTGCTCGCCACACCGGTGGCGCGGCGGAAGTTCGACCGGGAGGGCAGGCTGGTGGCGACGCATGGCGCGTATCCCGATGCGATCCGCGCGGTGGCGAGGGAGCTTGACGTGCCCTTGCTCGACCTCGAGCGGGCGACCATGGCCTGGCTGCAAGAGGAGGGCGTCGAAGCTTCGAAAAAGTACTTCGTCGGCCTCACGCCCGGCGCGCATCCCGGCTCGACCGACACCGCGCCGGACAACACGCATTTCCTCGCGCCCGGCGCGGAGAAGGTCGCTGCGCTGGCCGTAGCGGAAATCCGCGCGTCGAAACTGCCGCTGGCGCAGTGGTTGAAGTGACGGAAAGCCGAGCCGTTTTGAAGCACTACTGCATCGCCTAACGGCTCTGCTGGAAAATCCCCTCCGCCTGATCGGCTCCGGCATTGGTTTCGGGGAGCGGCTAATCGCCGCTGGAGGATAGGTTTGGTTAGTCCGTCGGCGATTAGCCGAGCCACGGAGCCCACTGCGAGGCCGATTAGGCGGAGCGCACCAAGTAACGGAGCCGTTAGGCGAAGCATCAGTGGTTAATCCCTCCGGGGATCGTCGATCCGGGCAACACGCCAGGGCGCGCCCGGTTTCACCCTTGCCCGCGGTTTTGTATCTGACTCTGCTAATGGACGTTCCATGGAGTCACCGGCCAGGTCGTGGCGGCCGGCCCAACTTGGCGAGCAAGGTATTTTCTAAGGATCATTTCACCCGCGTGTCTTTAGCATCGGAGCCATGAAAGTCTCCTCATCCTTACCCCCGCCATGGAATCCCTGGTCTTCAAGCGCCTCTCCCCGCCAGTCGCGGCGCTCGCGCAGGTTCCATCGTCGCCGGCAATGACGCCGAAGCCCGCCACCATCGTTGCGGTGTTCACCGCGGAGGAATCCGGCCTGTTGCGCTACGCGATCGGCCTGGTGGGGCAGCGCCCGGTGGCGGAGGAGCTGGTGCAGGAAATCTTCCTGCGGCTGCACCAGAATTGGGAGCAGGTGGAAAATCCGCGCAGCTGGCTCTATCGGGGACTGCGCAACCTGGCGCTCAACCATCTCCGTGACCGCAAACCGGCGACGGAACTGAAGGAAGAAACGGCCGCGGCGGATGACATCCCGCCGCCGGAAGTGCTCGGGCGGAACGAGGCCATTGGCGTGATGCGCCTGCTGCTCGCGGAAATGCCGGAGGACGACCGGAATCTCATCCGGCTCAAGTACCAGGATGATTTGAAATACCAGGAGATCAGCCGGCGTACCGGGCTGAGCGTCGGCAACGTCGGCTACCGGCTCCACCATGTGCTGAAGGGGCTGGCCGACAGCCTGCGGCACGCCGGCATCGAAGGGAGCCAAGGCTAAGGAGGTCACCATGAATCACGACGACAACAATCCTGATCTGCGGCCGCTGATCGATCCCGAGCTCGAAGCGCGAGTGGTGGCATGGGTCTCGGGCGAGGCCTCGGCCTTTGAAGTGGCCGAACTCGAACGGCTGATCGCCGAGAAACCCGAACTCGCGATCTTCAAACGCCGCATCGAGGCGGTGCGCGGGCTGGTCGTCGAGGCGATCCGCCCGGATCCGCAACCCTTGCTTCTCGCGCCCGAGCGCCGGGCAAAGCTGCTGCAGGCCATCGGCGCGCCGGAAGCTTCCACCGCCAGCGTGAACCAGCCCTTGGCTGCCACTAAACGGACCCAGCGAAAGAGCATGCAATGGATGTATGCCGTGGCCGCGTGCCTGGTCGCCGGTTTTTTCACGGTGCTGTTCATGTCGAACTACAGGACCTATAAGAGGCCCGTGCGCGAGCTTTCGCCCGCGGCAACCATGCGCATGGAGCTTCCCGGTTCTGCAGCTCACGCCGGGAATGGAGAGCAGGCAAAAGGAGATCGATCGGTGGCGGCGAACGGGTCGTTGGAAGTGTCTCGGGAGGCCGTAGCCATTCCAAACGAAGAAGTGGCAATCCTCGAGCGGCGCGCGGAGGGACCCACCGATGGAAGCAACCTGGTTGTGAATGGCCGAAAGGAGAAGCTCTTCAAGCAGGAGGAATCTCGCTTGCGGGGGGTGGAATCCGCGCAGGCTGCCATGAAACGCCGCGCGGGCGAATTGGCCGCGAATCAACCGGCCAAGAGCCTGACGACGCCTGACGCCACTCCGCGACAGGGAGACAGTTACTTCTCCTACGACCGGGCGAAGCCGCTGGCCGGGCCGGCGCCGGCGGCGCCAGGTGGCTCGCCCCATGGCTTCGACAATTACAACACCAGCAGCACGCTGGCCGGAAGCCGCCTTAACACGGAAGTGAAGGACGTGGGATCGTCCGTGACTGTCGTTACCGGTCAGTTCCTGCGCGATCTCAAGGCGACGAACGCGGATGGTGCGCAGGCTTACGGACAAACGGAAGCCCCCGGCGGTGCAGGTGGCCGCTCCATTTCCGTCGACCCAAACAAGAAACTGTCGGTCGCGCCGCCCGCACCCGCCGTTAACTCGATCCTGTTCGGCGTCGGGCAGTCCGCGGCCGGCGGAAAGGTCGCCGGGCTGGCTGACAAGGAAAACGAACAGATCGTGCTTTCGCCCTTCTCGTTCAACGTCGACACCGACAAGGGCTATCACAGCGCGAAGGTGATCGCAGGCGTGCCTCTCGAGGTTCCGGTCATGGGTGACGAACTTAAGAAGCCACACTATCGCGCGGACGGCGACGACAAGCCCCTGCCGCGCGCGGCCCCCAAACCCGCCGCGCCGGTCTTCCCCGAGGTCAGCGCCGCCAAGGAGCCGGTTTCCACCTTCTCGCTGCACGTGAGCGACGTGTCGTTCCGCCTCGCGCAGGCCGCGCTGGCGCGGGGCGAGGCGCCGGCGCCGGAGACCATCCGGCCCGAGGAATTCTACAACGCCTTCGACTACGGCGATCCCAACCCGGCGCTGGCGGAAAAGGTGTCGTGCCGGATCGAGCAGGCTGCCCATCCGTTCATGCAGCAGCGCAATCTCGTGCGGATCGCGCTGAAGGTCGCGGCCAGCGGACGCGACGCCGCCCAGCCGCTGCGTCTGACCGTGCTGCTCGACACCTCGGGTTCGATGGAGCGCGAGGACCGCGTCGCGATCGTCCAGCGTGCGATGGCATCCCTGCTCTCGCTGCTCGGGCCCAACGACCGGATCACCGTGATCGGGTTCGCCCGCCAGCCGCGTTTGCTCGTCGAATCGATCGCGGGCGATCAGGCGGGCGGGGTGCTGGACCTCATTGCCCACACGCCGGCGGAAGGCGGCACCAACCTCGAGGAGGCGCTCAAGCTCGGCCACGAACTCGCCGGCCGGCAGTTCGCGGCCGCGGCCCAGAATCGGATCGTGCTCCTGACCGACGGCGCGGCGAATCTGGGCAACGCCCAGCCCGCGCAACTGGCCGCCACGATCGAGGCGTTGCGGCAGCAGGGCATCGCGTTCGATGCCTGCGGCGTCGGCCTGGAGGGATTGGACGACGACATGCTGGAAAATCTCACGCGGAAAGGCGACGGGCGCTACTACGTCCTCAATTCGCCCGAGGCAGCCGATGCGAATTTCGCGCAGCAACTGGCCGGCGCTTTCCGGCCCGCCGCTGAAAACGTGAAGCTGCAGGTGCGGTTCAATCCCCAGCGGGTCGGCCAGTACCGGCTGATCGGTTTCGAAAAGCATCGCCTGAACGAGGAGGATTTCCGCAACGACCAGGTCGACGCCGCCGAACTTGCCGCGGAGGAGGCCGCCGTCGCCGTCTACCAGGTCGAGGCCTTGCCGCAGGGCGAGGGCGAGTTGGGTGACGTCTACGTGCGGTTTCGCGACGCGGCGACGGGCAACATGGTCGAGCGCTCCTGGACCCTCGCCTACCAAGCGCAGACCGCGGCGTTCGATCGCGCCTCGCCGAGCCTGCAGCTGGCCGGGTCCGCGGCCTTGTTTGCCGAGATGCTGCGGGGCGGGGGCCCGGATGGGGCGGGCGATTGGGGCGAGCTCGCGCCGGCCATGAACCGGTTGCGCAGCCAGTACGCGGGCAATTCGCGGGTGCAGGAGCTCATTGCGATGTTCGAACAGGCCCGCCGCCTGGCGGGAAAGTGACCGGTCCTTCGGGACCCATGACAAACGCCTGACAAATTCGTGAGGCCGGCCTGACAACCCTGACGCGCCAATCTGCGAAGATCATCCCCGAACCGGGAGCCCGGCCATTCCCGCCAGCTCTCCCAAAATATTGCCATGAAAACCCCAATGCCATTCGTCCCAAACGATCCCTGTTGTCGCAAGGTGGAGCGCGCCGCTCCCCCGCGCGCTTGGCCACGGTGGCTCCCGATCCAGCGCACTGGGGAGCAGTGCGCTCCACCTTATGTCGCCCGCCGGGTGATTGTCCTGCTGGCGGCAGCATTCGTCGGAGCGCTCAGCGGGTTCGCCGCGTCGAAACCCGCGCCGGAAACCGCCAAGGTCACGACTGCGCTGAGCCCGGAAATCGGGCACATGATCATCGACGCGAAGGGCGTTCCGCCCCCGCCGCCGCTGTTCTTTTCGGCCACCGTCGACCAGACCACGCGCCTCGGCTTGGCCGAGATCACCGGCGAAGCCCGCGTGAAGTTGCACGTGTTGCAGGGGAAGCCGGAGGTGTTGACTCTCGGCTTGTCGGGCGACGGCGAAATCTTCGAGGTGACCGGCAAGGGCCTGCGCGACTGGTCGGTGCGGCAAAGCATCAGCCTGACCCCGGGCAAACCGGGCGGGCGGTTGCTCGACCTGCGGCCGCAGTTGGCCGCCGGCGCGGCCGACCCGATTGATCTGGACCTCGTGGTGCGCTTTCGCGTGGCCAAGCCCACGATTCCGGGCCGGGCGGCCGTGCTGTTGTTGACGCCGGGCGAGGCGGTCGGGTCTTCGGCCAAGGTAACGCTGCAACCCGACGCCAACGTCGACGCGCGGGTGATGTCCGTGACCGGCTTGGTGCCACTCGGCGAGGGCGACACCGTCAAGGAACCCTGGCAATTTTTCGCCACGGGCGAGGGGCGGATCGAGGTGAATCTCACCCTTCGCGGCGGCGCACTCGCCGAGGCCGAACTCACCGGGGCGCAGCTGGCGGGAAAACTGGCCGACACCGCGGGCAGCGTGAACTTCCGCCTGCGCGGCCAGCTGCGCGCGGCGAAAGCCGGCGCGCGCCTGCGCATTCTCGAAGGCCATGCGGCGCTGAGCGAGAAGGCCGTGGGTGACGGCTGGCACGTCGAGTTGGTCCCCGTGACCCGCGAGGGCTTTGCTTACGATCTCGTGGCCGACCGCGAGGGACTGCTGCCGGTTGAGTTGCCGTTTGTCGCCGAGGCGCGCGAGGACGGGGACTGGCGCATGCTGGACTTTGCCATGCCGGCCGGGGCGGTCGTGCCGTTGTCGCTCGAAGGCCTCGGCACGGACGTCAGTTTCAAACCGGATTCCCCCATCGTGCCCGCCGCCGTGGCGCAGGGCTGGGCGGGTTTCCTGCCGGCCGATGGTGCCGCCTCGCTGGCTTGGAAGCGCACGCGCGAAAAGACGGAAGGCACGCTTTTCTTCACCAGCTCCGAGCAATCGGAAGTCAGGGTTGGCGCCGGCCTGCTGCGCCAGTCGACCCGGCTCGGCCTGCGGGTCTTGCAGGGAAAACTCGCCAGCGTGCGCTGCCGGCTCGAAGGTTTCGGGGAAATCCTCGGGGTCGAGGGCACGAACGTCGTGGGCTGGAAGGTGGTGCCCGAAGGCCCGGCCCGCGTCCTCGAGGTGCAGTTCAGCCGCCCCGTCGAAACCGAGGGCGTCCTCACCATCCAAAGCCAGACGGAGCTCGGCGCTTTCCCGGTTCGGGCGGAACCGATGCGACTGGTTCCGGCCGGCGTGGTGCGACATTCGGGCTTCCTTCGCGTCGCCAACCACGGCGCCGTGCGGCTCGAAGTCGCGGATGCGACCGGCATGATGCAGCTGGCGCCGGCGCAGTTTCCCGTCGCCGACCTCGAGCCGGACGTCCGCCAGGTCTTCGTCTATCGCTTCCCGTCGGCGAATTACAGTTACCGGGTGCTGGCCTCGCAGATCCAGCCCGAGGTCGGCGTTTCCGAGGTCGCACTCTATGAACTGGCCGACACCGACCGCGTGATCAACGCGGGCCTGGAGCTTGACGTGCGCGAGGCGCCGTTGCGCGATTGGTCGTTGCAGATCCCGGCCGACTACACGGTGGCGGCGATTACAGGGAGCGACGTCGCGGATTACGTCGCCGAGTCGGAGGCGACCGGCGGGTATCGCACCCTGAAGGTGCTGTTTGGCCGTGCCATCGAAGGGCGGCAATTGCTCCAGTTGCGGCTGGAAAAGAACCAGGCGGCGGCCGCCGGCGACTGGAGCCTGCCGGCCCTGCGGTTCCCGGGCGCCAAGTCGGTGCGCGGCCATATCGGCGCGGTGGCGGCGGCAGGTTTCCGGGTCGTGCCAGCCAAGGTGGAGCGGTTGGTCGAGGTGCCGTTGAGCTATTTTCCGCGGCAGGCCGCGGGACTGCAGCAGGCGTGGCGGCTCCGGGAGCCGGATTGGTCGGCCAACCTGCGGGTCGAGGCGCTCGGCCAGAGCATCCAGGCCGACGTTTTCCACCTGTACTCGGTCAGCGAGGGCGTTGTCCACGCCAGCGTGCTGTTGAATTACTTCGTCGTGGGTGCACCGGCCAGCGAGTGGCGCCTCGCGGTGCCGGCGGAGGCGGGCAACATCGATGTCGTCGGGCAGAACGTGCGGCGCGACTGGCGCCGCGAGGGCGACCAGGTGATCGTGTCGCTGCACCAGCCGGTGCTCGGCGCCGCGACGCTGCTGCTCACCTACGAACAGCCGATGAGCGCGCGCGGGGGCACGATCACCCCGGGGGAAGTGCGTCCGCTGGGGGTGCAGGCGGAGCGGGGCTACCTCGAGGTCGTCAGCCCGTTGCAGGTCAAACACGAGGTCAAGGTGGCCGACGGCGGCCTCCTGAAGCTGGAGCCGCTGGAACTGCCCGCCGAATTCCGGTTGCTCACCACCGCGCCGGCGCTCGCCGTTTACCAGTACACGGCGAGGCCATTCCGCCTGGAAATGGGCCTGCAGTGGTATGCGCCGGGCGAAACCGCCGACCAGGTGGTCGATTTCGCGCGGTTTTCCAGCCAGGTGTCCCGCGACGGGCAGGTCGTGACCGACGTCCGCTATTTTGTGAAGACCCGCGGCCGCAAGGCGCTGCGGTTGATCCTCCCCGCGGAGGTGAAGCTGTGGGAGGCGCGCGTCGACAACGAAATGACCAATGCGCGGGTGGACGGGGAGTATACGATCATCCCGCTGCCGGCGCGCTTGAATCCCAATGAGCCGGTGTCCGTCGCGTTGCGGCTCGGGCAGGCCGCGGCCGGATCGGGCCGCACGGTCAAGCTGCTGGCGCCCCGCACCCTTGCCCCCACGGTGATCGGCGAGTGGACGCTGAAGAGCGACGCCGGCTATGGGTTGGTGCCCCAAGGCGGAAACATCGAGGTGATCCATCCCGGCTTGAAGGAGACTGGTTATGAATGGCTGACCCGCCACGCGCGGCTGCCCCTCGCGATGCTGTTCGGCCTTGTGGCCCTCAGCGCCCTGCTGCTGCGGTCTGGCTGGGGTTGGCGCCTCGTGGCCGGAATGCTCTTCGGATTGGCGGCGATCTGGACCGCGGTGTCGGACGCGGGCAACGTCATCTCCTCCCAGCGCGGCAACGTGCAGGAAGTGACCTATGCCGCGACGATGGTGCCGGCGGGAGAAACTGTCTTCATCCAGGTCGGCAACGTCGTTGAGTGGCGGGCCATGATCGTGGGGTGGGGGGTGGCCGCGGCGGTGGCGGGCATGGTCCTGCTGGGTGCCGGCCTGCTGCGCGCGCGCCGCGGCCGGTCGGCGCTGGTCGTTTCGCCGGCGCTGGCGCTCCTGGCGACGGGTTTGCTCGCGCAGCGTGGGGGCGCGGTGTACTTTTTCATCGCCGCGGCCGTGGCCATCTTCCTGCTGCTGCTGCTGCCGGCCTTGATCCGTTGGAAGCGCGGCGGGGACGAGGAGGAGACGTTGCCTCCGGTCGAGCCCGGGACAGGTCCGGCGGCGGTCGTGTCGCTGCTGGCCGTCAGCTTGCTCGGGGGACTGGCTCCCGGCAGCGCCCCGAACCTGCAGGCGACCGAGATCGTCGCGCCCGCGCCATGGCTTCAACCCGGCGCCAAAGCCGCCCAGGCCATGGCGCAGAATTGGACGATCCGCGAAAACCGGCTCTACGCCGAGGTCGATCTCACAATCCGGGGCGGCCCGGGCGACAGTTTCCTGCTCCTGCGCGCGCCGGCCGTGCTGACCGATTTCAAGGGCGACGGATTGCGCGTCGGCAAGGTGGAACGCGACGGCACGACCGCCTATTATGTCGCGCCGGATCGCGAGGGCGTGCTCACCGCCCACGCTCGTTTCGAGATGCCCGTGCCGGATCGCGCCGCCGGCATCCCGCTGCCAACCGGACCGGCCGCCACGCAGCGGGTCACGCTCGAGCTGGACCAGGGTGGCTGGGAGTTCGTTTCGCCGATGGCCGTGCAAATCCTGCCGACCCCGGGATTGGGTGAAGATCGCAGCGGCGCGACGCTCGTGCTCGCGCCCCAGGGCGCCGCGGTGATCAAGCTGCAGCCCCGCCGGCGCAATGTCGCCGCGGAAGCCACGCAGTTCTTCGCGGAGGTTGTGAACCTCTATGTCCCGGGCCCCGGCGTCGTGAATGGATTTTCCCGCGTGGCAATCCGCCCGGTCCAGGGCCGCGTCGCGGAGCTGGATCTCGACGTGCCGGCGGGCCTGACGGTGGGCGAGGTGGGCAAGGGCCCGGTCGGCGCGTGGCGCTTCGACCCGGTCAAGCGGCGCCTGCATGTGGCGATCGAGCCGGCCCAGACGGAGGCGTTCCGCTTCGACGTGGAGACGCAACTTGGCGCCGGTGCGCTCCCGTTCGACCTGGGGCTCGAGCCGCTGCGCGTGGTGGGCGCCGCCGGCGAGGTCGGCACGCTGGCACTGGCCTTTGGCGGCGACGCGCAGCCGGAAGCCATGAAGGCGACCGGGCTCTCGGCCATCAACGTGCAGGATTTCGAGGCCAGCCTGGTTCCCGCCACCCGCGAGGGCCGGCCGCTGGCCAACGTGCAGCAGGTCTGGCGTTATGGCCAGGCCGGCGGACGCGTGGACCTGAAGGTCTCGGCCGTGGCGCCCGAGGTGCGCGTGGCCGGCCGCCAGGTCCTGTCCCTCGACGACGACCGGCTGGTGATGGCGGTTGATCTCCAAGTGGCCATCATGCGCGTCGGCCTGTTCAAGTTGAGCTTCGCACTGCCGGAAGGACTGGAGGTGGAGGCGCTGAGCGGCGCGGCCCTGAGCCAGTGGACGGAGGCCCAGGAGGGTTCGCAACGCGTCGTCACCCTGCACTTGAACGGACGGACCATCGGCGACCAGGGCTTTTCGCTGACCCTCGTCGGCGCGGCTCCCCGTCCGCAGGCCGCCTGGCCGGTGCCGCGGCTGCGGATCCGCGAAGCCACGCGCCAGACGGGCGATGCCTTGATCGTGCCCGGCAAGGGCCTGCGCTTGCGTGCCGTGGACCGGGAAAAGGTCACCCAGGTGGATCCGCGCACCGTGGGCGGGCTCCAGCCCGGCACGCTCGCGTTTCACCTGCTCCAGGAGGATTGGGTGCTCACCCTTGGCCTCGAGGCGCTCGAACCGTGGGTCACGGTGCAGGCGCTGCAGGAAGTCACCCTGCGGGAGGGCCAGACGCTCACGCGCATCGGTCTCCGCTACCGCGTCGAGAACGCAGCGCTGAAGCAATTCCGGGTGCGGCTGCCCGGCCTCGGCGAGGAAGGGGCGCGCACCGTCCGCGCCACCGGTCCCGCCGTCAGCGAGATTGTCCGGGTCGCCGGCGAGGCGGACCTGTGGGAAATCCATTTCCAGCGGGGAATCGCGGGCGAGACCGATGTGCAGATCGAATTCCAGGGGCCCGCGGTGCGCAGCCAGAACCAGGAAGCCATCCCAGCGCTGGTGTTCCCGGGTGCGCGCCAGGCCGTCCAGTTCGTGGCCGTGCGCGCCAGCGGGCGGCTCGAACTTGAGGCCGCCAATATTGCCCGCGGCTGGACCAAGGCCGACTGGAGCGCCGTCCCGGCCGATCTCCAGGATCGCAGCGACCGCAGCGTGCCCGCGCTCTGCTTTCGCGTGGCCGAACCGGAGGGAGCGTTGTTGGTCGGGGTCCGGCGGCACGAGGTGGCGGAAGCATTGAAGCTGCGCGTCACCCAATGTGACTTGACCACGCTGTTTTCGGCGGGCGGGGCCTTCATCACGGCGGTGGAATTGAAGGTCGATGTGCTCGAGAAGAGCACGCTGCGCGTGCGATTGCCGGAGCGGTCCAGCCTGTACCACGTCTTCGTCAACGGCGAAAGCGTCTCCGTGGTGCGGGAGGGCGACGCCTATCTCTTCCATGTTGCGCCCAACACCGGCGCCGACCGGGCGGCGGCGGTGCGTCTCGTCTACGCGGCCGCCGGGGCCGGACCGGGTCGGCCGGTCGGGCTGGTCGCACCGAGCCTGAACGTTCCCTTGGAAAATGCGACCTGGCGGGTCGTGGTGCCGCCGGGCTACGACCTGCGGGATTACCAGGGCGGGCTGCGGCTGCAGGAGGAGGGCGCAGGGGGCTCGTTTCGTATCGAGGACTACGAGTCACTCGTGGAGTCCCGTCGTTCCGCCAACGCCCAGCAGGCGGTCGCGCTCCTGCAGGAGGCCAACACGCTGCTGCAGCGAGGCGACCAGTGGAAGGCGGGCGAAGTGCTGAGCCGGGTTTCGAACGCCAATGCGCTCGACGAGGCCTCGAACGAGGACGCCCGGGTGCAGTTGCGCAACCTGAAGACGCAGCAAACGGTCATCGGCCTCAACACCCGCCGGCAGAAACTCTACCTCGACAATCGCATCGAGGGCTCCCGCAACGAACAGCTCGAGCAGGCGGCGATCGCAAACCCGCTCATGCGGAACAACCTGAACTTCAATCCGCAGGAGATTGACCGGATGCTGGCGGGCAACTCCGCCGAGGAAAACACCGCGCTGAAGGGCATCGCCGCGCGCCTCGTCGACCAGCAGCTGGCGGCCGAACCCGCGCCGGGCGCGATCGACGTCACCCTGACCGAAAACGGCCGCGTGCTCACGTTCACGCGCAGCCTGCAGGTCGATGGCGGCGCCCCGCTCGAACTGACCCTGAAGGTCGGCAAGACCGCCTTCACCGGCATTCGCTACATCCTCCTGCTCCTGCTGGCCCTGGCCGGCGTCTCGTGCATTCCGGTGGTCCGGCGGAGCGCGCGGGCGGCGTAGTGATGGACGTGCTGCAGTCTGACGCCCCCGGCTTCGCGCCATTTCCGTCTGAAGATGGAGCGCGTTGCCGTTCGACGAGCTCAGGGCCGAATGGCGCTAAGTCGGGATCATGCAATTGAAGTGCCGTTTCGCTCGGTAGCGAACCGACCGAAAGGTGGTCGTCGATTTCCATATCGACGACAAGGACACACGAGGCGTGCGAACCTGGCGTCGGTGTGGAAACCGACGCCCACCAACTGCATGATCCCGGCTCAGACGCCGCTGGCGTTTCGATAGTGGCGCGGCACGCGCTTGGTCACGGAGCACAGGGTTTCCCATGGGATCGTGTCCGCCCAGTCACTGAATTCGGTGATCGAGATTTCCTCGCTGCCTTGATGCCCCACCAGCACCACGTTGTCGCCGCACGCGACCGGGCCGGCCACGTCGGTGATGTCCACGATGGTTTGGTCCATGGTAATTCGGCCAAGGACGCGGCAGCGCCGGCCGTTGATCAGGACCTGGGCCCGATTGCCGCTCGCGCGGGCGAGTCCGTCACCATAGCCGGCGGTCAACACCGCGACGCGCGTGGGACGCTGCACCTTCACGGTGCGCCCGTAACTGATTCCCGTGCCGGTCGGCAGCTCCTTCACGAGTCCGACGCGCGTGTGGAAACTGAATACGGGCTCGGTCCTGACCCGGGCGAGCATTGAATGGGGGTGGGGCAGGATGCCGAATTGAAGCAGTCCGACGCGCACGGCGTTAAACGCACTTTCGCCCGGCGTCGTCTCGAGGCCGGCGCTGTTGTCCGCGTGGACAAAGAGCTTGCCGGGATCGAAACCGGAAAAACGGGAGAGGGTCGCGAGGAACAGCCGCCGCTGTTCCGCGGTGAAGGCCGGGTCCTCGTCGGCGCTGGAAAAATGCGTGAACACCCCGGCCAGCGTGAGGCCTTTCGCGGCCTGGATCGCGCCATGCACCGCCGCGGCTTCCGGGTGCCACACGCCGAGGCGCCCCATGCCGGTATCGATCTTTAGGTGGACGGAGACGGGTCGGCCGGCGGCTCGGCCGACGGCATCAAACCGGCGCACCTCATCGAGCGATGACACCGTGGCGGCCAGTTCGAACGAGGCAAGGTAGTGATCCTCCTCCGGCAGCACCGGGCTCAGCAGCAGCACCGGCCAGTCGGCGCTGAGCTCCCGAATGGCCATGGCCTCGGCGATATTGGCGACCGCGAAAAGATCGGCTCCGGCTTGCATGAGGCGCGCCGCGACCTGCGGCAGGCCGTGGCCATAGGCGTCGGCCTTCACCACGGCCACGTACCGAATGTGCTCCGGCAGGGTTGCGCGGATGAGCTTCAGGTTGCGCTCAAGTGCGGCGAGATCGATCTCGACCCAGCAGCGGCGGGGTAGTTGGGCGGAAGACGTCATCGCGGCGGGGCGGTCTCGGCGCTGTGCGCCTGGGCAGACCATTTCTTGTATTCCGGTGCCTCATGTTGGAACGCATCGGGGGTGGACGCGGCGTGGAAGAGGTCGAGGTCCGCGTGAGCTTCGAGCAGGGTGGCCACGTCGTATGGACACTCGCGCAACGGTCGCGGCGGGGTGGTCCACGCCCGGAATGCCGGCGGCGAGTAAAGCGGTTCGTTGCTCGCGGCCAGTTCGGTGGAAGGGCACCGCCGCAGCGGCTGCACGGCGCCGTTTCCAGAAACGCGGACGCAATTCCAGCTGTCCCGGCGGGCGTCCGTTACCACCGCAAAAGGCCCGGCGACTCCACGGTGGAGGATGTTGTGGGCCAGCAGGGGCAGGCTCTGATAGGCGTATGTCGGTCGCGGCCGCAGCAACTGCCAGGTCCTGATGGCCATGGCCACGATGCGAGTCCCCAGCATCGAGCCCGGTCCCTCGCAAAAGACGAATGCCCCGACCTCATCCAACGCAACCCGGGCTTCGGCCAGCACGGTTTGAGTCTCGGCGAACAGCCCGGTGCCGGCTTCCGTCGTGCTCCTGCGCCAAACACTCGCCTGACCGGCGCGTCGGAGTCCCACCTGCACTAGTTGGGAGGCGGCGTCCAGGACGAGGATACTGCCGTGATTGGCAATGATTTGGGACAGGCAAGCCATGTGGGAGGAAGCTTGGGTGCGACGGCACAAAAATCCAAGGTGGATCGCGCCCGGTTTGGTCCGAAGGTAGTGTCCTAATTTGGACTGCCCTCTGCCAACTTCGCCGCAAGGTTGGCACGCTAAAACTCTGGACCCCATGTCCCGCTCTTTCTATCAGCAATCTATGCCGCGATGGATTGTATGGATGCGGGACAAGGTTTGGCGTCCAATTAGGCTAGTTGGGGGTGGGTGGTTTCTCCCGATGACTGCACTAATAGCTTTGGTATGTTGGGGACTTGGGACATTCACCCCCGAAGCACCGCAATGGCTTTTTGTACAGGGCGCATTCGTCGCAATGTTTATCTGCCTCTTCGGTTTGGCGCGTCAAATTCTCGCGCTGCAAGAAACGATGCGACCAAAGTTCAAAGTCGCTTGTCGGCGCGACATTCCAGAATGCAAAGAACGGGCCAATCATCTAACCATGCGGTGTTTCTATTTACGCGCCATTGTGGAATCAGAAGCCATCGACACTCTTGAGGCCCGAGCATTCTTAACCGCAATCACCCTTGATGGTAAGTCGCGCCTCAATCAAACGAGGCAGCTAACTTTTGACCCGGGCCATGGCCCTGAAGCGCATGCCAAACCAATGGTACCGAAAGTAAAATACCACTTGGATGTTTTGCTCTTAAACGAAGATAATTCTGTGCTTCTTGGGACAATCGGACGAGATAAGTCAACTGGTCCTGATGGGAGAAATTCATTTGAATTTCCCGGCGAGTATTACCTGACCATTGCTATAGGATTATCGGGAGGCGGTACTGACGAAGTCACCTTTCGCTTTCACTGGAGCGGCGATCATCGGCATTCGTTCTTAGAAGAATAGGCTTCGGTTCCCGCCCCGTAGGGGGGAAAGCGTGAGTTTCAATTTCAGAGCAGAGTGGCTGGCGACGAGTCTTGAGCACCTTCTGCGGGTGTCTCCTCTGACTTCCCCTCTCAATCGTTGGATTGGGAGGGATCAAAGAAGGCCGCCGTTAGTCTAGGACACTCGTTGAACTTATTCCCGTCACCGGGTCTCCCCAGCTAAGAATCCGCTAGCCGTCTAAGAGTTCGCGGAGAAGATGCGCCGTGACGAGCGGACAGAATCCAGCCCGTCTGCATTCATACTTTGTTCTGCCAGCCGGAGGTATCGACCGTCCCGATTGTCACCAGTTAGACGCTGGTGCGCTCAAGGCCGAAATTCAAAATGGATTTCATGACGAAACCTTTTGTTGAATGTTTCCTTCCTCCCGTAGCGGAATGCCACGGAAATTGGCTCTGGAAAAGAACGCTGCTTACGAGGGGCAGAATGACAGCGGGTCCTGTTCTGTCCAGCGTGTCCGGATTCCATTTAGACAAACCGTTTCTTCTCACTTGCCATTCCCCAAAATCTGCCTGCCACGGTCCAGACACGAAAGGCGATACCGTTCGGGTGAATCCCATATGAGCAATTCGGCTTTGGCCCGAAGGTAAGCCAGCAGTTTTGCGTCAACACACAGGCCCATTTCGCTTTGTTCGTATCCGTCCGGCTCCGCCGATTTTGAAACGGGTTTCAACAGCGCTTCGCTGGTGCAGGTTGCAGGCACAAGTTTCATCTCATACTGGCCGCATGAATGCGCCAGATAGTCCTCTTCTCTCTTGATTCCTAGCGCATCGACCATGAAACCGTCGCGATAAGCATAAACATGATGAACGCCGTTCTGCTTGTTCACAGCGCGCAAGCTATAGTTTTCATCTGGAAGTAGCCGACATAAGGCATCGGCGAAGATATGGCACCCACCACCGGTGAAAACGACAAGATCAGAGGCACTGAAAGACCGTGAGATGTGATGAGGTAATTGCGATGACATGGCCTAAATCTGAGTCGCGATTTCACGATTGGCCAACGGGGCTGGCGCGAGCCGATTTGTTGAAGCGGGCAGAGCTTTAGGTTGGGTGCCCCGGGCAGGGGGAGTAATGCCGACAGCCTTATCCAGCATGGCGCTGAGCGTCTGATAGGCAGGAGTGGCTGCAAGGAGGGTATGCCGCATCCATTCGCGCAACGGCCTGTCTCCCGCCGCCTGTTTGAACGCGGCAAGCTCCCCGTCCGAAAAGCGCATGGGGAACGGCTTCTTGAAATCCTTCTTCTTCACCTTGGGTCTTCCTCGTTTTGGCATAGTGAATAAAAGTATTACAGGAAAACGCTTGACGGCAAGCCCCAAGATTGATGTAATACATCAAATAAATGGCTAACCACCTCTCATTCGACAAGCAGGTCATGGCGATTAGTGCGCTGGCGGAAGGCAACAGCATCCGCAGCATTGAGCGCATGACGGGCGTTCACCGCGACACCATCATGCGCCTTGGCGTGCGGGTGGGGGAAGCCTGCCGGTTGCTCATGCACGAGCAAATGCGCGGGCTGGACTGCAAGCACATCCAAGTTGACGAGATTTGGGGCTTCGTGGGCCGGAAACAGCGCAACGTGGACCCCAACGACAACCCCGAGAACTACGGGGATGCGTGGACTTTCGTGGCTTTGGACCCCGAATCCAAACTCGTTCCCTGCTACCATGTCGGGAAGCGCGATTGGGAGGACACAAACACGTTCGTGCATGACCTCTCCACGCGGGTGAAGAATCGGATTCAGCTCAGCTCGGACGGCATGAACCAGTATTTGAACACGGTGGAGGATGCTTTCGGCGATGCCGTCGATTACGGGCAAATCGTGAAGGTCTATGGCGGCGCGGACGACGTTGAGCAGCAGCGGCGCTACAGCCCGCCCCCGGTCACGGCGGTTACCAAGAAGGCGGTTAGCGGCAGCCCCGACCTTGAGACGGTTTCAACCTCCCATGTCGAAAGGCAAAACCTGACGACCCGGATGCATTGCCGCCGCCTGACCCGGTTGACCAATGCATTCAGCAAGAAGTTTGAGCACTTCCAAGCGGCGATTGGGCTCAACTACGGTTACTACAACTATTGCCTGATTCACAAAACCATCCGCATGACCCCGGCCATGGCGGCGGGTGTTTCTAGTCGCATTTGGACCGTGAGCGACCTAGTCGAAAGGGCTCAGTGACCTACCTAGAAGAGATTCGGCACGCGATTAAGCAGCTTCACGGCTGCGACTCCAAACACGTCGGCACAACCCCCGTTAAAGAGGTTTTCAAAGGGCAGGTGGCGTGGGAAGGGGAGGTCGAGACTTTCGATCTGGCCGGGCATCCCAAGGCCAAGAAGGCCCATGCGTGGGGCTATCCCAATGGGCGGGGTGGGCTTGAGGTTGTAGCCGTTTTGGAGATTCCCCCGGTTGAGTCGCCGCAGACGGCGGTTAAGGCGGCTATTGTCGCCCAAGCCAAAAAATAGTCGCGTCTAGGAGGGTAGACTGCGAGGGTGTGAGTTAGCGGGCCATACACGCACTAAACCCCTCACATATGCCAAAGCCTCCTCTGCCCCCTGCTGCACTTAAGAATCTTAACGACCTCTCGGTATCAAGTACGGGCAAACAAATTGCCCGCGACTTCGGCGAACAAATCGCCGATATGAAGGTTTATCCCGCTGTCAGGCTTTCAAGGCTTCTTGAGGCTGCTTTTCTTGAAGGGAAGCGAATTGGCGCAAACGAAGCGAGGACCGAGATGATCGACGCTTTGAAGAGGCTTTCTTAGCACGCGCAGCACCGGCCGCCTTAACAAGGCAGTCGAAGAAGAACGACGTGGAGCCGTATTCTTCGCGCGGCTCTACGACCTCTAGGTCGAGTGCAACGTGCTGGGTGTTTGAGTTCATGATCTTATTATCGGTTATAACGTGAGTATTTTCAATCAAATAGAACCGACACAAGTTACTAAACGCATATTGATTAAGACTGATACACGGAAACTAAACTGAATTTATGGCTGATCCGCTTACTTTGTTGGAATCGCTCAAACCCGATTTCAAATCGACGGTTTATGGCGCTATCGGCCTTCTTGCTTCGCTCATTTGGTCGGCTATTCGCGCGCGCAGGGTCAGTGTCGCATGGACCGCAGTCTTTCAAGCAATCAGACCGGTCGGAGCCGCACCCGTCTCTTCTAAAGTTTCCGTATTGGTCAACGACCAACCGGCGCTTAATCTCCACTCCTGTCAGATTACGGTGGTCAATGAATCCAGTAGAGACATCGAAAACATTGATCTTCTCTTCACGTTTTATGCTCCATTTTCGATTGTCGAGGGGACGGGCGGGCTAGCAGATAGCGGGAAAGCTCTTCTCCTTAGTGATGGATTCCAGAAGACGGTTGCAGGCGTTTTAGCCACGCCAGAAGCCACTAGAACGACAACTCCGCAGTATGAGTATGTTGTGAGAAACCGGGAATTTCATCTGGCCGCCTTGAATCGGGGCGAAACGGCTAGTTTCATGTTTTGGGTTAATTCGCCTGCTGCTACCGACAACCCCATTGTCGTTGTCACGACCGAGAAAGTGGGCGTCAAAATGATTTCGAGACCGGCAAAATTTCGCCCTCTGAATGTAACAGCTGTAAAGGTGGCGTTATTGATTGGTGTTCCGATTGCTTTGTTGTGGGCCTGTGGTGTGTCGTTGACCGGGTTACCGCCGTTGACGATGTCGTTTGTGGCAATGCTAGGAGGGCTTCTCAGCGGCGCATTCGGGTTTGGAATAGCGGCATTGATTCGCTGGGTAAGGCGGGTTATTTGACGGAAGTATTTCTGATCTAGGCGCAATAACAGGCAACTTTCCCGGCAACTGCTCAGCAATCCTAGCCAGATAGTGTTTTCTCTTCCGCCGTTTGGTTCGCACCCTGACACGCGGCTTCGGGTCCGGCTTCTTGAGCCAGACAAACGGGACAGGCACCTCAAATTGCATGGGTCCAAAAATCCAAGTGGCCCGGCCTTCCTTGTCCCCATTCGGTGGCGAATAGTGCACTTTCTTGCGTTCCGGCAATTGGTGCGCCGCCCGGTGCATCCCCTTGGGCCGATAAGCAGGCAGCACGCTCCCCCCAACCTTGGCCCGAATCAGGGCTAGACGGTCTTGTGGTTCCACTTGACGCGAATCAGGGTGCGAAGGAACCGGGCCTTTAGCTCCTCGTGGCTTAGGGTCTCCAATTCGGCGGGCCGCAGACGTGGCAGCTTTGCCGGGAGCTTCTTGGCGATCTTGGTCAGCGGGTGGGTGGGAAAGCGTTGCCGGGCTTTCAGGTGGCTGGGCCGGGTTGCCGGGTCTCTGGGGCGCTTGACCGCGCGAGGTTCGGGCTCCCGGGCGATAGGCAGGGGAGGCGGGGCGGCTAGTTGGCCAATGAAATCGTAACGACGGTTGAAGGCGCGGGGCGTCATCCAACCAGTATCCCGGCCTTGGGGCGAAGTGGCAAAAGGGATTGGGTGGGAATGGGATTCAAACTAGGACACCACCGGTCCGAAAGAGGCCTTGACCGGCTCGGGCGGGGCGAGTTACTTCGACCTCTTTTCCCTGAGAAATCCCGCCTGAATTTACCGCTGTGAACGTTCAAATCACCGATATCAACGAGACCCGCAAAACGCTGACCGTCACCCTGGACAAGGGTGAGGTCGAAGGCGAATACAACAACCTGCTGGGCGAATTTACCAAGCAGGTTAGCCTCCCGGGCTTCCGTCCAGGCAAGGCGCCGGCCGCGATGGTCGCCAGGCGTTTCAGCAAGGAGCTGAAGGATGAGTTCAAGGGCAAGGTCATCAGCAAGGCCTATCGCGATGGTTTGGAGCAGTCCAAGCTCGAGGTCCTTTCGCTCGTGGATGTCGATGAAGGTGCGATCGAGCCTGGCTCCGCGGCCGCCATCAAGCTCACGGTGGATGTGACGCCAACGATCAAGCTGCCGGTCTACACGGGTTTGGTGCTCGAGATCCAGCCGACCGAGCCCACCGAGGCCGAAATCGACCAGGTGATTGAGGGCCTGCGCTCCGAGCGGGCGGATTTCAAGGTGGCCGAGCGCGCTGCGGCCAAGGGCGACTATGTTCGTTTTGGCTATACCGGCTCGCTGGCCGGCAAGCCGATCGACGAACTCGTCGGCGATAAAAAGATCTATGCCGCGTCCCCGCAAACCTGGGAGGAGGTTGACGGCGCGAATGAGGGACTGCTTCCCGGCGTTTCGAAGCAAATCGCCGGTCTGAAAACGGGCGACAAGAAAACCGTCGAGGTCACTTTCCCGGCTGATTTTGCGGCCGTCCCGGCCCTGGCCGGCAAGGCGATTGCCTACGCCATCGACGTGCAGGAGGTTCGCGAGCGCGCCCTGCCGCCGCTCGATGAATCTTTTTTCAAGGTCCACCAGGTGCCCGACCTCGCCGGCCTCAAGGCTCAGATCCGGGCCCAGCTCACCGCGCGGAAAGAGCATGCGAACCGGTCCGCCCAGCGTCGCCAGGTCACCGACCGCCTGGCGTTGGAGGGCAACTTCCCGGTACCGGAAAGTTTGGTCGCTTCCGAGCGGGACGGCCTCCTCCGCCAGTTCATCGAGGAAAACCTGCGCAACGGCATCCCGCAGGAGAAGATCGAGGAAAACAAGAAGGAGCTGTACGACGGCGCTTCAAAGGCCGCGGTCTCCCGGGTGAAGGTCCAACTCCTGCTCGCGAAGATCGCCGAGGCGGAGGAAATCAAGGTCGATGAGAAGGACTTCAACAACTGGCTTATGCGCGAGGCCATGCGCAGCGGCCAGCGTCCCGACAAACTTGCCAAGGACTTGGGCAAGGACCGCGACCATCTGCGCGCCGTGCAGCAACAGCTCACGTTCGACAAGACCCTTGATTTTATCATTTCCAAGGCTACCCTGAAGACGGCAAACACCTCCGCATGAGCTACTACGTTCCCATCGTCCTCGAAAATACCGGCCGCGGCGAGCGGTCCATGGATATTTACAGCCGCCTATTGAAGGATCGTATCATCTTCATCGGCACCCCGATCGACGATGGCGTGGCGAACGTGGTCATTGCGCAGATGTTGTTCCTCCAGATGGAGGATCCCAAGAAGGACATCCACCTTTACATCAACTCTCCCGGCGGCGTGGTCACGGGTGGCATGGCGATCTACGATACCATGAATTTCCTGCAGTGTGACGTCGTCACTTACTGCATCGGCATGGCCGCCAGCATGAGCACGGTGTTGCTGGCTGGTGGCACGAAAGGCAAACGTCACGCGCTGCCCAACAGCCGCGTGATGATCCACCAGCCGTCCGGTGGTGCCGGCGGCCAGGCGGCGGATATCGCCATCCAAGCCAAGGAAATCATCCGCTGGCGCAAGACGCTCAACGAAACGATTGCAAAGCATACCGGAAAGAGCCCGCAGCAGGTGGAACTCGATTCCGATCGCGACTACTACATGAGTGCCGAGGAAGCGAAAGCCTACGGCATTGTGGACCACGTGGTCACCTCCACCCGGGACCTTCAAAAAATCACCCAAAGCGCCGCTTGAGAGCGTCTTAAGCCGGATCCGGACCGGCAGGAAAATCCCTCGACTAAACCCGACTTGGGTCGATTATAACGCAGCACAATGGCCAAATCCTCGCGCATGACCCTTTGTTCGTTCTGCGGTAAATCGCAGGCGGAAGTTCGCAAAATCATTGCGGGGCCGGGGGTTTACATCTGCGACTCCTGCGTAAATGTCTGCAAGACAATCATCGATCGCGAGGTAAAGACCCCGGCGGCTCCCGAAGGCACGGCTGCCAAGCCCGCTTTTCGGCTGATCAAGCCTTCCGAAATCAAGAAAGTCCTCGATGACCACGTCATCGGCCAGGATCACGCCAAGAAGGTTTTGGCGGTGGCGGTCTATAACCACTACAAGCGCCTCAATTTCGACGCCAACCATGGCAACGCCGCGGATGCGGCTTCGCTGCCGGCCGAGTTCAGCGATGTCGAGGTCGAGAAGAGCAACATCCTGCTTGTCGGTCCTACGGGCTCGGGCAAGACCCTGTTGGCTCGCAGCCTCGCGCGCATCCTGGATGTGCCGTTCGCGATTTCCGATGCCACCACGCTCACGGAAGCGGGTTATGTCGGCGAGGACGTCGAGAACGTCGTCCTCCGCCTGCTCCAGGCCGCCAACTACGACGTGAAGAAGGCCGAGTGCGGCATCATCTACATCGACGAAATCGACAAAATTCGCCGGACCACGGAGAACGTTTCGATCACCCGCGACGTGTCGGGCGAAGGCGTGCAGCAGGCGTTGCTGAAGATCCTCGAGGGAACGACGTGCAACGTACCCCCGCAGGGCGGACGCAAGCACCCGAACCAGGAGTATATCCAGGTCAACACCTCGAACATCCTCTTTATTTGCGGCGGCGCATTCGTGGGCCTCAACGAGGTCATCAAGAAGCGCCTGGGCCAGCGGTCGCTTGGTTTCCACATCAACTCCAAGGATCACGACCTCACGCCGGACGAGATGATGCGCGGCGTGGCCCCGGAGGACTTGATCCGTTTCGGCATGATCCCCGAGTTCATCGGCCGCCTGCCCGTCGTCTCGGTGCTCGACGAACTCAAGATCAAGGACCTCGAGAAGGTTCTGCTCCGCACCAAGAACGCCATGGTGAAGCAGTACTCCAAGCTGTTCGCAATGGACGGGGTGCAGCTCAAGTTTACCCGCGACGCCATCATCGCGATCGCCAAGCGCGCCATCGAGCTCAAGACCGGGGCCCGGGCGCTTCGCGCCATCCTCGAGAAGATCATGCTTGAGGTCATGTACGACCTGCCGCAGCGCGACGACGTCACCGAGGTCGTCATCGACCAGGCAGTCGTGGAGGGCCGCAGCAAGCCGCAGCTCCGCAAGCCCGGCCGCGGCGCCACGTCCGACAAGAACGCGGCGTGAGTCGCGTGTGGGAGGGGCTTTACGCCCCGACCGTTCGCGCTCGAAGCCTGTCGGGGCATCAAGCCCCTCCCACGTTCGAACCAAATCACCAGTTGAAGCTTTCGTCCTTGCCGATGGATTTCGCAAAGGCGGCGAAGAGCTTCACGCAGTTCTCCACGTCCTTGAGGTCGACGATCTCGCTCGGCGTATGCATGTAACGCAGTGGGATGGACACCAACCCACAGGCCACGCCACCCCGGGCCATCTGGATGGCGCGGGCATCAGTGCCGGTGGGCCGGGGGTCGGCTTCGATCTGGCAGGGGATCTTGGCTTTTTTCGCGCAGTCGACCAAGCGCGCGAAGACTTTCGGGTTGATGTTGGGACCGCGGCAGATGATCGGGCCGCCGCCCAGCTTGGTCTCGCCAAACTTGCGGTGGTCGCAATCCGGGTGATCGGTCGCATGGCCGACGTCGACCGTGAGCGCGACGTGCGGATCCACGGCGAAGGCGGAGGTTTGCGCGCCGCGCGTGCCGATTTCCTCCTGCGTGGTGGCGACCGAGACGACCTTGGCGGCCAGCCTGGCCTTTTCGCGGGCAAGGCGGACGAGCGTTTCACCGACAATGTAGGCCCCGACCTTGTTGTCGAAAGCCCGGGCGGTGCCGATGCTCCCCGTCAACAGTTCAAATTCATGGTCGTAGGTGGCGACGTCGCCGATGGCGACTCGCGCGAGGGCGTCGGCCTTGGAGCGGGCGCCGATATCAATCCAGATCTCGTGCTTCTTCGGGACCTTCTTGCGATCCTCCTCGTCCATCAAGTGGACCGCGCGCTTGCCGGTGACGCCCTTCACCGGTCCCTTGGCGGTTTGGATGATGACGCGGCGGCCGGAAATGATGCTCAAGTCGTGGCCGCCCACGGTATCGAAGTATAGGAAACCGTCTTTGTTGACGAAAATGATCATGAGCCCCAGCTCGTCCATGTGCCCGGCCAACATGAGCGTTGGGTCGCCTTTGGGGTTGAGCGAGGCGAGGCGGTTGCCGAGCGCGTCGTTGGCGTAGGCGTCGGCGTGGGGCTTGACGTATTTGTCGTAGACGGCCTGGGCCTGCGCCTCGGCGCCGGAGGGCGACTTGGCCTGGAGCAAGTCGGTCAGGAAAGCGGGAGCTTCGTAATCAGACATGTCGTTATTCAACCCAACGGGTGCTTTCGTCGCAAAGGGAAAATGCCTCCGGAATCATCTGGTCGGGGCCAGGCACGCTCGGTCCAGGTCGAGGCCGCCTCAGTGCCGCCGGGACCCATGGACGCTCCCACGCTCATCTCGCTGGTTTAGGCGACGATCACCGTGTGTCCGTCCTCCCGGAATGCGTTGATTGCCGCGTCAACGCTCGCGTCCCTCACGAGCACGTAATCGGTGTTGAAGGTGGCGACGCAGAAGACGCTGATGCCGGCTTGGGCCAGTGGGTCGAGCAACGCTGCCAGGATGCCGGTGAGGGCAAAGTCGAGCGGCCCCTCGACCTTGAAGGCGCGCCAACCGGATTCCTGTTTGATGTCCGGTGGGGCCAGGCCTTCGCGACAGACGATGGACAGCTCCTCATTGGTCCGGGTGATGGAGAAGAACGCCCCGGCGCTCGTGGCCCACACGGGGTGGGCGGCGTCGTGGGGCAGCTGGCAAATCGCGAGCCGGTCCCTGGTCAAAATCAGGTTCATGACTTTGGCTGGGTCCACGGCGGACTCTTGCATTGCCGGCACCAACGGCCATCTGCCCTGGCCGCCCAGACGACCAGGTAGGCGCCCGTCAACCCGCCGACGATCGCGGGAAACCACAGCCAGGGAGAAACCATCGGTAACATCGCGAACAAAACCAGCGCCGTGCCGACGCCGAGGAGTACCCCCCGGTTTTTCTGGATGAGCGGGCCGCCACAGCTGGGACAACGAGGAGCTTCGTCCATGGCAGAAGGTCAGCGTTTTTCGGCAAACCACGCGGCCGTGGCCAAGAGGACGAGGCTGATGAAGAGACGGACCGGGTCGGCGTATTCGTGGAAAAACAGCAACGAGCAGGCGACCATGAGTGGGATTTTGGCATTGTTCATCACCGCGAGGATGCCCGAGCCGACACGCGTGGCGCCAATGTTCCAGACGAAGAAGCCGATGCCCGATGCAACCACCCCAAGATAGACCAGGACGAGGAGCTGAGGTATCTTCAGAACGACGTCATAATTGCCGCCCAGGCTCATTGCCACCGCCGCGGTGACGAAGGCCCCGGCGTAAAGCAGCGCAAAAATGTCGCGGTCGCGGAGTCCGGGTTGGGCGGCGCGAAGGCGCCGGTAGGCGACCTGGCCGGCGGCGAAAGCGAGGTTGGAAAGCTGCACCAGGACCAGGCCGGTGAGGGTCGGGCGGATTTCCTGCGGGCGCAGGACGATCACCAGCGTGCCGCCCACCGCGAGGAGGGCGGCGGCCAGGGCACGCGTGCGAAACTGCCGGTCCATCACATCGGCAATCAGCGTGACAAACACGGGCGTCGTGAGGGTGAACAGGGCCACTTCGTAGGCCTGCAGGCGGCGCAAACTCTCGTTGTAGGCCAGGTACATCAGGCCAAATTGCGCGGCCCCGATGCCCATGAGTTGGATCGCGAGGCGGGGCGTGAGTCCCTTGAAGCGAAGAAAGGGCAGGAAAACCAGCAGCGCGAGCCCGAGCCGGGCGGCGGCGATGAAGCTGGGTTCGAGGCCGTTCGTGAGATGCTTGGTGAGACCCGGCGAGAAGGCCCAAAGGAGCGAGACGGCGATCAGGTAGGGCATGACGGGTCAGGGGACTGATGACAGAAGGCAGCGGACGGGAGATGAATCACAGAATTCACGGAACACACAGAAATATTGAATTCGTCATCCTGAGCGACGCGAACAATCCAAGTTCAGAGGAACTGCAGAGGTCTGCTTGGATTCTTCGCTTCGCTCAGAACGACGGCTTGCTGAAGATTATCCGAGATCATCCCTGTTATCCGCGGGAAAAACCCAGTGGCTACACCCGGAAGATCGCCCCGAGTTTCTTTCCGAGGAGGATGGTCATCCCGGTGATCGTGATGCCGAGGAAAGCCATGGCCCAGACGCCGAGGGCCGAGGCGATGAACTTGCCATCCCCGAGCAATTGGAAGAGCTCATAGATGGCCTTCGTGATCGGGTAATAGGCCTGTTTCTGGGCGAGGATGAGCGAGTCGGAAACCTCCAGCATGGCGAAGGCAAAGGCCAGCAGGCCGCCGGCGATCAGGTTGGCCAGGATGAGCGGCAGCGTGACCTTGAACACGGCCTTGAGTGGCGGGCAGCCGAGGTTTTGCGCGGCCTCTTCCAAGGTCTCGCTGGTCTGCTGGAAACCGGCGGCGGCGGAACGGACCACGTAGGGCAGGCGGCGGATCGAATAGGCGATGATCAGCAGGATGGTCGGGTTGTTTACTGCGACCAGGTTCTCCTTCAGCCAGAGTGCCCACGAGGCGTTGGATTGGATGCCGGACACCACGTTGCCGATCGCGAGATAGCCGAAAGCCAGCACCAGTCCCGGGACCGCCAGCGGCATCATCGAGAGGAAGTCGAGGATCTGCCGGCCCCGGACCTTGGAGCGGACAATGACGTAAGCCAGCGCGACCCCGAGCAGGAGATCGATGAGCGTGGAGATGCTCGCGTACTTCAGGCTGTTGGCGATCGCGGGCACGGTGAGGTCGTGGCCGAGGGCGATGCGGAAATTCTCGAGGTTGAAATCGCGCGGCAGCACCGTGGCGTACCAGTCGTTGGAAAAGGCGACGAGCACGACACCCACATGGGGCAGGATGGCGATGAAGGTCACGCCGGCAAAGAGCGCGGTGCAGAACCAGGCCTTGGCTTGCGGCAACAGCTGCGGCCCGCCCGAGGAGGTGGCCTTGGCCATCATGGCATAGCTGTCGCGCCCGAACAGCCCCTTGCCCAGCGCATAAAACAACACGGAGCTGACGAGCATCACCGCGACGAGCGCGTAGGGGAACGGATTGCCGCCGATGTCCTTCAAGCCATAGAAAATCTGCACCGACGTGACCCGGGCATAGTCGAAAATGAGCGCCACGCCGAGGTCGGTGAAGGCCCAGATGAAGACGATGGTGCCGCCGGCGAACAGGCCGGACTTGATGAGCGGCAGCGTGATTTTGAAGAAGCGGCGGAAGCCGGTGCAGCCGAGGTTTTCGGCCGCTTCTTCCATGGCGGGATCGATGTTGGCCAGGGCGGCGACCGCGTTGAGGTAGATGATTGGGTAGAGGGAAAACGCATTGACCAGGGCAATGCCGAGAAACTGGTTCGCGCCGAGCCAGTCAAAGGTCCAGCCTTCCGGCCGCACTCCGAGTTGGATGAGCAGGGAGTTGAGCGCTCCATACTGCCCGAGGATCTGCTTGATGCCAATGGCGCCGACGAAGGGCGGCAGGATCATGGGGACCAGGACAAACGAACCGAGCAGGCCCTTGAGCGGGAAAAGGAAGCGGTCCGATACAAACGCCAGCGGCAGGGCAATGAGCAGGGCAAACGTGGTGGTCGTCAGCGCCAACAGGAAGGAGTTCGCCAGGCCACCCAGGTAGATCGGATCCGTGAGCAGATTGCCAAGGTAGGCGAAGGTGAGTTTCCCGTCCGCGTCGATGAACCCGCCCTTCAGGATCTGCAGGATCGGCCAGAGGAAAAACGCGCCGAAGAAAACGATCGTGAGAACAAAGATCGAGCGCGCGAGGTTCTGCGACATGCACCCGAGGGATGCACCGGCCGGCGAACCGTGACAAGACGGAAGGCGGGGCCGGGCGGGCGAAAGAGGAGGATTGCCCCGGGTCAACCCCAAGGCTTGAACTGGATTGTGACCGAGATTTCCGGACTGATCAAAGGGCTGGCCCTGTTCGAGCAGCCGCAGGCCGGGGATTGGCAAAAGGCGGAGGCATCGCTGGGGCTGGCTCTTCCTTTGGACTTCAAGGCACTCGTTTCCCAAGTCGGTACCGGTTGGTTTGGTAACCTGATTCTCTTCAATCCCGCCTCGCGGTTGCCCAATGTCGAACTGGTGGGGAATATCCAGGCGTGCGCGGAGAAGGTTTCCCTGCTCCGCCGGGATCTGGATCTGCCGATTTTTCCGGAGTCTCGGGGATATGTTCACCTCGGCCATGGCACGGATCGATGGGATCTCCTCTGGCGCCGCACGACCGGCCAGCCGGCCGATTTGGTCTGGGTGGATTGGGACGCCGGGGAGTATTTTCCGCTGAGCCTGCCCCTGCCTGATTTCCTGGTAGGAGCGTTTCGCGGGAGGCTTGTTGACGCCCGGATGCGCCAGCTGGGGGGGAGCGTGTGGTTTACGGGTGACCGGGAATTTTTTCTACCGCTCCAGCCAAGGACCTGAGGTCGCAGCCCGTCTGGACTGGGCCAAACGCCTAAAGTCTTGGCAGGGTCGGCCGTATTGCTAGAGACACGGCCGTGCGCAGATTCTCCCTCTTTGTCCTCCTGCTGGTGGACCTCCTTGGCCTTGCGGCTCCATCGCACGGCCAGATCACCGAATGGCCCACGACGGTCAAACCCGGCCGCTTCCTGCTCGAAATGGACGCGCTGACCCTGTCCCTGGACAAGGATGGCGATTCCAAATACACGCTATTCGGCGCGGCTTCCACTTTCCTGTCCACCGGGCTGACCGAGAACTGGGACATCCAGCTCGGCGCCGAGTTGTTTTTCAGCCAAAAGGTCGAAATCAGCGGCTTTACGGAGCGCAACAGCGGCGTGGGCAATGTTTACGTGCGGACGAAGTGGCGCTTCTACGATCAAGGCAGCACGGCCGTGGCGGTCATTCCCTACATCAAGCTTCCGACCAGTTCGGCCGCGTTTGGCAATGATTCGGTGGAAGGCGGTGTCGTTGTTCCCTGGAGTACCACGCTGCCGGGTGAAGTGACCATGTACGCCATGGCTGAGCTGGACTTTCTCCGCAACGATGCGGACACCGGTTACGATACCAATTGGTATGCCTCGGCAGCGCTGAGCCGCCAGTTCACCAAGCGGATTGGACTCTATGGCGAAGCCACCTTGGGCAAGTCATCCGGCGGGGGACCAGCTGAAGGACAGCTCGGATGGGGCGCACTGTTTTACGTCTCCGACACCAGCTGGTGGGACTACGCCATGTACAAGGGCATTGCCAAAGGGTCCGCGGACTGGACGCATGTCCTGCGGTTTAACTTTGGATTCTAGGCCGTTGTAGCCGGGGTCGTTGCCCCCGGTGAGCCTCCAGCCAGTCCAAACACCGGGATCAGCGACTCCGGCCACATGGAACTCAGCCCGGATCATGCAATTGAAGCGCCGTTTCGCTTGGTAGCGAACCGACCGAAAGGTGGTCGTCGATTTCCATATCGACGACAAGGACTCACGAGGCGTGCGAACCTGGCGTCGGTGTGGAAACCGACGCCCACCAACTGCATGAGTCCGTATCGGTGAGTGATCCCGTGCCTGCG